>JBAXAI010000012.1:0-98065 GCA_037142615.1 Spirochaetales bacterium | reverse complement strand
AGAAAACTCGCACCACCAAGCGGTACTTGTTGCCACCAATGTTGAAAATCACAATCTTGTCCTTGAGTACGCTCGCCGACCCAAACTTGGCCTTGATGTCGGCTGGGTTGTTCCAGTCGGCATCCTTCGCTTCACGGTACCACGCCAACAGGGGCTGTTCGGCATCGGGATGAGTGTCTCATAAAAGTCTTTGGGGGCTTTTCGGGAGATTATCCTCATCCAAGTTCAGGATAGGATGAGTTACCGCTTGAGTCAATATTATTGAGTTACCAATGTGGTAACATTCCTAGATCAGTGAGGGTGCCAAGCCCCCTGCGCTCCAGAAAACCAGCCCGACGGTCTGGTTGTTCTTGCGCTACCCCCGGCCTAGGGGGCGTGGCGACGCGCTTTCGCGCTTACGCCCCCCTAAGACCCCCGGATCCAGAATGGGTGATTGACCAATGGCACCGTGGTGTCATACTGAAAGACAAGTCCCGGGACGGTGAACGTAGGCCACGTGCCTTGTGTGATGGCAACATCACCTAGCCTCCGATGGGACTTTTTTTATGCCCCGGTGAAGCGTGCAGGGGTAATCGGTTTTTTTCGGAAATCCAAGCCGAGTAGCCGCTACTGAGACTGGCGAGCCTTTCCTCTTCGCTCAAGGTAGCGCATGAACGTTCCCCCAAAGAACGCGAGTAGAAGTGAGCCGATTGCGCCCAGCAATGTAGCGTAGCCGATAACGTCCCGACCCAACAAAATGAGCGAGAACCCCAATATTCCGAAAACAATTGCCAAGATGAATGACAAGATCTGAGCACGATTTGCTCGAGTATTGTCTCCCGTGATCGCGAGAGTCTCCAGCTTTTGTCGATGTTCCACCTGACTCTTGTAGGTTCCGAGGAACTCGGCCGTGAACCCAGGTGCCAAATGCTCGTAGACCTGCATTTCTGCCGGCGGAGGAAACGGGCTGATCCGCACATTTTGTGATGCGGCAAAAGCTAACTGCCCCGCAGGGACCTTCTGCATGGTGTGCTGATCTGGAGAGTTTCCCGCGGTGTGGGAAAGCTGACCACTACTCTTTCCGCGACGACTCATAGTTCTTGACCAGTGCTGCATATGCCGCCGCAGCGTCGGATTTGAGCGCAGCAAGGTCGGCGAAGAAGGCCAAAGTGTCAGCCTGTTCGGGTGTATCAGAAGCGTTGTACATCTGCATCGTGCCAAACAGGTCGAGGTTTCTCCCGATGCCTTCCAGTACGGAAGGACGGGCGAACAGGAAGTCACTCATGCCAAATATATCGTCCGAAATTGCGTCGAAGTCAAGCCTGCGCAGGCTGCCTCTGCCACGTGGACTACCCCGCTCCCACGGACTCTTCTCCCATCACGCCCCACTTTTCCAAAATGATGACCGGGCTCTGCGACGCCTTCGGCTTGCGCGCCTAGAACCCTCACTATTCCCAAACCTGCGCGAGGTTCCATTTCTCGGTGGCCTCTTTCATGACACTTTCGACGATCTCGGGAGCCTCAAATTGGATCATGTTGAGCTGCTTCACCCCTGCGTGCTTGATGCTGGAGCCCAATAGCCAGGCCTTTTCGTTGAAAAACAGAATCCGGTCATGAAGGTCAGAACAAGTCCGGACTTCAATACGAAATCCCTCATCTCGGAAACTCTTCATCGAGCCACGTAGACTCTCGGGTATGTTTCTAGGGGTTGGTCCCGTCAATAGTTTGATTGGATGGTGACACTCGCGAAAAATGTCCAGCGTGGCTAGATCGACGTAGTTGTCGACGAGAAACACCTCGGTCTCGGCAGTCGAGATCAGCTCACGGAGCGTAGACCGAGCCGTAAAGGGTTTTCGTTCGGCTGAGTGAAGTTCACGCGGCGCCATGCCGTCCGTCAGCCTCGTGCTGAGGGCGATGCAAAGGTCAAGCAATTGTCGATGATGGTCACGAACATCCCAGTCTGTCCGCGCGATGCGAGCTCCCGCTCGTTGCTCACAGAGGTACAGGAATTCTAGCAGGAAGACATCGACCGTTCCCCGGTTCAGGCGTTCAAGGAAATAGTTCGCAAGTCCAAGCTTCGAGGTGCCGACGCCGAACGGAAGCTGGACCCCGGCGTTCTTCAGAAGGATTTCCAGGTCATGGGGATCGCCGTACTCCTCAAGGAGCTCTCTGAGGTCCACCGCGTCGCGGTTGTCGACGATCATCCCCACACCCTCGCCATGGTCTCGTCGATCCGGGCCTTCATCAGCTCGATCAGCCGCTTGTTGGCTTCTACCAGCTCGCGCTCGGCCTCGATGCGTTGCACGATTTGTTGCTGGACTTCGAGGGGAGGGAGGGGAATTTCCAACTCTGAAACCTGGGCAAGTGATAGGTTGAATTGGGCCACACCTGTTTTCAGACCTTCGATTTGGGACTTTAGGCGCGGTGAACGAAGGAAGTTCAAGGCGTAACGAGGCATACACAAGGTCCCAAGTCGGATGATAGCCAAGGCCTGATTCGTATTGGCGGGAATAATCTCCTCGGTGACAATCGCGGTGATACCCATTTCTGTCCCGGCGATGGAAAAAAGAACATCGCCGGTGGCAAGTTGACTCCTGGAAAATGCCTCGTGGCAATCTGTCCCGACGAACGAGAGCTTCTTCCTGTCGATTTCCCCAGTTTCGGATAGAGCTTCGATCTTCACGAATGCAACACCGGATTCATGGTACTTGAAGCCCATAGTCGTGGGCGTGGTGCCCTTGGTGATCCTAATGGCCACCTCCCCCAACTTCACCACCGGCCACTCGGGTTCCACGGCGAAGCTCGGCTTCCAGTGGTCCACTACCTGTCGTGCCCCGTCGATCACGGCCTGGTACCGGGCCACTTCGGCCACGATCTGCTGCTGCACCGAGAGCGGGGGGAGAGGGATTTCGAGTGACAGCACATCATCTCGAGTAAGGCCCGGAATCGCAGCACCCTCGCCCTCAAGCTGGAAATGTTCGAACTTCGTCTGGAGCAGTGCATATAGAAATCCAACCTCGATCTCCCGTGGGCGAATTGCCATCAGCTGTCGGCTTATGCAGGTGGCATCGAGATTCAGCCGGTTCACCTTCCCAACCCCAGAACCCTTTACCGTGATTAGGATATCTCCCGCATTCGCCAGAACTTTCGGTTCGGTGGTCCACTTCGAGACGAGAGGGTATGTCGGCCCGAAGTCCGCAGGTCCAGTAAGGTAGGGAGTACCGACACCCTCCGAGTTGTACTTCTCGGTATCGATGTGTTGTCCGGAAAGCAGGTCACACACCTCCCCCAGCTTCACCATCGGCCACTTCTTCGGTCCGGTGGCGGCGGCGACTCGGTAGCGTTCGCCGCTCAGGTTGGCATCGCCTTCGGCCAGCACGGCGCGGGGCACAAACAGGTGAGTCAGGGCGTGGTCAGTCAGGCTGTCGCGAAAGTCGGCGGGAACCTCTCCCCGGCTCAGGCGGGTGTGGGCGTCGTTCAGCAAGGCCAGCGCGGCGGGCAGGTCGTTGGCGGCCACGGCGCGGCGTTGGGCACCCAGGTCGTAGCCGTCGGCCTTCACCTGGGCAAACAGCACCGGGGCTCCCTTTTCGGCGATTCCCCGGTCCAGGAACAGAATGCTCGTCTTGACGCCGCTGTACGGGTTGAACACTCCGGCGGGCAGGCTGACCACGGCCCACAGGCTGCTTTCGACCAGCATGCGGCGCAGCTGTTGGTAGGCCTTGCCCGACTGGAAGATGATGCCTTCGGGCACGATGACGGCGGCCCGCCCCCCGGCCATCAGATGCTCGGCAATGTAGTCGACAAACAGCACCTCGCTGCGGTTCGACTCCAGGCTGAACTTGCGGTGCGGGCGGATGCCTCCCTTGGGCGTCATGAACGGCGGGTTGGCCAGAATGACGTCGAAGCGGCGGCCCCAGCGGTCCTCGCTGGTCAGGGTGTCGTATTCCACCACGCGGGGGTCGGCGAACTGGTGCAGGTACAGGTTCACACGGCTTAGGCGAACCATGTCGGGGCTGATGTCGTAGCCTTCCACGTTGCGGTGCAGGTCTTCGGTCTGTGCGGGGGTCAGTTGGTGATGCTTCACGATGTGCTTGTACGCGCTGATGAGGAACCCGGCCGTGCCGCAGGCCGGGTCGAGGATGGCCTCGCCGGGCTGGGGCTTCACCACCTCGACCATGAAGTCGATGATGTGGCGCGGGGTGCGGAACTGGCCGGCGTCGCCCTGGCTCTGCATCACGCTGAGTAGGTACTCAAAGGCGTCGCCCAGGTCTTCGCTGTGCTCGTACCGAAAGCCCGAAATCTCCTGGCTGAACAGGTTGAACGTCTCAGGGTCGCGGTAGGGCAAGTACGCGTTGCGGAAGATCTGGCGGAACAGCTCGGGCACGCCCGGGTTTTTCACCACGGCCTCGATGCCCTCGGCGTACAGGCGCAGGCGCTCCTCGCCGCCCAGCCGCGGGTCGGTGATGCGGTCCCAGCTGTAGGTGGCAAACTCGCCGGCGAAGAACGACGACGCCCCGCCCAGGTCGCGCACCTCGTGGTCCATGTCGTTCATGAACTTGTACATCAGCGCGATGGTGATCTGCTCCACCTGCGCCTTGGGGTCGGTCACCTTGCCCACCAGAATGTCGCGGCAGGCGTTGATGCGTCGTTTCGTGTCGGCGTTGAGCATGGAAGACTCGCTATTGCCACTCGGTGGGCGGCGTAAGGTACTTTCCGCTCGGAAGGCGGATCTGGTCGGGCAGACGGTTGGCCAGGAGCGCTGGCAGCTTCACGGACTCGCTGAAGTCGGCGCTCTGCTCCATCTCGGTGGTATGGCGGTTCATAGGGAACAAGATGCCCACTCGCTTGGCTGGGAACAGTTCTTTCACCGCGTCGATGGCAGGAATCAGGTCGGTGTCACCGGAGACGACAATGGCGAGGTCGAACTCGTTCAGAAAGGCACCTCGAAGCAGGTGGGTCGCAATGTTGACATCGGTCCGTTTTTCCTCGTGGTCGACGGCTCGGGCACCACACTCGCGACAGGTGCGATTCCTTCGTTTGAACTTGCCGAGTATCACTTGTACACCCGTCAGTTCAAGGGCTCGAATGTACTTCTTATGCCGCGCTGCCTTTTCGTCATCCCAAGTCGCGTACGCCGTGAAATACAACGTTGAGACCAGCTTTTCATCTGATTTCAGTACCGAGCGGACAAGGCCCTGAAGGTCGAGCCACTTCACCTTCGGAGAATCCAGATTTTCAAGGGCATGGTAGAGATTGAACCCATCGACAAACGCGGCGACTCGTTTCATGGCATCCTTCGGGCAAAAAAAAACCCAGAGCTAAACCCTGGGGGCCCGCAGAACGCAATGCCTACGGGGAAGATAGATTCAGACTAATCCCACGTGACATGTAAGTCAAGACGGTCGTCACGCTCCGAACCTATCCCAATCCACCTCGGTCTGCAGAGCTTTCACGATTCCCCGCCAGTCAGGCACGCGCTTGAGGCGGTCGGGGGTCAGCGCGGTACTGTTGAGCTCGGCCAGACGGCCCTCATCGATGAGCGCCCGGATGCGAGGCTCGCCCACGTAGCTGAAAAAGAAGAACCTCACGTCGTCGAGGGCTTCGGGCCGGGGCGGATGCATGCGGGCAAACCGCTCGAAGGCCTGGGTGAGCAGGTCCTGCTTGGTGGGCAGCTGGATGGAGCGACCAAACAGCTTGGCGAATAGGGCCTCAAGGGCCGGACCATCGCGGCGAGCCAAAAGGGTGCGGATCACGTCGAGACTGCGCCCTCGGTCGCTGGTGTCGGTTTCGGCAATGGGACTCGCACCGCCCTCGCCGCCGAGCAAACGCTCGTGGATGTAGCTGCTTACGCGGTCCCAGTCGTCGCGGGCGGCCGCATCCGCAATGTCGGCGTCGTCGGTCACTTGCGTGCTGAAGTCCTGCCAGAACAGGCGGTCGATCTTCATGCCGTCGACACCGATGGTGATCCAGTTGGTGGCCTTGAGCGCATCGGGGCTGTCGTCGATCACCGAACCCAGCGGCTTGGGTACCTCGAACTTGTCGTCGTGCACCCCCAGCTCGGCGCGGCTGAGCGGCACCGGTTTGACGGCGTCGTAGTCGTACTCCGCCTCGAAAAACTCGTAGTTGGCGAAAAAGTCGAACAGATGGAAGCCGGTTTTCTTGTGCGCAAAGCGCTGGCGGGTCTTGGGTTCGGTCCACTCATAGGTATGCAGCCGGGTTCCCCGCCCCTTCATTTGGATGAACTCTGACGGGCTGAAAACGGGCCGCATCAGCACCACGTTGAGCAGGTCGGCGCAGTCGTAGCCGGTGGTCATCATTCCCACCGTAACGCAGATACGCACCCGGCTCGACGTGTAGTCGTTCACCATCTTGGTCTTGCCACCGAGCGTGTTCTCACTGAAGCGCACGGTCATGGCTTGGGCGTCGGCCACGCTGCTGGTCACTTGCAGGGCAAAGTCGGACTGGTAGCGCCCCGGCCAACGGCGGCTGGCTTCCTGGTTGAGCAGGTTGGTGATCTTGGCCGCGTGACTCTGGCTGACGCAGAAGATCAGGCTCTTGCCCAGCTCGTGGGTGATGGGGTCGGTGAGCGCGTGGTCCAAGAACGTGGCCACGAACGACTGGTTGGTCTCGGGGCTGAAGTACGTGCGCTCGAAGTCGCGTTTGCCGAAGGTCTCGGCGACATCATTGCCGTCCTCATCCTTGGCCTCAAAAGCCAAGCCCTGCTCCGACAGCAATTGCGTGGTCTTGTCGGTGCGGCAATCAAGCACGGTGGGGTTGACCAGGTAGCCGCCCTTGACGCCATCGAGCAGCCCAAAGCGGTAGGTGGGCACCCCCGACTCGCAGCCGAAGACACGGTAGGTATCGAACAGCACGCGCTTCTCGAGCTCGAACTCGCTGATGCCGGTCTCTTTGGCCCAAATACCACGAAGCAAGTCGCGTGGGGTCGCGGTGAGCCCCAACTTGTACCCCCGGAAGTATTCGAACACGTCGCGGGCCTGCCCCGAGATCGACCGGTGCGCCTCGTCGCTGATCACCAACCCGAAGTCACTAGGGCTGAACTCTTCCTTGTACCGGTCCGAAGCCATCAGCGACTGCACGGTTGTGACGACGATATGTGCCTGTCGCCAGTCACCTCGGTGCTGCTTGTAGATGACACTTCGGTAGTCGCGGGCCAATTGAGCGACGAAAGCCTTCTGCGCCTGGTCTTCCAACTCCAGCCGATCCACCAGGAACAGCACGCGATGTGCGGCCCCGGTGCGCAAGAACAGCTTGATGAGGGCAGCGCTGGTGAGAGTCTTGCCGGTGCCAGTGGCCATTTCGAGTAGGAACCGGCTTCGGCCCTGACCCACTGCGGCTTGGATGGCGGCGAGGGCCTCGACTTGGTACGGCCTAAGAAACCTGAGTTTGAGCTCTGCGATGTACCCGGGCCGCAACGCGGAGTTCTTCCAACTGGCGTGCTCGTCGTAGTGGCTGTCCTGGGTACGGGCAATGTAGTCGTCGGCCACGGCTTCGGACGCCAGGAGTCCCCGGGCCCGATACGGATCGACGAAGGCCGACTTTCCGGTTGCTTGCACTCGAGCCTTGGCCTCAAGCGCTTCAGGGCTGGGCCAGTGGGTCAGCGGCTCGGGATCGCCGGTCGCCACGTCCCACAAATACGATTCCTCACCATTGCACAAGAACACAAACCGCACATGGTGATCTTTGGCATAGCCGCGCGCCTGTTCCTTGCCCACCAACGGGTTCTTGGCAGGCGCCTTGGCCTCGATGACCGCGAGCGGGAAGCCTTGCGAGTCGAACAGCAGGTAGTCTGCAAACCCTGCGTCGCTCTTGGCCTCGACATGCACGTTGGCGCGCAGGTCGCCTTCGTCGAGGAGCCTCCAGCCGGCGGTGGTGAGCAAGTGATTGATCTTGAGGCGGGCAGCGGCTTCATTCGCCATGAATCGGTCTCACAGGAGTGTTATAGCACGCGATCCGGGCTCCGGGCGACGCCCGGCAGGCGCTAGCGAAGTCTGCGCCGGGGTAGCGCAATAACAAACAGCCCCGTTGACGGGGCTGTTTTTATGGAGCGCGGGCACGGCACCTACGGTACCTTAGCCCCAGAGTTTCTGGCTTCGCCAAAAACTCTCCGGTCCTAGCTACACCCCGTCGTTGAGTTTCTTACTGTGTTGCTTCCGATCCGCAATCCCCAGGTATTGCTTCCGCAACCGCAAATTCTTCGGGGTCACTTCCAGCCACTCGTCGTCGCGCAAAAAGTTCAGGCTGGCCTCTAGCGTCATGGGCTTCACGGGCGTGAGCAAAATGTTGTCGTCTTTGCCGGCGGAGCGCATGTTGCTGAGTTTCTTTTCCTTGCACACGTTGATGTCGAGGTCGAGGTCGCGGTTGTGTTCGCCGACGATCATGCCTTCGTACACCTTGTCGCCGGGCACCACGAAAATGCGGCCGCGGGGTTCGAGGTGGAAAATGCCGTAGGCCACGGCTTCGCCCTGGCGGTCGCACACCAAAGAGCCGTTGTTACGGCTCGGGATTTCGCCGCGGTAGGGTTCGTAGCCGGCGAGGTAGCTGTTCATCAGGCCGGTGCCTTTGGTATCGGTGAGGAACTCGTCGCGGTAACCGATGAGCGAGCGGCTGGGGGCCGAAAACTCCAGGCGCACGCGACCGCTGCCGTGGTTGACCATGTTGGTCATGCGGCATTTGCGCATGCTCAGCTTTTCGGTGACGATGCCGGTGTAGCTTTCTTCGCAGTCGATGTGGCGGTGCTCGATGGGCTCGTGCCCTCCTCGGCCGATCTCGGGTCTTTGGCGTCGCCTAGGGCGGCTCCGGTCCTCGACGTACTTCCAGTACGCCTGCGGTCCTCGCTTCTCCCTCGGCTTAGCCAAAGCCCCGATCTCGGCCGAGGAGCTTGGTAGGTCGACTGGACCAAGGGGGGAAGTCTCCCCCTCGCTTCAGCCTCCTCGGCTGCGCCTGCGGGGTCTTCCGCTACCCCCTCGCCGGGCGCTGCCCGGAGCCCTTACCAACTCTTTGCCATTCTCTCTTCGATGTCCTTTCGACTGAGAACTCGGCTACAAAGCTCCCATCGATTCTTCTCGGGGTCGACGTCATCTTCATAGCGGAGTTCAAACGCATTCTTGGCTTGATCACGGAGATGGAGGTACTGATTTAGTCGCTCTTCCAATGTTTGCTCGTCGGCAATCCACTCGTCGTCGATCGTATCGGGAAGGCTGCCGAAAATGTCGAACTTGTCCTTAAGTCGCTGGGAAATCACTGAATAGACCTTCTGGTCCT
This sequence comes from Spirochaetales bacterium, assembly GCA_037142615.1. GTDB lineage: Bacteria > Spirochaetota > Spirochaetia > JABEVK01 > JABEVK01 > JAIFLN01. Next base: position 88,804 of record JBAXAI010000012.1, on the reverse strand, counting down.
GGGTGTCGTGGTAGACCAAATTGAGCATGTCGACGCTTCTGCGAGCCTGACCAAAGCGCTTGATGCGGCCCAGACGTTGTTCCAGACGGCTCGGGTTCCACGGGAGGTCAACGTTTATTAGTGTTCCAAGGGTTTGAAGGTTGAGTCCCTCACACGCCGCGTCGGTAGCCACCATGAGCCGGATACTTCGATCTTTGACCGCAAGTTTGAGCTGATGACGCTCAACGCTACTGAAGTCGTCGTTGCGGTAGATCCCACTCTTCTCTGAACCAGCGTAGACACCGACCGGTTCGTCGGGGAGCACCCTGGCGAGCTCTTTCGCCACCCAGAGCGCAGTGTCGTAGTACTGCGAAAAGATGATGCACCCGTATTCGAGCCAGTTGTGAGGTTGAGCCAAAGTGTCATCAAACGCGGACCGATGTTCCAGCAGAAAATGCTTCACCGCCCCCAGTTTGGGGTCACGGGCTTCCGGCCGCGAAAGCTCGTCAACAATGATCTGCAGTTGGGCGAGTTCTTCTTCGCCAATGGCGTCGTAGACGGCAGACATCGATTGGGATTCATCTTCCGAGTCGCCCAAGATTGCTTTTGCCATGATCTTTCGGGCTGTCGAAAGTCCCGACGCAAAGCTCGAGCAGATTCGTTGCAGCATCAGGGACTTCATGAACCCCGCACTCTTTACTTTGGATGCAAGGAGGCGCGTAAATTCCTCGGCAGCTCGGTAAGCTAGGTTGAACGGTTGATTGGTCAGGAGTCCCTGTCCCTCTACGGCAAAGGGGATTCCGGGGTAGGCTCCAGGGCCCAATTCAGGGTCCGGATGAACGTCGACACGGATGCGTTCCAACAGACCCAAGTCTTCCAATCGGGCCCGTTTCCGCAAGACGACGTGCCTGAGCAAAGGGTTATGTTCGCGAAAAAAACCTGGTTCCATAGCTTGGTCTACCTGCATCTGAACGGTCGGATCGAGCTGATGGTATCCTGTAGGAACGAAGAATCGACTGTCTTCCAACTCGAGCAGGGTCCGAATCATCGCAGCCGGTTCGCAGGTCTCCTGAATCGGTGGCAGTGGGTTTCGAAGCAGATCCCAAGCTTCGAGCGCACTTTCAGGTACCGATTCCCCTTTGATCAGTGGGAGCGCGAAGTCCATGCGGCGCCAGTAAGAAGGCGTTTCCCGACCCAGCACGAACTCCGCCTTGACCGAAAGGATCTCCATGAGGTCCCAAAGCTCTTCCACGTTGGTTTGGATGGGCGTCGCCGTTCCCAAAAGCAGGTGTCGAGTTTTCTCGCCAATGCGGAGCATGAACTCAAGCAGGTTGTTGGGTTCGGCGTCACGTTGGCCCAGGCCACCGCGCTTGCGGGCTTTGTGTGCCTCGTCCAGCACTACAGTTCCGTAGCCACCCCGGCGCTGCAACAACACCTCGGGTTCGCGCGCGCGGGACGATTGGAAAATGAGCCCCGTAGAGACAATGGCGACTTGGAAGGGACACTTGGCGATGTCTTCGGCACCCTTGGTAGGGATCACCCGGCCCTCGGGGTCGACCCAAACCTTCTTGCTGGATTCCCACACGCAGCTGGGAATCCCCAGCCGATCTTTGAGTTCGACCTGCCATTGCCACACCAAGGTCGCCGGGCACAGGATGAGAACGGGGCCATCGCCCATGAGGTTGGCCACCATCGCTGCGGTGGCCAGTGAGAGGGTCTTTCCCAACCCGACTTCGTCGGCCAGCAATAGGCGTACTTTGCCGTACATATCGCGATGCTTCTGAAATAGCGTCACGAAGGACCGCTGCCAGGGCTGCAATTGCTCGCCGCCACGGTAGATGGGCGCCTCTACCAACGCCGAGGCGGGAATGTCGGCGTCTTCTAAATCCTCGAACCTGACCTCGGTTCGGTTGGCCACTCTGCCGATTTCTTCGATAATGGCTTGCGGCAAGGGGTAGCTGCGCTTCCAAAGCTCGTCAAACTCACGGTCGACCCACGCGACACCTTCCGGGCTGTCGTCTTCCCAAAGAATTTCGTAATTGGTCAGGAACGCCGACTTGCTTTCGTTGATCGAGCCCAAGAAGGCGATCCGCTTGCCATCGGCGCCTTCGATGACGCCCGCCTTGCCGTGCACGAACACGCTGTCTTTGGGAACCACCTGGATCTTCAGGTTTCCGGCCATGAGCAAGTCGTAGAGGGCCCTATAACGGTGCTTGTGGAGTAGCCCTTCCACTTCCACAGGAACCTGATTCCACTTTTCCTTCAAGGCAACGTTGCGGCTGGCTTCCTGGGCTACATTGATGTCGTGCACATCGAGTTCGCTGTTGCACAGAATTCGTACGTCGGGAATACCGGCGATTTCTTCGCCCACCAGCTCGAAGATGGACGACCGGAAGTACCCGGCGATGCGGCGATATGAGCGGGCACCCTTGAGGTGTTCGGCCAGAAAGCTCTTGTCGAGGCGCTCGTGCAGCGAGGAAAAACGTCGAATCGGCATCAGTTTTCCCAGGCGCCGAGTTTCTGGTGGCGTACCAGGTCGCGCAGCACGCGTGCGTGGCTGGCCTGGTCGGCGTCCAGGTGCTCCAGCTTGGCGGCCAAGAAGTCGGCGATTTCGACAAGTTCCAAACGGCAGTTGAAGTAGTTCTTCACGTTCAGACTCAGGTGACCCAGCACATCGTCGGACTCGACGCCTTGGCCCAGTTCCATCAAGCCATACAGCAAGCCCCGGAGCCGGGTGCCCGCCAGTTCGGAAGAGTCGGACATTTCGCTGCGTCCAAAATCGGCGCCTGACTTAAGGCGGGCATGGTTGGCCCGGTCTTCGGCCAGGTACAGCCGGTAGTCAGGCACCTTGAACGCTTTGGCGAAGTTTTGGTAGTTGTCGAGCGACTTGGCCCCTTGCGACTCGAGGTCGATCATCTTGAGGTAGAACCGCTCGCCGGGGGTAAGCTTTTCCCACACGGAACGTTCCAGCCCCAAGGGGACCAAAGCCCCGTTGGCGGTCTCGACGGCAAAGTCGATCAGCTGCTCGACAAAGTCCTTCTTGCCCTTCTGTTTGGGGCGCCCGGCCTCGATACGCATGTCTTTGCCGTCGATGAATGTGTACCGGGTAAGCACTCGCAGCGCCGCCGCGTAGCCCGCCATCTGTAGGTCGGCGTCGCTGAACAAGTTTTCGTCTCGGTACAGAGTCTTCGCGCTCTGGTTCAGACCGGTCAGAGTCTGCACTTGCCGGTCGACTTCTTCTTGCAGTTCCCACCCCAAGTCGCTGCGGCTGCTTTTGTGTTCACCCTGTCGTTTGCGGAGTACCAGAAGCACTGTTCCTTTGACGTTGTTGCTGCCGCGCAAGGCGCTGTCGGTTTCGGTGACCACGTACTACGCCGCCGTGACCTGCAGCCCCGCCGCCCACACGATGTGCGCCATGTCGGCCCAAATGCTGCCCGACTGGTGGGTGAACATGATGACCTGCATACCGTTGTCGGGCATACAACGCGTAATGGCCGAATACGCGTCGATCATGGCCTGCCGGAACTTGTCGTCTTCACCCTTGATGGCCATCACCCGGCGGCTGTCCCACACCCAACCTTTGAACTCGGCAGGCGGGTTCTTGCGCAGCCAGGCGATGAAGAACTCGAGGATTTCTTCGTACTTGACGGCGTCGCCGTACGGCGGGTCGGTGATGAACAGATCGGTGGGCGCGGTGATGGCGTTGGCCGCGTGAGTCTTCACTTCAGCCTTCACTCCTTTGGCGAAAGGAAAGCTCCTGGCACCGAGGTCGACCTGGGTAAGGGCCAGAGCTGTGTTACGACAACCGTAGTTGAAAAGAGTATTGAGAGCCTGATTGTAGAATACGTCCTGGATACTGCCACCGCCACCGCTGCCCATATTCCATCGACACAACCGGCTGTTCCAGTTGATCACCTGCGACAGTCCGAACGCCGTGGTGGAGTTGATGTTTTGCCGCACCAACCCCGCCACCAGCAACTGCCTCGGGTTGAACAGGTGGTGCCAGTGAGTCCAGCCCCGGGTGCGAATCGGCTCGTCGGTCTTGGCCCCGGCCTCGATCACCATGTCGGGGACCCAACCCTTGGCCTGCCATTCGGCCAGCCGTGATCCCACAAAGTCGATCACTGTTTTCTCGCGCGTCAGGTCGTCGGGAGTCACCGACCGGAACTCGTACTCCTGCCCCCGGCCAGCGGCTTTGGTGCGAAGCCACTGCACACAGTACAGTCGCTCTTGGTATAGGTCGTGGGGCCGAGCTACAAAGTCATGCTTTTCCCACATTCGCAGCCTGTTCTTGGTTTCGCCGCCCTCGGCGTAATCCCCCCGCAAGGTGCTGATCTTGGTGCGGTACACCTTGGTACCGTCGGGCGAATGCACCATCTCGCCGCCCTGTACGGTGCCGAGTTCGGCTTGAGCCAGTTGGGCTTCAGTGGCGAACGAAACCACATCAATGCGGTAGCGCTTTTCGGCGGGCAGGGGAACCAGCTGAACCACCACGTTGTTGCGCACCTCGCCCGTACGTGGCTGGCTGACAATCAAACTGGGAATCAGCGGCACCATCCAGCCTGTCTGGGGGCACCTTACCTCGACGCAATACAGAAAGGCCTTAGCCCGCCATCCCTTGCCGTCGTTCTCGATGCCCAAGGCATCGACTTCGGACTGCACCTTCTGCACCAACCGTGCCTGCGCCACTGCAATCTCTTGCCGCTCCTCGGGCTGGGCACCCACCAAATGAAACGAGCCCCAAGTAAGCATGCAGGCCACGGGGTTCAGGTCGCTGGCGTACACGTCGCAGCCCAGCCGGGCGGCCTCGAAGGGAATCTGCCCGCTGCCCGAAAACACGTCGGCAAACCGGGGACGGTGGCCAAAGCGCATGATTCCCAGCTGTTCCACCAACTCGGGAAAGCTCGTCGCTTCGGTGCCCAAGTGAGCGTTTACCTCGGGCCAAATCCCGTCGTACAAAGTGTTGTCGCACTCCTCGGGGCGACAGGCGGCATCGACCTTATGTTGATAGCTGGAAATAAGAGAGCGACTCTTCTTGTCGTTCTTGGCCTTGAGACGGTGAGTTAGCGCGGTTTCGTCCATGGCCATTAGCTTCTCGAAAATCTCGAGGTCCCGGATGGGGTTGGCAGTCACCGGCAGCAGGCAGCCCAAGACACAGGCACGGTTCAAGATGAGCGGCTTGCGGCCCTTCCAGTAGCTTCCCAAAGCGGTCAAGGTCTTGCCGCTGCCCGCCATCTGTTCCTTGTACGCTTCGATCGACAACTTCTGGGCCGGGAACAGCGTTTCGATCAACGCCGGTGCTTCTTTGAGGGAAAAGGGAACTACTGGCATGGGGGCTCCTAGACGGTGATGGTGAAGGGAAGTTGAAGTGTTGCGAGCTCCGCAGCCGTACCCGTGAGCGCCTGGGGGTCAAGGGCATGTAGTTCGCGACGCAGTGCGTCTTTCAGGTCAGTGGGTCTGACCGCCAGCGGGAAAAGTTTTTCACCTGCCTTCTGCTCGACGTGCAAGACGCAAGAAACCTTCTTGAGACCATCCAACAGCCCGCTCGCTGTTTCGCCAACCTCGGCTGCGGTGCTACTGAGCTGCAACGCGGCCAACAATGCCAGCGAATCGCGGCATTTGCGGGCAAACTCCTGCGACAGTGACCCGGGCTTGGTGCGTTCGTGGACACGATAGTCCTTGGCCTCGATGAGCCAAAGGCGTTGCTCCTTTCGGTCGACGGCAACGAAGTCAGCTTCTTTGTTTCCTTTCTCGCCCGCCGCGTCGGGGATCGAAAACCGCTGCCACAACTTTCTGTAAAAAACGGAGTGTTGAGGGCGAAAAACGACAAAGTCGTCAGGAAAGGCAAACGCAATTCCCTGCTCGTCGAAGACTTGCATCAAGGAAGCTCCAGGTACCGATCGCTCTGTTCCAGTTCCGCATCGAGACTGGCCAACGGGTCGACCTCTTCGACCGAGTCACCTTGCGTCACCCTCTGCGTGTCTCCTTGCTTCGAAAGGGCAAAGAAACGCACGGGTTCTTTCGTCTTGCTACTGGCGCGAGCAATGACCAACTCGCGGAGCAAGAACAGACTATGAGTGGCAAGGATCACTTGAACCCCGCGCTCGGCCATGTCGACCAACACGACGGCAAGTCTGCGCATCAGTTTGGGGTTCAAGTTAACCTCAGGTTCGTCCCAGAATAAGAGAGACTTATTGCGCAGGCCACCGTTCATCACTAGGTAGGTCAAGATCGAAATCTTCCGTAGGCCTTCGGCAACCAACGGCATTTCAATCTTCCCTTTGCCCTCTGCTTCGGGCAGGTAGTAGAAGCGGCCTCCGTCGAACACAACGCGACCCGCCATTGCCTGCTCCAGTGAATCCCGGAGTTCTCTTTCGTCCTTCTTGGGGGCCCCTTTGTTGACTGGCTGGTCGAGTGCGTCGAGCAAATCAAGGTATGTATCGTCAAAGAAGAGGTGCTTGGAGCGAAGTGTCGCTGCAAAATTGGGGAACACCGAAAGAACTTCTTTTGTTGGAATGAAAATAGGCGATGAGCTCAGGTAGCCTTCGGGGGTGGCGCCGTCGAGTTTGGCTTCACGATCGCTATTTGTGGCGAATGAGAACCCGAATGAGGCATTCTGGGGTTCGCTGAACGATACCCGAACCGTGCACCGATTTCGGCCCGCCTTCCGGGTAACGAGTCTCCCAAGAGATTCAGGAATGCACACTGCCTTCAGCTTGTCAGCTATGGCTCGCTGCAGCTCATCTTTGGTTTTGCGGTCGCCTTTCCCCAAGGAGTGGCTGACCCAAGCGCCGGAATACATCAATTTCATCAGCAAACTTTTGCCGGTGCTGTTCTCGCCCAGGATGACATTCAGCCCCGGGGAAAAGTCGAGCTCGGCCTGCTCCAGTGCCGCAAAGTTTTCAACGCTGAGGTGGCTAATCACTGGTGAACCTCCTGCACGGAACCACCGAACAACGACAAATCCTCGTCGTCGTCATCGGGTCGGGGGCGCTTGATGCGCCGCTCGTCAATCTTACCATCAGAAAGAGCAAAGTGGAGGGCCTTTCGCCAGCCTCGGTCGAGGTCTTGCGCCAGCCCTGCCTCGGCGACAGTCATGCGAAACAACCACCAGCGTTCCTCTGGTCGGAGCGACACCCACCTGTGGCAAACGATGGGCAGCTGTTCCAACGACGACTGCTCTGCTGCCCAGGCTAGCACGCAGAGTTCTTTGCCCAATAGCTTGTCGAGTTTGTTCAGGCCGGTCGTCCATCGGCTCGTCGTCATCTTCTTGCCCTTGAGCCGATCGTTGAAGTCTTGTCGGGCGATCTCCGAAATACCGTACCAATGGCTGCGATTCAGACTGACGCGGGTTTCCTTCTCGGGAATACCCCGTTCACCGCCAAGGAAGCCATAGTTTTCCAGAATGAGAACCGGCTCTGAACGACTGATGGGAATATCGACCAAGAAGATGTGAGAGCCCACCCTAGTGGGTGCACCAAAGTCTTCAAACTGGGGCAGATTGTTCACTGAACAATGTCTCCTGCCTGCGGATTGAAGCCAGCTCGGTCGGTGAACTCCTTGAGCTCTTTGCCAAGGCGAAACTGGGCGCGGCAAAACCCTAAAGTGATAGGTTCGCTGGCTGGCAGGTCGTCGCTAATGGCCTTCACAATCTTCAGAAGATACTCGGCGCTAACTTCTTTCTGTGGGATTGTCACCGAAATCGCAGAAGCCATTTGGCCGACGGCCAGCGAGAGTTTGGAAAACACCACTTGTTGGGTTGCAGCTAGCTCCAAGAGCTCGAATGTCTTCTGTCGCGAGTCAAGGCGAAACGGTGAAGGCCGAACTAGACTTGCGGGCCGACTCTCGTCGAAGGTGACTTCGTTTTGCTGAACTGCCGGAATCGTGAAGTCAGCCTTTTTTTCAAGGGCGTCGGCTTTGCCATAGACAAGCAGCCGGCCTCCCGTTTCTGCGACTTCGAAGGAGCCATCATAGGAGGCACCGTTTCGAGGTTCTGTACCATCGAGGCTGTACCAAAGTTTTCCGCGCGGCGACAGGTACAACTCCACGCTTCGGTGGGCTCCTTGACCGCTTACCCGATGACGAATCACCAGCTCGTTGTCCCACCGTATTGGCTCACCGGGCAGGGCTTGGCCCGAAGGGTCTACAACAAGAAACTCGGCCCACAAGGCTTTGGTTGAAAACAGTGTATCTAGATGAACTGGGCTGGAAGGTGAGACCGACCCTTCTTCCTGAACGTAGATTTTGGGTTGATTGCCTGCGTTCTGAGGTACCAGCCTCAAGCGGACTCGGCCTTCGTCGTCGGGCTCCGACTCCTGCGAAATCTGCAACGACGCCTTCTTGGGGCGGGGTTTCTTGGTGACGTATCCGTTCCCCAGATCTTCCCACTTGCCATGGCTGAGAGCCAGTTGTTTCACGAGTTCGAGACCTGCGGAACCTACGGACGGTAGCCAGGGCATGGCCGGTTCCTGAGTTGCCCGCTCTCGAGCGTCCGTCCACCTCGTATCGTCGCTCCCTTGCGGCCACAGTAAATCCTGCGCTTTGTCGCGAATCGCCTCAAAATCTTGGGCAACATCGACATACAACTTCAGAGGGTCCGCCGCCAACGTGGCCTCTATCTGCTGTTCACCATTGTAAGGTTTGCTCTGGTTATAGCTTTGAGAAAGCGGCTTGGAGACAAGGCGAGCCTGTTGACCCGAACGTTGGGTGGGGAACACTACCTTATCGAACGTGTTGAGGGTCGCGGTCAGAAGGTCAGCAGAGTACTGTTCTTGCTTCCGCTCGAGTTCTTCACGCTGAGCGTGTCCCTTGGGGATTCTGGATTCAGCTTTGATGGATGCGAACACGTACCTTGCTTTGGCCTCAAGGTTGTCCATCACGCTCTTTTCCCCGGTCAGCACCAACAAGTTGTTTTTGGACTGAATCGACTGGAAGAACTTCTCAAGTCCGTCGGAAGGGATCTTACCCTCAGGGGGTAGAATGAGTAGGACTCGCTTTTTTCGGATAGTGTCTTCCACCTCCGAGAGAGTCGGGAGCGCGATCATTTCTTCGTACGCAACTTTGCGGGTCGGCTGAAAGAGATCGGATAGTCTCTTCTGAATCACCTGGTCGACCTGAGGTCTTGGTGCCTTCTCCGCGAGGTCCTGCAATAGCTTGGTCAGGTTCTCGACCCTGTCGAAGAAGTACTTCCCTTCGCCCGAGTGGTGCAAGTACCATGCCTGCAAGTTGAGTTGCTCCAATGCCGTAGTGATGCTGGCAGCATCTTGAAACGGACTAATGGCACATTCCAGAATTTCCTCGGAAGTCAGGCCGCGAACCGCGTTGTGCGCGGTCGAAAGGCTCGAGGTGAACACGAGATTCGCTGCAATGCGAGCAGCGTCATTTTGGGTATCAGCGTCAATCACCTGAGCATGTGCGGCACCGTTGGCGTCCCACAAGTCTTTGGCAATCACGTCGGCCATGTCGGAAATATCAGCAAGCTTGTCGCGAACCTCGGAGATCGACAGATCAAAGTGCTGCGGGCCAATCAAGTAGACGTCGTTCAGTTCGCGGGTCCACACGCTCTTCAGAAGTCGGGAAACCAATTCCATGAGGCCACGTGTTTGCCGGAACTGTTCATTCTCCTTGAACAACGCAATGAGGTTCTTGAGTTTGGGATGGAACGGGTAGGTTTGGCTGATTTCGTCGGCGATCGCCTCGGCTGACCGACCGATCATCTTGGCCCGGCTGGCCTCGGCGATCGCCCTTCCATAGCCGGCAGCTACTTCGTCGATGGCACTCTGGCTTGGCAGCGAGGCGAACAAACGTTTGCGTAGGATGGCGTAGATTTCATTACCGGCCAAGTCAACCGGTGTAATGGTTTTTGCCCCCCGACCAAGCTCCTGTTTCGCGTCCTCGAGCGCGTGGTTGATCCCCGCGGCGCCTTTCTCGTAAGCGGCATTAAGATCGGCGATCACGACACAGACATTCGCCTTCTTGCTAGCCGCCGAAAACATGTTGGAGAGCGCACTGGTCGCTATATCTGCAACAGTCCCCTGGCCGACTTCTTTGGTTCGGTAGAAGTTAAAGTAGGGTGGCAATTCGTCAAGCAGGATGAGTATGGGTTGGTCACCGTCAAACAGTTGGAGCCACGCATCCTCACCTGGGGCGTCCGGTCCATTGGTCCAATAGCGGGAAAAGAGCGCGGGGTTACCAAGTTGGCTCGCCAAAGAGCCCCAGAAGTATTCGTTGGGATAGTTTCGTCCGGTGAAGGCGGCGACCTTGGCCGGAACGAAAGACTCGTGATAGGCGATGTTGGGGGTGACCAAGCGGCGAAGATCGACGCTCTTGGCCAAGAGTCCAAAACTGACTAGAAGGTGGGTTTTTCCCCCACCCATCGCCTGTTTCAGGTGGAACAGTGCCTGTGAGGACTTCCCCGAGAGGCGCGCAAACCCCTCGGTAAGCATCGCTTTCATGCCTTCCGTGACAAATGTCTTGTCAAAAAACTCCCTGCCATCGCCTTTTTCGTTGATCAATTGGTCGAGGCGTTCGATCTGATCGGAAACGCTGACATCGAGGGCACCGGGCTGAATTGTACAGAGGTCTCTTACGGTTCGCATGTGTTCGGACTCCGAACATCTTTATAGCATGGGCAACGGAGTCTTGCGAACCATCGGGCCTTGAGGGGTGTCCCCGCACGGGGGTAGCGCAATAACAAAAGGCGGCCCGAGGGCCGCCTTTTTTATGGAGCGCAGGGGGGGGACGCCCCCCTCCATCACACCCCGTCGTTGAGTTTCTTACTGTGTTGCTTCCGATCCGCAATCCCCAGGTATTGCTTCCGCAACCGCAAATTCTTCGGGGTCACTTCCAGCCACTCGTCGTCGCGCAAAAAGTTCAGGCTGGCCTCTAGCGTCATGGGCTTCACGGGCGTGAGCAAAATGTTGTCGTCTTTGCCGGCGGAGCGCATGTTGCTGAGCTTCTTCTCTTTGCAGACGTTGATGTCGAGGTCCAGATCGCGGTTGTGCTCGCCGACGATCATGCCTTCGTAGCACTTGTCGCCGGGCACGACGAAGATGCGGCCGCGAGGTTCGAGGTGGAAAATGCCGTAGGCCACGGCCTCGCCCTGGCGGTCGCACACCAAAGAGCCGTTGTTACGGCTCGGGATTTCGCCACGGTAGGGCTCGTAGCCGGCCAGGTAGCTGTTCATCAGGCCCGTGCCCTTGGTGTCGGTGAGGAACTCGTCTCGGTAGCCGATGAGCGAGCGGCTGGGGGCGCTGAACTCGAGGCGCACACGGCCGCTACCGTGGTTCACCATGTTGGTCATGCGGCATTTGCGCATGCTCAGCTTTTCGGTGACGATGCCGGTGTAGCTTTCTTCGCAGTCGATGAACAGGTGCTCGATGGGCTCGTGCTTTTTGCCGTCGATGTCTTTCATGATCACGCGGGGACGGCCGACGCAGAACTCGTAGCCTTCGCGGCGCATGGTTTCGATGATGATGGCCATTTGGAACTCGCCACGGCCCTTGACGGTGTAGTTTTCCTTGTCGCCGGACTGCTCGACGCGGATGCTCACGTTGCGCAGGCTTTCTTTCACCAGGCGCTCGTGAATCTTGCCGGGCTGCACGTACTTGCCTTCGAGGCCGGAGTAGGGGCCGTTGTTGCGGTAAAAGTTCATCGCCACGGTGGGTTCGTCGACGGTCAGGCGGGGCAGGGCTTCTGGGCGTTCTTTGTGGCAAATCGTGTCACCGATTTTGACGTTGTCGATGCCACTGAGAATACAGATGTCGCCGGGGTGGATCTCGGTGGTTTCGGCAAAGCCGATGCCGGAATACGTTTGCAGCTTGGTGACTTTCAGGTTGGTCGGTTTGCCGTCTTCGCCTAACAGGACCAGCGGTTCGCCGGTTTTTACCGAGCCGTTGGCCACGCGGCCCACGCACAGGCGGCCCAGGTAGTCGCTGTAGTCGAGGTCGCTCACCATCATCTGGAAAGGGGCGGCGGGGTCGTAGTGGGGGGCGGGCAGGCTTTCGACGATGGCGTCGAACAGCGGGTGCAGGTTGGTGCCCGCTTCGGTGAGCGTTTTCTGCGCGATGCCCTGGCGGCCGATGGCGTAGTACACGGGGAAGTCGAGCTGGTCTTCGTGGGCGTCGAGGTCGATGAACAGGTCGTACACCTCGTTGAGCACTTCCTGGGGGCGGGCGTCCTGGCGGTCGATCTTGTTGATCACCACGATGACTTTGTGGCCTTTTTCGAGGGCCTTTTTGAGCACAAAGCGGGTTTGGGGAAGGGGGCCTTCGCTGGCGTCGACCAGCAAAATGACGCCGTTGACCATGCTCAGCGCGCGTTCCACCTCGCCACCAAAGTCGGCGTGGCCGGGGGTGTCGATGATGTTGATCTTCGTGCCCTTCCAGGTGATGGAACAGTTTTTGGCGCTGATGGTGATGCCGCGCTCTTTTTCAAGGTCACCACGGTCCATCACGCGTTCGGCGACGTCCTGGTTCTCACGGAAGGTGCCGGACTGCTTGAACAAGGCATCGACGAGCGTGGTCTTGCCGTGGTCAACGTGGGCGATGATGGCGATGTTGCGCAGCGAGTCGTTGGTAGCGTAAGCTTTCATAGGTGCGCCAACATACACCGGCCCGGGCGCTCGTGTCTGCCCCTGACCGGCGTTGGCGGTTGTTGACGGGGATTAGGACGGAATAGTCGACTTCTTTGCTGTTTACGCCGGGCCCCGGTGCAATTACTATTGGCGTATGGAAAAACCTACTGGCATGAAGCTCCGGGGAAAGTTCTTTTGGATGGTCTCCAGCTTTCTTCTTCCTTTGTTGTTTGTGCTCTACCTGTTGGTACAGGTTTCGATGGGCAACATCAACTTCAACGCCAAAGAAGTGCAGGGTGCCCAGCTGCTCAAGCCCCTGTTCCAACTGCTGGTGAGCCTTCACCAGCCCACAGCCGACCTCGCAGCCATCCAAGCGCACCTGCGCAGCCACGCGGCAGACTTCCCTTCGCTCCCGCTGAAAGACCTCACCCTCGACAGCAGCAAGACCCCAGACGCCTGGGCCACCTGGGCCGCCGGCCAGATTACCGCCGTTTCGGATGCTTCGAACCTGACTCTGGATCCAGACCTCGACAGCTACTACTTGATGAACCTTTCGGTGTTTCAGTTGGTGCCCCTTTGGCAACGGCTCGAGGCCCTCGAGGCCGGTTTGGCGGTAGGCGAAGTGGCCCGCGAGGCCCAGGCCGAAGTCCGGGTGCTCGTGCAGCAGATCGATTTGCCCGGCGTGGAGGCCTCGGTTGCGACCGTGTTGCGCGAGGATGCACACTTCATGGGCCCGCTGCCAGCGTTGAGCGACCACCTGCCCACCCTCAGCGGCAAACTCACCAACGACTTGAAGCTTCTCGCCGACGAACTGGGCACGGGTTCGCGCGCGTCGCTGCAAGCGCTGACTCGGCAGGCGATGACCAGTCTCGAAGCGCTCTGGTATGCCGCCAACACCGACCTGGAAGCGATGGTGCAGGCACGCGTCGACCGTTACCAAGGGGAACTGCTGTGGTCGCTGGTCGGTTCCACCGCCGCCGTGGCCCTGGGTCTCGGGTTGATGAGCCTCATCCTGTTGTCGTTGATCCGCCAAATCCGGGCCTTGAACACGACGGTAGGCCACCTGTCTCACGGTGACTTTCGACAGGACACTTCGCGGCTTTCTGGCGATGAGTTGGGCGCTGTGGCTCACCAGCTGAACCGCGTTTCTGCCGAGCTTCGAACGCTGTTCCGGTCCATCGAGACAGTGCTCAGCAAGCTGCTGCTTTCGGCCGAAACCGCGCAGACCCGGTCCAACGAACTCGAGCTCGGACTCGAGGTTCAAACCGAAGCGAATCGCAACATCACCCAGGAAATCAACGACCTGGCGGGAGCCGCCGAACATCTGGGTCGAACCGCCGAAGACCAGGCCCTGCAAGCCCAGACCGGCGCACAAACACTCTCGGGCCTTCTGGTTCGCAGCCAGAACCTGGCCGACAGAGCCGCCGACGCCTGTCGCGAGAGCCTGGAACGGTCCTCCGCCGCCCGTGAGGAAGTGGTCCACCTGGACCGAGGCCTTGAAAAGTTCAGCACCTTGGCGCGGTTGCTCGCCGGCCTTGATGGTGAAATGCAGCAAATTCAGCAAGAAAGCCAGCGCATCGACGAGGTGCTGACGGGAATAACCGACATCGCGGCCCGAACGGCCCTGTTGGCGATGAATGCGTCGATTCAGGCGGCTCATGCGGGTTCCGCTGGCAAGGGCTTCGCCGTGATCGCCGGCGAAGTCGGTAAGCTGGCCGAACAGGCCAACCTGTCTGTCTCGGCCACCGGTGTCATCCTTGGGTCGGTTAGGGATCGAATCGAGGGCGTCGTGGGTCTGGCCCAGCAGGCCACGGGCGAGGCCGAAGCGTTTGCCGGCCTTTCCCGCACGGTGCGCGAACAACTGCAGCACTTGTCGCAAGACCTGAGCAACTCGGCCCAATTGCTGTCGGAGGTTTCGGGGGAGTTGGCCGCGCAGGGTCCCCTGTTGCTGGACCTCGAAAAGAGCAGCCGGACGCAGCAGTCGCTGGCCTCACAAGCGGGCACCACGACCGCTCGCCAGCTCAGCGGCACCCTCACGATCCAGACCTCGCTGGGCCATCTGGCTGAACTCAACGCCAGCACGGCAGAAACGGCCTCGTCGCTGAGTGCAATGGCCAATACGCTCCGTGAAGAGGGTCGGAGCCTCGAAAGCCTGATCGAGTCCCTTCAGTACTGAGTCGCCAGTTCCGGTTCGATCGTTTCGACGAAAACGGCCGCCAAGGCTCCCCCCGCCGCGGCCAACACTTGGCGAACACCTTGGGTCTGCTCAGCTCCGACGACGATCACGGCTTGGAAGGCGCCCCGGTGCGAGTTGGCCCGGGCCCACGCGACCAAGGAATCTGCGGCGGCGGCACCGTCTTCGGCAGTCGTCCCACCCGGGCAAACCCAAGCGGCCTCGGGCCGGATCGCCGCGTCGTCGGTGCGCGAGCGGAACTGCGCCAACAGCGAGGCGGCGTAGGGCTTGTCGCCCGCGCCGACGAAACCCACGCGAAGCACGTCGTGGTGGGCAATCAAATGGTCGATCAAGGCGGCCATCGACCGGTTCATGGGAGGGCCAACGTATTGCGCACGCCGCTGCCTTCGGGTGTCACCGAGAACCACTGGAAGCTTTGGCGACCCGGGCTGCCAATAAGCTTGAGGTCTGTCCCCGTGAGCTCCTGGCCGTTGATGACCAGAAGATTGCGAGACTGCGGGCCCTCCCCTTGCTGCACTTCGGCGGCCCAGTTTTGGTCGTCGGCAACCAACCACTGGTTCACGTGGGTCCAAGAACCCAGACTGCGGCCATTCAACGTCAGTGTTTCCTGGTTTTCTTCCCAAACACGCAGTTGCACTCCGCCTGAGGCCAGGACGCGCACGTCGGCCCCGCGCACCTCAGTCGCCTCGCCGTTGTGCAGCAGGGTTTGGCTGGGGCTGCCGGATTTTTGGCCCAGAAAGTACCAGTCGCCCTGGGTCACGGCACCCTGTCCATTGCCATTCAGATTCTGGAAGGGCCCGTAGGTCACTCCACCACCGGGAACGCCCGGAAACACGTACAGGACGGTGGAACCGTCTGACTTGCGGGCCGTGAAGCCAAACAGACTTCCGGTCTCTGAATCGCGCACCAGCTCCCGCTTGGGCAGAATGCGGTAGTCCTGGAAAGGACCGAAGTTGCCTTGGTCCGTCACGACCAGCGTGCCGCCTTTGTCGGGCATGCCAAACGCAAAGTGGCCGGCATCGAGGTCGTACAGGTGCTGCAGCTGATCTTTGGCGTACGGGCCGTACTGCTTGCCGTCGAAGTTGAGCTGCTTCTGGTTGCCCTTGAGGGACTGGCTCCAATAGCCAGAGTGCGAACCGTCGGCCGAAAACATCACGGGCCACGGCGACTGGAACGGACCGGCCATAACACCGTTGACGATTCGTACCTGGGAGTCGCTCCCCTTGGTGGGCCAGCCCCGCAAGCTCCACGAGGCACCGTTGCCACTGATCTGCAGGTCGCCGACGTGGGTCAGGGCCCCGGTCGGTGCACCTTCGCGGCCATCGACCACCACCTGGTAGCGGTCACCGCTGAGCCGGACCAGCGCGCCCCAATGCCTACCATCGGGAGAAGCTGCCCACCCGGTCACTTCGGCGTAGGGGCCGGAGGTCACTTTTTCGGCCTGCAACGTGATACCGTCGGGCGGCGAGGGGACCACCGTCACCAGCGTCGTGCTTTGATAGCCCGACTTGTCGACCCGGCTGAATACCAGCGGCCCTTGGCGGTCGTCGGTGTACCAGGTGAACGCCTGACCTTGATCGTCGGCGATGAGTTTAAGGTGCGCACCTGGATAGGTCTTGCCGTTTTTCAAGCGGATGAAATACTTCTCGGTGGGGTCGTTGGGAAGGGTTCCGTACGAAAAGGCCCAGTTCGAGCCGTCGGCAAACGCCAGCGGTGTGCTTGGTGCGTCGTAGGGGCCCAGCACCTGGCCGTCGATGTTCAGCCTCCAATTCGCAAAGCCGCCGTAGCGGGCCACCCAACTTCCGCCGGGGAGGGTTTGGAAATCCAGCGAGTCGAGCTTGGTCTCTTTGCCATTGTCGACCAGGTAGGCCACACCTTTCTTGTAGGCGCGGGTCATCCATTTGGTGCCGTCGGCACTCTTCCAGTCGAGGTTGGGGGCGACGGAATCGTAGGGCCCATAGGCCTTGCCGCCGATGTTCAACGTGGTCTTGTTGGCCTTGTCGGTGGTCGAAGTTCCCAGCCAGGCCCCGTCGGCGCGGGTGATGGGCTGCGCGTCCTGAAACGGTCCCGCTTCTTTCCCATCGGTCCACAGGAACCAGGAGCCACCGCGCGAAAAACTGAACGCCAGCTTGGAGCCGCCCAGGTCCCAAGCCGCGAAACGGACGTCTTGGAACGGTCCCAGCACTTTTCCGTTCAGCACCACAACCCGGCCTTTGTCGCTTTCGGCCACGAAGTACGAGCTCTTGCCGTCGGGAGACCCCACCAGGGGCCCGACATTGCCCAGCGGCGGGGATGCAACTCCATTGGTGATGCGCACGGCATTCTGCCGTGAGTTGGTGCTCAGGCCCGCGACCAGGCTCCACGTCTTGCCGTCCTCGGTGAGCGAAAGGCCCATCAGGCCATTGTATTGGTCCAACGTCGTTGCGCTCTTGCCATCAACCAGCACCTCGTGAGCGTTCC
This sequence comes from Spirochaetales bacterium, assembly GCA_037142615.1. Lineage (GTDB taxonomy): Bacteria > Spirochaetota > Spirochaetia > JABEVK01 > JABEVK01 > JAIFLN01. The sequence goes on along the minus strand of JBAXAI010000012.1, from coordinate 71,597 downwards.
CGGGGCCAGTTTTGCGAGCCACGAGAGCCCAGTGCTGCAGGTCGGCCGAAAAAGCGGGTACTCCCTCGACCCCCTGATAGGGTCCGAAGGTTTGGCCATCTACCGTGACAGTGACTCCGCCTTCCACCTTCGCGGTGGTATAAAGCGTTTGTTTTTGAATGACTTGAGCGTCCAGAACCGGGAAAACCAGCAGAAAGACCAGAAGGAAACGAAGCATGGGTGACCTCCGCTCTTCAGTCTAGCGCATTTGACCGGCCTTTGACCTACGTTTAGCTGTCGTTTGACCTTGCTCCAGCGCGGAAGAACTAGCTTGGACTCAGGAGGAAGGAAACATGAAAACCTTCAAGAAATTGGCACTTGCAACCCTGCTGGTCACCAGCGCTGCTGGAATGGCGTTCGCTCAGGGCAATGCGGAAAACTACCGTTTGGTGACCACGTACGGCCACACAAACGACCAGACAACCCTCGGCACCATCGAGGTTTCGCCCGCCGACGCGATCCGCGCATGGTTCACTGCCCATGGAGTTGACGGCGACAAGATCGACGCCCCGCTGGCCTCGGTCGCCGTAACCTACAAGGACGCCATCGACACGCTGGTGAACGACACCAACAACCGCGCTTCGCTGACGGCCCTGATCAATCCGTTGCTCAAGGCGTCGCTGGTGCGCGGTGAAACCGAGTTTGCGAGCATGCGAATCGGGCGCAACATTTGGACGATGGGCATCGACGGTCCCGAAGACCGCAGCTAGACCCGGCACACTCTAGCCGACGAACAGGTAGCCGAAGCCCCGCACCGTCTGGATGGGTCCATCCTTGCGGTCGGGGATTTTTAATTTCTGACGCAACCAAGACATATGGACGTACAGGGTTCGCGAGGTAACCTCGCTGCCGTAACCCCAGGCCAGGTCGAGCAGCTTGGCGGGCTCCACCACTTGCCCCTCGTGTTCGATGAGCACCTTGAGCAGCAGGAACTCCTGGTGGGTCATGGTGACGCGCTCGCCTTCGACAAACACGCCGGCTTTTACCGGGTCGAACACGTAGGGTCCAAAGACCCGTTGGCTCGGCGTGCTCGGGCCCGGCATGGTTACCAACCGGCGAATCTGGTTTTCGATGCGGGCGACCAACTCGTCCATGGCAAAGGGTTTGACCAGGTAGTCATCGGCCCCGAGGCGCAGGCCCGAAACGCGGTCGACCACCTGTTCTCGCGCGGTCACCAACAGGGCCGGCGTGGTGATTTTGGCCTGGCGAAGGCGTTTGACGATCTCGAAGCCATCGACGCCGGGGAGCATCACATCGATCAAAAAGAGGTCCCACTCCTCGGCCAACGCCCGCTGCAAGCCGCTGTCTCCGCGGGTTTCGGCAAACACTTGGTAGCCTTCGCTGCGAAGCCGGTCGCTCACCGACAGCACCAGGCCCCGCTCGTCTTCGATCATCAAAATGCGTTTGGGTGCCGGGGTCACTTGACCACCGCCGGCAGCCACAGGACGAACTGGCTGCCACGACCGGCCTGCGACTTCCAGCTCAGGTGACCGCCCAGGCTTTCGGCCGTGGAGTACACAAGGCTGAGACCAACGCCGCTGCCAGGGGTCTGTTCCTGGCTGGCACGCTGACCCCGCCGGAACGGACGACGGAACCGGCGCCCTTCCCGCCGCGTGAAGCCGGGCCCGTTGTCGCGCACCGAGAATGAAACCCCTCGCCGACCGAGACGGTGTTGGCTCCGCAACCGGAGTTCCACCAGGTGGGGGCCCGGACCCAGTGTGCCGTGGCGGAAGGCGTTGCCGACCAGGTTGTCGATCGCCGCCGACAAGGCCGTGTGGTGGCCCAGCACGAGCGGCAGGTCGGTCGGAAACTCGGTGTTGACTGTGAGGTCTGCGGCTTGGTCTTGCAGGTCAGGCTCACAGGCCAAACGATCTTTCACTAGAGCCGACACCTCGATCGGGCACCTGTCGCGGGGCGAAATCCCGCCTTGGATGGCCGTCAGACCGAGGATGTTGTTCACCATGCGTCCCAGTCGGTCGCTTTCTTGGCGCAGTACCACCCCGTACTCCCTGGCACGCGCTTCATCGGTGCCTATGCCGCGCGAAAGGTTGTCGGCCAGCGACTGAACCACCGCCAGCGGTGTCTTCAGCTCATGCGATACCAGGGCCAGAAACGTCCGCACCTGATGTTCGTGCAACCTGGTCTGCCTCGTTGTGAGGTACAAGCCCAGAAAGCCAAGGCCCAGCACGAGAAAGAAGCCCAGGGAAAGGGCGCCGTTCCGCCACCGGAAACCGATCAATTCTTCCAGCAGTCCCCCGGGAAGGCGACTCACCTCGAGGTTCCAACCTGTACCCTCTGTCTTGGCGCCCACAGGCTGTTGGGCAAGCCGATCAAAGGCAGTCCGAGACGGTTGGAGCGCCGAGATCCGCTTCACGTAGTAGTCGAACCAGCCTTCAAAGGGGGTCCACGGCAACAGCGGCACCCTCCAGTCGACCGGGATGCTGTCGCCCGAGGTTGTCGCCGGACTGTAGATGATGTTGGCGATGTAGGGGCTGGCGCCGTTGCTTTCGGAAAACCTCTGACTCACAAGCGCGGGGACGATGGTGCCGATCACCGTTTGCGGCCGGAAGCGCAGCGTGATGGCAATCACTTCACCCACCTGCGCCCTGCGGTTGCGAAGGTACACGGTCAACACGGGCCGGTCGAGCGAAAAGGTGTTGTCGCTGGGAGGTGTGCTTTCTGGTCGACCCCCGTCTTGGGGCGGCACCACCATGTTTTCGGCCCAGCTGGGCCGATAGTCGGTGACCCAGCCCGAGTCGTTCCAGCTGTCGAAACGGTAGGTGCCGGGTCCGGTCCGCTCCAGACAGGCAAGCTCTTCAAACAGTGACGGAAAACGGGCTTGGGCCCGGTAACGAGCCACCGCGGCGGTCAGTGTGTCGCGGGTGATCACGGTCCCGTCAGCGATCTGGGTATTCAGGTCGAAGCTGAACGCCGACACCATGCTGAATAACTCGTAGCCCAGGTCGTCGACAACCTGGAACGCTGCGGTCTTCATGAAGTGCAACTGACGGGCGTTCTCGGCTTGCGACTCGGTTTCGAGCGAATTGAACAGGACAAGCGACGCCAGAGCCAAGACGGCAAGAACAGGAACGAAAACGAACGAGGAGCGCGCGTTGGCGAGCGGCATAACTCTCATTGCCTTGGTATAGTGGCTCACTGTCAAGGTTTCGAGAGCAGGAGTGCCGATTTAACCTCGATTTGACCTCAAGGGGACACACCGTGGATAGAATCCTCTATGGGCAAAAGAATCCTGATGGTGGAAGACACGAGGAGCCTTGTCATGGCCGTGGGCGATCGCTTGACTTCGTTGGGGTACGAGTTCTCCTCGTGTTACGATGGACCCAGCGGGTGGGAGGCGGCGCGCAGCAAGGTCTGGGACCTGCTGCTGATCGACCTGATGTTGCCCGGCTTCGGCGGCGAGCGCATCATCCGCCAACTTCGCGAAACGGGCTCTTCGGTGCCCATCATGATCGTTTCGGCCAAGGACTCGCTTGCCGACCGGGTTGAAGGGTTGCGCGGCGGTGCCGACGACTACATCACCAAACCTTTCGAGTACGACGAGTTCTTGGCGCGGATTGAGGCCCACCTCCGCCGGGGACCCGCCACCACCGATGCCCCCTTGCCCCTTGAGAAGAACTGGCTCGACACCACCAAGGCTGACACGGTCTTTGGTGAGTTCGTTCTGCACTACAAAAGTGGACACCTGTTGCGTTCCGGCAAAATCGTCCCCCTTTCGCATCAGGAGTTCCGCCTTTTGTGCCTGTTTGTGGAACATCCCCACGAGGTGCTCGGTACCGACAAGATTCTCAGCCTGGCCTGGGGCTACGAGGCTCTCGTGACCTCGCGCACCGTGTACGTGCACGTGGCTTGGCTGCGCAAGAAACTGAGAACGGTGTCGAACGCAGAGGGGTATATTACCACCGTCCGTGGCATCGGCTACGTCTTCCAGCCCTAGCGCGATTTCTCCGGTTTGGCGTCGTCTCGGGGACGCTCCGTGTCCTCACATAGCTGCCGCTATGCTGCGGTACTCGCGCCCCCTCGACTTAGCCAAACCGGAGAACTCGCGCTAGGGCACTCACCACCCCGGAAGGGCCTACTCGGTGCACACTGGTGTCTTCGGCTGCGCCTCGACCCGCGTCAAACCCTTTTGGCGGGCACTTTGGTGTCTTCGGCTGCGCCTTGACCGGCGTCCAACACCTTTGGCGGGCACTTTGGTGTCTTCGGCTGCGCCTTGACCGGCGTCCAACACCTTTGGCGGGCACTTTGGTATCTTCGGCTGCGCCTCGACCCGCGTCGGGCGCCTTAGACGGGCATACTGGTGTCTTCGGCTGCGCCTTGACCCGCGTCATGGCCCTTTTGTGGGCGTACTGGTGTCTTCGGCTGCGCCTTGACCTGCGTCGGGCGCCTTTGGCGGGCATGCTGGTGTCTTCGGCTGCGCCTTGACCCGCGTCGTGGCCCCTTTGACGGGCATGCTGGTGTCTTCGGCTGCGCCTTGACCTGCGTCGTGGCCCTTTTGTGGGCACACTGGTGTCTTCGGCTGCGCCTTGACCTGCGTCGGGCGCCTTTGGCGGGCACTTTGGTGTCTTCGGCTGCGCCTTGACCTGCGTCCAACACCTTTGGCGGGCGTACTGGTGTCTTCGGCTGCGCCTTGACGGGGGGCAAGATTTTTTTTGGGGCTTCACGACGAAGTCTTGGGTCTGGCGAGGACGAGGCGCAGCCAGACGCAAGAGGTCGGCGCGTCATTAGACCACTGGTTGTGTTAGCGAAGGCCCAAAAAAAAGGGGAGGCACGTCTGCCTCCCTGAACCGCTGTGTGTTGCTGCCCTTGGGAACGGTCGCTCCAGACCCACGGGCTTCAGCACTCTCGCACTTCTAGAGACATCCTAGCGCACGCCCGGTTACGTCGGGTTATGGCTAGTTCAACGTCAGGTCAAATGCAGGTTAAATACCAAGTCGTTTCCGGACAAAGAAAAGGGCTGGCCCCACAGGACCAGCCCACTTCTCCGCGAGAAGGGTCAGGCTTAGTAGGTCACCTTGAGGGTGGTGAACACTTCGCCCAGAATGGCGCTGGTTCCCATCAGGTCGTTCGAGTCGTACTCGAGCGAGAGGGTGGTCATAGGCAAGAGCTTTGCGATATCGACACCGGCCTTGGCGAACAGGGCATTGGAAGCACCGAGGTTGTCGAACGACATCTTTGCCCAGACGCCGATGTCAGGGGTGGCAGCGAAGGTCAGCTGGGCGTTGATGGTGTCCTTGAGGGTTCCGGTCAGGTCGGTCAACTGGGTCGCTACCTTGAGTCCAAGGGGAGCGGCGGTCACTTCGAGGCTGGCGGCGGCGTTAGCCACAGCGGCGGCGCCGGTGGCGTCGTACTGGGCGTAGGCGGCCAGGTTGAGCAGGTCCTTGACCAGCGCGGCCTTGGAACCGACAACGGCCGAGTACTTCGAGGTTGTGAGGTTGAAGTCAACACCGACCAGGGGGCTCAGAATACCCACGTTGTAGCCAGCCTTGATTCCCACGCCGGCATCGCTGCTGGCGGCGGTCGACATGGCGTAGGCGGCAACCAGTGTCAGGTTGGAGTCGACGAGCACGCTGGCTTCGCCCTTGACTTCGTACACGTTGGTGCCCGCAGTCTTCCAATCGTTGAGCGAGGCCACCGAACCAGTCAGACCGACGAGGTTAGGCAGGGTGTAGCCAAAGCTAAGTCCCTTGGCGGCGGCCGAAGGGTCAATTGCACCCTTGGTCGACAAGCCGTACTCGGTCGAGGATCCGCCGTAGACACCACTGTAGGTGTAGAAGGTGTCGTCGCTGGTGAGGAAGCCCGAATCGTTGGCCAAACCGGGCTGGTAGTTGACGCTCGCACCGGGTCCGGCGCCGTTGTCACCGAGCTGGATCCAGAGGTCACCGATCACGAGCTTGGCCACCACGTCGCCGATGCTGGCGAGGACGGTAGGAGCGGTGCCTGCAAGGCCGTTGCCCGGGTCACCCGCGGAAAGACCAACGCCGTCGTAATGGAACAAGCGGATCGCGCTGACGCTGAGGGTACCGGTCATGGTGCCGTCACCGTGTGCGACGCCGGTTCCGGGCAGCAGGTTGAACGTGAAGCCGAAGTCATAGCCGTTCGAGAAACCGAAGGTTCCCTTGTCGAGATCCACGCCCGCCTGGACGTATCCGTCGGCGGTAATGGCGGCGGTCAGGGGCGACGGCACCGTAAGCGTTGCAGCATTGGCCGCGTCGTCGGCAAAGGCGCCGACTCCGGTCAACGCGACGGCAAGAAAGGCAAGAACAATTCGTTTCATGCAGAATCCTCCAAAAAAAATATGTTGGATTCACGTTAGCAGGGTTAAACGTCACTGGGGTTCAAAGGGAGTTCAAATGTTGTTCAAGGGCAGGTCAAGGCGCTACACTCTGGCCATGCAAACCCCCCGGCCTTCTCCGTTCACTTTCTGCCCCTCGTGCGGCCAAAAAGGCATCGAGTTCCTGCGCCAGCACGAGTTTCGGTGCCCCGCCTGCGGCTTCCGTTATTTTCACAGCGTCGCGACGGCGGTCGGAGCCCTTCTGATGCACGAAGGCAAGGCCCTGTTCATCGAACGGGCCCTCGAACCGTCCAAGGGCAAACTCGGTCTACCCGGGGGCTTCACCGATCCCGGCGAAAGTGCCGAGCAGTCCTTGGCCCGCGAAGTGCGCGAAGAAGTCGGTGGCCAGGTCGGCACACCTGTGTTGCTGGCCTCGTTCCCCAACCAGTACACGTTTGGCAAGGCGTGGTACCACACCTGCGACTTTTACTTTCAAGCCGAACTGGTCACGCCCCCCGACGAACTGGTGATCGACCCGGCCGAGGTGACGAGGCTCGTCTGGCTGAACCCCCGCGACGTCGACCTCGCCGACCTCGCTTTCCCGTCGCTCCAGGCCTTCTGGCGGTTCTTGTTGTCGAGCGGTCGGTTGGGGTAGACTCTCGACATGTTTCCTTTCGCCATCAAAAAAGCGTTCTTCGACCTGTGGGACCAACTGTTCATGGTCCTTTTGGTCAACTTTTTGTTTACCACCGCCCTGCTGGGCACCGGCGCATTGCCGCTGTTCTTCCCTCTGGGGATGACGTTGTGCCTTCTGCTCGGCGGCATCGCGAGCTTCTGGGCCAAGGACCTGGTGGTTTCTGGCGCCTTTCGTTGGCGCGACGCCTGGCCGCACTTCAAGGCCTCGTGGAAGACTTCGCTGGCCACTTCGGTCGTTTGGATTCTTCTGGGCACCGGCTTCGTGTTCGGTGTGCCGTTCTACTCGGCGCTCAATCAGTGGGCGGGCATGGGGTTTGGCGCCGTCATGTTCTGGGGCGCGTTCTTCCTGCTCGGGATGAGCTTGTACCTTTCGGGACTTCAGGCGCAGGTCGGGGGTAATCTCAAGTCGCTGGCGCGCAAGAGTTTCATGCTGTTCATGGCCCACCCTCTGCAGTCGCTGATCCTGTTCATCTTCACCGTGCTGTTTCTGGGCCTCTCGGTCGTCACGCTCGGCTTTTTTCCTGGTATTCTCGGCGTGCATGTTTGGTTGCAGGTGGCGTTCCGGTTCCTGCTCACCCGCTACGAATGGATGGAGAAGAACCCGGACTGGGACAAGAAGAAACCCTTGCCCTGGAAGCAAATCCTTGCCGAGGACCTCGATCGGTTGGGTCCGCGCAGCCTCCGTGGCATGATTTTTCCCTGGAAAGACTAGTGCTCCGGTCCCCGGCGCGTTCGCGCGCGCCCTGGCCGTGGTGGCTGATCACCATCGTTGTGCTGGGGGCCCTCGGTCTCACGTCGGCCCTGTCGAGCCCCCAGTCGCGCGTCATTTTTGAGGTGACCGCGTCGGGCATCGGAATCACCGTTCTTGTGGCGATGATCGCCTACGTCATCAGTCTGTTCCTGGGTCTCGGGCTGGCCCTGCTCAAGGGGAGCCCGTGGCGCTTGGCCCGCGAGGCCGCCACCTTTTACATCGAGCTGATGCGCGGGTTGCCCATGCTGGTCATCCTTTACTACATCGCGTTTGTGGCCACGCCCGTTCTCGCGGGAATCCTGAACTTTTTCTTGTTTCCTGTGCAGGCGTTGGGCTGGATGGTGCCGCTGTCGGCCCGCAACATCGACTTCACCACCCGCGCTGTCACCGCGCTCACGCTGGGGTACTCGGCGTTTTTGGCCGAGGTGTTCCGCGCCGGCATCGAGAGCGTCGACAAGGGACAAACCGAGGCCGGCCTCGCGCTGGGCCTCAGCCGCTGGCAAACGCTGCGCCACATCGTGCTGCCTCAAATGTTCCGCAACGTGCTGCCGGCGCTGGTGAACGAGTCGGTCGCCATGATCAAGGACTCCTCGCTCGTGTCGGTGCTCGGCGTGCAAGACATCACCCAAATGGGCAAGGTGTATGCGGCCAGCACGTTCCAGTTTTTTGAAACCTACAACGCCGTGGCGTTTTTCTACCTCTGCCTGACCATTACCCTGTCGCTCGCTGCCCGTGTGCTCGAAGAGCGGCTGGGCCGAAGCCGGCGCTAGGCGCCAAGGAGTTTTCATGTCGCAAGCCCTCGTTTTTCAAACCGATTTCGGCCTCGCCGACGGCGCCGTGAGCGCCATGCAAGGGGTGGCCTACCAGGTTGATCCCCAGCTCAACCTCAACAACCTCACGCACGAGATTCCGCAGTACGACATCTGGGAGGCGAGCTACCGCCTGGTGCAGACCATCAGCTACTGGCCGGCTGGCACGGTGTTTGTCAGCGTGGTCGACCCCGGCGTGGGCAGTCAGCGCCGCAGCCTGGTAGCGCGCACCAAGGGCGGGCAGCTCGTCGTCACGCCCGACAACGGGACGCTCACCCATATCAAGTTGCTCCTGGGACTCGAAAAAGCTTGGGTGCTCGACGAGGCCAGCAACCGCCTGGCGGGCTCCGAACTCAGTTACACCTTTCACGGTCGCGATGTGTACGCCTTTACCGGAGCCCGGCTCGCGTCGGGGCAGTTGGCCCCCGAAGCCGTAGGCCCCGAGGTGCCCATCGACTCGGTGATCGAACTCGACCACTTGCCGGCCACCTTTGACGACGGGGCAGTGCGCGGCACGGTCGACACCCTCGACGTCCGCTTTGGCAGCCTGTGGAGCAACATTCCCCACACGCTGTTCCAGAAGCTCGGCATCGGTTACGGCGACCGGGTCGAGGTGAGCATCCGCAACGACACGCGCGAGCTGTACCGCAACAGCATGGTGTTCGTCAAAAGCTTCGCCTCGGTGCATGTGGGCGAGCCGCTGGTGTACATCAACAGCCTGCTCAACGTCGCAGTGGCCATCAACCAGGGCTCGTTCGCGCGCGCCTACAACATCGGTACGGGCCTGAGTTGGAAGTTGTCGCTTCGCAAATCCGACCGGTAGGGTTACACTCATTTTTATGGACATTCCAAATCTCGCCCCCCGACCTGCCCGCGTGGGCCCCGCTCCGTGGTCGCATCTTGCCGCTTGGCCTTCGCTGCCCGAAATGTTTACCCAAACGGCCCAGAAGTTCCCCGACCGGGCTTGCTTCACGGTGTTTGATCCAGACGAGGAGCACATCACCTACGCCAGGGCGCACCAGCGCATGCTCGTTTGGGCTGCCGATCTGCGGCGGCGCGGAGTCGCTCCCGGCGACAGGGTTGGGCTTTGCGGCAAGAACAGTCCCGAGTGGGCGTTGGGTTTTTTCGCCATCCTGTTTTGTGACGCCGTTGTGGTGCCCCTCGACGCAAGCCTCAAGGGCGAGGAAGTGAGGGCCCTTTTGGTTGCTAGCGGCGCGCGGATGCTGTGGGCCGACCAAGACCGCCTGGAAGTGCTCACGCAAGCCGGAATCCCCGACGGAGTGCAGTTGCTGAGTCTGGAAGCCTCGCCCGAGCCCGCTCTGGCGCCCCTTGCCGCGCCGCTGCGCCGGGGCGACGACCTGGCCGCGCTGCTGTACACCAGTGGCACCACGGGCAATCCAAAAGGCGTCATGCTCACCCACGAAAATCTCGTCAGCGACGCCTTTCTGGCGCAATACAACATGCCGTTGTTCCCCACCGACGTGTTCTACGCTCTTTTGCCCATCCACCACAGCTATACTTTGGTCGCGGTGTTTCTGGTGTCGATGTCGTGCGGCGCCGAAGTCGTCTTCGGCAAAAAGATGGTCGTGTCGCAGATCCTCAAGGATCTCAAACAGGCCAAGGTCACGATGTTTTTGGGCGTACCCCTGCTGTTCAACCGCCTGCTGGCCGGCATCCTCAAAGGCATCAAAGACAAGGGTCCGGTGGTGAACGGAGTTTTGCGGTTCCTGATGAGTGTCAGCGGCCTGCTCAAGAAGACCACCGGACTCAACCCCGGCAAGGCCCTGTTCGGCGCCGTGCTTTCGCAGGCCGGGCTGGCCGACATCCGCATCTGTATCTCGGGGGGCGGACCGCTGCCCGCGTCGACGTTCCGCGGCTTCAACCAACTGGGCGTCGATTTTGTGCAGGGCTACGGCCTTACCGAGACCAGCCCCATCGTCACCATCAACCCCACCTGGCACTACAAAGAGACCAGCGTCGGTTCGCTCATCCCGCAGGTCGAGCTCAAGATCCTCGAGCCCGATTCCAACGGTCAGGGCGTCATCGCGCTGCGCGGTCCCATGGTGATGAAGGGGTACTACCAGAATCCCGAGGCTACCGCCGAAGTGCTGAGCTCCGACGGCTGGCTCAACACCGGCGACGTCGGCTACATCGACGACGAGCACTACGTGTACCTTACCGGGCGAGCCAAGAACCTTATCGTCACCGAGGGTGGCAAGAACGTGTACCCCGAGGAAATCGAGGACCGTTTTCAGCTGTTTTCCGAGGTGGACCAGATTTTGGTGCGCGGTTACGTGGTCGACGAGGCCACCCGGGCCGAGGGCATCGAAGCCGTCATCTACCCCCAGCAGGAACCCAAGCGCCCCACCGACGAGCGCCTGGCCGCCATCGTCAGCGAGGTTAACACCGGGCTGCACGTGTGGCAGAAGATCACCAAGACCACCTTCGTGGCCGAGCCCATGGAGATGACCTCGACCAAGAAAATCAAGCGCTTCACGGTGGGGTAGGGGGTGGGATTTTCGCTACAGTCCTTCGACGAGCCTGCGGATTGACTCTTGGGATAGGCCCTCGGCTTTGAGCCGTCGGACCATCTCGTCCACGGCCAGCGACTTCACGGCCAGACCTTCCTCCAGCCCCTCGGCATGACCTTCAGCCTTGCCTTTGGCTCTACCTTCTAGCTCGGCCATCTTCTTGAGGGTGGCGATGTCATGGTCGTACATCGACAGCTGGATTTCGCGGACAACATCGGGCGTAAGCGACATAAAGGCCTCCATTCGGTCACGGGCGGCATTCAGGGCCTGCGCCTGCGGCAGTTCCCGCGTTAGTCCCGAGCTCCGTGGCTCTTCGAGGAATTTGCCCCAAAGTTCGGCCGGATTCAAGCCCTCGGCGGCCTTTCCCACGAACTTCGGCAACTCGACCTGGAACAGCACCAAATGGTCGGTGAAGGGCAGGCGGTACTCGCCAATGGCTGGACCTGCGGGGTCGATCTCGTACTCGAGGAAGTTGATAGTGGCCACGGGCCTCAGGCTCACGTAGTTCTCACCTTCCGGAAGTTGTCGGCCATAGAGCCTCGCCCAGTAAAACAAACTCCTTTCCGCGAAAGCCGGTTTGCGGCTGGTCTGGATTTCGACATTGATCTTCCGTCCGGTTTCGTCCTGGGCCAGAACGTCCAGCGCGGTCCTTTTCTCTCCAAGAGTTTCGGGTCCGAGGTCGGGATTGAGCAGTTCGAGTTCGACGACCGGCGGCAGTTTCGCGAGGTCGAAGTAGGCATTGATCAGACTCTTGAGCACCGGCAAGCCTTCGGGCTCACCAAAAACATAGCGGAACACACGGTCGTTGGTCATGGGAGAATACGGCATAGAAACCTCCACCCAGCAAGACAGGGAAATGAAGGCGTTTGCTTCCAGAAATCCAGAAGAATCGGGGGGCGGCAACGCTTTCCCGGCCGATGGTCCCTCCGACCCGCCCCCCAGCCGAGCTTCGGTCGGGCGCCAAAGCGCCCACCGGGATCTCGGCTTGCCCCGGGGTGGCCTTCCACGCTTTGGCCGCCAACGCGGTGCAGCGGCACGCGGGAATGGAGGAGTTTTCGTCGCTCGAGATCGTCAACCCGATCGGTGAGCTCGAATACTATTCCGCCAAGCCCACGGTGATCGACATCCGGCACGGTGATCAACGTCGAGGTGCAGGTCCGAAGTCAGGCAGAATACGGTGAGCGCAGCCTGTACTACTGGGCCAAGAGCTACACAGAGCAGATCTACGAAGGTGATCAGTACCGTAGGCTCATGCCCGTGGTCAGCGTGAGCGTGCTGCATTTTCTGGAATTGCGAAAACTGCCCGAGGGCGAAAAGTCAGAACTGGCCGAGTGGATGTACGCCTTGAGGCATATCGAAGAAAACCTGCAGGAGCTCGCCGACCGGTACTACCGCTTTGAACGGCTGACACTCGCCCCACAATCGGTTTATCCTAGTCACCTTATGAGCACCACCAACCCCCTGCTTATGCCGTGGAACACGCCCTACGGCCTACCCCCCTTCGACTTGATTCAAACCGAACACTACGCCGCAGCCCTCGACGCCGCCATGGCCGAAGGGTCGGCCGACGTGGCAGCTATCACTAGCAATCGGAACGCGCCAACGTTCGCCAACACCCTCGAGCCCTTCGACCGGGCAGGGGCCACGCTGAGCCGAGTGTACGGCGTGTTCGGCAACCTGACGAGCAACCTGACCAACGAGGCCCTGCAAGCCATCGAAATGGAATACAGTCCGAAGCTGGCTGTCTACCAGCAAAAGTTCTACCTCGATGCGGCCCTGTTCGCCCGCGTCGATGCGGTGCACAGCACACGCCACTCCGGCGGTCTCGACCCTGTGCAGATTCGCCTGACCGAGCGGATCCACCTCGACTTCGTGCTCGCGGGTGCCAAGCTTGACGCCGCCAAAAAGGCCCGCCTCGCCGAACTGGTCGAACAGTTGTCGCAAAAATGCACCACCTTTGGGCAGTACGTGCTCGCCGACGAGGATTCGACGCTCATCGTGCTCGACAGCAAGGCTGACCTCGCCGGGCTCCCCGAAGACCTGATCGAGGCCGCCGCCGAGTGCGCCAAGGAACACGACCACCCCGGAAAGTGGGCCCTCACCACCAGCCGTTCCTTTGTCGAGCCCTTTTTGACCCGCTCGAGCCGCCGCGATCTGCGCAAAAAGGTGTACGACCAGTTTTCGGCCCGGGGCGAAATGCACCCCGAGCGCGACACCAAGCCGCTGATTGCCGAAATCTTGGCGCTGCGCACCGAGATGGCCCACATCCACGGGTACAAAAGCTACGCCGACTACGCTCTGGTGAGCCGCATGGCCAAGACCCCCGCCAACGTCGCGGGCCTGCTCGAGCAGGTGTGGCCGGCCGCGCTGAAGCGATCCCGCGAGGAATATCAGTTGCTGCTCTCGGTGGCCAAGGCCGATGGTCTGACCGCTCTTGAGGCCTGGGACTGGCGCTACTACGCGGAAAAGGTGCGCGTGCGTGACTACCAACTCGACGACGGCGAAATCAAGCCCTACTTCGTGCTCGACAACATGCTGCAGGCGATGTTCCACACGGCCAGCCGCCTGTACCAGGTCGAGTTTGCCGAGGTGACCGGCAAGGCAGCGCTGTACCACCCCGACGCCCGCCTGTTCGAGGTGCGCAACGCCGATGGCAGCCTGCAGGGCATTTTCATCAGCGACAACTATTCCCGCACCGGCAAGCATTCCGGCGCGTGGATGAGCAACTACCGCGAGCAGAGCGAGGGCGTGGTGCCCATCGTGAGCAACAACAACAACTTTAATCACGGCAAACCCGGCGAGCCCGTCTTGCTCAGCTTCGACGACGTCGAGACGCTGTTCCACGAGTTCGGCCACGGCCTCCACGGCCTGCTCAGCCGCGTGAAATATGAGGGCCTGAGCGGCACCAACGTTCTGCAGGACTTCGTCGAGCTGCCCAGCCAACTCAATGAGCACTGGGCTCTCGCGCCCGAGGTGCTGGCCAAGTTCGCCAAGCATGTGAAGACCGGAGCCAGCATCCCTCCCGCTCTGGTCAAGAAGATCCGCAAGGCCCGCACCTTCAATATGGGCTGGGAAACCGTGCAGTACCTGGGACCAGCCCTGCTCGACATGGCGCTTCACAGTTTGCCCGATGCGGCGGGCTTCGACGCCGCCACCTTTGAGCGCGAGGAATCCAAGCGGCTGGGTGTGCCCGACGAGATCGGCTTGCGCCACCGCCTGCCGCACTTTCAGCACCTGTTCACGGGCGAAGGCTACGCGGCCGGGTACTACGTGTACATGTGGGCAGAAGTGCTCGAAGCCGACGTGTTCGCCGCCTTCGAGGAGAAGGGCGACCTGTTCGATCCCGAGTTGGCAGCCAAGCTCAAGGCGACCATCCTCAGCATCGGCAACTCGGTCGAACCGGCGCAGGCCTTCCGTAACTTCCGGGGCCGCGACCCACAGATCGGCGCTCTGTTGAAGCAGCGGGGGCTGGCCTGAAAGGTTCCCTCGCCCTCGTCGCCTGCGCGTTCTTCTGGAGCACGGCCGGCCTGTTCATCAAGCTGCTCGACTGGAGCCCTTTTTGGATCGCCGGCCTGCGGAGCCTGATCGCGGGGCTGTTCCTGCTCGTGGTCGTCCGCCCCTGGAAGATCGCTTGGAGCCCCACGCTGGTGCTGGCGGCCGTCGCGAACGCCGTGTGCATGGTTCTGTTCGTGTTGGCCAACAAAATGACCACCTCGGCCAATGCCATCCTCATCCAATACTGGGCGCCAGTGCCGACGGCGCTGCTGGCCATCTGGTTTCTGCGCGAAAAGCTTCACCCGGAACAAATTGTCGCGCTGGTGGCCACGCTGGCTGGTCTGGTGCTGCTCTTCGCCGACAAACTGGGGCCCGGCGCGCTGTGGGGCAACCTGGCCGCGCTGGCCTCGGGGCTGGCCTTCGCGTTCATGATCATCCTGACCCGCCGTCAAAAGGACGGTAACCCGGTGCACTCGATGCTGCTGTCGCAATTTTTGGCGGCCTTTGGCACGCTGGGAATCGCGGCCTTTCAGCCACTGCCGGTGTTCACGCCGCTCTCGATCGGGCTCATCGTGGCCTTGGGCGTAGTGCAGATGGGCCTGGCCGCGCTGTTCTTCAGCTACGGCATCAAGCGGGTGTCGGCTACCACGGGAAGCCTGCTCGTCGTGATCGAGCCGCTGTTCAACCCCGTGTGGGTGTTCCTGGCGCTCGGCGAGGCTCCGTCGGGCTGGACGCTGGCCGGTGGTGCGCTCATCTTGCTGAGCGTGACGGCCGCGAGCGTCATCGGGGCGCGGCGTCCTGCTCCAACCCTTCTCAAGGCACCCGTCGTGGTGTAGTGTAGCGCCATGAGCGTTGGCGTCTTTCCCGGTCGTTTTCTGCCTCCCCACCGTGGTCACCTGACCGGAATCCTGCGCGCGCACGCCTTGTGCGATGAGCTCTTTGTGGTGGTGAGCGAGCGCCGCGAAGAAGACGAAGCGCTGTGCCGTGACGCGGGAATCGCCTACGTTGACGGCGCCCTGCGCCGACGCTGGTTGGCGCAAGAGTTGAAGGGGCTGGGCATCCGCATCCGCCTGGTCGATGAGGCCGACATTCCGCCTTCGCCCTACGGTTGGACGGAGTACGCCCAACTGGTCCGCGGAGCCGTCGGCAAAAAAATCGACCTCGTGTTCGGTGGCGAAACCCGCTACACCGAAGATCACAAACGGGCGTTTCCCGAGGCCGAGTACCGCCTGCTCGACCCCAACCGCAGCAAGTGGAACATCAGCAGCACCGAGATTCGCCAGCATCCTTACAAGTACTGGGACTACATCGTCGGCGCCGCGCGTCCGTTCTTCACCAAGCGTGTGCTCATCACCGGCACTGAAAGCTGCGGCAAGACCACGCTGACCAAGAAGCTGGCCAAGGTGTTCTACACCAGTTGGTCCGAAGAGGCCGGCCGCACCTACCAGGAAGACTTTTTGGGGGGCGACGGGACGCTCTTTGAGCTCGAAGACTTCAATCGCATCGCCCACATCCAGTACGAGCAGGACCTGCAGGCACTGGCCACCAGTAGCAAGGTCTGCTTTTTCGACACCGACGCGGTGGTGACCCGCTTTTTCAGTGTGTTCTTCATGGGGCAGGTGTCGAGCCGCCTCGAGAGTTTCATCGACCCGAACAAGTACGACCTCGTGCTGGCGCTCAAGCCCAACGTGCCGTGGATCGACGATGGCATGCGCGACACCGGTGAAGTGCTGCGCGACACCAACCACACGGCGTTGATGAAGATGTACAAGGATTTTGGCTTTGACATGCGCAAGTTTGTCACCGTCAGCTCGCCGGACTACTACGAACGGCTGGAAGCTTGCATCAAGGAAGTCGAGAAGCTTCTCGTTTAGCATGGACGATCCCACCCCGTACTGGGGCTTCAGCGAACGGCAGTGGACCCGTTCCGGCCTCACGTTGGCCGAAGGAAACACCTTGGCCCGCCGTTTGCTCGCATCGTCGTTGGTTCCCGAGGCGGTTCACTGCCTCGAGGCACACTACGCCGAGTTCACGGTTTTGGCCGCGGGGCGCTGCCCGGTTCAGGTGCTGTCGCAGGCCGAAATGGACCGGTGGGCGGGTTTTTCCTTTCATCGGGGCGTGATTGCCGTGGCCCATCGGCCCGCGCCGCTGACTCTGGAAGCCTTTTTGGCCGGTCCTGCCCGGCGGCTTGCCGTGGCCCCACGGCTCACCGATCCCGAGAACCTCGGCGCGCTCTACCGTTCGGCGCTGGCCCTGGGCTGGGATGCGGTGGCGGTGGGACGGGAATCGTGCGACCCCTTCAGCCGCCGCTGCGCCAAGGTGTCGATGGGCGCGGTGTACGCCCACCCGCCCGTGCAGTTACCCGACTCTTTGGTTGCGATGCAGAAGCTCTTCGGGCAGGCCGGGTGGACGACGGTCGTTTTGGCGCTGGAAGAGGGTGCTCTTCCCTTGGAAGTGTGGCGCGAAAGTCCCGCTGGGCGCACAGCGAGGGCCGGCAAACTGGCGGTGTGGGTAGGCAACGAGTTCGAAGGGTTGTCGCCTACCGAACGGCTGCAGGGTTCCATCCCCTTGGTGCTTCCCATGGCCGAGGGGCACGATAGCCTCAACGCTTCGGTTGCGGCCAGCGTGGCGCTGTACCGCTTGGCCTCGGCGCAGGAGTGAACTTGTCAAACTCCAGCAAAAAGAAGACGATGAGGCTATGCAACCGGGAATGATGACGCGCCTGCTCGAGCACCTCCCTGTCGGAATCTTCCGGACCGACCTCCAGGGCCGCTGCGACTACGTCAACGACCGCTGGACCTTGCTCACGGGCCAGAACTCAGCCCGGGCTCAGGACGACGGCTGGACCGAGGTTATCCACGACGACGACCGCGAACGGGTGCTGGCACGCTGGGCTGCCTTCGCTCACGGTGGTGGGCCTTTTTCGGAGGATTTTCGCCTGGTGCGGCGCGACGGTTCGACGATCTGGGTGCTCGGGCAGGCCACCGACGACCGCGAGGGCGAAGAATTGGTGGGCTACTTCGGCACCGTCACCGACATTTCCGGCCATAAACGTTTGGAACTGGAACTGAGAGACCTCGCCGCGACCGACTTTCTGACCGGCCTTTGCAACCGCCGGTCGTTTTTGGCCCTCTACGAGGCCGAAATCTCGCGGTTCCAGAGGCAACCCGACCAGCCTGTGTCGTTGTTGATGCTCGACCTGGATCACTTCAAGCGCGTGAACGACAACTACGGCCACGCCGCGGGCGATACCCTTCTGCGGCAGTTCGCCGACTTGGTTAGCGCCACCCTACGCCGTTTCGACGTGGCAGGCCGTTTGGGCGGCGAGGAGTTTGCCGTTCTGCTTCCTGGCGCCGACTTGGCCAATGCGCGAGGGCTCGCCGTTCGCCTGTGCGAAAAAGTCGCCGCCGTCGCTGTGGAACACGAAGGCCAGTCGATTCGCTTCACGGTCAGCATCGGCGTGGCCGAAATGACCCTCGCCGACACCAGTGGAGACCATCTGCTCGAGCACGCCGACCGGGCCCTTTACGAAGCCAAGGAATCCGGGCGCAACCGGGTGGTCGTTTCAGACCCCCGCTAATTCGGGGATCACGGCGAGGTGGGTCTCTCCGCCGGGGTGCTGCACCAGACCGATCAGCACGTCGAGCGCCTGCTCGTACACGAGGGGCAACCGGGCCTCAATGGTGGGCAAGCGGGTCTCGAACAGATCGGTCACCACCAGGTTGTCGTAGCCCAGCACCACCACATCGCGCGGAACCTGCAAGCCCAGCGAGGCCAAGCCCTGGATCAGCCCCAGCGCCGTCAGGTCGTTCACGCAGGCCGCAGCCCTCACCCGGCCCGTTTTGACCAGGGGCGCCAGACTCCGGGCGGCTTGCCTCCCTTCCAGCAGACCGACGCCCGTGGCGAGCAGTTCAAGGGGTTGCAGAACCGAGGCGAAGCCCTGCTGGCGCAACGAGTGCGACCTGACCTGGTCCGAAAGTCCTGTGACGTACGCCACGTCAACCAGGCCTTGCTCGCGAAGCCAGCGCGCCTGAAGCGCGCCTCCGGCGAAATTGTCGGTTGTCACGGTACTGACACCGGTCAGATGATCGCCATGGTGGGCGCAGACCACCGGCTTCCCCAGCTTCGCCAGTTCGTCGGCCACCGCCTGGGTGACCACGTCAAACCCCAGAATCCCCGCAAACTCGGGGCCCGCCACCAACGAAGGGAGGTCGCGTGATGAAGGTAAGTTGACAAGCTCGAGGTGCCACGGGGTCGTCTGAAGGTGATGCACCAGCCCACGGATGATCTCGCCGTACAGGCTCTGGTACGCACGCTGACCTGGCCACCGGTAGGCCTCGGAGTCCTCGATTTCGACAAGAAGCAGGGTGGTGCTGGTTTTGCGCCGCAAGGCAGCCGCATGGCGGTCGGGGACAAAGCCCAACGCGGCAGCGGCAGCCCGCACGCGTTCACGGGTGGCGGCGTCAACCAGGCCAGGCGAGTTGTACACCCGGCTGACGGTGGCGCCGCTCACGCCGGCTTTGCTGGCAACATCCTGACGGGTAGGCATGTTGCCAGCATGGCGTGAACACGTGTTCAGGTCAAGTTGGTGCTACTTCGCAGCCTTGGGTTTGCGCTGGAATAGCTTGTAAAGGCTCAGGTACAGGGGCAGCTTGTTGACTCCAGGGATGAAGGGAACCGCACCCAGAATCAGCACCAGAATGCCCAGGATCATGGCTCCGTCGCGGTCGCCGTTGTCGTCACCCACGAGAACCGTGGTGTTGAGCACGCCGATCGGGGCCAGCCACCAAGCTCCGGGGGGCGTGGCGACGTCCATCATCGGCTTGCCGTCGGTGCCGGTCGGCTTTTCTTCGCGCAGGAAGCCCCACTTTTCGGTGGTGATGTCCATCGCGTCGGCCAGTGGCGCGAGCACGCCCAGGTCGGCCATGAAGCGGAGAAACTTGGTGTTGTCGCCCGCGTTGCCGTAACCCTTGAGGTACTGGTCGTAGTAGCCGGAAGTCGCCAGGGTGGTCAGGTTGTTGACCACACCGATCAGCAGGTTGTTCGCCGGCTGCACGTTGCCCTTGTTGTCGCCGAAATAGTCGGCGGCTTCTTCCACCAGCTTGGCCTGTTCTTCAGCGCTGAGCTTTTCGATGGTGGCCAAATCGTCGGTCAGGCGTCCGCCAGCGACCAGTCCGGACCACGGTTGCTTGACGAACACTTCGCGTGTGTCGAAGGCAATGCCGGGAACGCCGGGGTCGGCGGCCTTGGTTGCCTCATCCACTTTGTCGGTGTAGGGGTGCAGGTTGTCGACATAGCCTGAGGTGAGGTCTTGCGCTTCCAGATCGGCCTCTTTGACGTCGGCGGCCTGACCGGGAACGACCAGGCTTTCCAGCCGGCCAAATTCACCCACCAGCGTGCGGGCAAACAGTTTGGGGTCACTCTTGGCGACTTCGGCCGCCGTCACGGGCTTGACGTAGGGGGAAGGGAGCAGGATAGCGAGCACAATGACGAGCACCGCGACAAAACCGCCGCGCAGAAACAGCACGGTGTGGTTGGCTTTTTCGATGCGGTGCGGATGGTCGGGCTTGGGAGGCGTGGCAAGACCCAGGAAGCGGACCAACATGTAGTGCACCACCAAAATGGTGATGATGATCAGCGGCATGATCATGATGTGGGTGCCCATGATCTTGAGTTCGTTGAGCGGGTTGATCCAAAGACCCAGGCCGGAGCCGTTGAAGAAGTCAGCGCCCTGCAGCGCGCGCCACTGGGCCGAGAAGTCGCCACGGAGGGCGTAGCCCATTTCGGTCTCAATCAAGGCGAACAGGAACATCAACACACCGAGCACCCAGGTGATCTTGCGTTTGCCACGGTAGCCCATGGTACAGAACACCACGACAAGGTGAAGAATGATGAACACCACAAAGGCCTGCGTGGCCCAAAGGTGAATGCTGCGGAAGAAAATACCCACGCTGTTGGTCAGCCACCAGTCGGCGCCGAAGAACACTTCGATCACGCCAGTGACAATAAGCATGGTGAACGCGATGGCCGCCAGAAACCCCAGCGAGTACTGGAAACGGTTGCCGTAGTTGGGAACTTCGTCGATCATCAAGCTGGAAAACTGGGGACCCAGCTTCTTATCCTCGGGATACTTTAAATCTGACATAAATCCTCCGTTAATTTCCATTAACTACCCGAAAGGACCCGCTGTCAAATGAATTACGAGTTTTGTTCCTGGAGGAATGAGCAAAGATGAGAGAGTTCCAAGCTTGCGGGGCTTGGTGGTAACGAACTTACCAGATCGACCGCTTTCGCCAGATGGCGGCGGCCCTCGGTCACGCCGTCGAGGCCCGGACAGTTCAGGTCGCCATCGGCGTGGTCGTCAAAGAGTTGATACGCCAGGCCGAAGGCCAGCCCGAAACGGCGCAGGGTGAAGGCATGCGGCAAGTAGTTCGGGTTCACCTCAGCGGCCACCGACGCACCCAGGTGGCAGCAAACGCTCATGAACGCGGCGGTCTTGCCCTCGATGATGCGGAAATAGGTTTCCCGGTCGAGCGGGCTTCCGAGCGTCCGGGCCTGTTCGATCTCGGCCGAGCACATCTGCTCGTTCAGGCGGATCACGTCGGCCAAAAGCGGCTGTGGCAAGGCCTGCGTAAAAAGCCCGAACCCGCGCGAGTAGATGACGTCGCCCGCCAGCACCGCGATCTTGTTGCCCCAAGCCCCATTGAGCGTGGCCTGCCCCCGGCGCTCGGTGTCACTGTCGAGCACGTCGTCGTGCACCAAGCTCGCATCGTGCAGCAGTTCGACCCCCAAGGCGGTTTGCACCAGCCGTTCGCGCAGCGGAGCGGGCAGGGGATCCACCAGGGCCTTCGCCGACAGGAGCACCAGTGCCGGCCTCAAGAGCTTGCCCGGACGCTGGAAGAAATGCTCCAGGATGGTGTTGGTGTGCCCGTAGTGGAACGTGTTGGCCAAGGCACTCAGACCGACCTTGACGGCGTCCAACTCGCTGGCAATCGGTTGATACAGGGTTTCGAGGTCCACCGGCTCTACCGCCAGAAGCCGCTGGTGGCTGGAATCACCCGCAAAGCGACATCGACAATCAGTCCCAGCAGGAACCACAGGCCAAAGGCCCGGTTGTTGATAAACCCGATCGGCGCAAAGAACAACGGCCAGCCACCATTGCCCTCGGCCATCCACTCGGGACGCTCCGCCGGTCGTGGTTTGAGGAAGAGTTGGATGGTCTTGAGCGACGACGGAATGGCGAGCACCACGAGCGCCATCACCGGGGTGAAGTACTTGGTCGCGATCAGGCCACCCACCAGCAGGTAGGGCAGCAACATCATCGCGATGACCGCCCAGCGCGAGGCCTTTTCGCCGATGAGCACCGGCAGCGTGTGGATCTTCTTGGCCTTGTCGATTTCGAGTTTGTCGATGTGCTTGCCGAAGATGACGGTGGTCACGCCCAGCGCGTAGGGCAGACCCGCGAGCACCACGTTCCAGTCCCAGTGGCCGGTGAGCGTGTAGTAGCCGCCACCGATCATCAGCGGGCCCCACGCCAGGATGACCGACACTTCACCGAGCGCGAGTTGTTTGAGCGGCCACGTGTAGGCCAGCACCAGGAACACGCCGCCGAACAGCAAATACAGGACGACCGGATCCCAGCCCCGCCACCACGACAGGCCCAAGCCAATGGCCAAGGCGATCACGCCCGTGGTGATGGCCCAGCGCAGGGTTTGGCCCTTGGTCAGCAGGCCTTCGGCCACCGGCTGCGGCCCGTACTGCCGTCGGAAGTAGTTGTCGGTGTCGACGCCACGCACAAAGTCGGTGTAGTCGTTCACAATGTTGTTGGTCGCATGGGCCAGAATCAGCCCCAGCGCGACCGCCAGCCACGGCAGAAACTCGAAGCCGCCGTCGCGGGCAGCGAACAGTCCGGCGAGCGCCGCCGACAAAAAAGTCATCAGCAGGACGGCCGCGCGGGTGGCAATCAGCCACTTGGCTACGAAGTCGAGGGCGTTCCACTCGTCCTTTGTCACCGCAGGGATGATACTCAGGGCCTTGCCCCACATTTTAATGTCCATGAGAACTCCTGTCGTTGCGCATTGTAACAGAAAAAACCGTCGCATGCCTGATTGACTTGACAGTCTCGTCTTTTGACCGTAATGTACACGTGTACATCGTCGCGAAACAGGAGACTTTATGGATTGGAATGACGTTCCGCACCGCCGATTTAACCCGCTGACGGGTGAGACCGTACTGGTGTCGCCGCACCGCACCAAGCGGCCCTGGCAGGGCAAGGTCGAGGCTGTGCCGCCCACCAACATGCCCAAGCACGATCCCAATTGCTATTTGTGCCCCGGCAACAAGCGGGTCACCGGCGACGTGAATCCCGCCTACACCGACGTGTTCAGTTTCACCAATGACTTCTCGGCGCTGCTGACCGACGTTCCGACCGGGGCGCGCAACGAAGGCGGTTTGCTCGTGGCCGAAGCCGAAGCGGGCTTGTGCCGTGTCGTGTGCTTCAGCCCCGAACACAACCTCACCTTGGCTCGCATGACCAACGAGGGCCTCACCAAGGTGGTCGACGAGTGGGCGGCCCAGTACCTCGACCTCGGTGGTCGCCCCGAAATCAACTCGGTGCAGATTTTCGAGAACCGGGGCGAAATCATGGGCTCGTCGATGCCGCACCCGCACGGGCAGATCTGGGCCCAGCGCACGGTGCCCGACCTGCCAGCCCGCGAAGGCGAACAGCAGGCCAAGTGGTTGAAAGACAAGGGCAGCGTCTTGCTGCTCGATTACCTGAAGCTCGAGCTCAAAGAAAAGGAACGCGTGCTGTTCGAAAACGACACCTGGGTGGCCGTGGTGCCGTACTGGGCGGTGTGGCCCTTCGAAACCATGCTGCTCCCCAAAACTCATCGCCGCGACGTGGCCGAACTGACCCGCGCCGAGCGTGCTGGGCTGGCCGATGCGCTGGGCCGCATGACGCGCCGTTACGACAACCTGTTCCAGGTGAGTTTTCCGTACACCATGGGCCTGCACCAGCGCCCCACCGACGGGCAGGCGCACGACCACTGGCAGCTGCACCTGCACTTTTTGCCGCCGCTGCTGCGTTCGGCCACCGTGCGCAAGTTCATGGTGGGTTACGAGATGCTGGCTCAACCCCAGCGCGACATCACCGCCGAGCAGGCCGCCGAGCGCCTCCGGGCCTGCGCCGAGACGGCACTCGGCGTCGAAACTGTCCTTACCCCGGGAGCCGCCTCATGAAAAGCGAACGCGCCGCTGTTTTCGCACGCCTGACCAAACGCTTCGGCGAAGTGTACGGCAACACCACCGGCCTGCGGGCCTTTACCGCGCCCGGCCGTACCGAACTGGGGGGCAACCACACCGACCACAACAACGGCCGGGTCCTCGCCGCCGCCATCGACCTCGAGGCCGCCGCCGTCGTTCAGCGTGCCGAAGGCGTGATCGAACTGCGCTCCGCCGGCTGGGACGCCCCATTCCGCGTGGCCCTCGATTCGCTTGAGCCACAACCCGCCGAGACGGGCAAGACGGAAGCCTTGCTCCGTGGTGTGGCCGCCGCGTTCGTCAAACGGGGTCTGAAAGTGGGTGGCTTCCGTGCCTGTGTC
Source organism: Spirochaetales bacterium (assembly GCA_037142615.1). GTDB lineage: Bacteria > Spirochaetota > Spirochaetia > JABEVK01 > JABEVK01 > JAIFLN01. The sequence continues at coordinate 47,382 of JBAXAI010000012.1, read as the reverse complement.
GAAAGCAGCGTGCTCCAGGGCTCGGGACTGTCGAGTTCGGCCGCCTTCGAAGTCCTCACCGGCACCATTCTCAGCGCCCTGTACAACGACGGCAAGGTCGACGCGGTGACGCTGGGCGTCATCGGGCAGGAGGCTGAGAACCTGCACTTTGGCAAACCGTGCGGCCTGATGGACCAGATGGCGAGCTCGGTGGGCGGCCTGGTCACCATCGACTTCGCCTCACCGTCCCAGCCCGTGATCCGGCAACTGGCCCTCGACTGGGAGGCCCACGGGTACGCGCTGTGCATTGTCGACACCAAGGGCAACCACGCCGACCTGACTCCCGACTACGCCGCCATCCGCAGTGAAATGAACGCTGTGGCGGCCTGCTTCGGCAAGTCGGTTCTGCGCGAGGTCGATCCCGCGAAGTTCTGGGCCGAGGTGGCCGGACTGCGGGCCCGCGTGGGCGACCGGGCCGTGCTGCGGGCGATGCACTTCTTGGAAGAAAACCTCCGTGTCGAGCACATGGTGAAGGCGATCGAGGCGGGGCGGTTCGAGGACTACCTGGCACTGGTCGACGCGTCGGGGGCCTCGAGCGCCGAGTTCCTGCAGAACGTCATCCCCCACGGCGCCATCCGCGACCAGGCGATTCCTCTGGGCCTGGCCCTCACGCGCCGCTTCTTGAGCCACGACAACCCGCAAGGCGTCGGGGCGGTACGCGTCCACGGTGGCGGGTTTGCCGGCACCATCCAGGCCTATATTCCCTTGAAGCGGGCCGCGGACTATGCGAAAACGATGGAGGCGGTGTTCGGCCCCGGGTCGGTGCACCGGCTGAGCGTACGCCCCGACCGCGCTGGCGAGGCCAAACTGTAAGGAGTTTCTATGACCATTCTCGTTGCCGGCGGGGCCGGCTACATCGGAAGCCACACCTGCGTGGAACTGCTGAACGCGGGCCATCAGGTGGTGGTCGTCGACAACCTCGTGAACAGCAAGACCATCGCTCTCGACCGGGTGCGCGAAATCACCGGCAAGGCGCTGACCTTCCACCGCGTCGATCTGCTCGACCGTCCGGGCCTCGACAAAGTGTTCGCCGCCCACAAGATCGACGCTGTGATTCATTTCGCGGCGCTCAAGGCGGTGGGCGAGTCGGTGGCCCAGCCGCTGCGCTACTACCACAACAACATCGCCGGCACCATTGTGCTCTGCGAGGCGATGGCCGCCGCCGGGGTCAAAAACATCGTGTTCAGCTCGTCGGCCACCGTGTACGGCGAGAATCCCAACCCGCCCTTCGCCGAGGATCTGCCGACAGCTGCCACCAACCCCTACGGCTGGACCAAGGTGATGATGGAGCAGATTCTGCGTGACGCAGCCCATGCCGACGTGCTCGCCAAGGATCCCAACCCTTGGAACGTCATCCTGCTGCGGTACTTCAACCCGGTGGGAGCGCACCCGTCGGGCAAAATCGGCGAGGATCCGCTGGGCGTGCCGGCCAACCTGCTGCCGTTTGTCAGCCAAGTGGCCGTGGGAATGCGCGCACAGCTCAAGGTGTACGGCAACGACTACCCGACGCCCGACGGCACCGGCCTGCGCGACTACATCCACGTCGTCGACCTGGCGCAAGGCCACCTCAAGGCCGTCGAGAAGCTCGCGACCAGGCCAGGGGCTGTCGCGTATAACCTTGGCACTGGCAACCCCAGCAGCGTGCTCGACGTCGTGAAGGCCTTCGAAAAGGCCAGCGGCAAAAAAGTGCCCTACGAAGTGGTACCCCGAAGGCCCGGCGACGTGGCGGCCAGCTACGCCGACCCCAGCCTCGCCGAGCGTGAACTTGGCTGGAAGGCCACCCGCGGCCTCGACGCCATGTGCGCTGACGCGTGGCGCTGGCAAAGCCAGAACCCCAAGGGTTACAATTAGGGCGCATGTTCGCGCGCCTCGACCGCTACCTCGGCTTCATTCCTCTCAACATCCAGGTGATGTGGACCTACCGGGTCCGTGTTCTGATCTTCATGATCAACGATCTGGTGCTCCTGCTCATCCAGTACTTTTTGTGGAGCGCGGTGTTCGGGGGGAATGGCGGCACGCTGGGCACCATCAGCCTGGGCCAGTACCTCAGCTATGTCGCGCTGGGCATGATCTTCGGCCGCCTCACGGCCTGCGGCATCGACGGCAACGTGGGCGGCACCATCAAGGACGGCGCCATCGCCATGCACCTGGTGCGCCCCTACAGCTTTTTCGGCGAGCAGGTGGCCCAACAGGTGGGCTTCACGGTGGGCAACCTGCTCGCGCTGGTGCCCTTCGTGGTCATCGTCGCGTTTTTGGTGCCCATCGCCTCGGTCAGCCTGACGACGGTGGCGCTCACGGTGCTCAGCTTGGCCCTCACCTACGTGCTGGCCCTTCTCGTGGCCTTTTTGCTCGGGCTGGTGGCCTTCTGGATCACCAACTACTGGGGGTTGTTCCTGTTCAAGGACCAGGCCATCGCGCTGTTCTCGGGGCAGGTGATCGCGTTCAACCTGCTGTTCCAGTTGGCGAACGCGCCCAGCGGCAACTTCCCGGTGCCGTTCTTACCCGAGGAACTGACGAAGGGCTTGCTGACGGGCCTTGGGTACGTGGCCTACGCCACGCCGTTCCCCTCGCTGTACTACGTGCCGTCGGCTATTGCCACCGGCATGCTCAGCACCCCCACCGAAATCGCCTGGCACCTCGGCATGCAGGCGTTCTGGGTGCTCGCGATGGCACTCGTGGTTTGGCTCACCTGGGGTCGGGCGCTCAAACGCGTCACGATTCAGGGGGGCTGATGCGCCGGTTCTTTTCTATCTACGCGGCGTTCCTCAGCCAGCAGGTGAAGGCCCTCGTCGAGTACAAGCTCGACTTCCTCATCGGCGTCATCGCGCTGAGCATCCAGCAGATTGGGTCCTTCCTCGTGTTGTTCGCGGTGTTCACGCAGATCAAGGCGGTGGGCGGCTGGAGCTTCGACGAGATGCTGCTGTTCTACGGCTGGAGCCAGGTGGTGCGCGGCATCGACCACATCTACAACGACAACATCTGGCTGGTGGGGTGGTGGCGTATCCGCGACGGCAGCTTCACCCACTACCTGCTGCGGCCTATCGGCATCATCCAGCACATCATCATGGAGCGCGTGCAGTTCGACGGCTTTGGCGAACTGCTGGTCGGGTTCCTGCTGTTCGCTTACGCCTGGCTGCGATTGGGGCTGGCTCTCGGGCCCGCCGAACTGGGCATGCTGCTGGTGTTCCTGGTCTGCGGCTTGGCGCTGTACTTCGGCATCAAGCTGGCGGCGGCGGCGGTGGCCTTCTGGACGGTGTCGAGCGGCGAGCTGATGCAGGTGGCCTACGAGGTCAACAGCTTCACCAAGTACCCGCTCGACATCTACAAGAACGTGTGGCTGAAGAACTTCCTGCTGTTCGTGCTTCCTTTCGCCGTCGTGAGTTACGTGCCCATGGCCTGGTTTTTGCGCGACACGGCGGCGCTATCGGCGGCGCTGGGCTTTGACGTCGTGAGCAAGACGTGGGTTCCCGTCGGCATGGCGCTGTTGTCGGCGGCGTTCGTTGGTTTTGGCTTCGTTCTGTTCCGCATCGGTCTGCGCCGCTACACCGGGACCGGGACCTAAGTTGACCGTGAGGAGGGCGCTGTGATCGAGCTGGAGCATCTGACCAAGGAGTTCCGCACTCCCAAAAAGCACGAGGGCCTCGGCGGCGCGTTCAAGACGCTCTTCAGCCGGGAATACACCGTCAAACGCGCGGTGGACGACCTGAGCCTGAGCATCGCCGGTGGCGAGTCCATCGGCTTTATCGGGGTCAACGGCGCCGGCAAGAGCACCACCATCAAAATGATGACCGGGATTCTGCACCCCACGTCGGGCCAATGCCGGGTGTTCGGGGCCGAGGCGCACAAGAACCGCCAGAAGAACGCCCAAAACATCGGTGTGGTGTTCGGCCAGCGCACGCAGCTGTGGTGGGACCTGCCCGTGAGCGAGAGCCTGGGCATTCTGCGGCGGCTCTACCAGGTGCCCCAGGCCCGCTTCGACGAGAACCTCGCGTGGTTCAAGAAAATCCTCGAGCTCGACGAGTTCTACCTGACGCCGGTGCGCAACTTGAGTCTGGGCCAGAGGATGCGTGCCGATTTTGCCGCCAGCCTGCTCCACGACCCCAAAATCCTGTTCCTCGACGAACCCACCATCGGCCTCGACCTCGTGGTGAAGGAACGCCTGCGCGAAGCCATCAAGGACGTGAACAAGAACCGGGGAACCACCATCTTCCTCACCACGCACGACCTGGGCGATATTGAGCAGATCTGCGGGCGCATCATTGTCATCGACGACGGCAAGCAGGCTTTCGACGGTAGCCAGAACGATTTGCGCGACCGCTACGGCCGCATACGACGCATCAGTTTTGACCTGGGACGACCCGGCGGCGCACCGCTCACCGGGCTGCCCGAAGGCGTCACCGCCGAAGAGACCCCCGACCGCCTCGTGCTGCGCTTCCCCCGCGAAGGGATCCGGTCCGGCGACCTGATCGCCCGCGTGGTGCAGGAGCGCGAGGTGAAAGACCTCGCCATCGAAGACCCCGACATCGCCGACATCGTCAAGGAGATCTACCAACACTCATGAACAGCACACCCCTCAACTTCGGCTGGCAGTGGTTCCGCGACCCTGTTGGTGACGCCTGCGATCTGGTCGACCTGCCGCATTCCACCACCGACCTGCCGCTCAACAACTTCAGCGAGACCGAGTTCCACTTTGTCAGCCGCTACCGCAAGATCCTCCCGCCCGACGCGCTGCGCCCCGGCCTGCGAACCCTGATCCACTTCGAGGGCGTCATGGCACGGGCGGAGGTTCGCGTGGGACCGGCCTCGGCCTCCGTCGGACCGCTCACCCTGGTGGGGGAACACTTGGGCGGCTATACCCCGTTCACCTTCGACCTCACCGACCAACTCGTTGCCGGGCAAGAGAATGTCGTCGAGGTGCTGGTCGACGGGCACGAGGACAAGCGCATTCCCCCCTTTGGCTACGTGGTCGACTACCTCACTTTCGCCGGCATCTACCGAGAGGTGCAGCTGGAGTGGGTCGAGCCCTTCCACCTGGTCGACACCTTTGTGAAGACCCTCGACGTCTTGCCCGGCACGCCAGAGCTCCAACCGCACCTGGAAGTGGAACTGAACTTCGTCGGTCCCCTCTCCGGTGAGCTTGCCCGTCCCCGCGCCGTCGATCTGGTGCTGACTCTTTCGAAGGGCTCCGAAGTCGTGCTCACGCGCCCGTTTCACTTCGAGTTCGGCTCCGGCGCCGGGCAAGTCGCCGTCTGCGCGCTGTACCCCGAAGGTGTGCAGCTCTGGTCGCCCGAGACTCCCGCGCTGTACCAGCTGAAAGTGGAAGGCGTCAGCGCCCGGCCCCACGCGGCTCAGGTCACCTTCGGTTTCCGCGAGGCCCGCTTCACGCCCGAGGGCTTCTTGCTCAACGGCAAACCTCTCAAGCTGCGCGGGCTCAACCGCCACCAGGCGTGGCCCCACGTGGGGTACGCCATGCCGCGCTCGGCCCAGGCCCGCGACGCAGACCTGCTGAAGTTCGAACTCGGTGTGAACCTGGTGCGCACCAGCCACTACCCGCAGAGCCGGCACTTTTTGGACCGCTGCGACGAGATCGGCCTCTTGGTGTTCGAGGAGATTCCTGGTTGGCAGCACATCGGCGATCTGGCCTGGCAGGAGCAGTCGCTGCAAGACGTGCGCGACATGATTGTCCGGGACCGCAACCGCCCTTCGGTCATCCTGTGGGGCGTGCGCATCAACGAGAGCCCCGACAGCGACGAGTTCTACCGCCGCACCAACGCGCTCGCTCACCAGCTCGACCCCACCCGGCAAACCGGCGGGGTTCGCAACTTCGAAAAGAGCGCCCTGTTCGAGGATGTCTATACCTACAATGACTTTGTGCACAAGGGCACCAACCAAGCGCTCCTCGACCCGAAGAAAGTTTTGCCCCGCAAGGCCCCGTTCCTGGTCACCGAGCACAACGGCCACATGTTCCCCACCAAGAGCTTTGACACCGAAAGCCGCCGGATCGAGCACGCCCTTCGTCACCTGCGGGTGCTTCAGGCCGCCTACGCGCATCCGCAGCGCTCGGGCGCCATTGGTTGGTGCGCGTTCGACTACAACACCCACCGCGACTTCGGCTCGGGTGACCACATCTGCTACCACGGCGTGAGCGACATCTTCCGCCTGCCCAAGCTCGCCGCGGCGGCCTACGCCAGCCAACAGAGCGAAGTGCCCGTGCTCGAGCTGGCCACGGCCATGATTCCCGGCGACCGCGACGGCGGCATGCTGGGGCAGGTGCTGGCCTTCACCAACGCCGACCGGGTACGGCTGAGCCTCAACGGCGAGGTGCTGGCCGAGTTTCTCCCGGACCGGAAAAACTGGCCTGACTTGCCGCATCCGCCGGTGGTGATCGACGATTTTGTCGGCGAGCAGCTAGTCACCAAAGAAGGGTTGACGCCGCTGGCGTCGCGAATGCTCAAGAGGCTGTTCCGCGCCATCGTCCGTCACGGAGACAAAGCGTTGCCGCTTACGGCCCAGCTGCGGGCCGGCTTCCTGATGTTGCATGGCTTCAGCCTGCCCAGGCTCACCGCGCTGTTCGTGCGCTACGTAGGGCAGTGGGGTCAGACCTCGCTGGTGTACACCTTCGAGGCCCTCCAAAACGGCGAGGTGGTCGCCCGCACCGACAAGGGGCCGTCGCAGTCGGCCCGCCTCGAGGTGAAGGCCGACGCGACGCACTTGGTCGAACGCGAAACCTACGACGTCACCCGCGTCGTCCTGCGCCACCTCGACACCCACGAGCAGGTGCTCACCTACTCGAGCGAAGTGGTGACCTTGACGCTCACTGGTCCCGGCGAAATCTTGGGGCCCACCACCGTGGCCCTGATTGGCGGTGTTTGCGCGGTTTGGGTGCGAACCCGTGCGGCCGACCTCGGCGCCGGAACACGCCACCTGCTTGCTTTGACCGCGTCGGGCGTGCAGACCGGAACCCAGTCGCTGACCCTAAACGTCCGCAAGGAGAAACCATGATCCATGTTCATCCGCTTGCTTCCGGCCCCGAGTTCCACCTGCAGACCGCGCGCACCAGTCTGATCTTCCGCGTGACCGTCACTGGCCATCTGCAACAACTGCACTACGGCCAGCGTTTGGCCGACCGGCCGGACTTTGCCTCGCTGGTGCAAAGCTTTGCCACCTCGTGGGGCAGTTCGACCGACTACAGCCCGAAGCACCCCGGGTTCAACCTCGACGCGATTCCCCTGGAGTGGTCGGGGAGTGGGAAGGGCGACTACCGCGAGCCTCCGGCCCAGTTCACGTTTGGTGGAGCCTCAACCTTGGCTGGCACCTCGACCTTGGCTGGCACCTCGACGCACGACCCCCGCTACGCCAGCCACCGCCTCTTGGCCTCCAAGCCCGCCTTGGCCGGCCTCCCCTCGACGTTTGGCGACCACGTTGAAACGCTGGAAATTACCCTCGAGGATCGCCACTGCGGCTTGCAACTCGTTCTCTGTTGGAGCGTGTTCGAAGCTGCCGACGTCGTGGCCCGTTCGGCGCGCGTCGTGAACACCGGTGGCGCCGACCTCAAGATCGAGGCCTTGGCCAGTCTGCAGCACGACTTCAGTCACGCCCACTTTGAGCTCGTCACCCTCGACGGCAAGTGGATTGCCGAACGCACGCCCCACCGCCGAGGTCTGTCCCCCGGGCTTCAGGGAGTGGACAGCAAGAAGGGCGTCAGCAGCGCCGACCACAGCCCGTTTGTGGCCCTCGTCAGCCCCGCGGCCACCGAAACGCACGGTGAGGCCTTCGGTTTTGCGCTGGTTTACAGCGGCAACCACCGGGCCACGGCCGAAGTCAGCCCCCACAACCTCACCCGCGTGCTGCTGGGGCTCAGCCCCCACGGCTTCGGCTGGACGCTCGCCCCCGGCGAAAGCTTCCAAAGCCCCGAAGCGGTGATGACCTTCAGCGCCGAAGGCCTGGGCGGGATGAGCCGCAACTTCCACGCGCTGGTGCAGAACCATTTGGTTGCCAAACGCTGGCAGGGGGTGGCCCGGCCCGTTCTCATCAACAACTGGGAGGCCACCTACTTCGACTTCAGCGAGGCCAAGCTCGTCTCGCTCGCCAAGGAGGCGGCAAAACTTGGCATCGAACTGTTCGTGCTCGACGACGGCTGGTTTGGCAAGCGCGACAACGACACCACCAGCCTGGGCGACTGGTTCGAACACAAGAAGAAGCTCCCCAAGGGGCTGGAAGGTCTGGCCGACAAGATCCACAAGACCGGCCTCGAGTTCGGCCTGTGGGTCGAACCCGAGATGGTCAGCATCGACAGCGACCTGTACCGCGCCCACCCCGAATGGGCCCTGCAACTGCCCGGCCGCGAACCGTCGCTGGGTCGCCACCAACTGCTCCTCGACCTCGGCAATCCGGCGGTGCAAGACTACCTGTTTGGCATCCTGGGCGGCGTGTTCCAGCGCGCTCGCGTCAGCTACGTCAAGTGGGACCACAACCGCAACTTCAGCGACGTCTACAGTTCGTGGCTGCCCGCCAGCCAGCAGAAAGAAGTGTTGCACCGCAACGTTTTGGGCTTGTACGCGCTGCTGCAGCGGCTCGTCGAAGCCTTCCCCGACGTGTTGTTCGAAAGCTGCTCCAGCGGGGGCAACCGGTTCGACCTCGGGATGCTCGCGTACATGCCGCAAACCTGGACCAGCGACGACACCGACGCCGTGGAGCGCCAGGGAATCCAGTGGGGCACCAGCTACGTGTTCCCGCCCAGCACGATGGGGGCCCACGTCAGCGGCGCGCCCAGTCACCAGGTGCTCCGTACCACGCCGCTCGAGACGCGCTTTCACGTGGCGGCCTTCGGCCTCCTGGGTTACGAGCTCGACCTGACCAAGCTGCCCAGCTTTGAACTGCAAGTGATCGAAAAGCAGGTTGCCTACTACAAGCGGCACCGCCAAACCCTGCAGTTTGGCACCTTTCACCGTTTGCTCTCGCCCTTCGAGAACAACGTGTGCCTGTGGATGGTGGTCAGTCCCGACCAGAGCGAGGCCCTCGTCGGCTACTATCAGCGCCTGCAACCGGCCAACGGCGGCCACGAAACGCTGCGACTCACGGGTCTCGATGCGGCGTCCGACTACCTGCTGCAGACCCGTACCCAGTACCTCAACCTCCGCACGCTGGGCGATCTGATTGGCCAGGTGGCACCGATTCCGATCAAGGCCAACGGCGTGATCCACAACGTGCTGGCCGACAACTACTTGTACGCGCTCGGCACCGACACCGTCACCGCGCGTGGCGACGAGCTGATGCACGCGGGCTTCCGGCCTTCGCCGCAGTTCACCGGCACCGGCTTCAACGAAAAGGTGCGACTGGTCGGCGACTTCGGGTCGAGGCTCTACCACCTGACCAAGGTCGACGCGGCGAAGTGAGCGAGTCCATTGTTCTGATCGGCATGCCGGGGGCGGGCAAGAGCACCGTCGGCAGAGCCCTGGCTCGCCGCCTGGGCCTCGACTTTGTCGATACCGATGACCTGATTGCGCATCAGGAGCACTGCCGTCCGCAAGAGGTGCTCGACAGGCACGGAGCCGTTGGGTTCCTCGAGCGTGAAGAAAAGGCCCTGCTCGGTTGCAGTGCCCCGCGCGCGGTGATCTCAACCGGAGGAAGCGCCGTCTACAGCACCCCCGCCATGGAGCACCTGACGCGGCTCGGTTCGGTGGTCTTTCTTGACTTGCCGCTGGCGACCGTCCGTCGGCGCATTCCCAATGCCGACACCCGTGCCATTGTGCGGGCGCCCGGCCAGAGTCTCGACGAGCTGTTCGCCGAGCGCCAAGCGCTGTACCTGCGCTGGGCCCGCCACGTGGTCGATGCCAGCCTGGGCCTGGACTTCCTTGTCAGCGAGATTGTCCGTATCTTGGAGCGATGAAAGCCCCCCTCAGTTTCCTTGTGCTGGCTTTGCTGGCTCTTACCAGTTGCAGTTACCTTCCGTCCCCGTATCCCACCCCGGTTGGCTACACCGTCACCGACTACGCCGACTACATCGAGCTGCGGCCCACGGGCGCGCTGGCCAGCCCCATCGGCCTGATGTTTTGGCCTGGCGGGTTGGTCGACCCGCACGCGTACGTCGCCAGTTTGGGCGTGTTTGCCGGCCGGGGCTACCGCGTGGTCATCGCCAAGGTGACGCTCAACCTCGCCATCACGCAGATCGGCAAGGGTTACGAGCTCGCCCAGCGACTGCAGGGCGACTGGGTGGCCGGCGGGCATTCGCTTGGGGGCACCACGGCGGCCTGGACCGTCTTCGACCACCCGACGGCGTTCAAGGGCCTCGTCTTGCTGGCAAGCTACCCTGCCGACAGCACCCCTCTGAGCGACTGGACCGGACCCGTGATCTCGATCCACGGCGACCAGGACGGCTTGGCCACCAGCGACAAGTTCACTTCGGCTAACACCGCCCTGCCAACGCAGACCCAGTTCCTCAAGCTCACGGGCGGCAACCACGCGCAGTGGGGCGACTACGGCGTTCAAAGCGGCGACGGCATCGCCACCATCACCAAAGAAGCGCAGTGGGACTACCTGGCGCAGAAACTCGTCGACTTCTGGAGCACCCTATGAACCGAACCCTGTGTGCCCTTGTGGCCGTCTTCATCGGAGTCGCCGCACCTGTGAGCGCGATCGACCTACGCCTCGGTGTGCTGGGTTTCGCGGGTCTGGCCTACAACAACGCCCCGTCGTTTGGCCTCACGAGCGGCGCCATCCAATTGCTGGCCGAGGGCCCCCCCGAGATGCTCCCGCAAGGCTTTCGTCCCGAACTTGGGCTCGAGTTGGCCACCAACTCTTCGGGTCTCGGTGCCCAGGTGGTGATGCCGTTGGGTGTCACGTGGAAGACGTTTTTCGAGGCCGGTTGGAGTGCCGACCTGGCTTTGCACGCTCTGGCCGGTGCAACCCTGAGCAAAGTGGGTGACGCGTTCACTCCTCAGGCTTTGCTCGGAGGCGAGACCGAGGCCCGCCTGGAATGGGCCAACGAGCCCGGAATCGGCCTTGGGCTGTCGGTGGGCCTGCGCTACACCGCCGCACCCTGGTACGCCGCCGCCACCTACGCCGTGTGGGAGCTTCCCGTGCGGCTTGACCTTGAGTTCGCCGTCTTCGGACCCGAAAAGGAATCGGAGGAACGCTGATGTCTGCCCCGCGCAGAACGACACTCCTGGCCCTGCTCTGGGCCTTGGTTTCCGCTTCGTCCTGCGCTGTACCCGCACCCGTGCCCCAGCCACTGGTCCGTTTCGTGGCCGTGGGCGACACCGGAACCGGCGAAGCCGACCAAGCTCTGGTCGCCACCGCCATCCACACCTTTCTGAGCCACGAAAAAGTCGACTTTGTCGTCCTGCTCGGTGACAACTTCTACCCTTCGGGTGTGACCTCGGTGATCGACCCGCAATGGAAGACCAAGTACGAAGACCTCTACGGAAGCTGGGGCTTGCCGGTGTACGCGGTGCTCGGCAACCACGACTATGGGGGCAACGGCGCCGGCGACGAACCCGCCAAAGCCGAGTACCAGCTCGCCTATGCGTTGTACTCCCCCACCTGGAAAATGCCGGCGCACTTTTACCGGCAAACCTTTGGCGCCGGCACTCTCGTGGCGCTCGACACCAACGCCTTGCGCCTGCACCCGGAGGCTTCGGGCGCTCAAAAGACTGCGGTGACCGGATGGCTTGCCACGTCCTCGACCTCCGGGTTGTCGGGCTGGAAGATTGTCTTGGGGCATCATCCGTACCTTTCCAACGGACCTCACGGCAACGCCTCGGGCGAATCGCCAGCGTTCGCGGCGTTCTTCGACGAGGTCGTCGCCGGTCACGCCGACTTGTACCTGGCCGGTCATGACCACGGTTTGCAGTTGATGGCGGCGGCCGCCGGTCATCCACTTCTGGTCGTCGCCGGGGGAGGGGGAGCCACGCTGACCCACGTCAACGGGAGCAATCCCACGCTGTTTCGTCGCGCCGCCCTGGGGTTCGCCGTTGTGGAGTACGACGCCACCACGCTCAAGGTCCGTTTGCTCGGCACCAGCGGCGAGCAACTTGCCACAACAACGCTTTCCCGTTGACCGCCGGATGAACTGGGCTTACGCTTCCTGAACCGGTTTAGTAACGCAAGCCGACGGAGGAAATCATGAAAAACCGAGTTGTCGCGGGCAGGCTCGCCTTGCTGCTGTGGTTGGTCACGCTGAGTTTTGTCACACCAGGCCTGGCTGCCCAAGTGGAGCGTGTGGAACTCCCCGGCACCCTTCAGGTAGCCCTCGGTGGCGCCGCGTGGAACACCAATGTCGAAACCACCCGCATGGAAAGCGTCGGCGACGGTGTGTGGGAGTTCGTCGCGAAGCTCCCCAAGGGGAGTTTCGAGTACAAAGTGGCAATCAACGGTTCGTGGGACGTCAACTACGGCAAGAACGGCGCCGACCACGGTGACAATATTCCGCTCAAAGTCCTGGTCGCGGATACCATCGTCAAGTTCGTCTTCCGCGAAGACAGCCACACCGTGTTTGACTCGCTGAACAACCCCGACAAGGTAAAGGCCCCCGACGTGGTGCCCCCCAAAAAGGCCCCTGTCGCGGCTAAACCCTTGCCCGGCAACGCCTTTCTCGACGCCGCCGACCGGATCCGGGTCAAGCTCGATGCTGCGGTCGAGGCCTCGGCGGTTCTGAGCCAGGTGCAACTCTCGCTCGACGGCAAGCCGCTGCCGGTGGCGTCGGTCACCGCTGTCCAAGCCGGGGGAGCGGGACTCGACCCCGACAAGATCACTCTGCCGGGCACCCTGCAGTCGGCTCTCGGCGGCGTCGAGTGGAATCCCAACGGCGATAGCACCCGCATGTGGGAAACCTCGCCCGGCGTGTTTGAGTTCGTCGCGGCTTTCCCGGCCGGCAGCTACGAGTACAAAGTCGCGCAGGGAGGCACTTGGGAAAAGAACTGGGGCAAGGACGCCGCTCCCGGCGGCGACAACCTGACCCTCCAGGTTCCGGCCCCCGCGCCCGGTAACGACAACACCCTTGTCCGCTTCGTGTTCGACAAGGCCAAGGGCCTGCTTCGCGACTCGATCAACAACCCCGAGGTCCTCGCCCCTGCTAGCCTGCCGCCGACCCCGACCTTTGCGCCGCCCAAGGCCGGTCCTTCTGCCACGCTCGACCTCACCCTCTCGCGATCGCTCGGGCTGGACGACCTCGCGCTGCCCCTGAAGTTGCTGGTTGGCGAAAAGGAGTTCACGGTCTACGCCCGCGACGTTTTGTCGGCGGCAACCTATTACCACGCCGCGACCGACCTCGGCGCCCGCTACTCCGCCGAAAGCACCACCTTCGCCGTGTGGAGCCCTGTGAGCGACCGCGTGCGCGTCGAACTTTCGTTTACCCCCGCCGGCGAGGTCAGCAAGAGCCTCGACCTCAAGCGCGACGCCACCGGCACCTGGAGCGCCACCGTGCCGGGCGACCTTGACGGACGCTACTACCAGTACCGTTTCCACAGCTACGGCAAGGACCGCGTGGCTGCCGACGTGAACGGTTATGGCGCCAGCCTCGATGGCAAGCGTTCCCAGGTCGTCAATCTCGCCGCCACCAATCCCGAAGGCTGGGCCAGCACCAGGATTCCTCCTTTGGCCAAGACCACCGACGCCATCCTGTACGAGGTGCACGTGCGCGACTTCACCATCGACGAGTCCAGCGGGGTCGACTCCGCGCTCCGTGGTACCTACTTGGGGCTGGTGCAGCGCGGTACCAGCGTCCCGGGCAAAAAGAACGCTCCCACCGGCCTGGACTACCTCGTCAAACTCGGGGTGACCGACCTGCACGTGCTTCCGTTTCAGAAGTTCAACCCCGGGAATACCGCCAAGTACAACTGGGGCTACGAGACCACGCTGTTCAACGTGCCCGATGCGCGCTACGCCACGAATCCCAAGGACAGCGTGCAGACCATAGGCGAGGTCAAAACCATGGTGAAAGGCCTCCACGCCGCCGGGTTGCGCCTGGTGATGGACGTCGTATACAACCACGCGCTGCCCGTCTCGGGTGATGCCTCGCCCTTCGACGCCTCGGTGCCGTTCTACTACTTCCGCACCGACGACGCCGGCAAGGTGCTCAACGAGTCGGGCGTCGGCAATTCCATGAACGACCAGCGCCCCATGGTGCGCAAGTTCATCCGCGACTCACTCCTGTACTGGGTGAACGAGTACAAAGTCGACGGCTTTCGGTTCGACCTCGTGGGCATGTTCACCAAAGAGACCGTGAGCGACCTTGCCGACGCCGTCCGCGCCGTTCGACCCGACGCTGTGATGTACGGCGAGCCCTGGACCGGCGGTGGTCCAACCCGCTTTGGCAAGGGCGAACAGAAGGGTATGAACTTCGCGGTGTTCAACGACAACTACCGCAACGTGCTACGCGGCGACCTCGATGGCACGCGCAAGGGCTACGTGACGGGCAACGCCACCTCGCCGGTGGAAGTGCAGCGCGGGCTCGCCGGGAGCTTCGACTTCGGCGGCAACATCAAGGACTTCGCCACCAGCCCCCGCGAGACGATCAACTACATCTCGGCCCACGACAACTCGACGCTCATGGACAAGTTCGACAAGCTCTACACCGCCAAGGACCCCTTGCGCTTGCAGTCGGCCCGGCTGGCGGCGGCCATGCTCCTGGGGGCCCAGGGCATCCCCTTCCTCGAGGGCGGGGCCGAACTCGGGCGCACCAAGGGCGGCAACGCCAACAGCTACAATTCCGGCGACGCCGTCAACCGTTTCGACTGGCTGCGCGCGCAAGACTACAAGACCGTGAGCGACTACTACGCGGGCTGGATCGCTCTTCGGCGGGCCCACCCGGCGTTCCGCCTGGACGACCCGGCGCAGATCCGCTCGGCGCTGAAGTTCATTCCTCCGACCTCGGCGGCCTCTCCCATCGTCAGCTACACAGTCGACGGCACACAGATCGGCGACAGTTGGAAGACCGTTTTGTTCGTCAGCAATGGCAAGGCCGCCGCCGGCACGTACAAGCTACCCGCCGGAAACTGGACCCTCGTTGCCAATGGGACCAACGCCGGCACCGCCAAACTCGGCACCGCCACCGGTACCCTCAAGCTCGACCCGCTGAGCGCCTACGTGCTGTACCAGTAGCTACTTCACCCTCGAGTTCATCCAATCGCGGGTGAACTCGAGACTTTCGTCGGTCACCTCGTGGCCCATGGCGAACTCCTGGTAGGTCAGCTCGACCGGGAGTTTGGCCAGCGCCTCACGGGTGGCGCGCCCGTGATGGATGGGCAGGGTGCGGTCCTCGGTTCCGTGGACGACCAGAATGGGCTTGTCGGCCAGCGCCGCAGGGCCCGGTGCCGTGGGGACGACCTCGGGCAGGGTCCTGCCGCTCCACGCGACCACCCCCGCCACCAGGTCCGGGCGCGTGAGCAACACGCTGGTCGCCAAAATGGCCCCTTGGCTGAAGCCCACCAGATACACTTGCGACGCTTCGATCGGCAGGGTTTTTCGCGCCGTTTCCAGAAACTCCACCAACAGGCCAAGGCTCTTGGTCGCGGCCGCTTCGTCGTGTTGCGGACCTTCGGGCGTAAAGTCGACCATGAACCACGCGAACGACTGGGGGCTCAGCGTCATCGGCGCCCGCAGCGACAGCACGTGAAAGCGCGGATCAAACGCCTCGGCGAGACCAAAAAGGTCGGCTTCGTTCGAGCCGAATCCGTGCAAAAAGACGAGAAGGGGAGCCTTGCCGGTCGACGGCTCAAGGGGTTTGCGTTCCAAAGTTCGAATCATGGACTTCAAAGTACGTGAGACGAGGCGTCGCGTCCACCGGCAAGCTATACTGGAGCCCATGAACTCCCCCACGTACGCCCTGGCCGAGTCTCTGGGAACGAAACTCCGCACCCGAGGTTGGCTGCTGGCCACGGCAGAAAGTTGCACCGGCGGTGGCCTCGCGCACGCTCTGACCGAGGTGCCCGGCTCGTCTGACTGGTTCGACCGGGGCTTTGTCACCTACTCCAACGAGTCGAAGACCCAGATGCTCGGGGTCTCGGCCGATCTGGTGACTCAGTTTGGTGCCGTGAGCGGCGAGGTGGCAGCCGCGATGGCTCAGCAAGCCTGCCACCTGGCGGGGACCCAGGTGTCGGTCGCGACCACGGGAATCGCCGGTCCGGGGGGCGGAAGCGCCGACAAGCCGGTCGGCACGGTGTGGTTCGGGTGGAGCGTCGCCGGACGCGTGGCCACCGAGTGCTGCCACTTTGCCGGAGACCGGGCCGCTGTCCGGTCAGCCGCGGTGCTTTGGGCCCTGCAGAAGCTCGATTCGCTGCTGTAACGAACGGCAGACGCTACACGTGGGTGCCGAGCACGTCGCGGATCACCATTTGCCCCGCGCGACGAGCGGGGAGAAGTGACCCCAGCGTGGCCAACCCGGCGGCGGCCAGCGCGGCGAGCGGAAAATCGGTGATCCAGTAGGTGGGCCTGAGCACCGTTACCAGCGGGACGGGAACCTCGCGCGGCAAAAAGCCCCGGGCGTCGACCCCATAGGTAACCCCCACCCAAGCAAGGAGGGCCGCCGCCGTCATGCCGATCAATCCCCCGGCCAGCCCCAGACAGAACCCCTCGAGCAGGAACATCTGGCTCAGGCGCCGCCGGTTCATGCCGATGGCCCGCAAGGTGCCGATTTCCTGGAAGCGCTCTTGCACCGCCATCGACATCGAATTGAGGATGCCGATCGTGACCAGCACCACCAGAAGGCCCAGCCCGGCCATCATCAGCGCCACCCGACTCTCAATGGTATCGACCAGGCCCTTGGCGAACTCACGCCACGGGTAAACGCTCAAGCTTGAATCTCCCGAGCGGACCAGGCCGGCTTTTTCCAAGGCCGCCTTCACCCGTGCCACGTCCCGGTCTAGATTGTCTGTATTGCGGAACCTGAGCACCAGTCGGGTCGCATCGCCTGGGCCCAGATCCAGCGTGTCCTGGGCCTTCTTGAGGCTGGTGTACACCACCGCGTCGTCAAAGATGCCGTAGCCGGTAGTAAAAATCCCCGCCACCGAGGCGTCGACCAAGTTGCGCACCCCGTACTGGTCGAGCGCGGTCAGGAACACCTGGTCGCCCACGTTCAGGTTCAGTTTCCGGGCCAAGCCCGAGCCGAGGACCACCTGGTTATCGCCGGTCAGCCAGGTGCCCAAGGTGATTTGCTGGGCAACAGTGTTCGTTTTTGCCTCGTCGGCCGGCTCAACCCCACGGACGCTGGTGGTCAGGGCCGTCTCCCCGTTGCTGATTTGCGCCGCGAAGTCGAGGCGCGGACCAGCGCCTACCAGGTCGGGCAACTCGGCCAGCGCGGCTTTCACGGCGGGCCAATTCCTTAGCCGCAGGTCGAGCGGCAGACGTCGGGCCTCTTCCTGGTAGCGAGAATCGAGCACCTGCACGTGCGCCGTGTCGAGGTCGATCTGGGTCTGGTAGGCCGAAGTCGACAGGCCGCCGACCCAGCCTTTCATCGTGAGGATGATGGTGACGCCCAGGCCGATGGCCACCAGGTTCAGGGCCGTTCGGCGTGGATTTCGGAACACATTTCGCAGCGCGATGTTGAACATTTCCATGGCTTCTCCGGGGTTAGGTGTGGCTCAGCAGTTGGTTCACCGAAAGGCGCGACGACACCCGCGACGCGTACCAACTGGCGGCGAGCGCGATCAGGGTACCAAACACCAGGTTGGTCACGCCGTCGATCGCCGAAAAGAGCGGGTAAATGCGGCTCGAAAACCCGACGTACTCGGTGGCGCTGCCAAGATCCAGCCCCACGACCGACATCACCAGCACCAGGGGAATGCCCACGGCCAGCCCCGCCAGCGAGCCCAAGCCCCCCAGCAAGGCCCCTTCGGTGAGGATCATCGCCCGCAGTTGGCGCTTTTTGAGCCCGATGGCGCGCAGGGTACCGTACTCACGCGTGCGCTCGAACACCGTCATCAGGATGCTGTTGGTGATCACCGAGCCCGCGACAATGACAAAAAACACGCGAATGAAGACAAACAGGATGTCGAGGAACTTGACAATGGTCAGCACGGCCGCGAAGTTCCGTTGCCAGTCGAGAACCCGCAGTCCCTGACCCTCCAGTTGCCTCGACAAGTCGGCAGCCAGTGCGGGCGCGGTCTCGGGATCCCTCAGCAAGATGCGGATTTCGCGGCTCATGTCGGCAGCATCGACCAGCTCGCGCGCGGTCTCCTGGCTCACCACAAAGGTGTTCAGGTCGAGCTGTTCGCTGCCCGAGTTGAACAGGCCGGTGATGGGCAATTCCTGATACCAGGGATTGTTACCCCTGTCGGTGGTCAGCACCATGACGGTGCCGCCCAGACTGACGCCCAGCAGCTTGGCCACCCGGTTCGAAAGAGCGACCCCCTGGCCCCCCGGCAAAAAGCTCCCTGCGGTGATTCCGGCCCGGACGCTGCTCAAAAAGCGCGTGTCGGGGCGCACGCCTTGGCCCATCAGGCCCACGTTGCGGGCCTCTTTCTTCGAATCGGGTACCGGTTCGACCAGGAGGGCCGGAAAGGTTAGGATGGTCTCGGCGACGGCAATCCTCTCGTCGTGAAGCGTGGCCAAGAGTTCCTCGGCACCGGGAATCAGGTACTTCAGATCCAGCGGGTTAGCGGCATCTTGGGCGGCGGCCTCGGTGATCACCACGTGGCCGGCCGTCGGGATGATCGATGCCAGCACGGTGTCCGAAAGGCCGCGAATCACCCCTCCGGCGATGGTCAGCACAACCACGGCCACGGCTACAGCTCCAAACACCACCGCCGAGCGTTTGGCGTGTTTGAGGATGTTCAGCAGCGCAAGCTTGGCAAACACCTCAGTGTTCTCCGGGGGCGGTGTCGCCTACGATGCGGCCGTCCTTCAGGCGGATGACGCGTCGGGCGTAACGTTCAATCAACTCGTTGTGAGTGCTGAAGATGAAGCTGACCTTGTCTTCCTCGTTCAGCCGCTTCATCGCCTCCATGACGGTGGCCGAGGTTTCGCTGTCGAGGTTGGCCGTGGGTTCATCGGCGATCACCAGCCTGGGCCGATTCACCAGGGCCCGCGCGATGGCCACCCGCTGACGCTGGCCGCCCGAAAGCTCGTCGGGTCGGTGGCGAATGAACTCTCCGAGCCCGACAACTTCCACGAGATGGTCCACGATGGCACGGCGCTCGGCACGGGGCACTTTGTTCATCAGCAGGGGAAACTCGATGTTCTCGATCACGTTGAGCACCGAGACAAGGTTGAAACTCTGAAAGATGAAGCCGATCTGGTTGAGGCGGATCTCGGCCTCCTGATCGTCGTTGAGCGTGGCGAGGTCTGTCCCCTGAAACGTCACCGAGCCGCTCGTGGCCTTGTCGATGCATCCAATGAGGTTGAGCAGGGTCGACTTGCCGCAGCCCGAGGGGCCCACGATTGATAGGAACTCGCCTTCGTGGATGTCGAAGCTCACCCCCTTGAGGGCCGGTATGACCGTTTTGCCCAGTTGGTAGTCTTTTGTCACGTCCCTTACGGCGAGAATGGTCTCGGGCATGGTTGGCTCCTCAAAAGTGGTAGGTGGTCGCAAAAGAGACGAGAAAGCGGCTCTTGTCGGCCGGAACGACGAACTCCCAACTGTCGCCAGCGTCGCCCGAAGTCGCCTGGCCTCCCAGGGTCAGATCGAGGTTGTCGACGAGGGTCCAGGTGGCGCTGGCTTGAAACAACGTGCTGTGGTCCTGCAAATCGACGGCGGCAAAACTCGACACGGCGGCTTCACCGGCGTACCCCAGCGAGACCCGGAAGAACGCGTTGTCCTGGCTGCGCAAGGGAAGCGTACCCCGAAGCGCGGCCAAGGCCCCGAGTACGGCCGCCTGATGCGCCACCGTAGCCGCCGCCAAGGCCTCTTTCCACGCGGTGGTTTCGTCGACCGTGAAGCTTTCGCCAGCGTGGAGCGCCTCGGCCGACACTGTGAGGTCGAAGTCACCCAGGGTCAGGGCGTAGCGGGCGCCTGCGCTTCCGGAAAAGGCCGGCGCAGTCCACGCCGCCGGAGCCGACCAGGAACTCAAAGCCGTCGCCGAGCCCCACGGACCAGAGGGCCTGATCACTTGGGGCAGGTACTCGGCCGCGCCCTCGGCGCTCAAGATGAAGCCGAACAGGTCGTAGGTGACTCCCAGCGCGGGCCGGAAGGTTTTGGCCTCGCGGGCTACCAACGACGCGACCGCCTGCACCCCGCCCGCGAGCAGGCTGACCTGACCGGCGCCGGCCCAGTCGTCGAGCCGACCGCTTTCGGTCGAAGCCGCCGCCGACACCGAGGCCCAGGTGGTCGGGCTCCATTCGGCCGTGAAGCCACGGAAGCCGGTCTTCTGGTCAAAGAACCCGACGGTGGGGTTCAGCGAATCCGCCACGGTCACCGTTTGGCCCACGCCGAGCGCGAGGCGCTTCTGGCCAAAGGTCACGTCAAGGTTGTCGGTCAGCGTCAGCCTTGCGTAGGCCTCGGGCACCGACACCGTCGGCGCCACCGAAACCAGACTACCGGTGAGCGGCAGAGTCCAAGTGGTGTCGGCGACAAAGTGAAACGGCCCATCGGTAAACTGCGGCCTGAGCCCCGCCGTAAAGCCCCAACTCGAGGTGGCTCCGGTGTCCCAGGAGGTCCCTACCCACGAAAGTTTCTGGCTCACGTTGCCCAACAATTGAAAGGCGGGTTGCGTCGGAGCCTCAGCGGCAGCCCAGCCAGCCGTCAACACAGCCCCCAAAGTAGCCACCGCACGGCAAAGAGAAACACGCGTGGCACACCTCACTTGGTCAGGTTCGTCAGGTTGAACAGGCTGTCGGGCAGAGGCTTTTCGTCCATCGAATCGATGTGCAGGATGGTCTTGGTGCCCTTTTTGTCGAGGCTGGTCATTTCGAGGTTGGTGGCCCGCAGGCGCCCCGCGAGCGTCGAGTACCCCGACAGCACCATTTGCCGGAACAGCAGGCCACTCTTGGCGTAGTAGTCAAACTTCAGCGGCAGCAGGTCACCTTGGCGCACCCATTGCACGATTTTGCCGTAGGCGGCCGTCGGACTGGTGGCCTCGGCCCGGATGCGCCAGGCCTTCACCGTGCCGAACTCGGCGGTCTCCACGCTGTCCTCGCCTTCGTTGACCGCCTGGTATTCCTCTGCAAACGCCGTTTTCGACACGTCGCTGTTGCTGAAGCTAGACCCCTGAAAGCTGTCCTTGGGCGCCAACCGCAACGGTTTGGTGCTGCCCGACTTCGGGTTGTACATCCACAGCGACCCGTCTTGCGTCAGCATCTTGGTTCCCTTGGAGCGCGCAGGGGCCAAAAGCTCGAGGAAAGTTCCCAGACCCTTTTTGTGGCTGTTGTCCATGGTCATCACTTTGTCTGCCTCGCCGGGGCTCACGGTGGTGAGCGTCACGCGCATGGTGAACGTGTCGGGAAAGCGAATGGCATCAATTTGGGCCAAAATCTTGTTGCCATCAGGGAGGTCCGTAGCCGACAGCGTCGGCAAAGCGAGCACCCAGGCGACCAGCACGAGCAGCGAAAGGTTCTTCATAGCGACTCCGGCACCAGACTACGCCAACGTCTTGGGTAAGTCCAGCCTCACGCGTTGACAAGAACCCGTGCGTGGACGAACTTTAGGTGTATGAAAACCGGCTTGGACAAACCCGACCATCTCGAGGCCTTCCGCAAGGTCCTCATCTTTCGCGCCTTGTCGCCCTTGGGTCAAGAGTTTCTTTTTGACCGGGCCCAAGTTCTGTCGTTCGATGCCGGGGAGCGCATCGTGTCATTCGGTGATCTCAGCCCGTCGTTCTTCGCCGTTCTCGAAGGTCAAGTGCACGTCACGAGGAACTCCGAAGGCAAGGACGTCTACATCGACTCCCTCGGCGACGGCACGGTCTTTGGCGAAGCCGCCATGTTTCTCAAGACCCCCCGCACCGCCGATGTGTCGTCGGCCGAAGTGTCCGTTGTTGTCAAACTGACTCGCTTCGACCTGATGGACTTTCTACGCTCATTTCCTACCGACGGGAACAAGATCCTTCTGGCGCTGGTGTACGGCCTGCTTCTCAAACTCAAGTCGGCCAACTCAGAACTGGTGTTTGAGCGCCGCACCGACAATAGCCTATCCGAGGTCGACGCGCTGGTGGCCGAGCTTACGGGCGCCTGAGTGCCGGGGACAGGCCTCCCCCCTGTTTGGCGAGGTTCCTTTCGGGCCATTTGACCGTAGCTTCCTTCTTGAACACCTTGTTCAAGGAGAGTTTTATGCTCAAGCAATTTTCAGAAGAGTTGTCCTCGCTGGTGGCCGCTGCCGCGCCCAAGTTGGTCCACATTGGTGGCGAAGGCGTTTCTGGCCGCACCGGGCTGATCTGGGCCGATGGCCTGGTGGTGACTCTGGCCCGCGAAGCCCAGGACGGCGAAACCGTTCCGGTTCTGCTGGCTGGCAGCCCGACGGCGGCAACCGTTCAGGCCTTCGACGCCCGTACCGGCCTCACTTTGCTCGCTGTCCCAATCGCCAAAGCGAGCCCGTGGTCGCCCGCGCAGGCGCCAAAAGTGGGTTCGCTGGCGGTGACGGTGGCCTACGCCAGTCCCGGCGGTGTCGAAGCCCGGCTCGACGTGGTGCGCTTTGTCGGCGGAGCTTCCGAGTGGGAAAAAGGCGTCGCTCTCGAAGGTCACTTTCAGACCGATGGGGCCTCCTACCCAGGCTTCAGTGGTGCCGCGGTGGTCGACACCGAAGGTCATCTGCTCGGCATGGTCGCCGAAAACCGTCCCGGCAACAGTGGTTGGCTGGTCCCCGTCGCCGACCTTGCCAAGTTGGTGGCTACCTTGCAGTCGAAGGGTACCCGGCTGAGGGCCTACCTCGGCGTCAATTCCCGTCCGTCGGGCACCGATCAGGGGCTGGCGATCACCGAAGTCGAAGCTGGCAGCCCGGCCGAAACCGCGGGTCTCAAAGCGGGTGACCTTCTGGTGTCGCTGGCCGGTCATACGGTGACGCATCCCATGGAGCTGGCGAGCGTGCTGTCCAAGCTCGAGGCCGGGGTCGGTGTCGAGGCCAAGGTTCTGCGCAGCGGGGCCGTCCACACTCTGACGGTTGTCCCCGGGGGCCGGTGAAAACACTGCGGTTGCTGCGCAATTCGGCGGCCTCCCAACTCAGGGAGGCGCTGAGTTCGGGGTCGGTGGTTTGGGTCGATTCCGAGGCCGAAGCGGACTTGGTCGTCCGCGACGCTTCGTTGCCGCCCGACGCGAGCCGCGATTCGCCCGCCGGTACCGCGCTGACACCCCGTGAACACGAGATGCTGGAGTTCTTGGCCGACGGTTGGGCCAACGACGAAATCGCCGACCGGCTGGCGATCACGGGCCACACCGTCAAGTTTCACCTCGACGGTCTGTACCGGAAACTCGGCGTGGGACGCAGAACCGAGGCCGTCCGCGAAGGCTATCGCCTCGGGTTGCTCCGGCTCTAGCTTCGCAACTCGCTAGGCGTCAAACACGCCGGTCGAGAAGTAACGGTCTCCCCGGTCGCATACCACGGCGACGATGACGGCTCCCGACAACTCAAGGTCGAGCTGCAGGGCCGTCCACACGTTGCCACCCGAACTGGTGCCGACCAGCAGGCCTTCGGTGCGGGCCAGTCGCCTCGTCAGGGCTTCGGCCTCGCTTTGCGGCACGGCCAGGGTCCGGTCGAGGCGCGTCGGCTCGTAAATGGCCGGCAGGTACGCCTCGGGCCACTTGCGGATGCCCGGAATGTGGGCGCCCTCGGCTGGAACCGCGCCGACGATGGTGATTTTGGGATTCTGTTCTTTCAGGTAGCGGCTGACGCCCATGAGCGTACCCGTGGTGCCGGTGCTGGCCACGAAATGCGTCAGCGTCCCCCGGGTATCGCGCCACAGTTCCGGCCCCGTCGTGCGGTAGTGGGCCAGCGGGTTGTCGGGGTTGCCAAACTGGTCGAGGATAACGCCTTCCCCGGCCGTTTCCATGCTGCGGGCCAGGTCGATGCTCGCCTCCATGCCGCCTTCCTTTGGTGTCAGGATCAGCCGGGCGCCGAGCGCTGCCATGGCCTGGCGTCGTTCCAGGCTCGCGTTCTCGGGCATGATGACCACCATCTGGTAGCCGAGGGCGGCGCTGGCCATCGCCAGGCCGATACCGGTGTTGCCGCTGGTCGCCTCGATCAGGGTGTCACCTGGCCGGATGCGGCCCTGTTTGGCCGCTTCCTGAATCATCGAAAGCGCGGGCCGGTCTTTCACCGAGCCAGCGGGATTGTTACCTTCCAGCTTCAGCAGCACCGTGTTGAGCCCCGTGCCCAGCTTGGTCAGCCGCACCAAAGGCGTGTTGCCGATCAGGCCCAGCACGTCGGGGTAGGTGGGGCGACGCTCCAGCCACCGGTCGAGCAGCAAGTGGTCGGCGCTGGCCAACCGGGCACGCTCCACGCTTCGGGGTTCGCGCCACTCCACGGCATCGTGCACGCTCAAGGTGCCCAGCGGACGGCTCAGCCGCCCTTCAAAGCCTTCCAGCACAATGAGACGACCAGCTGACTCGACCACGCTGAAGCCCAAAGACTCGCCCAAGTTCACCTCAGTACCGAGTTCCTCCCGCAGTTCCCGCGCCAATGCGTCGCGCGGACTCTCTCCTTCCTCGACCTTGCCCCCGGGGAACTCCCACAACCCGGCCAGCGCCTGCCCGGGCGATCGGCGTGCCAGCAGGAGCTTGCCGTCGTCTTCCAGCAAGGCACACACCACGTGGATTGCTTTCATTTCAGCACCAGGGCCAGCAACTTGGGAAGGAACACCAAACCGGCGATCACAATTGCGGTGGCGGAGGCAAACAGGACAGCCCCCGCGCTGATATCCAGCAGCTTTTCGGCCAGTTCGTGGTACTCCTGGGTAAACATCCTCACCAGATACTCGATGGCCGTGTTGAACAGTTCCGACACGAACACCAGGCCGATGGCGAACAGCACCAGCGCCCACTCCGTCAGGCCCAAACCGACAAGGGCACCCAAGGCCACCGCCAGCAGCAAGAACACCAGGTGGGCCTTAAAGCTGTTGTCGGTGGTGAACGCGATGCGAAGGCCCCAAAAGGCGTGGCCGAACTTCTTGGTGACTCGCGGAAGGAACTTCATGGTTCCATTTTCGTCCCGGCGAAGGCCGGATTCAACAGCGAAATTCTTGACTTTGAAGGTTGACTAGGTTAGTTTTGCGTCGGGGGAACCATGTTCACGATTTCTGCCAAAGGGGCCTACGGTCTTTACGCTATGATGGAGCTCAGCCGCGCGCCCAAGGGCGAGTCGGTTCAGATCAAAGACATCGCCGACGCCCAAGCCATCCCGCAGCATTACCTGGAACAGTTGCTGGTTACCCTGCGAAAGTCGGGCTTCGTGAAGAGTTACCGGGGCACCAACGGCGGTTACGCGTTGGCCCGCAGCGCCGGCGAGGTGACCGTACTCGAGCTGCTGACGGCCCTCGAGGGTCCCGTCGAAATTCTGCGCGAACAGGTTCCCCGCGGTGGTCTCGACTTCTACTGGGAACGCTTGGCGACCGCCTTCGTCTCGCACCTGGGCATGACCCTGGAGCAACTGGTCGCCGAGCGCGACTCCCGCAACGCGGTGTTCACCTATATGATCTGAGACCGGGCTTTACGTCCGCTCGATCACGTGACCCGCCTTGATCTTCTCCTTCAGGTAGCTCGACAAAATGCGTTTCTGGGCGCCGTTGCGGAACTTGAACGTGACGCCGCAGCCTGCGGGTGCCCGCCCCTTGCCGTCGCTCACCCAAACCACGGTGCACAGCACGGTGACAGTGGCCCCGGTTTCCTCCAGGTGAATCCGGGCCTCGAAGTTCTCGAGGTAGCCGTCGCCCAGTTCCCGCTGCGACAGGTCTCCCATTCCCAGGAACATGCCCGAGCCCGAAATGTCAAAACTCTGAAAGTACTCGGTCTGACCGCCGATCGTCGCTTCAATGCGCAGCATCGCCTTCACGCGAGGGTGCTGTTCCCACCATTTCATCTTGGGGTTGAAGAACGGGGCCATGATGTCCTTGTTCAGGATCAGGATGACAGGGATGAAGAAGACGAGGTTCAGCAGCACACCCCAGTTGACCGGATTGAAACGCACCAGCTCCTCGACCAGGCCGTCGGACGAGGTGGAAAAGCCGTACTGGATCATGCTGAACAGCGAGTTAGCCGCCGCCGACACGATGCACAGGTAAAAGCCCCAACTCGTCACTTTCCAAATGCCCCAGGCCACCACCACGAAGAGCACCCAGAGCGCACCCATGAGAATACTGTGGGCCAGGCCCCAAGGACCGTTGTCGGCCGTGCCGTAGTTGATGGCCAGCACGTCCAGCAGGTTTTCGGGTCGGCCCGCCAAGAGGTAGGGCAGATACCAGGCTGCCCAACTCAGCAGCGGAACCAGAGCGAAGCCAACGGCCAGAATGACAAGCGCCAAGGGACGCTTGCGGTAGCCTGCAGCGGGGGTATGACTCACGGGGTGCTCCTTTCCAGGACTTTGATGGCCTTGATGGTCACGTCGCCCAGCCATCCTTTTTCAAAGGTGACGCGAATAAGATCCCCCACGTGAAGGTCGTCGAAGGCTTTGGGATCGACTTCGATCTTCATGTACTGCTTCACGGTTTTATTGAGCACTGTGACGCTGTACACCGTGGTCGACACCGAAAGCGTGCCGTTGCCAAAAACTTCCTGAATCTCTTTCTTGATGATCTTGGACTCGAAGCTCTCTTCTGTCGCCGAGAGTCCTGCCGCCAGGAGCAACAAGACAATGCACACGAACGCTCTCTTCACCCGGGCCTCCTGTAGTCCTTCGGTCTTATTGTCGTTTGACAGCCCCGGGGCGTCAATCCTCTGCTTTCTCCAGTCTCAGTCGTACGTAGCGCGGAACCGGGTCTTCGGTGTGGTGGCCTATCACTTCCCGGGCTTTGTCTTTCAGTTCCTGCCGTGCATTTCCAACGGCAACTGCGTGCCATTCCCGTCCAAACATGCCCAGGTCGTTCAGTTCGTCGCCAAAGACGACGATGTTCCCGTCCTCGACGCCCAAGAGACGACCCAGTTCGCTCAGGGCATTTTCTTTTCGGGCAAGAACATGCTGTATCCAGAGCGCCGCTCCGTCCACCTCGTTCAACACAGCATAGTCGGTTTTGAACAGGTGACCGAACCGCCGGTCAACTTCGGCTCGCAGCGGGGCTAGCCGCTGGGGCGAATCCAAAAGGGTGAGTGAGATTGCCTGCCAGTGCGACGGTAGGGCGTTCACCGTTTCATACCGGAACCGGAAGAACTCTTCGTGAACTTTGGACCCCCGGTACCATTCCATCACCGGGTTGGCGATTTCGGGCGTCACCATGAAGTTCGCGCTGCCATCCCAGATGTCGAGCATGGGTGTGAACCCGCGGCCGAGAAGCTCGTTGTTCAGCGCCTGCAGCGCAGGCAGGTCCATGGCGTACAAGAACAGCGGTTCGGGCGAGTGAAACTGCGAAATCAACGCTCCGTCCGACGAGATCAGCGGCAATCCCAGCGTGGCGCCGCCGAGCGCGCGGCGAGCCGACGAAAAAGCCCGGCCGGTGGCCACGGTAAAGGGCACCCCGTCGCGGTGAAAGGCGCACAGCGCCTCGTGGGTGAACGGCGACAGGGTCCCGTCGGTCTGCAAGAGGGTTCCATCGAGATCGCTCACGAACAGGGCCGGTCGCTTCATGAGCGGCATTGTACAAAAGCCACCACGCTTGTACCAGCGTGCCAATCGCACTACCATGGCGCGGTGACCGAAATCCTCGTCGCCATCGTCCTGGCCCTTGTCGTTGCCCTGATCTTTGCCGCGATGTTCCTCGGTAACAAGCGTACCGAGCCGCCAACCCCCGAGCCGGTTGCGCCCGCCGCACGCCAGCCCTGTCCGCTCTGTGGCAGCCCGCTTGCCGTCGGCGAACGGGTGCATTCGGTGGTCTACGCCACCAAAACCCAGGACAAGATCATGGAGATTTCCGGTTGCCCCCATTGCCGTCCGCCGGCCACGTTGCACCGCCAGTGTCCGGTTTGCAAAAAGGCGCTTCGGCCGCAAGACGTCGTCACCGCACGCGTGTTTGAGCGCAAGAACGAGTCCGGCAGCAAAAAGACTCATGTGCATGTGCTGGGCTGCCCGCGTTGTAGAAGCTAGCCGAGGTATTTGCCCACCAATTCAGCGACGTTCGCCGACAGGTCGGCGCGGGCAGCCAGGCTCTCGAGCGCCGCCTTCTGCAACGACAGGTACGGCTCAGCGCAGCGCTTCCAGCCTTGAAAGACGCGGGTCAGCCCCGCCGCGATCTGCGGGTTAAAGGCATCGATTTTGACAATCGCCCGGGCCTGGTACCGGTAGCCCTCGCCATCAACCCGGTGAAAGCCCGTGGTGTTACGGCCAAACGACCCGTAGAGCGCCCTCACACGGTTCGGGTTTGTCAACTCGCAGTCGGAATGTTGTTCCAGCAGAGCCATTTGCTCGAGGATTCGAGGGACGTCGGCAGAGGACTGAAATGCGAACCAAGTGTCGATCACGAGCTTGTCACCCCGGAACCGCCGGTAGAAGTCGTCCAGAAGTTCCGCCCGTTCCGGCCGGTCGGTGTCACGGAACACACGAAGCGCCGCCAGACGGTCGGTCATGTTGGTCGCCGCCCGGTACTGTGTGGCCGCAAGGTCGTACACGTCCTCGGTTCGCAACTCACCCAGCAGCCCGAGAGCCAAGTTCTTCATCGCTCTGTCGGCCATCTCGGCGTCGGTGGGAAAGCCGGCTCCGGCCACCCGATGGTGGGCGGAATACGCGGCACGAAGCCCGGGTTGCAGGGCCTTGGCGAGCTCGAGCCGCGTCTGCGCGAGCGCACGGTCGATTGCCAGCGGATCCACGGGGTCGCAAACCTGTTCCAGATACGACTGCGTGGGCAGCGAGAGCAGGCGGGCCTTGAGGTCGGGGGACAGCTTCGGGTCGCCCGGAACGCCGCCCAGCAGATCGACCAGGAGGCCCGTCTTCGGCGAGGGACGTCCGCCTTTCTGGGCCTCAATCCTTGCCAGCAGATCCTGCTTCTTGAGAGTGAAGCCTGACTCGTGACGGTTGAAGCCGTCGGTATCGTGAGCCAGCAGAAAGGCCAGGTCAGCATCGGTCAGGTCGGTCTCGAGGCGGATTGGCGCCGAAAAGTGCCGGAACAGCGAAGGGACAGGAGGTTCGTCCACGTTGGCGAAAACGAAGGTTTGCTCGGCCCGGTCGAAGGTCAGCACCACTTCGGTGTCACCGGCGGCGTTCAGCGGCAATTCGCGGCCGTCGGCGCCGAGCAGGCCCAGACGAACCGGCATGGGCACCGGAAGATTCGCCGGGTGCGTCGGGAAGCTCTGCGCCAGCGTCAGGGTCCAAGTCTTGGTGGCTGCCTCGTGCACGCTTCGGGCCTTCGCCAGCGGCGTTCCGGCCTGTGAGTACCAGCGGCGGAATTGTGTCAGGTCGCGCCCGCTGGCATCTTCCATGCACTTCACGAAGTCCTCGCAGGTGACGGCCTGGCCATCGTGGCGGTCAAAGTACAGGTCAGTCGCCTTACGGTAGGTTGGGGGTCCCAGAAAGGTCTTCAGCATGCCGATGACTTCGGCGCCCTTTTCGTACACCGTCACCGTGTAAAAGTTGTCGATGGCCTCGTATTCCTCGGGTCGGATGGGGTGAGCCATCGGGCTCTGGTCTTCGGCAAACTGGGCCGAGCGCAACACGGTCACGTCGTCAATCCGCGAGCCTGCGCGCGAATGCAGGTCTTGGGTGAAACTCTGGTCGCGGAACACGGTCAGGCCTTCCTTGAGCGTCAGTTGGAACCAGTCGCGGCAGGTGATGCGGTTGCCCGTCCAGTTGTGGAAGTACTCATGCGCCACGATTGCTTCCACCCCGATGAAGGCTTGGTCGACAGTTTTTTCCTGGCTGGCAAACACCGCCGACGTGTTGAAAATGTTGAGCGACTTGTTTTCCATCGCCCCCATGTTGAAGTCGCTCACCGCCACAATGTGGAACACGTCGAGGTCGTACTCGCGTCCGTACGCCTGCTCATCCCATTTCATGGCCCGTTTGAGCGACTCCATCGCCCACACGCACCGACTCCCCGAGCCGTGTTCGGTGTAGATGGACAAATCGACCTTCCGACCGCTTGCAGTGGTAAAGGTGTCATGAAGGAGTTCCAGATCTCCGGCCACCAGCGCGAACAGGTAGCTGGGCTTGCGGAACGGGTCTTCCCACACGGCAAAATGCCGGCCCTCTGACAGGTCACCGCTCTCGACTCGGTTGCCGTTGCTCAGGAGCACGGGGCAGTCGGATTTTTCGGCCTCGAGACGGACCCGGTAGGGTGCCATCACATCGGGTCGGTCGGGAAACCACGTGATCCGCCGGAAGCCCTCCGACTCGCACTGGGTGCAGAGCATGGTGCTCGACTGATATAGCCCCGAAAGTGCCTTGTTCGCGGCCGGATCCACTCGGGTGAGGACTTCCAGAAGCGCTTTTTCGCCAACTCCGCCTATCGTGAGCGTCGTCGGCGTCAGTTGGTAGTCGGCGGCGCCGAGCAGTTTGCCGTCGAGCCTCACCGAAAGGGTCGTCAAGCCGTCGCCGTCGAGGATCAGTGCGCCGGCGGTGGCCTCGGGATTCTTTCGGAACGACAAATGCGAGCTCACCAGCGTGTGTGTGGCAAAGATTTGGAACGTCAGCTCGACCTGATCGAGCAGGTAGGCAGGGGGAAGGTAATCGACGCGCTTCATAGAAGGCACCTTAACATTTTCCGCCGGGGGAAGACAAACGCTTGACAGATCGGCTCGACTAACCGGAGACTGACCTTTCCCGGATCAAAGGTGAGGCAGCCCCGCGGGGGTGTCTCTCAGCACCGTAACCTACACCCTGAGCGGCGCCCGGCCCCGTCGGTGTCTCTGGGTCTGCGCATTCCCGAGGCGACACCACGGAACTTGCTCCAACCTTGTACGTTCACCTCTCGGGCCACCAGTTGCCCTTTTCAGGAGTAGATCATGAAGTTCACCGATGGTTACTGGCTCGTCCGTGAGGGCTACACCGTTCTTAGCCCCGCGCAGGCCTACGACGCCCGCGAAAAGGACGGGACGCTGGAAGTCTACGCTCCCGTCAAGCCGGTTCGCGAACGAGGCGATACCCTCAACGTAGCCCAGCTCACCTTCGAGGTGAGTTCGCCCGCACCCGATGTCGTCCGGCTGCGCCTGTCGCACTTTCAAGGGGGCTCGAGGCCCACGCCCGAGTTCGCGCTGGACTCCGACCCGAACTACCGCGCCGCCGTGAAGATCGACGACCAGGAGGCCAGCCTGACTACCGGCGCTCTGCAGGTGAGGTTCCGCCGCAGCGAGCCGTGGCGGGTCGAGTTCCTCGCCAAAGGTCAGCTGCTCACGCAAAGCGCAACGAAAGCGGCTGCCTACGTGCAGGGTCCTGGGGGTAGGGTGTGGACCAAAGACGAACTCGGCCTCGACGTCGGCGAGTTGGTGTACGGCCTGGGCGAGCGGTTTTCTGCCTTTGTGAAGAACGGGCAGACCGTGGATATCTGGAACAAAGACGGTGGCACCGCCAGCGAGCAGACCTACAAGAATATCCCGTTCTACCTGACCAACCGGGGTTATGGCGTTTTCATCAATCATCCCGGCCTCGTGTCGTTCGAGGTGGCCAGCGAAAAGGTCAGCCGGGTCCAGTTCTGCGTCGAAGGCGAACAGCTCGAGTATTTTGTGATCTATGGCCCGACGCCCAAAGAGATTCTCACCAAGTACACCGCCCTGACCGGCCGGGCCCCCCTTCCGCCGGCTTGGAGCTTCGGGCTTTGGCTAACCACCAGTTTCATGACGAGCTACGATGAGGCCACCGTCACCTCGTTCATCGACGGCATGGCCGAGCGCCAGCTTCCTTTGTCGGTGTTCCATTTTGACTGTTTTTGGATGCGTGAGTACCACTGGACCGACTTCCTCTGGGACAGCCGGACCTTCCCCGACCCGCGGGGCATGCTGGCGCGGCTCAAGGCCAAGGGGGTGAAGATCTGCGTTTGGATCAACCCCTATCTGGCCCAGCGTTCGGTGTTGTTCGAGCAGGGTCTGGCCCAAGGCTACCTGCTCAAGAAGCCCGACGGGGGCGTTTGGCAGACTGACCTTTGGCAGTCGGGTATGGGCATTGTCGATTTTACCAATCCCGACGCCCGGGCCTGGTACGCGGCGAAACTCGACGGCCTGCTCGAACTGGGGGTCGATGCGTTCAAAACGGACTTCGGCGAACGGATTCCCACCGACGTGGTGTGGCACGATGGAAGTGACCCCGACCGTATGCACAACTACTATTCGTACCTGTACAACCAGACCGTGTTCCAGGTGCTGCAGGCGCGCCACGGCGCCGGAGAGGCGGTGGTGTTTGCCAGGGCGGCCACAGCCGGTGGGCAGAAGTTCCCGGTTCACTGGGGTGGCGACTGCGAGTCGACATTCCCGTCGATGGCCGAGAGCTTGCGCGGTGGCCTGAGCTTGGGGCTGTCGGGGTTCGGCTTTTGGAGCCACGACATCGGCGGGTTCGAAGGCTTGCCCCCCGAAGCCTTGTTCCACCGTTGGCTGGCGTTCGGCCTCCTGTCGAGCCATAGCCGCCTGCACGGCAGTTCGTCGTACCGCGTTCCTTGGGCGTACGGCGAAACGGCGGTCGAGGTGGCCCGCGCCTTCATCCTGCTCAAACTCGCGCTGATGCCCTACCTGTACGCTCAGGCGGTTGAAACCACGCGAACCGGCGTGCCTTTGATGCGCGCCGCGTTGCTCGAGTACCCTGAAGACCTGACCTGCCAGACCCTCGACCGCCAGTATTTTCTGGGAAGCCAGCTTCTCGTCGCCCCGGTTTTCCGTGCCGATGGTCAGGTCGACGTGTACCTGCCCGAAGGTCGATGGACACACCTGCTTTCGGGAGAAATCGTTACCGGACCCGGTTGGCGCCACGAGACTCACGGTCCGTTGAGCCTACCTCTCTACGCCAAACCTAACAGCGTCCTTGCGATGGCACCGGGAGTGACAAACCCCGACACTGACTGGAGGGCCTCGCTCGAACTGAGGGTCTTCGCCCTCGACGAGGGACAGACCTCGCAATGCGATATGGTCGAGTTTCATGGAATGTCTCTCGGTGCCGTCAGAGTGACAAGGCACGGTTCCCAGTACACCGTGCTTTCACCAGCAGCCGTGCGGCCCTTCTCGCTGGTGGTCGGATCGAAAACCTTCCGGATCGACAAGCCGGAACAGACGGTCTAGGGGGTACTTCGCGACAGGACTCGCGGCCCTCTGAGGTTGCTCCGCACGAAGCACTCGTTGCTCAAGCCTACCGGTTCAATCGGGCCGAGGCCTGCCTCAGCACTTCGCCGGTGTCAGCGTGGCTGATCAACTTGAGCGCATCATCGAGTTCCAGCCAGCAGGAATTGCTGATCTCGCTCGCTTGGAGCTTGAGCTTCTTGCGGTCTGTCTTCGCCAAAAAAAAGACGACCCTTTTATCGATGCCTTCGTGGGGACTGTAGCGAACCTCGGCCCGGAAGTTGGGCTTCAAACGAACCTTGAGGCCCGTTTCCTCGCGGATTTCCCGCAGGGCCGTCTCGGTTTCTGACTCGCCCGCTTCGGCGTGGCCCTTGGCAAGGCTCCAATGGTTGCCGCTGGTGTGCTTGAGCAGCAGAAAGTAGACCACGCCCCGCTTCTTTCGATACACCACCGCCCCGAACGAATGTTCGAGAGTCGTGCCCCTCTTTACAGGTACAGGCACAGGTAGGCCGTGTCCACCGGCACTTTGAGCTGGAACTTCACGTTGGCTTCGACGCGGAACTCGGTCCCGGGGCCGAAGTCCTTCCAGTCCTTGGTTCCCGGCAGTTTCACAGTCAGCTTGCCGGCGATCACCTTCATGATCTCGATCGAGCCGGTACCGAACTCGTAATCGCCAGGGGCCATCACGCCCACGGTGGCCTTGTTGCCGTCGGCTGTGAGCCCGATGGACTTCACTTTGCCCTCAAAATACTCGTTCACTTTCAGCATGGTCACTCTCCTCTACTCTTTCACGCAGTCCACATAGTAGCGCGTCTTTCCGTCGGCGCTTTTCATTTCGACAAGACCGTGAATGTCGGTTTCAAACCCCGGGAACGCCTCATTGAAGCTGCGCGCGAACCTCAGGTAGTCGATGATCGTGTTGTTGAAGCTCTCGCCGGGAATCAGCAGCGGGATTCCAGGCGGGTAGGGCGTCAGCAGCACGGCTGTCACGCGGCCCTCCAGCTCGTCAATGGGCACGCGGTCGATCTCGCGGTGCGCCATTCGGGCGTAGGCGTCAGCCGGTCGCATCACGGGCATCATTTCGCTGGTGTACATCAGGGTGGTCAGGTGCGCCACATCGTTGGCCCGGTTCATCTCGTGCATCTGCTGACACAAGTCCTTGAGCCCGATGCGGTCGTAGCGAGGGTAAGCGGCGACAAACTCAGGCATGACGCGCCACAGCGGCTGGTTGCGGTCGTAGTCGTCCTTGAACTGTTGCAGTTCGGTCACCATGGTGTTCCACCGGCCCTTGGTGATGCCAATGGTGAACATGATGAAGAAGCTGTAGAGGCCGGTCTTCTCGACAACGATGCCGTGCTCGGTCAGGTACTTGGTCAGGATCAGCGCCGGCACACCCCAGTCGCTGAAGTCGCCGTCGACGTTGAGTCCGGGGGTGATGACGGTGGCCTTGATCGGGTCGAGCAGGTTGAACCCTTCGGCCAGGTTGCCAAAGCCGTGCCATTGGTCGTTGGCCTTGAGCATCCAGTCTTCGCGGTTGCCCACCGACTCCTCGGTCAGCTCTTCGGGACCCCACACCTGGAACCACCAGTCGGCGCCCCACTCGGCATCGACCTTGCGCATGGCACGGCGGAAGTCGAGGGCTTCCTTGATCGACTCTTCCACCAGGGCAGGACCACCGGGAGACTCCATCATGGCGGCAGCCACGTCGCAGCTGGCGATGATGGCGTACTGGGGGCTGGTGCTGGTGTGCATCAGGAAGGCCTCGTTGAACACGTCGCGGTCGAGTTCCTGCGCGTCGCTGTTTTGCACCAGAATCTGGCTGGCCTGGCTGAGCCCCGCCAACATTTTGTGCGTCGACTGGGTGCTGAAAATCATGCTCTCTTTTGTGCGCGGGCGGCCGGCGCCGATGGCGTGCATGCCCTTGTAGAACTCGTGGAACGCGGCGTGCGGCAGCCAAGCCTCGTCGAAGTGCAAGGTGTCGATCTTTCCGTCGAGCATGCCCTTGATGTCTTCCACATTATAAAGGACGCCGTCGTACGTGCTCTGGGTGATCGTCAGGATGCGGGGCTTGCCCTTGGCCTTGCTGGCAAACGGGTGGTTGGCGATCTTCTTTTCAATGGTTTCCCACTGGAACTCGCTCTTGGGAATCGGGCCGATGATGCCAAAATGGTTGCGCGTCGGCATCAGGAACACGGGAATCGCGCCCGTCATAACGATAGCGTGCAGAATCGACTTGTGGCAGTTACGGTCCACCACGACCACGTCGCCCGGCGCCACGGTCGAATGCCACACGATCTTGTTGCTGGTCGAGGTGCCGTTGGTGACAAAAAACAAACTGTCGCACTGAAAGATGCGCGCCGCGTTGCGCTCGCTGGCAGCCACCGGTCCCGTGTGGTCGAGCAGTTGGCCGAGCTCGTCAACCGCGTTGCAGACGTCGGCCCTCAGCATGTTTTCGCCAAAGAACTGGTGGAACATCTGGCCCACCGGACTTTTCAAGAACGCCACGCCACCGGAATGCCCCGGGCAATGCCAACTGTAGCTGCCATCGTGGGCGTAGGCCGTGAGCGCGCGGAAGAAGGGCGGGGGCAGGCTGTCGAGGTAGGCCTTCGACTCGCGGATGATGTAGCGCGCCACAAACTCCGGCGTGTCTTCAAACATGTGGATGAAGCCGTGAAGTTCCTTCAAAATCGCGTTGGGAATATGGCGGCTCGTGCGGGTCTCTCCGTACAGAAACAACGGAATATCCGAGTTGCGGAAGCGGATCTCTTCGACAAAAGCGGCCAACTGGCGCAGGGCCTCGGGCGGCTCGCCGTCGTCCCGGGCCGCCAGTTCCTCGTCATCGATCGAAAGGATGAAGCCGCCCGCGCGGCTCTGTTGCTGCACGAAGCTCGTCAGGTCGCCATAGCTGGTTACCCCAAGGCATTCGACGCCTTCGACTTCCAGCGCCTTGGCGAGCGCCCGGATCCCGAGTCCGCTCGCATTCTCCGAGCGAAAATCCTCGTCGATGATGATGATGGGAAAATGGAACTTCACGCAGGGCCTCCCGAGCCGGTTCAAGATGGCATGACTATAATCCTCAGGGGCTGTCTTGTCAGGAATTTTTCTTGACAACCAATCCCGGATCGTCGAAGATCAAAAGTGAATCTATGGAAGCACAGGTCCGCCTTTTGGTCATTTCGCATGCCGTTGTCTTGGTTCTGGCGGCTGTCGGTGGCTTCGTTTGGGCGGGTCTGCCGGGCAGCCTTTCGGTTGGTTCGGGCCTTTTGTCGTTCAGCGTCCCTGTGGTGATCTTCAGCACTCTGGTTCTTCAGGCCACTTCGGCCGACCCGGGCCGATTCTGGGGTCGGTTCATGGTGGCCGAGGTGCTCAAATGGACCCTTTCCGGGGTCCTGTTGGCGCTGGCCTTTGCTTCCGGCTGGTTTCAGCCTTTGCCGCTGATGGCGGGTTTTTTTGTTTCCGTTGTGGTGCAGA
Organism: Spirochaetales bacterium; assembly: GCA_037142615.1. Classification (GTDB taxonomy): domain Bacteria; phylum Spirochaetota; class Spirochaetia; order JABEVK01; family JABEVK01; genus JAIFLN01. The sequence continues at coordinate 10,683 of JBAXAI010000012.1, read as the reverse complement.
TGGTGTATCCGATCTTGGCGAAAAGAGGTTCTGAATCATGAGCGAAGGCGCTGTCTCCATCGACCCCACCCACCTTGACAGCAATATCTACATCAATCACCACCTCGAGAATCTCATGTGGGGTCAGCACGCCGACGGCAGTTGGGGCTTCTTGAAAGAAGCCAATGGCTTCTGGACCTTCCATGTCGACACTTTGGCGTTTTCCATCGGGCTAGGGATCCTTCTCACCGGGTTGTTCTGGCTCATTGGCCGCCGGGCCACCACCGGGGTTCCCGGTCGTTGGCAAAACGCGGTCGAGTGGGTCATTGAGTTCATCGACAATCAGGTGCACGACTCCTTTCATCTGAAGAACCGTCTTGTTGCGCCCTTGGCCTTTACTCTGTTCTGCTGGATCTTCCTTTTCAACCTCATGGATCTGATCCCTGTTGACCTGGTGCCTTGGATTGCATCGCTCGTCACCGGAACCACCTACATGGCGGGTTCGCCGGCGTTGCGCATCGTTCCTTCTACCGACCTGAACATGACCATTGCGCTCGCGCTGAGCATCTTCTTGCTGTTGTTTGCCTTCACGTTCGCGTACAAGGGCCCGGTGGGTTTTGCCAAGGAGATCCTCGTCAAGCCCTTTGGCAAGTGGTTGTTCCCTATCAATGCCTTCTTCTGGGTGATCGAGACACTGGCCCGACCCGTCTCGCTCAGCCTCCGCCTGTTCGGCAACATGTACGCCGGTGAACTGCTGTTCATCCTCATGGCTCTCACCATTCCTAGTTTCGCGGTTCTCGACTGGGGAGTCTTGTCGGTGATTGCGTACCCTATTCTCAACCTGGCCTGGTCGATCTTCCACATCCTGATCGTCATCCTCCAGGCCTTCATTTTCATGACCATCTCGGTGGTCTACCTTAGTCTCGCGTCTGAAGAACATTGAAAGAAAGCATTAGTTAAGGAGTCTTACATGGAACTTGCTACTTTGGTTGCCCAGGTTCAGAGCGCCACCGTCATCGGGGTTGCCATCATTCTAGGTCTTGGAGCCGCCGGTACCGCTATCGGCTTCGGGATTCTCGGGGGTCGCCTCATTGAAGGTAGCGCCCGCCAGCCCGAATTGGCCTCACAACTACAGGTGAAGATGTTCATCGTCGCCGGTCTGCTTGACGCCGTGGCCATGATCGGCATCGGTATGGCGCTGTTCTTCACCTTCGCCAATCCTTTTGTCGCTGCGGTCACAAGCCTCGCCAAATAATCTCTTCCGCTATCAAGGTTTATCATGAACATTAACGCCACCCTGATCGTCGAAATGCTGACTTTTGTGGTCTTCGTCCTCTTCAACCTTTTCGTTGTCTGGCCACCCGTGTCTCGTGCCCTCGAGAAACGTCGCGCACAGATTATTGAAGGGTTGTCTTCTGCCGACCAGGCACGACAGGCCGTCGAATTGGCTCGGCGGGAAGGCGAAGCCCTTCTCAGTCGTGCCCGAGAGCAGTCGGCGACGATCGTGCGGCAGGCTGAAGAACGTGCTTTGACCCTGATCGACAAGGCCAATGAAGAAAGTCGACGCGAAGCGGCGGCGATCATCACGCATGCCCACGAAGAGCTTGAGGTGCAGATCAAGGCCGCCAAGCACCAACTTTACAACGAGATTGCCGGTTTGGCCCTGAAGGCGGCCGGCCACGTCGTGCACGAAGAGCTGGATGACAAGAAACATCACGAGATGGTTGGCAAGCTCGTGAAGTCCTGGGGCTGACCGTGAGCGTATCGAAGTCCATCGCCAAGCCCTATGCCCGGGCACTGTTTGAGCTCTCCGCAGACAAGATTCAGCGTGGCCTTTGGCTTCATCGGTTGCAGGTGCTCGACATGGTCTTCCATGACCGCGAGATTTTGAAAGTTGTCAGTAGAATGTCCGGTCCCAAGGCCGTGGAATGGTTGCAATCCATTCTCGGGGACGGCCTCGAACCTGAAACTTGGGCGCTCCTGTCGCTTTTGCTCAAGAACAAAAGGCTGAGTTCGCTTTCGGACATTCGCTTCCATTTTGCCGACTTAATGGTGGAATTGCACGGGTTTGGCGTTTTGTTCGTGGTTTCGGCGGTGGAGTTGAACGACGCCGAACACGCCCAACTGCACCAGTGGTTTGAAGGCCTGTACAAGCAAAAGCTGATTCCCCATTACCGGGTCGATCCCTTGATTCGGGGTGGCGTGGTCGGACGGGTGAAAGATCTGGTCTACGACGGGTCCCTCAAAGGGTCCTTGGAAAAATTGAGGGAAAACCTCATTCAGTGAGGTGGAGTAAGCAATGCAATTGAATCCTACCGAAATTACCGCCCTGATCAAAGAACGGATCCAGAAAGCGGACTTGCAGCCCGTCGTCCGGACTGAAGGAACTATCCTCAGCATTAGCGACGGCATTGTTCGTATCGAGGGCCTGTCGCAGGCCCTGCAAGGCGAACTGCTGGAATTGCCCGGCGGCACGAGCGCTTTGGCCCTCAACCTAGAGTCCGATTTCGTCGGCGCGGTCGTCTTGGGCCGCTGGCGTCACCTGTCCGAAGGCGATATCGTTCGGTCCACCGGGCGTGTCCTCGACGTTCCCGTCGGTGAGGCGCTCCTTGGTCGTGTGGTGAACGCGCTTGGCGACCCGATCGACGGCCATGGTCCCATCGCGGCCACCGAGCGCTCAGCCATCGAAAAGATCGCCCCCGGGGTCATTTCCCGCGAGCATGTCAGTCAACCCATGCAGACCGGCATCAAGGCGATCGACTCCATGATCCCCATCGGCCGAGGCCAGCGGGAGCTGATCATCGGTGACCGTCAAACGGGCAAAACGGCTATCGCCATTGACACCATCATCAATCAGAAGGGCAACGGCGTTAAGTGTATTTACGTTGCCATTGGCCAGAAGCAAAGTTCAATCGCGGCAGTGGTTAAGCGCCTCGAGGATGCCGGCGCTATGGGTCACACGATTGTGGTTGTTGCTTCGGCTTCCGAATCCGCTGCCCTCCAGTACATTGCGCCCTATTCCGGCTGCACCATGGGCGAGTACTTCCGCGATAAGGGGGAAGACTCCCTCATCGTCTATGACGACTTGACGAAGCAGGCTTGGGCCTATCGTCAGATATCCCTCCTGCTGAGGCGACCCCCGGGACGCGAAGCGTACCCTGGCGACGTGTTCTACCTGCACTCCCGCTTGCTGGAACGCGCCAGCCGCATCAATGAGGTCGAGGTCGCCAAGCTCACCGGTGGCAAGGTTACCGGAAAGACGGGATCGCTCACGGCTCTCCCCATCATCGAAACACAGGGTGGCGACGTTTCGGCCTTCGTTCCAACCAACGTCATTTCAATCACCGATGGGCAAATCTACCTTGAGACCAACCTGTTTAACGCGGGCCAAAGACCGGCCGTCAACGCTGGCCTCTCGGTAAGTCGAGTCGGTGGCGATGCCCAAACGAAAATCATCAAGAAGCTCGGGTCGTCGGTGCGCATGGACTTAGCCCAATACCGTGAGTTGGCCGCCTTCACCCAATTCAGTTCCGACCTTGACGAAGCGACCCAGCGACAAATTGAGCGAGGCAAGCGCGTCACCGAACTGATGAAGCAAGGGCAGTTTGCGCCGCTCAACGTTGGTCTGATGGCCGCTTCGCTTTTCGCAGCAAACAAGGGGTACCTCGACAGCGTCGACGTCAAGAAGATCGTCAACTTTGAAAAGGAACTGCACGCGTTCCTCGAGGGCGGACACAAAGCCCTTTTGAGCAAGATCAACGAGAAGGGCGACTTCAGCGACGAAATCCAGAAGGGTCTGGACGAAGCTCTGAAGGCGTTCAAAGCCACGGGGACCTGGTAGAACAGCATGGCCGGCAAGAAAGAGATCCGCACCAAGATCGTCAGCGTCAAGAACACGCAAAAGATCACCAAGGCCATGGAAATGGTCGCGGCGAGCAAGATGCGTCGCACGCAGGAGCGCCTTCGGGCTGCCCGACCCTACGCAACCTCGCTCGAGCGGATCATTTTCCACGTCGCCCAAGCGACCCCTGAGTACCGACACCCCTTCATGACCGACCGTAAGGGCGGTAACATCGGCATCATCGTCATCAGTTCCGACCGGGGGCTGTGCGGTGGTCTCAATATCAACCTGTTTCGCAAGGTGTTCCGCAAGAGCAGTGAATGGTCTCAGGCAGGCGCCAAACTGCACTGGGGTCTGATCGGCCGAAAGGCCTGCCAATTCTTCACAAGCGTGGGCTCCGATGTCGAGGCGAAGGCCGAGGGGTTGGGTGATATCCCGACCCTCAGCCAGATTCGTGGGGTCATCCTCGCCATGACGAAACTGTACAACGAGGGCAAGATCGATTCGATTTGGGTCGCCTCGAACAAATTCGTCAATACCGTCACGCAGATGCCCAAGCTCGAGCGCTTGGTTCCCATTGCCGACCACGAGGAAGAAGCCCTGGACACCGGCAACCAGAAACCGCTCGAGGCCAAGTTGCAGACCAAGACGTCGTGGGACTATCTCTACGAGCCCGAGCCCCAGGAAGTCCTTGGCGCCTTGCTGGAACGGTATGTGGAAGCCTTGGTGCTTCATAGTCTGATTGAAAACGTTGCCTCGTTCATGGCCGCGCAGATGGTTGCCATGAAGAACTCTTCCGACAACGCCGGACGCATCATCAAGGAACTCCAACTGGCGTACAACAAGGCGCGCCAAGCGGCCATTACCCAAGAAATCGCAGAAATCGTAGCCGGCGCAGCGGCAGTATAGGAAGGACGAAATGCAAGACGGAAAAATCATACAGATCATCGGCGCGGTGGTCGACATCGAGTTTGACAGGGCCTCCCTTCCGCGCGTGTACGACGCCGTGATTGTCGAAGACAATGGTCTCGTGATCGAGGTTCAACAGCAGTTGGGCGACGGAATCGTCCGTGGCATCGCCATGGGTACGACCGACGGTCTCCGGCGTGGCCTCAAGGTCAAGGGCACCGGGTCGCCGATCAAGGTGCCCGTTGGAGTAGCGACCTTGGGTCGCATCATGAACGTCCTCGGACAGCCTATCGACGAACGCGGTGAAGTCAATTCCAAGGATCACATGCCGATTCACCGCGCGGCCCCCTCGTTCGAAGAGCAGGCGGGCGGCCAGACCCTTCTTGAAACCGGAATCAAGGTTATCGACCTGATGGCCCCTTTTGCCAAGGGCGGCAAAGTCGGCCTGTTTGGCGGCGCCGGCGTCGGCAAGACGGTCAACATGATGGAGCTCATCAACAACATCGCCAAAGCGCACTCCGGTTTGTCCGTCTTTGCCGGTGTCGGTGAGCGAACGCGTGAGGGCAACGACTTCTACCACGAAATGGGCGACTCAGGCGTCGTCAACCTCGACGATCTGAGCAAGTCCAAAGTTGCCATGGTCTATGGTCAGATGAACGAACCCCCGGGAAACCGCCTCCGCGTAGCCCTGACGGGCCTCACCATTGCCGAGTCCTTCCGCGACGACGGCCGTGACGTGTTGTTGTTCATCGACAACATCTACCGCTACACGCTGGCCGGTACCGAAGTTTCCGCGTTGCTAGGGCGCATGCCCTCTGCGGTCGGCTACCAACCGACCTTGGCCGAAGAAATGGGTCTGTTGCAGGAACGAATCACCTCCACCCGGGTCGGATCCATCACGTCCGTTCAGGCCGTGTATGTGCCCGCCGACGACTTGACCGACCCATCCCCGGCCACGACCTTTGCTCACCTTGACGCGACGGTGGTTCTGAGTCGCGCCATCGCCGAGAAGGGAATCTACCCCGCCATCGACCCGCTCGACTCTACCAGCCGCCAGCTTGACCCGAACATTGTCGGTCACGAGCACTACAACGTTGCCCGCAAGGTCCAATCGACCCTGCAGCGCTACAAGGAACTCCGCGACATCATTGCCATCCTGGGGATGGACGAACTTTCCGAGGAAGACAAGCTGATCGTTGGTCGCGCCCGACGCATTGAACGCTTCCTCAGCCAGCCGTTCCACGTCGCCGAAGTGTTCAACGGCGTTCCCGGGCAACTGGTGCCCCTCTCCGAAACGATCAAGGGCTTCAAGGCGATCGCTGACGGCGAGTACGACCACCTTCCCGAGCAAGCCTTCTACATGATCGGAACCATTGACCAGGCTGTCGAAAAAGCCAAGACCTTGGTCAAATAAGGAAGCCAGCATGCCGCTTACCGTCGAAATTGTCAGTGCGGAACGTGCCATTTGGTCGGGTTCGGCCGACTTCGTGGTGATTCCCGGTTCTCAAGGGGAACTGGGAGTTCGTTCCGGCCACACTCCTCTGATCACTTATCTGAAATCGGGCGATGTGATGGTTCAAGATTCCAACGGGGAACGGCACCATTTTTACGTGTCAGGCGGGGTCGTCGAGGTTCAGCCCGGCGGGGTTATTGTGCTTTCCGATGCTTCGGTGCGGGCCCAGGATTTGGATGAGGCCGCGATTCTGGAAGCGAAGAGTCAGGCCGAAGAAATGCTGCGAAATAAGCAAGACAAAATGAACTACGCCGAAATCGAAGTCAAACTGTCGCAGATGATCAGCCAGCTCTCGACCATCGAGAAGTATAGGTCCCACCAGAAGTAAGATCGTGTTCATCTCTGAACTTTTTCCGGCTGAATGGATTCTCCCCGATCTGAAGAGCCGCAACAAAGATGACCTTTTTAAGGAAATCTGCGGTTTCGTGGCAGCAAAGCGCGAATCCCTGGCCAAGGAACTGTTGCTGGAAAACTTGTGGCAACGTGAGCGGCAAATGACCACCGGTATTGCCTTGGGCGTGGCTCTTCCACACACGAACATCCCAGGCTTGGGCGAGACCATCGGCGTCCTGGGCCTCTCACGCCAGGGTATTGAGTACAACTCTCTCGACGGGGAGCCAGTTCATGTCGTCTTCTTTTTGCTCGGCGACCTTGATAGCCCTGACGAGCATATCCACGTTCTCAAGCACGTGGCGCTGCTTCTGATTAATCCGGAGTTTTTTCCAACCCTGATTAAATGCCGCAGCCCCAAAGAGATCACCGTCACGCTGCGCCTCTTTGAACAATCCTAAGTTTTTCGCTACAATCGCCCCATGCTTGATATCACCTTCATCCGCGACAACCTCGAAGCCGTCGAGGCCAACATACGCAACCGGAACATGCAGGCCGATGCTCGGGGAACGGTAGCCCTTCATGAGGAACGCTCCAAGACGATTCAGGCCCTAGAGGCCAAACGCGCCGCCCGAAACGACAACGCCTCGAAGATGAAGGGAAAGCTCGAGCCCGAACAACGCCAGTCGTTGATCGACGAAGGCAAGGTTCTCAAGGAGTCTATCTCTTTGCTCGAGGTCACTTTGGCTGAGCTGGAGCCACGCCTCAAGGCGGCCCTGATGCAGATTCCCAACATGGCCCATCCAGCGGCCCCCGTCGGAAAGACCGATGTCGAGAACCCCGAAGTGAAGCGGGTCGGGGCCCCCACAAAGTTTACCTTCACTCCTTTGGACCACGTTCAGCTGGGCGAAAAGCTCGACATCATCGACTTCGAGGCCGGAACCAAGGTGTCTGGTACCAAGTTCTACTTCCTTAAGAATGAAGGCGTGTTTTTGGAACTCGCGCTGGTTCGGTTTGCCTTGGATCTGGTTGTCAAAAAGGGGTTCACGCCGTTCATCACACCCGATATCGCACGTGAAGAAGTGCTGACGGGCATCGGCTTCAATCCCCGAGGCGCCGAGTCGAATATTTACCCCCTCGAAGGGACCGATACCTGCTTGGTCGGAACGGCCGAGATCACACTCGGCGGCTACTACGCCGAGCAGATCGTCGATGTCAGCCAAGGGCCGATTCTCATGGCGGGACTGTCCCACTGTTTTCGGCGGGAAGCCGGTGCTCACGGGCAGTTTTCCAAAGGCCTCTATCGGGTGCATCAGTTCACCAAGGTCGAGATGTTTGCCCTGTGCCGACCGGAAGAATCGGATGCTCTCCACGAGACGATCCGCGAAATCGAGGAAGAAATCTTCACGGCGCTCGAGATTCCCTTCCGCGTTGTCGACACCTGCACGGGCGACCTTGGGGCACCTGCCTACCGCAAGTACGACCTGGAAGCTTGGATGCCCGGACGTGGCGACGGGGAGTATGGCGAGGTGACCTCGACCTCGAACTGCACCGACTTCCAAGCCCGACGCTTGGGAATCCGCTACAAGGACGCCCAGGGGCGCAATCGTCCAGTACATATGCTCAACGGAACCGCCATGGCCGTCAGTCGCGGCATCATCTCCATTCTGGAAAACTTCCAGCAGGCTGATGGTTCGGTTCGAATCCCGGCGCGGTTGGTTCCCTACACCGGCTTCGACCTCATTCGCCCCCGCAAGTAGGTACTGTGGAAAAGCCCCTGTATGTCATCGCTGAAATTGGAACCAGTCACCTGGGTGACCGCAGAAAAGCTCGCGAACTCATTTTCGCGGCGGCGGAAGCGGGTGCCGACTGCGCCAAGTTTCAGGTTGTGTTCGCCGACGAAATCATCCATCCGCTCACGGGCGAGCTCGACCTTCCCGGTGGCCGCGTTCGGCTCTACGACAAGTTTCGCGAGGTGGAGCAGGACGAGGACTTCTACCGATTCCTGAAGGACGAGACCGAAGCGGCTGGAATGGACTTTCTGGCCTCTCCGTTCGGGGTAAGATCCGCTCGCTTGCTTCAGAATCTTCAAGTCAGCGCTTTCAAAGTGGCTTCGCCTGAACTCAATCACCTACCGCTCCTCACGGAGTTGCGCTCGTTCGGAAAGCCGGTGATTCTCTCGAGCGGTGTCAGCACCTTGGGCGACATCGAGGCTGCCGTGAACCTCCTCGAAGGTTTGCCGGTATCGCTGCTGCACTGCATAACGGCCTACCCCGCGCCCCCCGAAGAGTACAACCTTCGAGTCCTGGAACCGATGGCGGTGCTTTTTGGTTGCCCGGTCGGCATTTCGGATCATTCCCTCGACGCGGAACTTGTTCCATTGGTCGGCCTCCTCGCCGGGGCTACGCTGCTCGAAAAACACTTCTGTCTCAGCCGTCAGGATGTCGGTCTGGACGACCCAATTGCCTTGGATCCGCAATTGTTTGGTGCCATGGTCAAAAGTGTCCGCCGCGTCGAAGTCCTTGCCCCGGACCAAAAGCGCGCGGCCGTTGACGCACAGTTTGGCACCGCTCGCGTGGAGGCCGTTCTCGGCACGGGGCGCAAGCGCCTGGCACCTGCCGAGGCAGCGAACTACGAAAGGACAAATCGCTCGCTCCACGTCATCGCGGCCCTAAAAAAGGGGCAAGTTTTGTCCGCTGAGATGGTCGCCGAACTTCGAACAGAAAAAGTCCTCCGGCCCGGTTTGGCCCCGCACTGGCGCGAAGCCGTTGTGGGACGGGTGCTGACCCGTGATATCGGGGCGGGAGAGGGCCTGGTGTGGGACGATCTACTGGTGCAACAACCGCACGCCGGGAACCGGTGAAGAGGCCGCATCGAGCAGCGAGGCGTCGCCACCCCACAGGGAATACTGCAGGAAGGCAGCGACATACTCCCTGACGATGGCATGTGCTCTGCCGTCGGCCTGCGACTTGAGCCCGAAAAAAACCAGGTAGGGCTTCCAGAAGGCTGCATCGGTAAGGTCGGCCCGCCTAAGCGAGTCCAGCAATAACACCCAACGATGCTTGTCGAGAGCCGAGTCACTGGCGCTGGCCTGGCCGGTCACCCACAGTTCCGGCAGCGAAGACGTTCGAGGCCCTTGCGGTTGCTCGCCAAGTTTCACGACAGCTCTGAGTTCAGCCCCTTGAGGTTCGTCACGCGCGCCGCGCCAAGCCATCCAGGCGATCCGATCTGGATCAATTGCGCTAAAAAGCACATCACCTGGTTGATTCGCGAGCGCCAAGAGGGCCTTCTTGAGCGTGACAACACTAACCGGTGAGGCCGGGAGTTGAGCCGACTCCAGATGGGCTTCCGGTTCGAGCCACACCAAAGGACTGCTAAAGGGTTCAGCCAGCTGTGCTTGAACCGACGCCCACGAGAAGGCCGGCAAGGCCGAGCTTGCGCCGCTCGTGCGGGCCGAAATCACCACGAAGCCCCGGCTCGCCAGATCTGACAGCAACCACGAGAAGTCGACTGAAGAATCGCCTGCCGGGACGGTGAACAGTACCGCGGGATAGCGTATGCCCTGCTGAGCCATGCGCCCACCCTGAATGTAACGGGCCGGACTGTACTGCAGGTACGACTGCCAATAGACCGGCAACCCGCCGCGCTCGCGTGTTTCTTGCCAGGTCGCCGCGCTCGTCTCGGGGCCCGGAAGTGGCAAGGAGTTTCCCGAAGCCGGGTACCAGACAAGTGCCTCGAGCGAGGGTTGTGTTGCAGTTGCCGCAAAGTGAACGGTACGTACGGAAACAGCCAGCCCCCCTGTCAGCGGAACACGGGGTAACGGGAACAGGACGCAAAGGGCCAGCGAGGCCACCGCCACCAAAAAAAGGCACGACGCAATGAAAGACCGTCCAAAGCCCCTCAGTGCTGGCAACAGCCCCTTGGCAGGAAGTCGGCCCCGCAATGTCGCGAAGGTAGGAAAAAGCAGAAAGAGGTCGAGGAGGATGAGGACGATCGCGGGGATCATTTGCCAGCGAAGCCCTTCGAGGCCCAGACTCAGACCCAAGCTGATTCCGGAAACAAAAACCAGATAGTTCAGGGCAAACGGACGCCGATGCTGGGGAGCCAGCAG
>JBAXAI010000011.1:0-115417 GCA_037142615.1 Spirochaetales bacterium | reverse complement strand
GGTCGTCCCGTTCACGTGGAAGGTCGCTATCTGATGCGCTCCGGCGAGTCTTTGGTGGCGATGAACATCGACCAAATTCAGTCCATCCTCAGCGAGGCAGGCCCGGATTATTCGGCAGAGATTTGCCGCGAGGCCACCTGGGACGACTTGGACACCGAGTGCATCGAGGAGTTTCGTCGTCGTTGGATCAAGAAGTCGGGGAACGCTGCTCTCAAGGACGTGAACAGGGTCCAACTCCTGGCAGATGCCGAGTTGGCCTTCGGTGAGCAAATGACCTATGCAGCCCTGATTCTGTTTGGAAAACGGTTGTCGTTAGGTCGCCTTCTCGGTCAGGCCGAAGTGATTTTCGAATACCGAGCCAACGATCTGACTGGTCCAGCCCAACAAAGGGTTGAATTCCGGCAGGGGTTTTTCAGTTTCTACGACAAGCTCTGGGACCTGATTGAGCTTCGCAACACGGTTCAGCACTACCAGGATGGGCTCTTCATTTGGGACATCAAGACCTTCAACGAAGGGGCCATCCGCGAAGCAATCCTCAATGCGGTGAGTCATCGCGACTATCGTTCGGGAGAGTCTGCCTTTGTCCGCCAATACCCAGAGCGCATTGAGATTAGCAGTCCTGGAGGTTTTCCCGTAGGCGTGACCGTGGAGAACATCCTATGGAAACAAAACCCTCGGAATCGGCGTGTGGCCGATATTCTGGCCAAGTGTGGTCTGGTTGAGCGGTCCGGGCAGGGGATGAACCGGATTTTCGAATCCTGCATTCGCGAGAGCAAGGGCGACCCGGACTTCCGGAATACCGACAAGTGGAATGTGTGCCTTACCCTCCATGGAACGATTCAACAACCAGAGTTCCTAAGAGTTCTTGAAAAAATCGGCGATGAAAGATTGCGAAGCTTTTCCACCGAGGATTTTATCGTCATCCAGGCCGTGTACACCGGGACGGTGCTTTCGGACCGATTAGAACCGGTAGCCCGTAAGCTTCTGGAAGAGGGCCTGATTGAAAAAGTTCCACACAGCAAGGACAACCCCTGGATTCTCGCTCGAAAGCTGTTTTCGGCTATTGGGAAAGCTGGAGTTCATACCCGTAAAGTTGGCCTCGACCGCGAGACCCACAAAGCCCTCCTTCAAGCTCACATCAAAAAAACTTCTCAGCAGGGAAGTCCGTTGAAAGAGTTGAGGCAGGTTGTTCCCTATTTGGACCGAGGGGCAGTTCAAACACTCCTCCGCGAGTTACGTGAAGAGGAAAAGATTCACTCGCATGGGAATACCAACGCGGGACTTTGGTACCCTGGGCCTATGACTGAGGGGTGTCACCGTGAATAGCACCCATTGCATTGTATTGCATTTAGATGCAATACAATCGTCTATCTTTATTCCCAAGAAGAAATTACAGGATTGTTGCAGGAAAAATCATGGCCAAGACTGACCCGACCCCCAAGCCGATCTCGACTTTCACCCACACCGAGCAGACGCGCAAAAACATCCCGACCGCCGAATACCAGGCCATGGTCGAGTCCGACACCAAGACACCCATCCGGGTGGCCTACGACCGACGAAACCGCGACCTAGACCCTCAGCTCGTGTGGCGCGGAAAGGACGAACAAGACTGGAGCGACCTGGTGGTCAACGCGCCGCCGCTGTACATCCAAGAGAAAGTCCACCCCAAGGTGCTCATCGATGACCTGGTGAAGCAGACCCAGAAGGGACAAAAGCCTGAGGACCAGTTCGATCTGTTTGCTGACTTCAATGGGTTGCCGAGCGAGGGCGCCAAGACCGAGTTCTACCAGCACGATGCCCACTGGACCAACCGGATGATTCTGGGCGACAGCCTGCAGGTGATGGCCAGCCTGGCCGAGCGCGAGGGCCTGCGGGGCAAGGTGCAGTGCATCTACTTCGACCCGCCGTACGGCATCAAGTTCAACAGCAACTTCCAGTGGAGCACCACGAGCCGCGACGTGAAAGACGGCAACCTGGAGCACATTACCCGCGAGCCCGAGCAGGTGAAAGCCTTCCGCGACACCTGGCGCGACGGCATCCACAGCTATTTGACATACCTGCGGGACCGACTGACCGTGGCGCGGGATTTGCTGACCGACAGCGGCAGTATCTTTGTGCAGATTGGGGAAGAGAATGTTCATCGGGTGAGGTGCCTGCTCGAGGAAGTCTTCGGCGATGAGAACTATGTAAGTCAAATTGGGTACCACGCCACGTCAGGCTCTACGTCTGAGTTTCTCTCCAATCCCAAGAACTACGTTCTTTGGTTTGCAAAGGATCACCAGAACACGAAGTATCGACCTTTGTTCATTGAGCGCCCGTTCGATGTCTCCGACCCTGGTCCTTGGCAAATCGTCGAAGTAGACACAGCTCGCACGCGCCTCACAGACTACCTTTCTTCAGGTCAAAAGCTCGAGTCACCGGGCGTCCGCATCGCCCGACTTGGCGATGCGACCTCACAGCGACAGGGAAGAGAAGCTGGCGACGCTTCGGCCATGGGTTTTCCGTTCATTTTCCGAGGGGACACATATCGACCCGCCGGTACCCGAGGATGGAGCACAACTGAGCCAGGAATGGTCCGAGCCGCAAGAGCGACCCGTCTTCACGGAGGGGGACGGTCGCTTAGTCTGGTGCGATATTTTGACGAGTCGCCTTACTTTCCACTTACCAGTTCTTGGGAGGATACGGGAGGAACAATTGGGGCGGACAAAGTCTATGTTGTCCAAACCAATGTCCGCGTCATCCAACGGTGCATGTTACTTGCCTCTGACCCTGGCGACCTGGTCCTCGACCCGACCTGTGGGTCTGGAACGACAGCCTATGTCGCCGAACAGTGGGGCCGCCGGTGGATCACCATCGATACCAGTCGCGTCGCCTTGGCCCTCGCCCGGGCCCGAATCATGGGAGCACGTTACCCGTACTACCTGATGGCCGACAGCCCCGAAGGGCAAGCCAAGGAGAGCGAGGTCACCCGGACTCCTCTGAGCAGCAAACCCACCTACCGCAACCTCAAGCACGGTTTTGTGTACGAGCGCGTGCCCCACATCACCCTGAAAAGCATTGCGAATAACGCCGAAATCGATGTCATCTGGGACAAATGGCAGGCCATCCTCGAGCCCCTGCGTGCTCAACTGAACCAGTCCCTGGGCAAAAACTGGGAAGAGTGGGAGATTCCCCGCGACGTCGCTCCCGAATGGTGGAAGGCCCGCATCGCCCGCCAGAAAGAGATCGACGCCAGCATCGCCGCCAAGGCGGAGTACGAGTACCTGTACGACAAGCCCTACGAAGACAAGAAGAAAGTGAGGGTCGCAGGACCGTTCACCGTCGAGAGTCTGTCGCCTCACCGCACCTTCGCGGTCGACGAAAACGACGAACTGATCGACGAACTCAAAGAGCCGGCGCCCGGTTTCGACGTGCACGACTTCGCCGGGCTCATCCTCGATAACCTGCTCAAAGCCGGCGTTCAGCAACCCGACAAGGCCGACAAGATCACCTTCACGTCGCTGACCCCGTGGCCCGGTCGCCTCATCTGCGCCGAAGGCCGCTACGACGACAAGCGCGCCGCCATCTTCCTGGGGCCGGAGTTCGGCACCGTCAGCCGCCCCGACCTGGTCGAAGCTGCCCGCGAGGCTGCCGAAGCCAACTTCGACGTGCTCATCGCCTGCGCGTTCAACTACGACGCCCATAGTACCGAGTTCCACAAGCTCGGCCGCATCCCCGTGCTCAAGGCCCGCATGAACGCCGACCTGCACATGGCCGAAGACCTCCGAAACAACGGGCAGGGCAACCTGTTCGTCATCTTCGGCGAGCCTGACATCGAAGTTCAGGAAGCGGGTAACAACCAGGTGACCATCGAGGTCAAAGGTGTCGACGTGTTCGACCCCCGCAGCGGCGACGTCCGCTCCGATGGTCCCGACGGGATCGCTTGTTGGTTCATCGACACCGACTACAACGAGGAGTCATTCTTCGTCCGCCACGCGTACTTCCTGGGGGCCAACGACCCCTACGGATCACTCAAGACCACGCTCAAGGCCGAAATCAACGCCGACGCCTGGGCCACGCTGAACAGCGCCGTGTCGCGGCCGTTCGAGAAGCCGAAGAACGGACGAATCGCCGTGAAAGTGATCAATCATCTTGGCGACGAGGTGATGAAGGTGTTTAGGGTATAATGGGAGTTCAACAGGTGGTGAACGATGGCATTGATTGAGGGCTTTCGAGTCCAGAACTACCGTGCCCTGAAAGACATCTCTCTCGGTCGACTTTCCAACACTCAGGATGCGATTTCCCTGACGCCATTTACCGTCGTCATCGGAAAGAACGGGGTAGGCAAGAGTTCGTTGTTTGACGCCTTTGGGTTTCTTTCGGACTGCATCACTTTTGACATTGAGACCGCCTGCAACGCCAAGCAGAGGGGTGGATTCGATTGGCTGCGATCGAAAGATTGCCAAGGGCCCATCCAGTTTGAGGTTTACTACCGCGAGTCCAGAAGTGAGCGGCCGATCACCTATGAAGTCGCCATCAACGTTGACTCGGCCGGACGACCCTTTGTCGAGTCCGAGATTCTGAAACAGCGTCGCAAAGGCCAGGACTACGGTCGTCCTTACCCGTTCCTTAGGCTGTCCCGGGGCAAGGGACACGTGTGGGCGGGCGACTCAGCGGTAGAGTCTGAAGGGGAGGAAGACACCTCCAAACTGGCCGTTGAGCTCACCGACACAAAACAACTTGGCATTGCCACGCTGGGGACGCTCAAGGAACACCCTCGGATCAAGCTGTTCCGGGACTTCCTCAAGGGGTGGTATCTCTCGTACTTCTACCCCGATGCCGCACGGACTATTCCGGTATCTGGCCCCCAAAAACACCTCAATATCCGTGGCGACAACATTGCCAATGTGGTTCAGTACATGAAGGTCGAACACCCCAAAAAATTCAATGACATTCTTCATCGAATCGCCGCGCGCATTCCGGGCATCACCTCGATCCAGTTTGAGGTGACCAAGGACAAGCGAGTCTTGCTTGGCTTCAACGGGGGCGACTTCAGCGACCCCTTCCTTGCGCCGCAGATGTCCGACGGCACTTTGAAGATGCTCGCCTATCTCTTGTTACTCGAAGATCCCGATCCTGCTCCGTTCATCTGCATCGAAGAGCCCGAAAATGGGCTCTACCATAAACTCTTGGATTCTCTGGCCCGTGAGTTCCGACAGCAGGCCACGGGCCGCAAGAACTCCCCTCAGATTTTCGTTACGACGCATCAGCCGTACTTTGTGGACGGGTTGTCGCCTGAAAATGTCTGGATTCTTGAGAAAGGAGCAGACGGATTTTCCACGATTCGCCGGGTGGCCGAAATTGAGGTGGTCAAGAACCTCGTCGCAGAGGGCCTTCCCCTCGGAAGTCTCTGGTACAGCGACTACCTCGACAGGACGTAGCCATGCATATTGAGTTCCTTGTCGAAGACAGTTCGGGGGCGAGGGCGGTCGAAAACCTCATTCCTCGGATCATCGGGCAGGAGTCCATGCCCCATACGTGGAGGATCCACAAATACAAGGGCGTCGGGACTATTCCCAAGGGCATGTCGAACGCGACCGATGCAGCGAAACGCATTCTCCTCGACAACCTTCCGAGGCTGCTTGGTGGCTATGACAAGACTCCTGGAATAGATGCCGTGGTTGTGATCGTTGATACGGATCGACACGACTGCCGTGCGTTTTTGCAGGAGCTTCAGTCCCTGTCAGCCCTCACAACTCGTCGGGTAAGGGTTCTGTTTCGCCTCGCCATCGAGGAGGTCGAAGCGTGGTATCTCAGTGATCAGGCCGCAGTGCTCGCGGCATACCCGAGTGCAAAACGGCAGGTGCTGAACTCCTATGTTCCCGATTCCGTCTGCGATACCTGGGAAACCTTGGCTGACGCTGTCGTTGTGGGCGGTCGTGCCCAAGTGAAGGCGGACGGATGGCCGCGTTCAGGAGAACTCAAGCATGAATGGGCCGAGCGGATAACTCCTCTGATCTCGATCGAGTCTAACCCATCGCCCAGTTTCCAAAAATTCCGTAACGGACTCCTCCGACTAGTCTCGGGTCCCTGAATGACCTTCCTCCTCTCCTCCACCTTTACCGACAGCCTCGCCAAACTCACTTCCGACGAGCAGAAAGTCTCCAAGACGACCGCCTTTGACCTCCAGGTGAACCCGGCAAATCCCGGTCACCAGTTTCACAAGCTTGAACGGGCACGCGACAAGGCGTTCTGGTCTGTCCGCGTATCGAGCGATCTGCGGATCATCGTCCACCGGACGGAGCAGAGCCTTATGCTCTGCTACGTGGATCACCATGACAAAGCCTACGAATGGGCCGAGCGGCGAAAACTCGAGGTGCACCCGCAGACTCGGGCCGCCCAGTTGGTGGAAGTTCGCGAGACCGTTCAAGAGATCGTGATTCCCAAATATGTGGAAGCAGTGGCCTCAAAACCACTGCTTTTTCGAAAGTGCAGCGACGACGACCTCCTCTCTTGGGGGGTGCCCGTCGAATGGCTTGCGGACGTTCGAGGAGCAACCGAGGACTCCGTTCTGCAACTCGCCGACCACCTGCCGGCTGAGGCAGCAGAGGCACTACTCGAAGTCGCTGTGGGAGGATGGCCGACGGCGAAACAGGCGGGCACCGTTCCTGTGGACCCGTACGAGCACCCCGATGCTCAGCGACGTTTTCAAGTCCTGGCGGACTCGGAAGCCCTCCAGAAAGCACTCGATGCCCCTTGGGAAAAGTGGATCACCTTCCTGCACCCAGACCAGCTTGCCCTCGTCAGTGCCGATCTGACCGGTCCCTTTCGCGTTTCCGGTTCCTCGGGCACCGGAAAAACAATCGTGGCCCTCCACAGGGCCGTGCATCTGGCACGATGCAACCCGGACTCGAGGGTTCTGCTGGCGACCTTCACCGAGGCCCTAGCGCATTCTTTGAAAGACAAACTTCACCGTTTGATCGCCGGTGAGCCCCGCCTGGCCGAAAGGATTGAAGTCCGCTCGCTGCTTTCGTTCGGGATGCGAATGCTCGACACGTCGGCGGCAAGCCTCGACGTTCTGTCTGATGCGGCTTTTGACCCTGTTCTGGCCCATGCCGCGCAAGAATTCGCCGACAATCGGTTCACACACTCTTTTCTGAAATCCGAATGGACGGAAATCGTCGAGGCCTGGGACTTGGACACGTGGGAGTCCTACCGTGATGTGGTCCGTTTGGGACGAAAGACCAGACTTCCCGAGGTGCAACGTCGTGCCCTCTGGCAAGTCTTCGAGGCTGTCCACGAGGCTTTGTCTCGAAACAAGCAGGTTACAGAGGCCGGCCTGTTCAACGTCCTGAAACGCCAAGTGGCCGGGCGCAAAAACCCTCCTTTTGATTTTGTGGTGGTCGATGAAGCCCAGGATATCAGCCTGCCTCAACTTCGGTTTCTTGCTGCTTTCGGGGGCAATGTGCCCAACCGACTCTTCTTCGCCGGGGATACGGCCCAGAGGATTTTTCGGACTCCCTTCTCTTGGAAGGCAGCCGGAGTCGACCTGCGAGGGCGCTGCCGAACCCTCAGAGTGAACTACCGTACGTCGCACCAGATTCGCCGGCAGGCCGACCGTTTGCTGGGAAAGTCGGTGAGCGACGTCGATGGCAACGTGGACGACCGTAGCACCACGGTTTCGGTGTTCAATGGGCCGCTCCCGATCACGCGAAAGTGCTCCAGCCGGCCAGAGGAGTGCAGGGCTGTCGTAGGGTGGCTGAAGGATCTTTGGGCACTGGGCTGCAAACCGCACGAAGTCGCGCTCATTGTGCGGTCTTCCGCAGAGTTTTCGCGAGCCCACGAGGTTGCTGCCGAAGCGGGACTTCCTTTCGTCGTTCTGGATGAACACGCCCTGCCGATGCCCGGGCGGCTTTCCATCGTGACGATGCACATGGCCAAGGGACTCGAGTTCCGAGGCGTCGCCGTCATGGCCTGTGACGAAGGTGTTCTTCCCTCCGACGAGAGGATCGGCTCGGCCTCTGACACCGCAGACCTCGACGAGATTTACACCACCGAACGCAACTTGCTCTACGTTGCCTGTACCCGAGCCCGCGATTACCTCCACCTTTCCAGTGGAGGGAACACGTCGGAGTTCCTGGACGACATGCTGACTTAGCTCGACCGACTTCTCGTTCCTATCGGTTGCGCGATGAAATTCGGGCGTGGTGGTGCAGAAACTCATTCAGCGCTGGTTCACCGCAGTGGAAGTTCTCCCGGTCCTAGGACTCCCTGATCGGTTCTTTGCCGCGAAACTCAAACGGACCCTCGAGTTACCAACCATTCCGGCAGATACCGGTGCAGCACGCCGTTGCGGCCTCCTTGGTTGAAGCGGTCCATCGACAGCACCAGCTTGGGGAAGTGATCACGGATGTCTTCGAGCGGCTGAAACTCACGCTCGATGGTTTCGGGAGTGGCCAGCAGGTAGGCCACTTGAAGGTACAGCCGGGCTTCGCCCTGTTCAGCCACGAAGTCAATCTCGCGGTCTCCGAGTTTGCCGACCGTGACCCGCATCCCCCGGCGGATCAGTTCCAAGTAGACGACGTTTTCGAGCATCCCGCCAAGGTCGCCCAGAGTCCACGGCACCAAGGCATGCCTGAGGCCAAGGTCGGCAACGAAGACCTTTTCTTGATACGCCAACAGCGCTTTACCCTTGATGTCAAAGCGCTGAACCGGGTAAACCAGTTGCGCATCGCCCAAGTGCGCCAAGTAGTTTTGCACGGTCTCGACCGACACGGTTCGTCGTTCTGACTTGACCCAATCGGCGATCGACTTGGCCGACACCAAGTTCCCCAGATTGCCCATGACAAACCGCAGCAATTGCGCCAAGAACGCCGCGTCACGGACGGGATGGCGCTCAATCACGTCTTTGAGCACGACCGTATCGAGAATCGACTTGAGGTAGTCACGCCCCAGTTCGGGGGAATCCTGGGTCAGCTCCTGGTACCCCAGCCGATGGAGGCCGGGCAAGCCACCCCAACGAAGCCAATCCAGGAAGGCGGCCTCGGAGGCCGTGCAAGCCCGAAACGAGCAGTACTCCTGAAAAGAAAGTGGGTAGACGGGAAGGATCACAAACCGCCCAGAAAGAAGTGTTGCGAGTCCCGCCGAGAAAAGGTGGGCATTGGACCCGGTGACCACAAGATCACACCAGCCTTCGGCAAGCAGGGAGTTAACGCACCGCTCCCAGCCCGGAACTTCCTGGACCTCATCCAGCATGAGAACCTGGCTCAAATCGGGCGATGGGAAGACCGACTTGCAGTAACGGTACAGCGCCTGGGCATCGCCGAGGTCGCCGTGAACCATCTCTTCCAGATTGACCTTGAGCGGGGCGGGGCGCCCCTGTTCCTTCAGGTGGCGAGCCAGCAAGTCCAGGAGGGTGCTCTTGCCTGAGCGCCGCATTCCCGACAAGACCTTGATGACAGGTTTCCCTAGCCAAGCTTGGCGGGATGGCCCCCGCCTGCCTACCGGTACTGCGGCAGCCAGTCTCCGTGCGCCGCGATCAAGTCATCACACAGCAGTTGGATGTCGCCCAAGCTGAGTTCGGCGCTGGTGTGGGGGTCGAGGTAGGCGGCGTGGTAGATGCCTTCGCGGCTTCGGCTCAGGGCCGCCTCGACACCGACAATCTGCAGGTTGATGTTGGTGAGATTGAGGGCTGCCAGGTGCGCCGGAAGTTTGCCCACCACCGTGGGTTGCACCCCGTTGCGGTCGACCAAGCAGGCCACCTCGACAACCGCTTCGCTGGGCAGGTTGGTGATGAGCCCGTCGTTGAGAACATTGCCACCGATCCGATAGGGCACGTCGGTCTCGATGGCCTCGATGATGTGCGAGCCGTATTCGAGACTCCGCTGGTGAGTCAGGGTGTGGTCCATCAGGATATCGTCACGCATTTGGGCCCAGCGGGTGATCTGTTCGCGGCATCGACGGGGGTACTCATCCAGAGGAATGTTGTACTGATCGACCAGCTGCGGGTACTTCGACTTGATCCAGTAGGGCGTGTACTCGGCGTTGTGCTCTGACGACTCTGTGATGTAGTAGCCAAAGCGCCGCAGCATTTCAAAGCGAACCATGTCGTCGTGTTTGGTTCCACCCTCGGCCAGGGCTGCCGCGTTCTTGGCCGCCGCCCGGCGCTTGACCTCGGGGTAAAGATCGACGCCCCCGCGCGAGAGCTCGAGCAGCCACGCCATGTGATTGATGCCGGCGATTTTCCACTGCAGATTGTCGGTGGGCAGATCGAGCGAGCTGAGCAAGTGGTCGGCGCACACCTGCACGCTGTGGCACAGGCCAACGGTCTTGATGCCCCGGCGCAACAGGGCCATCGTGAGCATCGCCATCGGATTGCTATAGTTCAGGAACCAGACCTCGGGACAAACCTCCAGGATGTCATCGGCAAGGTCCATCAAGACAGGGATTGTCCGAAGGGCCCGGAACAGGCCCCCGATTCCCAGGGTGTCGGCGATGGTTTGGCGCAAGCCGTACTTCTTGGGAATCTCGAAGTCGATCACGGTGGAAGGCTCGTAACCGCCCACCTGGATGGCGTTGACCACGTAATGGGCGCCGCGCAGGGCCTCTTTGCGGTTTTCGGTGCCCAGGTACGCCTTGATGCGGGCCCTGCCACCAACAAGGTTCCTGTTGAGGGTTTCGACCATTTGGAGCGACTCGGCAAGCCTGACGCCGTCGATGTCGTACAGGGCGAGCTCGAGGTTGGCGCTGATCTGAGGTGAAGACAAGCAGTCTCCGAGAATGTTCTTGGCGAACACCGTGCTTCCGGCGCCGATAAACGTGACTTTGGGCATGTGTGACTCCTTGTACTGCCTTGAGTTTACAACCGCCTCACCAACCCGCCTTCGGGGGATTGTTGGCAACGCTGGTGATTTTGTTTGTATCGCTCGAAGGGACGCGCACCGGCCAAAGCGTGAAGCTGAGCGCACCGACGGTAGAAACGGCGCCGCAGAACAACAGGGTCGGTGCCAGGCCGAACCACCCGGCCAACAGCACGCCGAGCATGGGTGCGGCGAACGCCCCGGCATTCATCAGGATTGACCAATAGGCGGTGTACTCGGTGCGGCTTTTTTCGGGCATCACCTTGAGCAGGGTATTGAAATGGCTCAGGCCGACACCGGCGTTGGCAAAGGCATTGAGGGCATTGGCCGCGACAATCAAGGTCAGCGAGGTGGTGGCACCCACCAGCAGCGGGAAGGTGCCTGCAAGGACCATGGTGACCTTCAGAATGGTGCTCTCGCCGAACCGGTGCATCCAGCGTCGCCACAGCACGAACGAGGCGATCGTCACCAGGCCCGAAACCGTCCCGTTGACGCCAAGCCAGCCCTCATCCGCACCACAGGTCTTGATATAGTAGAGAATAAAAAGGGGCCCCGACATCCAGAGCATCAGCGACTGCAAGAAGGTGTTGCGAACGAGCGAACGGAACGCTGCGTTGTGCACCAAGGCGAACTTGATCTTGCGTAGTTCGTCGGACAGCGAGAGTGGGGTCGGGGGATGGGGAGCGCGGGCGGGCACCTCGATTCGGGCCAGGTAACGGACACTGATGAACGACGTGACAATGCCGAACCCGAACATGGCCTGATAGCTCCAGGGAAAGGGGGCTTCCTTGAGCCACACCCCAAACGCGAAAATGAGCAGCGCCGAGGCGGCGTTGTTGACGATGCCTCGGGCCGAAAATACGGCAGCCCTGCGTTGCTCGCTCACCACATCGGCCAACAGCGACACAAAACCGATGTTGAACAGATGGCCCGGTAGACCGATCAGGATGAAGATCCACACGGCGATGGTGCCCAGTGGAAGGCCCAGCCCCGCAAAAAATGGCACCAGGAAGATAAACGTGTAGAGCGCCCGGTGCACCGCGAGCCCCCCGAGAATCCACTTGCGCGGATTGTGAACCCCCTGCAAAAAACGCCCGGCTGGCAGAGCAACGAGGATGACCAGCAACGGAGGAATGGAACTGAGCAGTCCGATATCGGTATTGCTCGCGCCCAAACGCAAGGCAAAGGCGGCGAAAAAGCTCGCGGCACACCCGAGAATCGAGGACCAGAAGATTTCGGCGATCAGGAACGAGGCGTTTCGGTCTTCGCTCTTGAGGTGATCGAGCTTCAGGGCCCGACGGATGGGTTCCAGAATCACAGGCTGACCCTGGGGCCGGCCTGGTGGGGCCACACGAAGCAGAACTCACCGGAACTCAGCTCACACTGAACAAAGGCGGCGCCAGCCAACACGTCTCGGACCGACTCGACATCGCCAAGCGGTCTTGTGCCTTCCATGATGCCGGCTGGCTCGGCCCCAGGAAAGCAGACAGTGGCCGTGGTGTTCGGGGGAATCTGGAGTTTCCAGGTGGTGTAGCCGTCTTGTTGGCGCCAGTGGCTCAGAATTGTACCCCGGATCGACTCGTAGGTTGCCTTCACCCAAGTCAAGCCCGCAGGAAACTGCGGCCTAAGCACAAAGTGACGATAGCCCGGCGCTGACTCATCGATCCGGATACCTGCCAGACCGCGGTAGAGCCAGGCGTCGGCATGGCCAAGCATGCAATGGTTCTGCGAGGAGGCAGGATTGGCGTCCCAAGCCTCGGTGAGCGAGGTGGCGCCGCGCTCGAGTTGGCGCGCGTAGCCCGGGCCGGCGGTCTGACACATCAGTTGGTACAGGCTGTCGGCCGCTTCCGCCTCGGTCAAGGCGCTTACGAGGTAGGAAAAACCGACGTCTCCGGCCGTGACTTGTCCGCCACCTTTGCGCAGCAAGTCGAGAAGACTCTCGAGTACCTTTGGGCGCTCGGTTTCGTCGGCCAGACCGAGAACCAGGGGCATGGAATTGGCGGTTTGGCTTGTCCCGCCATAGCTGCCGGCCACCCGGTCGAAGAAGGTCGCCTGAAACGCGAGCTTCACGGCCAGGGCCCGCGTTTGGAAGGCCTCAGCGTCTCTTGGTTTTCCCAAAAGGAGGGCAACTTCCCGCAGGATGGTGAGGTCCTGAAAGTAAATAGCCGAGGCTGTCAGCCCTTTTGGGGTCAGCTTGGACCCTCCTGGCTCGCCGGGACCAACGTCGTACCAGTCGCCCAGGCCGTGCCAAAGCAGGTTGCCCAAAGCCGTAGTGTCGAGGTAGTCGACGTACCGGCACATCGACTCGTAGGACGCTTCCAGGACTCGCCGGTCAGCGTACGTCAACCACAGGTTCCAGGGGTTGATCACGCAGGCACTTCCCCACTCGGGTGAGTCGCGGAAGCCACCGCTGAAAACGGTCATTTCGGGTGCGATGCCCGTTACGAGGCCGTTTTCGAGTTGCGCATCGGCGATATCCTGCTGTACCTTCGTGTAGAACTGAGCCAGATCGTAGTTTTTCATCAGCGCGTCGCCCAGCAGATGAGTCACTTCCAGCCAGCCCAGTTTTTCGCGGTGAGGGCAGTCGGTCAACACACTTTGAAGGTTGCTTTCCATCGACGCGAGGATGAGCGTGTGAATCTGGTTGACCAGTGGGTTGGAGCACTCAAAAGCGCCGACTACCTGCGCGCTGGAGTGCGTGCTTTCGCCCCGGATTTCCAGCAGCTCCAGGTCGCCTGCTCCTTCTACTTGCAGGTAGCGGAAGCCGGTGTAAGTGAACCGCGGACGCCAGTGTTCGAGCTCGCCGCCTTTGAGCGTATAGCCGAACCAAGTTGGCCCGCCGCAACTGCGCTGGGTGACCAACCCCGCTTCGTCCAATAGTTCGCCGGGTAGGAGTTTCAGCACGGCCCCCCGAGGGCCCCAAGCCTCGAGACACGGACGACCGGCGAAGTTTTGGCCCAGATCGTAGACGAGAACCCCATCGACGGGCCGGGTCACACTCACCGGCACAAAGGTCTGCTTCACCTGGATGGGGGGCGCAGCGGCCGAAGAAAGCCTTCCGCCCGGCCCCTGCGTTATGGTGGCGTACTCCCACCGCGAGTCATCGAAGCCCGCCGCATCCCACCCCGGCAACTCGCGTCTGGCATCGTAATCCTCACCGCCGTAGATGCATGAAAACTCCAGGGCACCCGGCGAAGTACGCCAACCGGCGTCGGTGCCGAACTCACCCACGGTGCCATCCGTGTACTCGAGGTGCAACTGCAACAGGACCTTGGGCTGGCCGAAAGAACCGGTGAACTTTGCGTAGCGCCCGCCGGGGACGTGGTACATCCCGTTGCCGAGCAGGACGCCCACGGTATTGCCTTTGGGCTTGAGCAGAGACGTGACGTCGACCGCGCTGTAGAGGCAGGTTTTGCGGTAGTTGGTCCACCCCGGCTCGAAAAGGTCGGTGGCGATCACCCCGTTGACGGTCACTTCGTGAAAACCCAGGCCGCAGGCGTAGAGGATGGCGCGATCAACAGGCCCGTTTACCTCAAACTCCTGCCGGAACAGCGGCAGTCGGGTGGCCGTGGGCGCACAGATCCACTGAGCCTTCCAGTCTTGCGGCTCCAGAATGCCCATGCTCCAGCTCGCGGGAGGACTCCAGGGACCGGGTTGGTCGGCTTTGTCCCATACCCGCACCGACCAGGTGCATTTCTGGTGCGACAACAGCGTGGGGCCCGCGTACTCGATCTGGTTCTGCTCCGAAGATTCCCGTTTGCCCGAATCCCACAGGAGCCCGGCCGCCGACACCCTGACCTGGTAGGCCCGCTGTACCTGGTTGCGCTCCTGGGCCTCGAGCACCCAGCTTAGTCGCGGCCTGGCGACGTCCAGTCCCTCGGGATTTTCCCGGTACTCGCAGCGCAGGCCGAGGGCTCTCATTCCAGCGTGATCCGCAAGCAAACCGGGTACCGGGTCTCCAGCGCCCCTGCTACCCGAACCTGTAAGCCTTGGTCGGTGCGGGTGAACGTTGCCGGGTAGGGAAACCCCACCAGCTCGACGGCTTCGATGGAGCCCCGGAAGTGCTGGCTCTTGGCCCCCAAAGAGGTGACGACCACCTCGCCGGCGACCGGCCACTTCAGCACGTGAACGTACAGGTAGGGGGCCTTGAAGGTGAATCGCAGATCGGTGCTGTTGTAGGCTGACCGCTTTCCATCCGAAAAATCCCCTTCAGGAACCGGGGTTTCTCCTTCCCCGTGAGTGTTCCAGAACGTGGTGTCGTAAATCGCTTCGCCGTTGACCTTCAACCAGTCGCCGATGCCCAGAAGCACCTCGGTCTCCTCGTCGGTAATACTGCCATCGGCCTTGGGGCCCACGTTGAGCAGAAAACAGCCGTTCTTGCTCACTACATCGATCAGGTCGCACACGAGTTCCACCGGGTCCTTGAACTCATTGCCGGTGGTGTAGCCCCAGGAGTTTTTCGCGATGGCGGTATCGCACTGCCACAGGCGGGGGCGGATGCCGCTGAGTTGGCCCCGCTCGATATCGTAGACGGCGCTGGAGTAGAGGAAGGCATCGTACTTTTGGTTGATTGCCACTTCGACGCCCCATTCCAGAGCCCGGTTGTAGTAATAGGCCGCGAACTTTTTGAGGTAGGGCTTGAAGGCCAGGTGCTGGATCCACCAGTCGAACCAGACGACCTTGGGCTGGTACTTGTCGACCAGCTCGCAGGCCCGGGCCAGCCAGTCGTCCAGATGCACCTTGGTGGGTGCGGGCCCCCGAAGGTCGTCCCACAACAGGTGTTCGCGGCGATTGTAGCTCGGGTCGGCGCAGCCGTAGGGTTCGTGGGTGCCCGGGGAAAGGCCCGAGTCAAACTCACGGCCAGGACCAAAGAACCAGTAGTTTTCGGCGCGGTGGTTGGAGGCGCAGAACACCAGACCGGCCGCTTCGGCCGCCGCCTTGAGCTCGCCCAACACGTCGCGCTGGGGCCCCATTTCGGCGGCGTTCCAGCGCGAGAGCTCGCTGGCGTACATCTGAAAGCCATCGTGGTGCTCGGCCACCGGCATGATGTATTTGGCACCGGCCCGCCGGAACAGTTCTACCCACCGTTGGGCGCTGAAGTGTTCGCCTCGGAACAAGGGGATGAAGTCCTTGTAGCCAAAACTCTTGTGGTCACCGTAGTGGACGAGGTGATGCTCGTACTCGCTCGAACCCTTGAGGTACATGTTGTGCGGGTACCACTCGTTGCCGAAGGCCGGAACGCTGTACACCCCCCAATGGATGAAGATGCCGAACTTGGCCTTGGCATACCATTCGGGCACAGGGTATTCGGCCAGTGATTGCCAGGTGTCTTTGTACTTTCCGTTGGCCAGGACCGCGTCGATGCGGTCGAGATGCTGCCGGAGCTTGACGTTCATGGTTGGTGCTCGTCTTCCTTGGCGGGACTACGCTTCCGACTTTGGCGGCACGGGCCAGCGGCTCCACGCGGCAGGCGCCTCAGCCAGCGGTGGTGGTGGGGCCCAGGCCTTGCCAACCTCGGCCAGACGCCGCAGCACGTTGTCGTCCAGCAGGCCTTCCGGGTTTGGTGCGCAGTTGAGCTGAAAGACCGCGCTGCGTCGGTTGAAGGCCTTCAGGTACTTCTCGACGATCCAGTCGAGCGACTTGACCGGCGTGGCTGGGTAGTCGGGCGCCCAAAACCAGGCCTGCTGAAGGCAATCGCCCCCCACGGCCGGCAGATCAGCGCCGTCGGGAAGTTTCATCTGAGCCGCCAGTTCGAGTTGCAGCACGTCGCACACGGTGGGGTCGGTGGTGTGGTTGAGCACCAGACAGTCGGGCTGCAGGCCCTTGATGTGGTGGTAGATTTCGGCATACGAAAGGTCTTCGTAGGTGGGGCTTTCGTGCCAATCGTTGCCCCAGGCGTCAAACACCAGATACAGGACCGGGCCGTAGTCGGTCAGAAGCTCGGTCAGCTGGTCCTTGATCAGTTGAACGTGGGCCCTGGTGACGCCCCCATGGGCTTTGTCGGCAATCCCGACGGTGCGGTCGCGGATGGAGTAGTAGAACCCCACCTTCAGGCCTCGCTTGCGGAAGGCCTGGCTGAACTCGTGCACCACGTCCCGACCAAACCCCTGGGCCACGGTGTAGTCGGACCGCTCGCTCGGCCACAGGCAGAACCCATCGTGGTGCTTGGTGGTCAAGACCCCGAACTTCATCCCGGCGCTCACGGCCGCCTCGGCCCACTGATCGCAGTCGAGCTTGGTCGGATGGAACAGCGCCGGGCTGAGATCGTCGGCGGTGCCGGCCACGCCATCCTTGCCCTGGCGCGGCGGAGCGTGATCGGGTTGCAACCGGTCGGCCACCTTCAGGAAGGTGGCCGGGCTGAAGTGAATGAACATGCCGAAGCGCAGGTTCATGAGATCTTTCTGCAGTTCAGCCAGCGCTTTGGTCGGCTTCATGGTTACTCCTTGGAATCCAAACTCAGAGTTCGGCGCTCACCGGCGCCCAGCGAAACGGCCCAGGTTTGGTGCCCGCAGCGCACCGTAACGTCTTTGGCGTGGGGGCACTCCAGCCACGCCGACGTAAGGCGGCCCCCGCTCCAGGTCATGCCCACCTGCAGGTTGCCCCGGGCCTTCAGACCGCTCACCCGACCACCCTTCCAGGCCGCAGGAAGGGCAGGGAGGAGGTGCACCTCGCCCCGGTGACTCTGAAGCAGCATCTCGGCGATTCCGGCTGTGACCCCGAAGTTGCCGTCGATCTGGAACGGCGGATGAGCTCCCAGCAGGTTGGGGTAGGCCCCGCTGCCGTTTTCGCTGCCTTCGCTCTCGGCTGGCCTGAGTTGCCTGCCAATGAGCTTCCAGGCGTGGTCGCCGTCGCCCAGCCGGGCCCACAGGTTGACTTTCCAAGCCAGGCTCCAGCCAGTGCCCTCGTCGCCCCGGCGCTCCAGCGAAGTCCGCACCGCGTGGATCAGTTCCGGCGTGTCCTCGGGGGTGAGCTCGGCTGCCGGGTAGGCCCCGTACAGGTGGGACAGGTGCCGGTGGTGCGGATCGTGCTCGTCAAAGTCACGGAACCACTCCTGCAATTGGCCGTGCCGCCCGACCAGCTGCGGGCGAAGCCTGGGCAGCGACGAACGGATTCCCGCAACCAGGCCCTGCACGGGTTCGGGACCCCCGAGAAGCTGATGGGCCGTCAGGCAGGCCTGAAACAGGTCCCGGATGATCGATACGTCCATCGTCGAAGACCGGCTGACCGAACACATGGTTCCGTCTGCGACCAGATAGTTGTTTTCGGGCGAAATGGAAGGCGCCGTGCCCAGGTAGCCTTCCGGGGTTTCGACCAGCCAGTCCAGAAGAAAAAGCGCCGCCTCCGCCATGAGCGGGAAGCCCTCGGTTCTCAGCCACGACAGGTCCTCGGTGAACAGAAAGTGCTCCCACAGATGGCGGCACAGCCACGCACCGCCCAGCGGCCAGTAGGCGTAACCGGCGTAACCACCCACCGGCACGCTGGCGCGCCACAGGTCGACGTTGTGGTTGGCCGTCCAGCCTCGGCAGCCGAACTGCTTTCGGGCCGTCTCGGCGCCTGTTTGTGAGAGTTCGCGGATCATCCGGAACAGGGGCTCCGACAACTCGCCCAAGCCGCACGTTTCCACCGGCCAGTAGTTCATCTGGGCGTTGATGTTCGTGGTCCAGTTGGCGCTCCAGGCGGGCCTTAGCTCGTGGCTCCAGATTCCCTGCAGGTTGGCCGGTTGGGTGCCCACGCGTGAACTGGCCACCAGAAGGTAGCGGCCGTACTGAAACAGCAGCACGGCCAAAGCGTTGTCGGGCTTGCCTTTGGCGAAACGCTGCAGCCGCTGATCGGTCGGCAGTGTCTGCCCGGTGGCCCACTGATCCTCGTCTTCGAGTTCCAGCTCAACCCGCCCGAACGCCTGGGCGTGGTCGGCGAGGTGACGCTCCCGCAGCGTCGGGCCCGAGAACGCCTCGGCGCGGGTGTGGACTTGCCGGCAGAGTTCCAAGGGCTCGGGCCCCAGGTTCGGCTTCACCGCTACGCCGGCAAACGAGGTCGCGGCGGCCAGTCTCAGCTCGAGCAGGGTGGCCCCGAGCACCACCAGCCTTCCGTCGCGGACTTCGAGGGTTCCCCCCTCTTGCCGTACCCTCAACTGCACCGCGAAGCGCATTCCCGGTTGAGCCTCGTCAAAAAACACCCCGGAATCGGCCGTGTCGATGTAGGAGGGTTCCACGTGGGTCGGTGCTTGCCCCGTCAGAAGAAGCTCCGAGGCCTGAGCGCTCACGCGGTGGGGAAGCAGGCTGTCGAGTGCGAGCTCGACCCGCAAGTCCGGGCCGCGCATCGTGTACATCAACAGCTGGTCCGGCTGCGACACAAAGCACTCGGTGTGGATCAGCCGTCCGGGC
The DNA here is from genome assembly GCA_037142615.1 of Spirochaetales bacterium. Classification (GTDB taxonomy): domain Bacteria; phylum Spirochaetota; class Spirochaetia; order JABEVK01; family JABEVK01; genus JAIFLN01. The sequence goes on along the minus strand of JBAXAI010000011.1, from coordinate 96,195 downwards.
GTGCCGTAGCTCGAGGCCGCAACGGCGGTCTCCAGGACCAGCTCCCGCTCGTACACCGACACCTCGGGCTCGTTCAGCCAGTTCAGGTGCAAAGAACCCAGGGGCTGGTACGACTCGTTCCACGGACCCAGCATGGTCGACTCGATCAGCAGTTGGGCCTCGTGGAACCTGTCGGCCGCAAGCAGTTCCCTGACTCGGGGCAGGTGCGAGAGCGCTGTCGGATTCTGCACGTCGCGGGGGAAGCCAGACCAAAGTGTATCTTCATTGAGCATAATGAGTTCTTTGCTTGTTCCGCCGTAGACCATGGCCCCGAGGCGTCCGTTGCCCAAAGGGAGTGCCTGCTCCCATTTTTGTGCGGGCTGCTGGTAAAATAGTCTCAACAGGGCTCCTCCCGGGTGGTTCTCCTAACTCTTACGCACTCCCGGCAAACTCAGCAAGCAACTCCCAATTGTTTTTCCGGCCAGACCAACATTTACACCATTCCATCCCACAACCTTACCACCGTGACTTCCGGGTCCGCTGGTATAGTCAGTTGAGTCTACTCCGGGAGGGTACATGAAACCAGCAAAGGGAAAAGTCGAGTTCAGTTGCGATGATCTTCGACTCGAGCGCGGTTTTTACTGGGCCAAGGCCATGGCACTCTCGTATGTTAACGAAGGCACCCCCGCGGGCGACTGGTACGAAGCCGCTCTCCCCGGACGCAACGCCTTTTGCATGCGCGACGTCGCGCATCAGGCCACCGGCGCGCAAGTTCTGGGTTTGGCCCGGCACAACCTCAACATGCTTGGTCAGTTTGCCCGCAGCGTTCAGCCTTCGCGCGACTACTGCGGCTACTGGGAAATCAACGGCGATGGCAAGCCCGCCCCCATCGACTACACCGACGACAGTGACTTCTGGTACAACCTGCCGGCCAACTTCGACGTGCTCGACGCGTGCTGGCGCATGTACCTTTGGACCGACGAGCCGGACTACCTTCACGATGCCGACTTCAACCGGTTCTACGACTGGACGGTGAACCAGTACGTCGAGACCTGGGATCGCAACGGCGACGGTGTGCCCGAGCGGCAGCAACCGGGCAGTCGCCGGGGCCTGGCCTCGTACGACGAGGGCCCGGGGCTCGACGATGCGCTGATGCTCAGCGACCTCTTGGCAACGCAGGCGGCCGCCTACGAGGCTTACGGCCATCTTCATCGCGAGAAGTACAACCGGAACCGTACTGCCGTGTTTCAGGCCCGGGCCACCGAACTGCGGCAGAGGTTCGAGAACGGCTGGTGGGACCCTGCCCAGCAGCGCTTCTTCAACGTGCTGCTGCGTGACGGCCGGTTCCAGTATTCCGAGGGGAGCAACCCGGGTCACCTGCCGCTGTACTACCGGTTGCTCGCCAACCCCGAACGGATCGCCCGGCATCTGGAACTCCTGGGAGCGACAGACCCGCAAGTCGAAACGCTGGCCTACATTCCCGAGGTGTTCTACGCCTACGGCAGGCCCGACAAAGCCCGGGAGTACCTGTTGAAGCTCACCGATCCGGGCTTGGGACGACGCGAGTACCCCGAAGTCGGTTTTTCTGTGGTGGGCGCCGTGGCCTCGGGCCTGATGGGCGTACAGCCCGTGGCCTACCAACGGACGGTCCGCACCTTGGCCCAGCTTCCCACGGGCCTCCATCGCGCCGCCTTGGACCACCTGCCGGTGTTTGACGGCGAAATCCAGCTCGAGCACACCCAGTCCCCAGGGGGGAGCAAGAGCTGCCTCACCAACCTGGTGGGGACAGACCTCCGCTGGCAGGCCGGGTTCTGGGGCGAGAACCTCGAGGTTCTCTGCGACGGCCGCAAACTCGAAACGACGGCGGAGCGGCGCTGGGACGGCCGTGCCGTCACCTGGGCCGAGGTTCGCCTGCCGCTTGGTCACACGGCTCAACTGACAGCGAGGGTAAAAAAATGATCCTGGAAAACGAAGTTCTTCGAGTTGAGTTCGGCGCGTTTGCGGCACCGGTTTCCTACGTTCACAAGCCGACAGGGCGAACCCTGGGGTGCGCCGTCGAAGGCCTGCTCGTGAACGGCCTCGAGGTCACCTGGAAAGCTTGCACAGCCCTGCCGCAGGCGGACGCGGTGGTCTACGAACTGCTGGGCCCCGACGGCCTGCTGCTGCGGTTCCGGTTCTCGCTGCTGGAAGCCTCGCTGCTCTACCAACTGGAACACCTCACCGAGGGAGCCCAGAAGGTGCGCACCTTGGGCTGGAAAGGCGCCTTCGTCGTGTTCGACCGAACCTGGTCGTACTTCCGCGACCGCCAAACGCAGCGCGCCTGGGACAACCCGATTGGCAGGGGCTTGCGCGACGTTACCCACGAGCAGGGGCGGGCCGACTCGGGCTGGCCCGACACGGGACCCGAAAGCTCGGTGCATGCCTGTGGCTTTGCCGGTGACTTGTGCTGCTTCGTCCACTCCAATTGGCCCCTGCTTCCCCTCTGGTCTCGCCTGGGTTCCGATTCGGCCGTGCCGGGCCGCAGCTCGTTTTTTGAGCTGGGGCTCAACCCGTGGCAATATCGGGTGCGCGACAAGACGACCGACCTGTTTCGGGCCGAAGTGGTGTTTGCCGAGGACCTCAACGGCGACGGCAAGGCCGATGAGAACGAGTACCAACTGGCGCTCCGGGCCCGCCTGCCGCAACCCTTGCCCCTGTACCGCGAAGCAATCTGGTACAAGGTCTTCTGCGCTTCGCCTGGAAGGGCCGACACCACCTTTGCCCAGTGTCTGTCCCTCGCCCGCCGCGTCTGGGAAGTCTCGGGTGGCTGCCCCCAGGTCATGTACCTGACCGGCTGGCAGTACGACGGCCATGACACCGGCTACCCGGCGCTCGACCGGCTCAACCCCGCCCTCGGAACCCGCGACGACCTGCTGCACCTGATCGCCGAGGCCAAGAAGCTCTACCGCTGCAACGTCAGCCTTCACGCCAACCTCGACGACGCCTATCCCCTGCATCCCTTGTGGGACCCGGCCCTGATGAGCCTCGACCTCGACGGTTCGCCCATGCCCTGGGAGGTTTTCAACGGCGTGCAGTGCTACCACCTGAGCCACACCAAAGACGTCGAGTCGGGCAGCGTTTTCCGTCGGCTGGAGTCGATGCTCGAACTGTTCCCGATCACCGAGACGGTGCACCTGGACGCGTTTCGGACGAGGAACTTCAGCTGGGAACCCGACGGCTTCATCGGTGAGGCCGAGGAACTGTTCTGCGGCGTTCTGCCCATTCTGGCCTTTCTGAAAGCCAAGGGCCTCGACGTCACCACCGAAAGCCTCAACGGAGTTGGCTTTGAAATGGCGGGCGTGTACAGCGGTTTATGGCATCACGGTGACCTGTTGCCGGTCTTGTACCACAACCGGGTGTACGGTGGCGCTCGCGGGCACAACCCCCTGGCTTCGGCGGCGGGCTCAGCGCTCAATACCGACTACCGCGGCGACCACCTGGCAGGCTTGTCGAACGAACTCGTCGACCAGATTGCCCTCGATAGCATGCTTTACCGGTTCCTGCTGCAGTACGACCTGCTGGAGTTCCGCAGTGACCGCAAGTCGTGGGCCCTGGCCCGCTATTCCGACGGCGTTTCGGCCCGGGGCTCGCTGGGCCCTGAGGCGCTTCTTGTTCTGTGCAACCAAACGCTGATCGCCGACCTGACCACGCGGTTTCTTCCGTTTCCCGATCGCATCTACGTGTACTCGACCCTCGACACCGACCTGGAACGCCTTTTGCCGCCAACCTGGCGCGACAAGGACCTGAAGGTGAGGGCGCTGGGTGGAAACGTCGCTGCGCCCACGGTCCACGTGTCCAGCGGGCTTGTCAGGCTCCACGTACCGGCGCGAACTCCCCTGCTGCTCGAGGTGAACCATGTTTAAGAAAGCCCTCCCGGTGTGGCTCGATGGCCTGAGCTCGGTGATGAACGTGCAGGCGAACTTTGACGTCGAGTTTGAGGTCGAGGCCCACCAGCCGGTAGCTGTGACCCTTACGGCCGCCTCGCTGTACCGGCTCACGCTCAATGGCGCCTTTGTGGCCTACGGCCCCGCCCGCGCTCCGCACGACTACGCCCGAGTTGATCAGCTCGACCTTTCGGGGCTCGTCGTACCCGGACCCAACCGTCTTCAGGTCGAGGTGGCAGGGTACCACTGCCTTTCGTTCTACACCCTCAAGCAGGGCTCGTTCCTGTGCGCCGAGGTTTTGGTGAACGACAAGCCGGTGGTCTGGACGGGACGACATTTCACCGGCAAGCGGAACCTGGCGCGCCTGCAAAAAGTGATGCGCTACAGCTTCCAGCGGACCTTTTCAGAGGTCTGGGACCTTGAGCGCCCTGCCGTCGAGGCGACGCTGCAGGTGCGCCCGGCCCAAAAATGGCTGCCCCGGGGGACGGCGCCGCCCGATTACACCCGGACGACGGTGGAGCGCGTTGTCTCAGACGGTACCTTTGTGCTCGATCCTTCGGTTCCCGCGAAGAAGAACCGCTATATCCAGGGGGTGTCCCACATTCTCAGCGGCTTCCCGGAAGCCGAACTCGAGGCTACGCCCACCTATGTGAACCAGCAGCAGCGGTTCACACCGTCTGGCAATCCACCCCGCACCCTTGCTGGGGAGCGCCTTTCGGCCGGGGACTACGTGGTTCTCGATGCGGGGCGCAACTTCACCGGGTTCCTGCAGTGCCAGGTCAAGGCCGCGAAGTCTTGCCGCTTCCTGGTGACTTGGGACGAGAAATTGGTCGACGGGGTGGTGGATCCCCAGCACATCGACATGGTCAACGTGGTCGACTACCGGCTTCCCGGCCAAGCTCAACCCTACCACCTGGAAACCTTCGAGGTGTACGAGTTCCGCTACGTGCTGCTGTCGGTGCTCGAGGGCGAGTTGGAACTCTCGCACGTGGGGCTTCGAAGCTACATCTATCCGCTCGAGATCCAGAGCTTGGGCAGCGGACGGCCGGTGCTGGATGGCATCTACCAAGCGGCGCAGGAAACCTGGCGGCAGAACACCCTCGACGTCTACATGGACTGCCCGTCGCGCGAGCGGGGCGGTTGGCTGTGCGACAGCTACTTCCTGGCGCAGGCCGAGTTCTTCTTCACCGGCAAGTCCGACGTCGAGCGGGTGTTTCTGAAGAACTTCGTGCTGAACGAGCGCAACCCTGCCTTGCCACCGGGAGCGCTGCCCATGTGCTACCCGGCCGACCACGGCGACGCGGCCTGGATTCCGCAATGGTGCCTTTGGTACGTGCTCGAACTCGACCAGTTCCTGGTGCGGTGCCCAGACGTGGACAAAAGCGAGTTCCAGCGGCTGTGCCTTGACCTGGTGGGCCTCCTGGAACAATACGCCAACGGCCAAGGCCTGCTGGAGCGGCTCCCCGGCTGGAACTTCGTCGAGTGGTCGAAGGCCAACGACTGGGTTCAAGACGTCAACTACCCCACCAACATGCTGTACGCCCGGGTACTCGAAATCCTGGGCAACCTGTACGACCAGCCAGCGCTCTTGGAGCGTTGCCGTAAGATCCGCGAAGTGGTGCTCAGGCTCTCGTACAACGGCACCTTCTTCACCGACAACGCCGTCCGCGACCCTGCGGGGAACCTGGTCAACACGGGCAACGTGTCGGAGGTCTGCCAGTACTACGCCAGTGTTTTCGGGTTGGTCGACCTGGAGCAGCCAGCGTGGTCGGAGTTCCGTGAGCGCCTCCTCACCGAGCTGGGGCCGAAGCGGGCGGCCGGGGTCCATGCCGGGGTAGAGCCAGCCAACGCCTTCATGGGCCTGTACTTGCGTCTGGAAGTGCTGCTCAAGCTGGGTGAACACCAAAGGCTTATCGACGAGGTCGAGGCGTTCTTTGGCCCGATGGCCGAGAGCAGCGGCACCCTCTGGGAGCATAAGAACACGTCGGCAAGTTTGAACCACGGGTTTGCCTCGTTTGCCGGAGTGGCCTTGCGGAGGGCCCTGGCATGACGCTGCGCCCGCTCTCGCTGTCGGCCGACCTGCGCATCGTAGACGACCTGGACCGTGAGGTGCTTCTTCGTGGCGTCAACATCACCTCGCTCGGGGAATATTGGCAGGGCCTCGCCGACACGCCCCCTACCTTGCCTCTTGAAGAAGACGACTGGGCTGCCTTGGCAGACTGCGGTTTCTCGGTGATCCGGCTGATTGTTCATTGGTCGCTGCTGGAGCCTCGCCGGGGCTTCTTCGATACCGCGTACCTCGACGCCATTGATGGCTACGTGCGCTCGGCCGCCCGCCACGGAATGTACACCCTGATCGACATGCATCAAGACGCCTACAGCGCGTACATTTTTACCCCCGAAGGCGAGGTCTGTCCCCCGGGCTACAAGCCCGCCAAGGGCTGGGACGGTGCCCCAGCCTGGGCCTGCCTCACTGAGGGCAAGAGCACCTGCATCCGCACCGAGCGAAACGATTCCGAGGCGGTACAAACAGCTTGGAACAACTTCTACCACAATACCGAAGGGCTGCGCGACGAGTTCATCCAGGCGTGGGCCTTTGTGGCCCAGCGGTTCGCGGGCCGCAGCGAGGTGGCCGGCTACGACCTGCTCAACGAGCCCGAGATGTCGCAGCCGCTCGAAACCTTCGAGCCCCTCTATCAGCGGCTCGTGGGCGAAACCCTGCTGGCCCTTCGCAAGGCCGAGTCGGTTGCTGCTTTTGGGCACCTGCTGTTCCTGGAGCCCGCTCTGGCCACGGCCCACCCCGAGTGGGGTTACTGCGTCCCCGACCCGGCCCGCTGGGGCTATCCGGGTGACAACCTCGTGGCGGCCCCCCACAACTACTTCGACTCGATCCAGCAGGGAGGTCTGTCCCTCGAGCAGGGCAGCGACCTGTTCGTTCAGGTGTCCATGGGCCTCAAAATCGGCCTGTGGGTGGGCGAGTACGGCTGGTGGGACGCCGAAGCGGCCAGCGTCGACGCCGCCAGGCGTTTTGCGGCCGACCAAGACGCCAAGGCCCAGGGCGGCGCCTGGTGGCAATGGTGCCAGTCGTGCGGCGACCCTCACTCGGTGCCAGACGACCCGGCGTTTCGCCGCGGGGCCGTGAGTGTTCAAGGGCACCTGCAGGTTCTCGAGTGCCCCGGAAACGTGCCCCTGGGGCCCAACACGCCGCTGTTGGCCATCCTTTCACGGCCGTACCCCAGGGCGGTGCCTGGGCGGGTGGTCACCCTCGAGAGCGACTTCCAGACCGGCCGTTTCTCCCTGAGGGCCACGGGGGCAACCCCTGGCACCGAACTTTTGCTTTGGACTGGAAGTTCGGCCGCCACGCACCATGCTTCAGGCACGGGGTTGACCGACATCCTGCGGCCTGGGCCGGCGGGCGGGTACCTCCTGAGGGCCACTGTTACGAGTTCGGACTTTCAAGTCTCACTTTCACCCGACCAGGAGTAACCCATGGGAAAAATCAAAGAGGTGCTTTGCATGCACCACACCCACCTCGATGTCGGCTACACGCACGTGCAGCCGGCCCTGATCCAGATGCATCTCGACTACCTTGACCAGGTGCTCGAGCTTTGCGCCAAGACCGAAACCTGGCCCGAGGAGTCGCGCTTCCGCTGGACGTGCGAAACCACCTTGCCGGTGATGAAGTGGCTTGAAGTGGCCGAACCCGAGTCGGTGGCACGGCTGCAACACTTCCTCACCAACGGACAGATCTGCATTGCCGCCCAGCCCTTCCACGCGACGCCGCTGGCGAACGCCGAGCAGATCAACCAGATGCTGCAGCCCGTGAAATACCTGCGCGACCGCTTTGGCATCCGCCTCGACACCTCGATCAACCACGACGTCAATGGCCAACCTTGGCCAATGAGCCAACTCTTGCTCGATGCCGGCATCAAGCTCCACATCATGGGCATCAACACCCACTTTGGCGGCTTTCCGCTCGAACGGCGCTACCTGTTTCGCTGGCGAACCCCCGACAACCGGGAACTGCTCGCGTTCAACGGCGAAATCTACGTGCTGTTCAACTGGATGTTCAAGCCCGAACTCAACGACCTGGACTACCTGCGCGAGAAGCTGGAGGCCTACGTCGCCGAGCTCGAGAACAGCGGCTACCCGCACGACTTCGTGTTCCTTACCGCGACCAACCCCCCGATGCCCGACAACAACGCACCCGACCACACGCTGGCCGAGGTGATCCGCCGCTGGAACGAGACCGGCCACGAGGTCAAAATCCGCTTCGCCACGTCGGAAATGCTGCTCGACCGCGTGGCGACCGTCCCTCGCGAGGCCATCCCCGTGCACGGCGGCGACTGGACCGACTACTGGAACTTCGGCAGCGGAAGCTCGGCAAAGCAGACCCGGCTTCACCGCAAGGCGCGACAGGGGCTGGCCGCCGCCGATCTGCTGGCCTCGCTTCAGGGCACCTTGAGTCCGCAGTACCGTGATGCGGCCAAGCGAGCCTGGGACCAGACCAACCTCTACACCGAGCATACCTGGGGCCACGCCGCCAACGCCGACTCTCCAGACCGCCCCGACGTGGACGAAGCTTGGAACCACAAGGCCCACTACGCCTACGACGCGGCGGGGCTTACCACCTACCTTTTGGGCAAGCAGATGGAGCACCTGGCCGGTAACCCCGAGCAGTCGGGGCCTCCCGAAGGGGTGCTGGTGTTCAACCCCACGCCGACGGCGCAGACCCACAGCCTGTACGTGCCCAAGGCGTACTGGGCCGAGGGCCGCCACCTGGCCTGCAAGCGACTGGAGTTCTACACCCAAAGTACCGACCTCGAAGACCGGCAGGCCGAGGCTACCTACGTCGGCGAGGTGGACCTCGCGCCCTTTACCTGGAAAAAGCTCCCCCTGGCCGGCCTCGCTGCCCAGGAGGCCAAACGCAGCGCGACGGTCACCGACGACTCGCTCGAAAACGCCCGCTACCGGCTGAAGTTCGACTCCAGGACGGGCCGCATCCTCGAGCTCTGGGACAAGGCCCGCAACTGGCAACTGGTTGACACCGCCAGTGACTGGAACTTCTTCCAGTACGTGCATGAGTCGATCGATACCCTCCGGAACCCCGACACCCGCAAAACCTTCTACCGCGACGGAGCCTGGAACCCCGATTGGCAGGCCCGCCGCCTGGGTGCGAGCCGCCTGCTCGGCTGCCGCGCCGAGTTCGCACCCGAGGGGGCCCAACTCATCCTCAACTGGGAGGCCCCGGGGGTTCGGAGCCTGGAACAGAGGATCACCCTGTACGACCATCGGCCGGGCCTGGGGTTCGATGTTCTGTTCGACAAACTCGACACGCGCACCCCCGAGGGCCTCTACTTTGCCTTTCCGCTGGCCCTGGGAACCTGGAAAGCCAAGTTCGACACGGCCGGCGTTTTTGTCGAACTCGATGACGAGCAGCTTCCGGGAGCCTCGCGCGACTGGGTCACGGTGGATCAAACCCTCTCGGTGTACGACGGCAAACACGGCGTCACTCTGGCGTGCCCCGACGCACCCCTGGTTCAACCCGGTGGTTTCGGCTTCGGCAAAAAGCGAAGCTCGATCCCGCGCAACTCGCCGCCCTTGCTGCTGGCCTGGCCCATGAACAACTACTGGGAGACCAACTTTCCCGTCAAGCAGCCTGGACTCAACCGCTTTCACTATGAGCTCGAGACCTTCGAGACCTTCGACCCCCAGCAGGCCCTGGCCTGTGGCCACCGGGCCGCGCGGGCGGTGCAGTTGGCCGCCGCCGTCACCTGCCCGGCCGCCGAGCAGGGCTGCCTGCTCGAGCTCGAGGGCGCCGGACTGACGCTGCTGTACGTCAGGCCCGCCAAGGAACCGGAGACTCTTCTGGTGCGGCTGAAGAGTGTCTCGGCCACCGGGGTTCAGGCTCGTTTGAGGTTTCCAAAACGCACCCTTGGGCAGGCCTGGCTCGTCGATACGCTCGATCAACCGTTGAACGAACTCGTGGTACGAGCCGACAGCCTGACGGTGAACGCTGTGGCCGGTGCGCTGCTCAATATCCGAGTGAAGTTTCGCAACTAGTGAAAAAGGAGGGCGGGTGTACCAACAAATGTCCTGCACGAGCCAACAATATTACAAGTTCGCGTTTTGCAAAGCAGATGTACGCTTAGGATGAAGCAAAAGTTCACGTTGTGAACACCGACAGAAACAGGAGGACAAGAATGATCAAGAGATTAGTTGTTCTAGCCGTGATCGCGTGTATACCGATTTTGGTTTTCGCGCAGACCGCACCCGGCAAGACGAATATGTTCGGATGGGTGGTACCCGAGAAGACCCTCGAAATCAATTTCTACCAGGCCGACCGTGGTGACCAGGCTCAGCACGATCGCGACACCCAGCAGATCCGCGACTTTATGCTCAAGGAGTTCAACGTTAAGCTGGTCAAGAATGTCAGCGATGTTGACACCACCGAAAAGCTCAACCTGATGCTGGCTTCGGGCAATTACCCGAAGATCATCATGGCCATGAGCGCCGATACGGTTTCGCAGTGGGCTGCTCAGGGCCACCTGTACAACATGGCTCCCGATGTGGAAAAAACCTACAAGGGAATCAAGTCGACACTCGGCTACTTGTACGGCATGTACCTGACCGACAAGAAAGAACTCTTTGGCCTGCCGCGTGGCTGGGGTCTGCTCCCGATTCCCGACCAGAGCGCCCACATCCGCTGGGACTGGTACCAAGAGATGGGCTCGCCGAAGATCGCCACTCCCGATGACTACTACAACGTCATCAAGAAGATGGTAGCCGCCCACCCCAAGAACGCCAACGGCGAAAAAGTCTACGGCATTTCGTGGAGCACTGACCAGGTTAAGGTCGCCGACCTGATGGCTATCTGGGGTCTCAAAGATGGCTACAAGGAAGACGCTCAGAACAACTTGAGTCACTGGGTCAACACCCCCGAAGGCCTGCAGGCCGTGCTGTGGCTGAACAAGTTCTACCGCGAAGGACTCATGGATCCCGAAGCGTTCGTCAACAAGTACGACAACTGGAAGGCCAAGTTCTCCGCCGAGCGGATCGTCGGTCACATTGGTGGCTGGTGGCAGTCCTGGAATGCCGGGCACGAAATTTGGAGCAAGTCACCCGGCTGGACCGACGACAAGCGCTACGTGCAGATCAGCATCAAGGATCCTGCAGCCAAGGTCGCCTATTTCACCCCCAAGAATACCTTGGGCTGGAACTATACGGTCATCACCAACAAGGCAACCGCTCAGGACCGCGCCGACTACATGCGCTTCTTCGAATGGGCGATCAGTCCGATGGCTGTGCGGATCTTTGGCTGGGGCGTTCCCAACCTGACCGACGCCAGCGACGGTAAGGCTTCGTTCTGGACCACCGATGGCAAGAACTGGGAGTTCAACGACCAGATGAAGAAGATCATCATGGCCGGTGCCTACGACCAGGTGCCGAACTGGAATCTTCGCGGTACGGGTGAGTTCTTTATCACCCAGGGCCAGGCGCTGACCAAGGATGCCAAGCCTTCGACCGTCTGGGCCGACCAGAACTTCAATTCCGACCCGGCTCCCGAAGCCAAGTGGCGCGTGCTGATGAACAAGAACCTGGAAGGTACCGAGTTTGACTTCACGGCTTTCGAAGCCATCAAGTTCTTGCCGGAAAATGTTTTGACAACCAAGCGCCAGCAGATCAAGGACGCCGAGTACACGGGCTTTGTGAAGGCTGTTCAGAGCAACACCGTAGCCGAAGCTACCGCCAACTTCAACGCGCTCAAGGCCACCTTGAACAAGTTGGGTCTGGCCGATCTTGAGAAGTTCCAGAACGTGGAATACAAGAAGAACCTCGCAAAGATGAAGCTCTAGTAGCACGACGTTTCTTCTGGGGGAAGGGGTGACTCCACTTGTGGCCTCTTCCCCCACTTTTGTGTAGCAAGGAGAATGGAATCATGGTCAAACGGCTCCTTCGCCGGTTCTGGGTAGAACGGCAGATCTGGATCTTAGTGATTCCCATGCTGATCTGGGTGTTCACGTTTTCCTACCTGCCCATCTATGGGCTGATCATCGCGTTCCAGAACTTCATCCCCGGGAACTCCTATCTTGCAGGACCTTGGGTGGGTCTTGATAACTTTGTCCGCTTTTTCGACATCCCTGAGTTCGGAAATATCATGCGGAATACCATAGCCATGAGTCTCCTAACCATGGCCTTCAGCCTTCCTGGTCCGATCATTCTCGCCCTGATGTTCAGCGAATTGCGCGGCCGGAGAATCAAGAAGTTCACCCAGACGGTCTCCTATATTCCGTACTTCATCTCCTGGGTTGTCGTCACCAATATTCTGTTTACTTTCCTGCGGACTGAGGGCGTATTCAACGAGTTGCTCCAGTCATTAGGCCTGACCAACAAACCAATTTTGTTTCTCGGCGAGGGCAAGTTCTATTGGATCATGATCGCCCTTGCCAACCTCTGGAAAGATGTGGGCTTCAACACGATTATCTACCTTTCCGCCATCGCTGCAGTCGACTCAGAGCTGTATGAGGCCGGGAGGATCGATGGCTTGGGGCGCTTCGGTCTGGTCTGGCACATCACTCTTCCAGGAATTAGGACAACTATAGTTCTTCTTTGGATCTTGGGGCTGGGCGGGATTCTCAATGCGGGCTTTGAGCAACATCTATTGCTTGGTAATCCAATGACGCGCGAGTACTATGAAGTCATCGACACGTATGTTTATCGCTACGGAGTCCAACTTGGCAACTACTCCTTCGGGGCGGCCGTAGGCCTGATGAAATCGGTCTTGGGAGTCGCGCTTGTCGTCTTGGTCAATCGCTTGTCCAGGAAGATTCTCGACACATCAATTTTTTGAAGGTAAGGGGATATTGACCATGAGCACTCGCCCAAAAGCGACAATTCCTAGCTTGATTTTCGATATCTTTAACTACACCTTTATGTTCGGTATTGTCGTGCTTTTCCTCTATCCTTTCGTGAACCTCATGGCAATTTCCCTCAACGAAGGCAACGATGCAATGCGCGGTGGGATCTATTTCTGGCCTCGGAAGTTTTCTTTGGGAGCGTACGAGCTTCTGGCGCAAAACCCCAAGATGGCCCAGGGTTTCATGTGGTCTGTGCTGAGGGTCGTTGTCGGCACCTCGACTTCACTTTTTGTGACTGGCTTGCTTGCTTTCGTCATAACCAATCAGCGCTTTTCCGGGAGGAAGTTTCTTCGGACGCTGTTCTTTGTTACGATGTACTTCAATGGTGGCCTGATTCCCACCTACCTGTTGATGCTCAAGTTGGGCCTCACCGACACGTTTCTGGTTTATATCGTGCCTGGTCTGTTCAACGTCTACTTCATGCTGCTGATGTCCTCGTATTTTCAAAACATTCCCGATGCCATCTTTGACTCGGCTCGAATCGATGGAGCCAGCGAGTTCCGGATTTACCTGCGGATCGTCATGCCTATCGCCGTCCCCGTGTATGCGGCGGTGAGCATCTACAGTGCGGTTGCTCACTGGAACTCGTGGTTTGATGTGGTTCTCTACAATCCAAGCGGCGCTTTCGACACGCTTCAGGTGCTCCTGCGACGAATCCTTTTGGAGGTAGAAGGAATCGGTCTGATCCGCGACCAGCAGCTGCTCTACCACAAGTTCAGCAGCTTGACGCCGCTCACTCTCAACGCGGCCACGACCATGGTTGTCGTTCTTCCCGTGCTGCTGGTGTACCCGTTCCTCCAGAAATACTTCATCGGTGGCCTGACAATCGGCTCCGTCAAAGGTTGAACATGAAAAATCGCTTTGGTTACTTTCGCCACGCGTTCAGCCCTGCAACAGGTTACCTAGGTTATTACCACGCGGGTGTTCCGCTGATCCTGACCGACCTCGTCGAAGCCGACCGCCCCTTCTACCGCAAACAGGCGGATGGAAACGTGCAGAGCACGCCGCTGGTGCAACAGTTGTTTCTGGCCAAGGCCGGGGGCGGCGAGACGGTACTGACCGTGTTCCTGGGGCGCGACGCCGTGAACTTGAAGCCCCAGAGGGCCTCCCGGGGTGAAGCCATCTTGGCCCAGGTGGGTCGGCCCCTGCTCTATGGAGTGAATGGCCTTTACGACGTTACCCAGGACCTTCTTGTTTCGTGGGAAGGCATCAACTGGCGGTGGCTTGACAGTGAGCTACGGCCCGCCAGCTACCGGGCCGCCACCGACAACGTGGTGTTTTCCGACAGCGATAAACAGGCGGCAAGCGATGGCGTAGTGGTGGGCCTGGCAGCCCGGCTCGCGGTCGAACTCTCCGAGGCGCCTTGGGTTCTGCAGATTCGGACACGGTACTACCGCGACCACCTGGGCTACCGCGAGCATGCGCCCCAACAGTGGCGGCCCAAGCTCACGCCGATCACGGGTTGGTGCTCGTGGGAGGCCTTTGGAAAAGCCATCGATGCTCCGGCCCTGGCCAAGAGCGTCGAGTTCGTGAGGCGCGAACTGGCCCCCTATGGCTTGGAGTACGTGCAGGTGGACGATGGCTACCAGGGCCACACCCCAACTGCATCAGACCAAACTAACCTTTCAGAAGTTTGGCTCAACCCCAACGACCGTTTTCCCAAGGGCCATGAGTCGATCCAGGGAGTGATCGCCGATGCGGGACTCGTTCCCGGCATCTGGACCAGCGCGGCGGTGACCGATGAGTCGTTTGCCGGCCGCGACGGAAATTGTTTGGTGGACAAGCAAGGGCAGCTTGTCAACAAACCGTGGGTCAACTTCGTGCCTTCTTGCGAACCGGCTTTTTTGGAGCGCGAGGTTTTGCCGCTGTTCCAGGGGCTCCGCAAGCTGGGCTACAGCTATTTTAAGGCCGACAGCCTTCGGCACTTGTGGTACGAAGGGCTTCTCGGCGCCGTTGAGGAGGGATTCTTCCCCCACGAGGAGGCTGAGCTCCGCTTTCGCCATTACCTCGAAACCCTGCGACAGGGTATCGGCGAACAGGCCTTTCTTTTGTCTTGCTGGGGTGTGCTAACCCAGGTGATCGGCCTGGCCGACGCCTGCCGTGTTGCCAGCGACGCCAATACCACCTGGGGGTCGTTTCAGATGCAGGTGTTCGAGACGGCGCGTTGGTTCCACACCCAACGCATCCTGTTTCAGCTCGACCCCGACCATGTTTGCGCCCGGTCGACCCCCGAATGGACGCGGAGCCTCCTTTCGCTCGTGTCGCAAACCGGTGGCCTGTACATGCTCAGCGACAACGTCGACTGCTACGACGAAACGCGGCTCGGGATGATCCGCAAGACGATGCCCACCCAGCCGGTGATGACCGCGGAAACCGGTCCCTTGCGGCTGGACCGGGTCGCCTCAGGCTACACACCTGGTGCCTGGAGAATCGACGAGAGCGTGACCTTGCAGGAAGCCTTGCAGATCTCGGCTTCGCCTCTGGACGACCTGCAGGACCACAGCTTTGGCAACCTGTGGGCAACCCACTACCAAGTGGGCCCGCGCCGCTGGTGCGTGGTCACTCGGGTTGCCACGTTGCCGCTTCAGCGCGGATCGTTGGGCCTCGAAAAGCTGGGCTTGGACCCGAGCGGAACCTACCATGGCTTCGACTTCTGGGCGCAACGCTATCTGGGCGAACAACACGGATCGTTAGACCTTTCTCAGGTGGCCCTCGGTAACTGCCAAGTGATCACCCTGGTCCCATTGGTCGCTCATCCGGCCTACCTAGCCGACAATCGGCACATCTCGATGGGCTTACAGTTTGTTGCTGGGGAACAGTGGCAAGGCGAAACTCTCTTATTGGAACTGCACGGTGTGGCCGGCAAGACTTTCCGCTGTTGGTTGACGGTTCCCCAGGGGTTCCGGCCACAGGCTCCCTCGGGAGTCGGTCTGGAAGCAAAGTTGGGGCCGTTCGCGGCGACCGACGGCGTGGTGTTTCTGGACCTGACGTTTGAACAGACGCTTGGCCGCGTCGAGGTGCCGTTCACGACACCACCACGGCACGCGTGAGTGCCCGGGCCCCTGTCCCGGTGCGCCCTTAGGAAAAGAAGGAACGGTCGAGTTCTTGGGTCGAGTCGAAACTCGGCCCTGTTCCGGCTTGCTCCTGGGTGACCTTCAGCCGATATTCGGAAGGGTTGACGTTCATGTGCTTGCGGAACACCTTGTCGAAGTAGCCCTGATCGTGGAACCCCACTTCGATGGCGACCAGCTTGACCGGCTTGGCCGAGTCGGAGAGCATGCGGCAGGCATTCTCCATGCGCACGTTCAGCACGAAACTCCCCGGCGAAGTGCCTACTTGTTCTTTGAACAAGGTCGAGAAATACGTTCTTTCCAGGCACACGTGGCTGGCAATGGTCTCAACCGACAGGTCGTGCTCCGAGTAGTTTTCCTGGATAAAGGCGATGGCCTTCTGGATGGGCTCTTCCACCGGGCCCGGTACAGGCTTGGGCGAGGTTGACGTCTGCACCTCGGCCTCGCGGCCGACTTCCGCATCGCGGGCGACCTCCGCGAAGAGTTGGTGGAACAGGCTCAGAGCGACAAAGTCCGCGCAAAGACTCTTCTCCTGCACGTTGGCCAGGAGTTCCTGAAACAGCCGACGCACGGTTTCGGGGTTTCGGTGGGTGATGACCGGTTCCGTTGGCGAGACCCCCAGGGACTCGAGCAGGTGCCGTGCCCTCTGCCCGCCGAAGGCGACCCAGAAGTATTCCCAAGGATCGGTCCTGTCGGCCTGGTATTGAAGGATGTACCCTGGAAACAGCACGAACGACGAGCCACCCGAAACCGGAAAGGTGGTCTTGTTGATGCGGTAGAGACCCGTACCCCGGTTCACAAAGTGAAGCACGTACTCATCGCGCACCATGGGGCCATACGCGTAGCCCGAAGGGCAGTCGTGGGAGCCGCAGAAGAGGTAGGTCAGCCCGCCCGAATCCACGTGCGACAGGTGAAACTCTTTCTTGGGAATCATTCTTCAGTATAGGGCCAGATTCCCCAGACCACAAGTTCGGCAGCCGAGATACCCCAGCGTCGGGTCACCGGCCCAGCGGTCGCTCGTCCCAAAGCCCCCGCCAGTCGTCCGGCAGCGGCGCCTCGTAGCTGACCGCCATTCCCGTGAAGGGGTGTTCAAAGGCCAGGAGTCGGGCATGCAGCGCATGGCGTGCAGCGGTTGGACCGCCGTAGAGCTTGTCGCCCACCAAGGGCCAACCCTGCTCGGTCAGGTGCACCCGAATCTGGTGGGTTCGCCCGGTTTCGAGCCGAACGATCACCTGATGGCGCCCGGGGGCCACCTCGGTCCCCCAAACCCAGTGGGTTCGCGCGGCTCGGGCCCCAGGAACGCCGACGGCTTGAATCTGCCCCCTCACCGGATCGTCGGTACGCCCCAGAGGGAGGTCGATCGTCCCTTGAGCACCCTCGGCGGGAACCAGCGCTCCCGGAACCGGCGCGACCACGGCCACGTATTCCTTGGTGATCTGGTGGGCCAGGAACAAGTTGAGGATGGCCGCCAGGGCCTGCTTGTTCTTGGCGAACAGCACAAGGCCCGAGGTCTCGCGGTCGAGCCGGTGCGCGGGGTCGGCTGCGGCCCAACTGGGGTTGCCGGCGTTTCTTACCAGGTACAGCAGATTCGAGGTGTACGAACGCCCCTTGCGGTGCACCAAAAGATTTCCGGGTTTGTTCGCGATCAGGTACCAGTCGTCTTCGGCAGCCACCGACCACCGCAGGTCGGCCGGCGGCTCCTGAATGTCGGGCATCCGATAGGTCAGAATCTGGCCTTTGTGAAGCTTCTGCGTGGCGGTGGCCACCGTCCCGTCGAGCACCAGGAGACCTTCGGAGATCCGCACTGCCCACGCGTCGCGGTCGAAATAGGGGAACCGGTCGACGAGGTAATCGAGAAGCAATCGGCCCTGGGCCAGCTGGGGAACGCGCGAAGATTGGTCCACGGCCCTAGGATAGAGGGCAAGGCCCGGGGGAGCAAGGGTAGCGAACTACCGCTGCGCCGCGAAGCAGGTTTCCGTTGCGCGCTTGTACGCCCCCATCAGAAAGGCCAGCGCCCGTTTGCTGACGTCGGCCTGGGGTGCCACGGCGTCAAAACCGTGGTAGCAGCCCGGGTACACTTTGAAGTCGACGCTCACCCCGGCCTCGCGCAGTCGGCGCACGTACTCGACTGTTTCGTCGAGAAAGGGTTCCTGATCGCCGACAAAGGTCGCTGTCGGCGGCAAGCCGCGGTAGTCGGTCGCCCGGGCTGCGGCCGCGTAAGCGGGTACTTCACCGCCGAACCGGTCGCCGAGGTAGAGCTTCCACGCCCACAGGTTAAGCTTCGAGTCCCACACGGGAGCAGTGTTGTTCACGGCCGAAGGGTGGGTCATCCGGTCGTCGAGCATGGGGTAGAGCGGCATTTGGAACGCGACGTTCACTTCGCCCCGGTCGCGGGCGAGCAGCGTGAGCGCCGCCGTCAGGCCTCCCCCGGCGCTGTTGCCGCCCACAAAGAGCTGGTCGGTGCTTACCCCGAGTTCCGTGGCGTGGGCCTTGGTCCACAGCAGGGCGTCGTAGCCGTCGTCGAGCGCGGCGGGGTAGGGTGCGTCGATCGATAGCCGGTAGTCGGGTGCCACCACCACGCAGGGGCTCGTTACCAAGAACCGCTTGAGCATTGCGTGGTCGAGCTCGGGCACTCCGATGGCGTAGCCACCCCCGTGAAGCCAGACTAGGGCGGGCAATGGGCCCGGCCGAGGCGCTCCGTTCGCGACCAAAGGCCGGTACACGCGGGCGCGGAGGGTCCCGCCCGAGCCGTCACCGCCGCTGCGGGGCACCTGGACCTCGCGGCAATCGGCTCCCTTGAGCGGCTTACCGGCCAAGATTTTCATGCCACCCTTAGCTTTGCGCACACTTTCGAGGTACTTGGCCTCGCTCTTGGCCTTGATGATCAGGTCGGTGATCCAACCGGAAACGCGCAACTGTTTGTCGATCATGACGCCACCGGCCAGCGCATTTCAAACGCCGCGCCACCCTGCGCCGGGGTGTAGGCCCGGATGCTGCCCCCGTGCAGGTGCACCAGACTGCGCACGATGCTCAGCCCCAAACCCGACCCCGGGTGGTCTTGATCCACAGTGCCCGAACGGAAAAAGCGACGAAAGACCAGTTCCAGCTCGGCCTCGGGAATCGACGGGCCGTCGTTCGTCACGACGATCGTCACCTCGGCGCCGACTTGGGCCCACGACGTGGTGAGCCGACCACCTTGTGTGGCGAACTTGCAGGCGTTGTCGTACAGGTTGAGAAACACCTGCCTCAGCGCCTCGCGATCGGCGGCCACGACCACGTCTTCACCTTGCAGCGAGAAGTTCAGGTTACGGGCCAGCCAAAGGGGGGTCATCTCGTCACTCAGTTCCTCGAGGAAGGGCCGCAGGGCCACAGGCGCCGTGGCTAACCGGTCGATGCGGCTATCCAGGCGCGCCAGTTCCAACAGGGTGTTGAGCAGATTCACCACCGCATCGATGTCGGCGACGTTATCTTCCAGCAGTTCACGGAGCTCGGTCTGTTCCCGGCGGGTGGTCAAACCCAGTTCGTTGCGCCCGCGAAGGATGGTCAACGGCGTCTTGAGCTGGTGTGTCAGCTCGCTCACCAGGCGTTCCTGAAACGCGTAGTCGGCTTCGAGCCGGGCCAGCAGGCTGTTGAACGTGGTGGCGAGCCGGGCCAGTTCGTCACGACCCGGCGGCACCGGAAGGCGGGCGCCAAGGTCCTTCTCGGAAATGGAACCGGCAGCGAGGGCCATGGCGTTCACCGGTCCCAGGGTGAGGCGCAGCAAGCCCAGCGCCAACACCGACAGCAGCAAAAAACTTCCGCCCAAGACCACGGCCAGGCTCGAAAAGAAACTCAGCAGAGCGGCGTCGAGGCTCGAAAGCAGGCAGGCGATGCGGAACATCCCCACCTGACCGCCCCCCAGCGAGTAAGTGGCCGAGATGACGCGGTAAGGCGAACCGGAGTCCATCACGTCTTCGAGCACACTTTCGCCAGCGCGCAGGCCGGGTAGCCGCCTTGCGAGGTCGAGAGCCTTGTTGGACTGAAGGAGCACGTTGTGGTTTTGATCGAGCAGCAGCAGCGTGGTCTTGTAGGGCCGTGGTCGGTTGAGCCTTTGCTCTACCAGGCCCGCCAGCACCTGCTCACGTTCGGCAGGATTAGAAAACACTTCCAACCGGTCGGCGACCCCCCGGGCCTCGGCTTCCAGAAACTGGTCAAGACTGGCCGATTGCTGGCTCGAGAACCAGAAGGCCGAAACGGTTCCGAGAATGCCCAGCGCCAGAATCAGCAGGACCAAAAAGCCCAAATAGAGGCGGCCCGTGATCGAGAGCCACGAACTCACGGCTTGGCTCCCGGTTGTTGTTCCGACAGCACGAAGCCCTTGCCCCGCACGGTGTGGATGAGTTTGAGCTGTTGGTCGGTGTCGACCTTCTTGCGCAGGTAGGCGACAAAGACGTCGATGACGTTGGTGTACAAATTGGTCTCGGAGTTCCAAACGGCCTGAGCGATCATGGAGCGGCTGACAACCCGGTCGTGGTTGCGAGCCAGGTACTCCAACAGTTGGAACTCCTTTTTGGAAAGGTCCAGGTCGACCCCGCCACGGGCAGCCGTGCGCTGGTTGGGATCGAGCACCAGATCGGCAACGGTCACCGTCGAACGGGGGTAGCCCTGACTCTTGCGCTGGAACGCCTTGAGCCTGGCCCGCACCTCGGCGATTTCGAAGGGCTTGGTCAGGTAGTCGTCGGCTCCGGAGTCGAGACCCAGCAATTTGTCATCGAGGGTGGATCGTGCCGTCAGCATCAAGATCGGTTGTTTGCAACCTTGATCGCGCAGCCACCGGCACAGTTCGTTGCCCGAGAGCCCCGGCAGCGTGATGTCGAGCAGGTACGCCTCAAAGGCGCGTTCTGACACCAGGCCCATGGCGCTTTCGGCCGTCACCGCCGTTGTCACCTCGTGGGCGTCCTCGCTCAGCCCTCGGACCAGCAACTCACGGATTCCCGCTTCGTCTTCTACCACAAGGACTCGCATGTTGGCCCCTCCACTTCCCAACATAGCACATTTTATAAGATTCGTGAAGGAAGACTAATTAGAAAATATCTAGAGAAATCATAAATGCCTTCATTAATACTAGACGTACTCTTCTAATGAATGTATGTTGGTCTCAAGAGGTCATCATGAACACCATCCTTCGTTTTGGGGCGCTTGTACTTCTCGTTGCACTGGGCTCGTGCCAGAGTTCGGCCCCGCCGGCACCCGTCGTTGCCGACGTACCTGTCGCCATCGTCGCCCCGATCGTGGAGCCCGTGACCACTCCCGTTGCACTGCCAGAGCCCGTCGCGCTCGTTCAGGAACCGGCCCAGAGCAGGGTCGAGATTCTGACCGACGGCTTTTCGCCCAAGGCCCAGGCCCCCGGTAACGAACTGTTTTTGAGCTTCCGCTGGGGCGAGCCTTCGCAGGTCTCCCGCTGGCAGTTGGACTTCGCCGACGCCGGTGGCAGGGTTGTTCGCAGCCTGGCCGGCGAAAAGGCTACGCCAGGGGTCGCCTGGAACGGCCGTGACGATGCCGGACAGTTGGTTGAGCAAGGCAGCTACCACGCCGTACTTTCGTGGACCGACCTTTCGGGCCAAGTGGCGACCGCAGCGCCGAGCTCGGCGTTCTGGGTCGACATTGTGCCGCCCTCGGGAACCATCACCGTGACCCCGCAGCCGTTTCGCCTGGTGTCAGCCAATATTTTGGTGAACCCCGAGTTCCTGGTTACGATCCAGTTGCAGGTGGTTTCGGGCGGCACCGGCTGGGCCACCTGGCGGCTGGGAGTCTTGCACCCTGACGGACGCCTGTTCCGTGACTTTATCAGCGAAGAACACCGGCAAAACACGGTGGTCTGGGACGGCCGCGCCCTGAACAACGCACAGCTTGAGGCAGGAACCACTTATCGTCTGCAGGCCGAAGTGTTTTCGCGCTACGGAAACCGAGGCCTGCTGGTCGGCGGCCTCGCCATTGTGGGCCCGGAACCGGTCGTGGTCGCCGAGACGGCACCCGGAACCGAGGCTCCCCCGACGGTTACTGAGGTTGTCGTCATTACGCCGGAGCCGAGCGTGCAACAGCATCCGCTGGAGGTCACCGTGAGTCTTGACGGTCAGTTATTGGCGGCTTTGCCCGTGTGGTTTGCCCCGAACACGGCCGATCTGGAAGCCACTTCGCCCGAGCTGGACGCCTTGAACCACAGTTCGCTGTCGCAGTTGGCCGCCCTTTTGATGCAGTCCCCCGGCACAGCGGTGACGGTTGTCGGGCACGCCAACCAGGTGCTGTATTACGACGCGGCCAAGGCGGCCTTCGAGCAGAGCGAGACCTTGCTGCCGCTGTCGTTGGCCCGTGCCGAAACCGTGCGCAAGGCCCTTGTCGGCCTCGGCCTTTCGGGTGCAGGCATGTTGACCCAAGGTGTGGGAGCCCTTGAGCCGCTGGCGCCCTTTGACGACCCCGCCAACCGGTGGAAGAACCGGCGCGTGGCCATCGAATTGGCCACCGAAGGCCTGTAACCAGCCGCCAACGCAAGGTTGAGCCGCGTGAACTGCAATGGAACCCAGGGGACGAAAAGTCCCTTGGGGAGTTCACGTTACCGTAGGGCGTCGGGCGCCTTTCCCTCGGCGTAGCGCTCGATCAATTCCTTGAGTCCAGCGACCCGCACGGTGGCCATGGTCTTGATGCTGAAGTTCGACTTGATCGTGAGGATTTCGTCGAGGCAGGCGAAGAAGGCGTCGCACACCTGCGGATCGAAGTGCGAACCGCGTCCGTCGCGCATGATAGCCAAGGCCTCATCGACCAAAAAGGCCGCCTTGTAGGGCCGTTGGCTGGTGAGCGCGTCGAACACGTCGGCGACCGCGATGATGCGGCCCACCAGGGGGATCTGCGTGCCGCTCAGGCCCTGCGGATAGCCACTGCCGTCCCACTTTTCGTGGTGGCACAGCGCGATCGTCTCGACCATCTGGAAAAAGTCCGTCTCGGCCTGCGCCAAGATGCTGGCACCGATCAGGGTGTGCTTCTTCATGATCTCCCATTCCAGCGGGTCGAGTTGGCCCGCCTTGAGGAGAATCTCGTCGGGCACGCCGATTTTGCCCAAATCGTGCATCGGGGCCGCATGGAGCAGCTGTTCCAGCGCCACTTCGTCCAGGCCCATTTGCCGGGCAATCGCGACCGCGTAGCGGCTCATGCGCTGCACGTGGGCACCGGTCTCGCCGTCGCGGTACTCGGCTGCCAGCGTCAGGCGCATGATGGTGTCGAGGCTCGAGGCCTTCACCTTGGCCAAGGCCTGCGAAAGCTCGGCGGTGCGCTGGGCTACCTCGCTTTCCAACGCCTCGCGGTACCGGCTCATCAGGTCGTTGTACGATTTGACCTCGAGCAGGGCTTTCACACGGGCCAGCAATTCTGCCTTTTCGACCGGCTTGGAAATGAAATCGTCGCACCCGGCTTCGATGCCCAGCACGCGGTCGTCGGTGTCGCGCAGGGCCGTGACCAGCACGATGGGCAGCAGTCGGAACTTGGGCTGAACCCGGATTTTCTTGGTCACCTGAAACCCATCCAGGCCGGGCATCATGACGTCGAGGAGCACGAGGTCGATGGCCTGGGTGGCGAGGATTTCGAGCGCCTGCGCCCCGCTCGAGGCCTTGATCACCTCGTAGCCGAAGGGGAGCAGGTGGGCCTCGAGCAGGTCTACGTTTTGTGAGGTGTCATCGACAACGAGGATCAGCGGGTGTTCTTTCATGAGAGCTGACCGCCGCAGTACTGAAGGACTTCCCGAGCAAAGGTTCGCGTATTGATCGGTTTGCCGATGAACCCGGTGTTGACGATGTCCTCCAGCTCCTTACGGCCTTCGGCAAGCACCGAGGCCGTGACAAAGATGATGGTGCCTTCGTACGGGTAGGGGCCCTGCCGCAAAATCTTGGCCGCCACCGAGCCCCGCATGTCGGGCAGGCGCACGTCCATGATCACCAGGTCGGGGCGCTCGCGGCGGGCCATGGCGATCCCGGACTCCCCGGTGGTGGCCTCGAGCACTTTGAAGCCGGCGACTTCGAGCAAGTCTTTTTCGAGCAGGAGGTTGTTCTGGTTGTCGTCCACGACAAGCGCAGTCTTGTTCATCCGTTGGTATCCTTTTGCACGAAGGGGAGGTCAAACGTGACCAGCGTGCCCTGGTCAATGCCGCCCGACTCGAGGGCGAGCGTGCCCCCGTGTAGTTCGACCATTTTTCGCGAAAGCGGTAAGCCGAGGCCGGTGCCCTCGGTGATGCGGGAATACGGGGTATCGACCCGGAAGAACCCCTCAAAGACCTTGTCCATGTTCTCGGCGGCGATGCCGATGCCGGTATCACCCACCGAGATCACCACGCGGCCCGTTTCACGGTGCGCGCTCAGCCGGATTTCGCCGCCCTCGGGGGTGAACTTGGCGGCATTCGACAGCAGGTTGAACAGAATCTCGCGCACCTTGAGCTCATCCGCGTCGATCACCGGCAGGTCGTCGCCGAGGTCGAGCAGCAGCGTCAGGCTCTTCTTGTCGACCATGTCGATCACCAGGGCGCTGACCTCGTCGAGCAGGGTTCGGATGGGCACGCGGCTGAGGGTGAGCTTCATTTTGCCGGCTTCGACCTTGGCCATGTCGAGAATCTGGTTGATCAGCAGCAGCAGGTGTTTGCCGCTGATGAGCACGTTGTTCACGTACACCTTCTGTTTGTCGTTGAGCGGACCGAAGGTCTGGTCGAACAGCACTTCCGAAAACCCGTTGATGGAGTTCAGGGGCGTGCGCAGCTCGTGGCTCATGTTGGCCAGAAACTCCGACTTGACCCGGGCGAGGCGCTTGAACTCGCTGGCCATGGCTTTGAGGTCCTCGTGAGCCTTCTTGAGGCCATTTTCGATTTCACGGCGTGCTGTGATGTCTTCGATGGCCAGCAGGATGATGCGTTCTTTGCCCAAAAGCCGTTGGATCTGCCGCGCGTTGAGCAGCATGGTACGGCGCCCAATGGTCGAAAACTCGTGCTCAACCTCGTAGTTGTCGAAGGTGGTCTTTTGCGGCAGGATGGTCTCGAGCAACTCGCGCAGCTGGGGAATGTCCCACTGTTTGTTGCCCAGGTTGTAAATGAGTTGACCGATGGTTTCTTCGGGCTTCACCTGGAACACCTCGTAGAACGAACGGCTCACCGAGACCACCCGGAGGTCCTGGTCGAGGGCGATGAGCGGTTCCCGCACGGTATCGATGATGCTCTCGGAATACTCTTGGGTCTGCCGGTCAGCATTGGTAGGGCTCATGCTTGTCCCCCCTCCTTTTGCAGAAAATAGGCGCTGACTTCGGCCACAAACGTGCGGGTGTTGATCGGTTTGCCGATGAACCCGCAGCGGGCAATCGACGCGATCAAGTCGCGGCCGTCGGCCATCACCGAAGCGGTGACAAACACAATCGGAATACCCCGGGTCCGGCCGTCGAGCCGGAGGGCAGTGGCCACTTCGATGCCGCTCAGGCCCGGAAGCCGGACATCGAGCACGACGACGTCGGGGAGTTCCCTTTGGACCATTTCGAGTGCGGATTCGCCGTCAATGGCCGCAAAAACCTCGAAGCCTGCCACTTCAAACAGGTCGACCTCGAGTTCGAGGTTGTTCGCGTTGTCATCGACCACGACGACCCGGCGTGCCATTTCAGGATTTCTCAGCGGGTTCGAACGGCAGCGTGAACTTCACCGAGGTGCCCAAGCCCAGACCTCGGGATTCGACGGTCAGTTTGCCGCCGTGCAGTTCGACCATCTTTCTCGACAGCGGCAGGCCCAGCCCGGTGCCCTCGGTCACGCGCGAGTACGGCGTATCGACCCGGAAAAACCCCTCGAAGATCTTCTCCATGTTCTCGTCGGCGATGCCTACGCCGGTGTCCCATACAAACACTTCGACGTTGCGAGCGGTTTTTTTGGCCCGCAGACCGATATTGCCGCCGTTCGGGGTGAACTTGACCGCGTTGGAAAGCAGGTTGTACACCACTTGCTTGATCTTCAGCTCATCAATGTGGAGGTCGGGAAGTTCGTCGATTCCTTCGACCGACAACTGCAGGCCCTTCTTGTCGACCATGTCGGACACCAGTTCGAGGATTTCGGACAGCAAACTGTTGAGCGAAACCGTCGTGCGCTGCAACGTCATTTTTCCCGACTCGATTCGGGCGACATCGAGGATCTGATTGATCAGCAGCAGTAGGTGCTTGCCGCTGGTGAGCACGTTGGCCACGTACTTGCGCTGCTTGGGGTTCAGCGGACCAAACGTCTCGTCCGAGAGCACCTCCGAGAACCCGTTGATCGAGTTGAGCGGTGTTCTCAGTTCGTGCGACATGTTCGCCAAAAACGTTGACTTGGCCTCGGCGGCCCGCTTCAGCTCGGCCGAGACCACTCGCAGCTCTTCGTGGCTTTTTTCGAGGCCCGACTCGATTTCGCGCCGGGCCGAAATGTCGCGCACGATGCAGGTCAGGTGGAGCTCGCCGTCGAGCCACATTTCGCTGGTGGCCATTTCGACCGGGAACTTGGCACCTTCCTTGGTTCGCCCCCAGTCGAGGCCGGGCAGAATCTGAGCCATGCCCAGGCCTTCCATTTCCCGCGCGCCGAAGCCGAAAATGGCGCGGGCCGCCGGGTTGGCCGTCACGATGCGGCCGTCGGCGGCCACCACGGTCAGGATGCCGTCGGGAACCGTGTCGAGGATGGCCTGAATAATGGCCGCGTTGTTGCGCAGGGCCAGTTGGTCGGCGTACTCACGGGAAACATCGCGGAACACCAACACCGAGCCGATCACCGCGCCTCGGCTGTCGCGGATAGGGGCGCAACTGTCGGCGATGGGGCATTCTCCCGAGCCGTTGCGGGCCAGCAGAACGGTGTGGTTTGCCAGCCCTTGGATGGTTCCCTTGGCGAGGACTTCCCGCACGGGGATCGCCACCGGCAGCCGCGTGTCCTGGTTGATAATGACAAAGACATCGTCGACCTGTCGACCGACGGCTTGGTCCTGGCTCCAGCCGGTCAACGTTTCGGCGAGGGGATTGAGCAGCGTGACGCGGCCCTCGGCGTCGGTGGTCAACACAGCGTCGCCGATCGAACGCAAGGTGACCGAAAGTTGCTCGGTGAGGTTTTCCTGCACGGTGAGTTGACGTTCCGACTCGGCCAAGGCCGACGTCCGTAGCCGGAACTGTGTTTCGCGGAGCACAAAATAGGCGAACGAAAAGGCAAACAGCAGCGCCAAAAGGCTGGTTCCCGCGATCAGCAGGAACAAGGTCCCCATTCCGGCCTCAAACTCCTTGTTGTGAGTGGCCAGAAGGTCCTGCTCGATCACCGCGAAGCTGGCCATTCCCGAACGGATTTGATCCATCAACCGCTTGCCCTGACCCTCGGACACGCGTGCGGCGACGGCCTTGGCATCGCCCGCCCGGCGAAGCTCAACCACGAAAGCCAGTTCGGCCATTTTTTCGTTCACAACCGGAGCCAGGGTCTTGAGCAGGTCCTTGGCCCCGGGATCCTGTGTCAACCGGATCAGGTTGTCGGTTTTTTCGGCAATGGTGTCTTTCACTGCCAGGTAAGGCTGCAGAAAGGTCTCGGCCCCGGTGAGGGCGTACCCCCGCTGTCCGGTTTCGGCGTCGATGAGCGACATCAGCCAATCGTCGGCCAGGTGGATGACAGCACTGGTGTGGTCACGCGCCACCCCTTCGAGCACGATCCGGTTGTACGCCGCAAACGAAACCGCCAGAACGGCAAGGATCAGCAGTAGCGCGGCAACGAGGGAACCGGTGATCTTGATGGTGTTCTTCGTGGGGGATACGTCCTCCCTGATCCTCCGTTTATCGGACGTCCGTGTCTAGGGTTTGGTGGGCCTATTTATTTTTATGATCTAGATTTATACGAAGGGAACCTGAGCCGCAGCTCAGCGCCGCCGTGTTCGGGGTTACGCGCCTCGACCAAGCCACCCAGGCCGAGCATGAGGACATCGACCAAGGCCAGCCCAAGGCCCAGTCCTTCCTTGTGATGCATCACGTTGCCCGAACTGAAGGGAGCGAACTCCGTCCCCAGGAGGGTTGGCGGGAAGCCGGGCCCATCATCGCGCAGGGTAACGAAGGTCCAGTTGGTTTCCTGCACCAACGACACCTGAACGACGGCAGTCGGGTGCGCGGCGTACTTCGCGGTGTTTTCGAGCAGACTGCGGAACACTTCGACGGCGAGGTCGCGGTCGGTGCGCAGGTCGGCGCCGGCCGCCCCGGTCGCCCAGCGGATCTCGAGCAACTCGCCCATCCCCTCACGCAGGGCCGCCCGGGCCAGGGCGAGCAGGTCCGCCAGCGGGTAGAGGCCCAATTGGGAAGCGCTGGTCCCCGAGGAAGCCGAGGCGTAGTCCAGGATTCTCACCGCCGACCGTTCCAGGCGATGCGCAGAGGTTTCGATCTGCCCCAAGAACTCTCCCACGTCGGCCGAGGTCGGGTCCATTTTGACGAGCTCCAAAAACCCCAGAATTCCATTCAGCGGCGTGCGAAGTTCGTGGCTGATCAGGCTCAGCATCGTGTCTTTGGCTCCCTGCAAGCGAAGCACTTGGCCCTGACTGGCCTGCAATTGGGACGTACGCTCGCGCACCTCGGCTTCGAGGCGCTCCTGGTAGCGGTTTTCTTCGCGCAGCGCTTGTGCCGAGGCCAGCTCCCGGTGGAGCAACCCCAGAAACAGGCGCCAGTTCAGGGGCTTGAGGACAAAGCTGCCGATTCCCAAATTGAACAGGGGGATCAGATCGTCGGCCCGGCTCGAGTTCGACGTGACGAGGAAAGCCTGTCGCGGCTGGCTTGCCCACAGGTCAGTGATCAAGTCAAGGCCCTTGGCATCGGGTAGGAGCAGTTCGGTGATCACCAGCGCGAAGGGCTCAAGGGCGAACACCTCGCGCGCGGCGGCGGCAGTTTCGACCGAAACGACCCGGGTGAACACCGACTCCAGCATGCCTTTGATGTCGGCGCACGCCACCCGATGGTCATCGACATAAAGAACGGAGTGGCCCTTGGCCAGAGCAAGCAGCGACGTCAAGAGTTCTTCCGACGTTCTTTCCCGCAGGGGGATAGCCACACCCATGCGCGATCATCGGTCTTCCCCGGTGAGGTGTCAAGGGCGGCCCGAAACGCGGGGCTATTCCCTGGCTAGTCCCAGGACTCAAACAGCTCGCGGGCCGCCGCGTAGGTGGGCATGGCGCTCTGGGCCCCCGTGCTCGTGGTCGATAGCGCCGCGACCGCGTTGGCAAACCGGATGGCGCGGACCAGGGGCTGTCCTTTGCCCAGCGCGCAGGCTAAACCGGCGTTGAACGAATCGCCGGCGGCCACGGTATCGACCACTTCGACGGGAAACCCCGGCACCGCGACCACGCCCTCACTGGTGGCCAGGTAGGCCCCCCGGCTGCCGGCCTTGATCACCACCGTCGGGACCCCCCGGTTCACTAGCCAATGCGCCGCTGCCCGCAGACCCTCTTCGGTCGAGGCGTCGCAACCCGAAAGCAGACTCGCCTCGGTTTCGTTGGGGGTCAGAATCGAGACCAAACCCCACAGCTCGTCGGGCAGGGGACGGGCTGGC
This sequence comes from Spirochaetales bacterium, assembly GCA_037142615.1. GTDB lineage: Bacteria > Spirochaetota > Spirochaetia > JABEVK01 > JABEVK01 > JAIFLN01. The sequence goes on along the minus strand of JBAXAI010000011.1, from coordinate 66,737 downwards.
GCTGGGTCGAGAAGCACCGTGCGGCCCGCCGCGCGGGCAATCCTGGCCGCTTCGAGAGTGCTTTCGATGGGAATTTCCAACTGCAGCAGCACGAGTTCCGAGCGAGCGATGAGCTCGGCGTGCAGCCGGACCACTTCGGGGGTCACCTTGGCGTTGGCCCCAGGCACCACGACGATGGTGTTTTCGCCGGTGGCGTTGACTTGAATGCTTGCGGTCCCGGTTTCGCCGCCCTGCAGCACCACGCTGTCGACTCCCACCGATTCCTGGCGCAGCGTGTCGCGGTAACGGTGGCCCAGAAAATCGTCGCCCACCGAACCGACCAACACCACGTCGCAGCCCAAGCGGGCGAGGGCAACGGCCTGATTGGCGCCTTTTCCGCCGGGGAAGATGGTGAACGACTGGCCGGTCAAGGTTTCCCCCGGCCTCGGGAAGTGGTCGAGCCTGGTCACCATGTCCATGTTCAAGCTGCCAACGACGCAAAAGGTCTTCATGTCAAAACCCTGAACGAAAGTGCCCTGACTGTCTAGCCGTGGGCTGAACTGTTACACTGAAACCGAGGTGATCCATGGACACTCTTCAGCTCGGGCAATTCTGGAACGCTTTCCCCTCCCTCGACCGCGACGATGCCTTGCTCGCCTCGGAGCTTACCCGGCGCCAAGTCGTCCGCTGGCCAAGTGGCACGGTGCTGGTTCGTGACGGCGACGAGTGCTCGGCCGCGCCTTTGGTGCTCGCAGGCCTGTTGGAAGTGTCCAAGACCACCGACTCGGCCCGTCGCATCCGCCTGTACACACTCGGTCCCGGCGAATGCTGCCCGCTCACCGCCACGTCGTTGATGGGCGGCGACAGCTTCCCTGCTCAGGTTTCGGTCGATGGCGACACGCAGGCCGTCATGGTGCCTTCCGAACTGTTTGTCGCGCTCGTCGGCCGCTCGCCGTCGTTCCGGCGGCTGGCGTTTGGTCAGCTGGCCCAGCGGTTGGGTTCGGTGATCGAACTGGTCGAGGCGCTGGCCTTCCGCCACCTCGACCAACGGGTCGCGGCGCTGCTGGTCGCCTCGGCCGACGACACGGTGCGCAAAACCCATCAGGAACTGGCCGACGCCGTCGGGTCGAGCCGCGAGGTGGTCACCCGAATCCTGCGCGACTTCGAGCGTCAGGGGTGGATCGAGTCGTCGCGGGGCTCGCTCAAGCTTCTCGAGCGCGAAACTTTGCGTCAATTGTGACTGCGGTCACCGACGAGGGGCCTCGGCCCGGTTATCTTGAACCTAGGAGTACACACATGGAAAAAAACACAGGGACTTTGGATCGAATCATCCGCGCCGTGCTGGCCGTTGGCCTGGTCATCACCGGAATCGTGTTCTGGTCGAGCGGCTGGCCGGCTTGGGTTGCGCTTGCCGCTGCCGTTATTATGGCTGTCACTGCGAGCATCAGCTGGTGCCCCATTTGGGCCGTTTTTGGCGTCAAGACGATTTCGGTCAAAAAGTTGTGACCCCCGAGCCCTTCGTTCGCCCGCCGGCCCGTCTACCGTTCCCGTGGGGTTGGCTGCTGGGGCAGGTAGAGCGGAAGCTGGGCAAACGCCTCGAGGCCAACCGGATTCTCGCGTGGTCGCCGCGCCTTTTGGCCGGCACGGGACTGATGGAAGCGCTGGTGATTCACGATGACCCCGAGGTGCCCCGGCGGCTGCTCAAGCTGCTGCGGGTGTTCGCCTCGTACCAGGTGTCGTGCCCGTTTTGCATCGACCTGAACGGTCAGGGCTTTGCGGCCGAAGGGGTGTCAGCTGCCGAGGTGAAAGCCCTGGCCACTGGCAAGCCGTGGGACTCTCCGTTGTTCTCGACCCCCGAAACCGCCGGCGAGGCGGCTGCCTTGCGCTACGCCGCGTGCGTCTGTGCCACGCCGGTGCGTTTTCCCGACCCCGTGATCGAGGCGTTGCACCGGCACTTCTCGGACAGGGCCTTTACCGTTATTGCGGCCACGGTGGCCCAAGTGAACTTTTGGGCCCGCTACATCCAGGGTGTCGGGGTGTCCGAGGCAGGGTTTTCGGGCGACCCCGAACTCCTGGCTCTCGAGCAATTCCGCACCCGGGTGAACCGATAAACTGGACTAACCTTTAACCTTGTTAAATACTGCAAGTGGGCTTAACATTTCCTCCATAGGAGACTTGAACCATGGCACGCATTGTGATCCTTGGCGCTGGCGTCGGCGGTGTACCGGCTGCGCTCGAAATGAAACATCACGCCCGGAAAGAAGACGAGGTGATGGTGATCTCGGACAGTCCGACTTTCCACTTTACCCCTTCGAACCCTTGGGTCGGCTTCGGCTGGCGCCGTCCTGACCAGATCAAGGTGGCGCTCGCCCCCATGTTCAAACGCAAAAAGATCACCTTTGTGCAGCAGGCGGCCGCCAAGGTTCACCCCACCGAAAATCGCATCGAGATGAAAGATGGCACCTCGATCACCTACGATTACCTCGTGATCGCCACGGGGCCCCGCCTCGCCTTTGACGAAATCCCGGGTCTTGGACCCCACGGAGGATTCACCAAGTCGGTGTGCCATGTCGATCACGCCGCCGAAACCTTCGACGCCTGGGCTAAGTTCTGCGAAGCCCCCGGCCCGATGATCGTGGGCGCTGCCCAAGGCGCCAGTTGCTTTGGCCCTGCCTACGAGTACATGCTGCAGGCCGACACCGACCTGCGCCGGCGCAGCATCCGCGACAAAGTTCCCATCACCTACGTCACCAGCGAACCCTACATCGGGCACCTCGGCTTGGGTGGGGTGGGCGACTCCAAGGGGATGATGGAAGGCATGATGCGCGACCGCACCGTCCGCTGGATCACCAACGCCAAGATCCAAAAGGTCGAAGACGGCAAAATGACGGTGATGGAATGCGACGAGGAAGGCAAGGACAAAAAGGTTCACGAGCTCCCGTTCAAGCATTCCATGATCCTGCCTGCTTTTACTGGCGTTGACGCGGTAAGGGGCATCGAAGGCCTCACCAACCCCCGTGGGTTCATCCTGATCAACGCGCAGCAACAGAACCCTAAGTTCCCCAACATCTACGGCGTGGGGGTGTGCGTGGCCATCGCTCCCAAGGAACCGACGGCGGTTCCCACCGGCATCCCCAAAACGGGCGTGATGATCGAATCGATGGCCGCTGCCAGCGCGGTGAACATCCGCTCGCAGCTCGACGGTCAGGCTCCGACCAGGGTTCCCGAGTGGAACGCGCTGTGTGCGGCCGATACCGGCGACGGCAACAGCATGGGCTTCGTGGCCATTCCGCAGATTCCTCCCCGCAACGTCACCATCGCCAAGAAGGGAATCTGGGTGCATTGGGGCAAGATCATTTTCGAAAAGTACTTCATCCGTAAGATCCGCAACGGGGTTGCCGCGCCCTTTTACGAAAAGATGGGCCTGAGCATGATGGGCTACAAGACCTTCAAGAAGTAGAGGCTGACCCCTCGCCAACGCAGGTTGGCGAGGGCTTTCTTGGGCGTTAGGATGGGCGCATGCTGAACCTCAAGGATCTGTGTCAGGTCAAGGATCTCATGGCGACGGTGGTGCAGCTGGAGTCGTCGCTGCGCACGGAGACCGGCCTGAATCTCAACCAGAGCTTCGCCCTGTGTTGCTTGGCCAAAGGTCCGCTCAGCGCAGGTGATCTCGCCGACGAGCTGCGAATCCACGGTGCCAGCCTTTCGCGGGTCATCAAGACTCTCGACCTCAAGGGCCTCATTTTCCGTGACCTCAGCCGGGGCGACGGCCGCCGCAAGGTCCTTTCGCTCACCGTCGCCGGCCAGCACATGGCTGTGACCCTCGCTGGTTGCGAACAGCGCCTGTTTCCCGCTACGGTCGAAGAGCGGGAATTGGCCGCGACACGCTCACGCGAGCCGGTCCAAGAATAATTTCTCCAAAAAATCCACAATTGTTTGCGAAATCCCCGAAATTTCGGAGTTTAAGGTGTATAAACACCCTATCAGCTAAAAGTTGTCCTCCCAGGAGGCTTCTATGCGCCGCAAACCTCTTTGCGTTCTACCGCTTGTCTTTTTTGCCCTTTTCTCGTGCTCGCTCAACCAAGGGAATGATTCAGGTCTGCCTGGACGCGCCATCTACACCCTCAGTTCCTCCCAGCTGCCGGGCCAGCCTTCGACCGTTCTGTTTCAGGTTGACATCAACGCTGCGGCTCGCCAGGAGCTCCAGAGGGAACTCGGGTCGGACTACCTTTCGCCCGAGGTGCTGTACTTCTGGCTCGCCGCCCAGTCGAAAAGCGGCGCTTACGACCTGATGGGCAACGACACCTACCGGGCCATTTACCAACTCCCCCTGTCGAAAGACCTGAGCGTCCTTCACTACGAGGGCTCCTTTGACCTTCTCGAGCTCAAGATGAACGACCATCGGGAAGGTCTCGAATGGCTCAAGGACTCGATGTTTGGCCTGACGGCTGACAAACTCACCGGCTATGGTTTGGTCTCTTCCGATGGCTGGTGGGGCTACGGTCCTGCCGGGTACATCGTCGAAGGCGTCACGTTCCGCGACACGCTGCCTGACGGGCAGGGCAAGTCGAACTTCGTTCAAGTCAAGGTTTCACAATGAAATACATCCTCAGAACCGTTGGGTCGCTCATCTTGACGCTCCCGCTCGCGCTCTCGGCCCAAACGGGCGACACCAGGGCTCAGGGAATGGCCGGGGCGATGACCGCCTTGGGCGACGACATGAACACCCTTTTTTACAACCCCGCCGGGCTGGCGTATTTGCGCAAGGGCTTTTTCGACACTGAGCTGAACGCCTCGGCCTCGTTCAACAAGGGTTTACTCGGTATTCCCTCGTTGCCCGATGTGCAAGAACGCACCGGGTTCGCGTACGCCGATAATGCCAAACACTACGCGTACTGGGACAACTTTTTGGGAGCCTGGATCCCGGTTGATTTTGCCGTGTACCGCACCGAGCTGACCGCGTTGATGACCGAACTGGGCAGGGACGCCGCGAGTTTCGATTCGCTGAGCCCAGGCGACAAGTACCTGCTCTACCGGCAGTACTACGCGTCGTACTCGGCCTACGACAACCTGAGCAACTTCGGTCCGCTGGACCTCAGGCCCCGCGTGCTGCTGGGGGGGCGTTTCTGGGGGCTTGCGTTGCTCGGCGACTACCACGTGGCGCTTTTGCCGACCGGCTACGCGGGGCTCGACACCCCGATCGAAGTTTCGGTGCAGCGCACGCTGGGCGCCGTGGCCGGACTTGGTCTGCCTCTGGGGCCCGTCGCGGTGGGGGCGAACCTTCGGTACTTCACCACCAGCCACTACGACGCGTTCTTGGGACTCAAGGAACTCTCCAACCCTGGCGGTCCGTCGCTCGTTTCGGTTCTGGGCCCGTCTCAAACGAACTTCGGTGCCGACTCAAGCCTTCAGGTCGGCCTCGGCGTGGTGTTCACCCTTGGCATCCTCAACGCGGCGGCCTACAACGCCAACGTGCTGCCCTTTTTGGACAAGGCCTATAACGGCGAGTTGGCCACGGCCTTGCTCAGCACCACCACCGTCGGGTTCTCTGTTATGCCTTCCGACGACAAGTTCTCAGATACCACGAACCCGTTTTGGCTCGCCGCCGACTTGGATCTTTCGCGGGTGGGTGACGTCAATCTTCGCCAACTGGCGGCCGGAGTCGAAGCTGGAATCAAGGCCAGCGGCCTCGAGGCGCTCTTACGGTTGGGCTACCAGCAACCTCTGCCCGGTGAGTATCGCACCATGATCTCGACCTTCGACCCCCTGCTCGGTGCCGTCACCGCCGGGTTCAGCACCAAACTCCTGGTGGTGAGGGCCTCGGTGTCAGCAACTTTGCCGCTGCTTTTGGCCTACGAACTGGGCACCTACGGGTCAATGACTGCCGCCCAGCGCGCGCAATCGCAGGGCAGTGTGAGTGCGAGCGTCGCGCTGGACCTGTAGGAAGGCGCGGTGGCCGCTGAAGTCTCCTAGTCCTCGTCCACGCAGGCTGTCACTTCTTTGGCGAACAGCTCCTCGAGCGTGGCGATGAGCTGGGCGACACGCTGGTCACCGAGCGAGTAGACGATGGTTTTGCCCTGGCGGGCCTTGGTGATCAAGCCGCCCATCCAGAGCAGCTTGAGCTGCTGACTGACGTTCGACAGCGTGCCTTCGCAGATCTCGACCAGTTCGCCCACCGAGAACGAGTGCGTGTTCAGCGCACACAGGATGTGGAACCGCAACGGACTCGACATCAGGCCCAGGTAGTGCTCGACCTGCAGACACCGGATGTCTTGAAAGCGTTCCTTGACCGAGGCGACCAGCTCGCGGGTTTCCATGGCGTCAGCCCCAGCGCCGCTCGGCCAGGTCCTTGGTGATGGCAGCGGCGGCGGTGCGACCTTCGCCCATCGCCAGGATGACCGTGGCAGCGCCGAGCACGATGTCGCCGCCCGCGTAGACCCGCGGCATCGACGTGCGCTTTTGGTCATCGACCACGATGTTGCCCCGCTTGTTGGTTTCGAGTTCGATGGTGGTCTGCTTGATCAGCGGGTTCGACACGTTGCCAAGCGCCGGAATCACGGTGTCCATTTCAAGGGTGAAAAATGCCCCTTCGATGGGCAAGGGTTTGCGGCGACCCGAGGCGTCGGCCTCGCCCAGTTCGTAGCGCTGGCACTCGACGGCCTTCACGCGGCCGGTCTCGTCGCCCAAAATCCTCACCGGGTTCGACAAAAAGTGGAACGTGATGCCCTCTTCGGCGGCATGCTCGACCTCTTCGGCGCGGGCTGGCATTTCGTCGCGGGTGCGGCGGTAGATGATGTTGACCTCTTCGGCACCCAGGCGCAACGCCATGCGGGCGGCGTCCATGGCCACGTTGCCACCACCGAGCACGGCCACCTTTTTGGACTGGAAGATGGGGGTATCGACGTTGGCGCGGTCGTAGGCCTTCATCAGGTTCGATCGGGTGAGGTACTCGTTGGCGCTGAACACGCCGACCAGGTTCTCGCCCTCGATGTTCATGAACTGCGGCAGGCCTGCGCCGGAACCGATGAAGATGGCGTCGAACCCGTCCTTCTCGATGAGGTCTTTGATGGTACGCGTTCGCCCGATCAAAAAGTTGTGGTGAAACTCGACCCCCATGGCAGCCAGCGTGGCAATTTCTTGCTCGACAATGGCCTTGGGCAGACGGAACTCGGGAATGCCGTACACCATGACGCCGCCGGCCTTGTGGAAGGCTTCGAAGATCGAGACCTCGTGACCGGCCTTGCGCAAATCGGCGGCAGCCGTCAACCCCGCGGGTCCCGAGCCGATGATGGCGACGCTGCAGCCGGTGTGCGCTGCGATGGCAGGAACGTTGACGGCTCCGCTTTCGCGCTCCCTGTCGGCCACAAAGCGCTCGATGCGGCCGATGGCCACCGACTTCATGCGGTCCTTGGCAACTTTGCCCACGGTGCACAGTTCCATGCACTGGCTTTCCTGGGGGCACACGCGTCCACAAACCGCAGGCAGGACGCTGGACTGCTTGATCAGGTCAATCGATTCCTGGAACTTGCCCTCGGCGGCCAACTTGACGAAGCCGGGAATGTCGATGGTGACGGGGCAACCCGCCACGCAGGGGGCGTTCTTGCAGTCCAGACAGCGCAGCGCTTCGACGCGCACTTGCGCCTCGGTGTAGCCCAGGGCCACTTCGCCCTGGTTGTGACGACGGACCGACGGGTCCTGGCTGGGCATATCCATCTGCGGAATCTTGGCGCGGTCCTTGGCCTTGAGGGTACCAGCGGCCACTTGGGGCTCGTATTCGTTCCAGACGGCGACGGCCTCGCTGTCGAGTTCGGCCAGGGTGCGGTGGTGGTGTTCGCTCACGACGCGGCTCCGGCCGGAGTTGCCCCAACACGACATTTGTGCGCCGCCTCACTTTCCTGGCCCTTGTATGCCTTGAGCCGCATCATCATGTTGTCAAAATCGACCTTGTGGCCGTCGAACTCGGGCCCATCCACGCACACAAACTTGGTTTCGCCGCCGACGTTCACCCGGCAGCCGCCGCACATGCCGGTGCCGTCGACCATGATGGTGTTCAGGCTCACCATGGTTTTGACGCCAAAGGGGCGCGTGGCCTCGGCGGCAAACTTCATCATGATGGGCGGGCCGATCGCGATCACTTCGCTGACTTCGCCGGTTTTGCACCATTCGATGAGGGGAATCGTGACCAGATCTTTGCGGCCATAGCTGCCGTCGTCGGTGCACACGATCAGCTCATTGCTGATGGCCTTCATTTCGTCTTCGAGAATCAAAAGATCCTTGTTGCGGGCGCCCATGATGGTGACGACCTTGTTGCCGATGGCGTGGTGAGCCTGCACGATGGGGTGCATGGGAGCCACGCCGATGCCGCCGCCGACGCACACCACGGTGCCCGGTTTGTCGGCGGTGCCATAGCGGTGCACTTCGGTGGGTTTGCCCAAAGGCCCTAGCACATTGCCCAGCACATCGCCCACGTTTTTGGCCGCCAGGTTGAGGGTCGTTTTGCCCACAGCCTGGAAGATGATGGTGATCGATCCGGCCACGGGATCGGCGTCGGCAATGGTGAGCGGGATGCGCTCGCCAAAGTTGCTGTCGATCTGGATGATGATGAACTGACCGGCCTTGCGGGCCTCGACAATGTACGGCGCCAAAAAGGTCATCCGGTAAACGTCGGCAGACAATTGCCTCTTGCCCGTGATGGTGTGTGGGGTGTGCTTCATGCCTTATCCTTGAAGTTCGTCAGCCAGATGTCAATGCCTTTGGCAGCAGAATGGCCGTTGGCGATGCCCGAGATGGCATCTTTCTTCGGATTCACAATATCGCCACCCGCGAACACTTTGGGGTCGCCGGTCTGTTTGAACTCGTTGACGACGACGTTGCCCTTGTTGAACTGCAGCTTCGCCGCGATGTCTTGCGGAATGAACTCGTACTCGGCGCCCTGGCCGATAGCGGCGACCACGGTGTCGCACTCGATGACTTCCTCGCTGCCGGGAATCAGCACCGGGACGGGGCGGCCACCCTTGCCGTCGGTGACCATGTCGGCCTTGCCCCACACGAGGCGCAGGCGCTTGGTGGTGCCCTTTTCGACGCGCAGCGGGATGGCTTGAGCGCGGATGACGCAGCCCTCGCCCTGGCTTTCGTGAACCTCTTCGACATCGGCCGGCATGTCTTCGATGCGGCGACGGTACAGGATGGTCACGGCGGCATTGAAACGGCGGCTGGTCCGCGCGGCGTCCATGGCGACGTTGCCGCCGCCGACCACCACCACCGAGTCGCCCAGGTCGGCGTCGACGCCGTTGGTGACGTCTTCGAGCACCTTGAGGCCGTCCTTGACGCCCGGCAGGTCGTCGCCGGGGATTTCGAGCCCAAAGGGCTTGCCCAAGCCCGTTGAGAAGAACAGCGCGTCGTTGTCGCGGTGCAGCTGCTCAAACGAGATGTCGCGGCCGATGCGCACGCTCTGGTTGATGCTGACGCCGAGCTCCTTGAGCCAGTTGATGTCCTTGTCGATCTGGTCGTAGGGCAAGCGATATTCGGGGATGCCGTAGCGCAACATGCCGCCGGCTTTGTCTTTGCTGTCGTAGATGGTGACGCCGTAACCGAGCATGCGCAGGTAGTAGGCCGCCGCCAGGCCCCCGGGGCCCGAACCGATGATGGCGATCGTCTTGCCGTTGTCGGGTTCGGCGGTCTTGAGCACCTTTTTGTAGTCCATGGCGTAGATCTGGTCGACGATGTAGCGCTTGAGCCAGCGGATGCTCAGCGCCTCGCCCCGGTGCTTCATGGCGCACACGTATTCGCAGGCGTGCGAGCAGATGCGGCCACAGCTGGCGGGCAGGGGGTTGGCCTCGTACACGATGCGCAGGCCCTCTTCGACCTCGTCCTTGCGGATGGCCGCGATGTAGGCTGGCACATTCATGTGGGCGGGGCAGGTGGCGATGCAGAGGCCACACTCGATGCAGCGGTCGGCCTCTTTCATGGCCTGCTCTTTGCTGTAGCCCTGCACCATCTCGACGAAGCTCTTTTGGCTTTCGGCGAAGGGCAGCATGGGCATTTCGACGCGTTTGGCCGTCAAAAGGTCGTAACCCTCGGAACGTCGGTAGCCCAGCTCACAGTCGTTCCACGACTTGTCGTCGACCCCAGGCACGAACCGGTACTTTTCGGGGTCGGTCTCGATCCAGACGTACTCGTTCGACATGCCGAGGCTCGAGGTGGGGCACATATCGACGCACAGCGCGCACCAGCAACAGCGGCCGTAGTCGATCTGCGGGCGCAGGCCCGAGTCGCCGTGCTTGGTCTTTTGGCCGAGCACCGCCACCAGGTCGATGGCCTCGTTTTGGCAGATGGTTTCGCAGGTGCCACACCCGATGCACTTGGCGGTGTTGTTGATGTGGAACCCCCGGTAGCGCGGGGCTCCCGGGCGTTCTTCCAGGGGTTTAAGGCTGGTGTAGGGCTTGTCGAGGGCACGCTTCCACACCGTAAAGGGTTGAACAATATCTCTCAGGCTCATGACTTACCTCTCGACTTCCGGCGGATAGGTGTGGAGGCTCACCATGAGCCCCGCGGTATCGGCAATGTTGCAGCCAATCGACAAGTGTTCCATCAGGCTCACAGCGTGGGTGTAGCTCGGGCCCCGAACGTACAGGCGTCGCGGCTTGTCGCTGCCATCACTCTCCAAGTAGTACCCGTACTCGCCCCGGGTGCATTCGGCCTTGGTGTAGATGAAGCCCTTGGGCACCTGCCAATGCAGCACGTTGGGCAGCGGGGTGAAGAACGGACCGTCCTTGGGCATGCGGTCGCAGATCTGCCGCAAGAGGCTGATGCCCTGGTACATCTCCTCAAGCCGCACTTCGGCGCGGGCGTAGGCGTCGGAATCGGTGCGGGTGATCACCGCAAAGTCGAGTTGCGGGTAAACGCCGTAGGGCTCGTCCTTGCGCAGGTCGCGGGCAAAACCAGCGGCGCGGGCGTTGGGCCCGGTGATGCCAAACTCTTCGACGATGGCGGGATTGATCACGCCCAAGCCCTTGGCCCGCATCTTGAACACGGCGTTGTGAAACATGGTGCGTTCCACGTCGTCAAGCGTGGTCTGGCAAGTGTCGAGGGTGTCGCGAAGCCGACCCAAGAACCCTTCGGGGAGGTCGGAGCGGACGCCGCCAGGCAACATGTACATGTGGTAGATGCGGTGACCAGTCAACTCCTCGAAGCGGTCGAGCAGGTAGTCGCGCATGGTGACCGTCCACTGGCCTTGCGTCTCCATGCCGAAGGCGCCACCCTGGCCGCCCAACCACATGAAAAAGCTCGCCAGCCGCGCCATTTCGAGCTGCATGGTGCGGATCCACTGCGCCTTTTCGGGAATCTGTATGCCTGAGAGCGATTCGAGCGTTTCGGCAAACAGGTATTCGTTGAAATCGGGCTCGGGTACCGCGATGCGGCACACCACCGGAAAGCACTGGATGTACTTGCGGCGCTCCAGGAGCTTTTCGAACCCGCGGTGCAGGTAGCCAACGTGGGTTTTGCACTCGACAATCTCGTCGCCGCAGATGACCAGCTCGAGGCTCATGTTGCCGGTGATGCCGGGGTGCTGGGGGCCCTGCCACGTTTTGAGGTACTTGCCGCTCTCGAGCTCGAACACCGCCTTGCCGTTCACAATGGGCGGCATCAGCGGGTTGTCGTTGATGTGGGCCTGGTTGCGGCGGCGAAGGTCGACCCCACGGGCCGCCTTGGGCGAAATTTTGGGGGCGTTTACCATGTTTCGGCCTCGCTGGGGTAAAGCTCTTTTTTCATATGCTCACGGTTGTCGATCTTCGCGCGCCCGGGCCGCGCCTCAAAGGTCCGCAGGCTGTATTCCTTGGTGTCGAAGTCGCGGCGCATGGGGGGCATTTCCTGCCAGCCTTCGAGCGCGAAGTCGTCGTGGAGCCGGGGCGAGCCTGGAAACTCGATGCCGTACATTTCGCGTAGTTCGCGCTGGTAGGTTTCGCCGGCGGCCCACAGGTGGTGAATGCCTTCCATCTGCACCGGCAAGGTTCGCGGAATCGACACACGCACGCCGAGGTCTGTCCCCCGGGTGTACGAGTGCAGCAGGTACAGCAGCTCGAAGCGGTCTTCTTCCAGGTAGTCGACGCAGGTGAAAAACGAGAGGTGCCCGAAGCCCTCAAGCGTCTTGAGCTGGGTCAGCGCGGCCACAGCCTGGGCTGACGGCACCGACACGTAGTACTGGTTCATCTTGACCTGAAGGGGGTTGGTGGCGCCGAAACGCCTGGCCAGCTCTTCCAGAAGCCTTTCCATATCGTTCATGTGTGTTCCCCTTACCAGTTGTAGTCCGGCATGTTCCAGTCTTTGATGACGCGCTTCTGGTTGCCCTTGTACCACTCAAAGTGCTCGGCGTAGCGGTTGGCACCCTCGCACTGCCCGTCCTTGATCATCTCTTTGAGTTTCTTGAAGCCGGCCAGAAGCGCTTCGGGGCGCGGCATGCAACCGGCGATGTAAATGTCGACGGGAATGTAGTGGTCGATCCGGTTGATGGTGTTGTAGCTGTCCCAGTACATGCCGCCGTTGATGGTGCAGCTGCCCAGCGCGACCACGAACTTGGGTCCCTGCATCTGCTCGTAGCTGCGCACGATGCGCTTCACGGTCTTCACCGAAGCGTAGCCGCCGATGACGAACACCGACGATTGGCGCGGGGTGGGCCGGGGCTGAATGCCGAAGCGGTACATGTCGAACCGGCTGGTCATCAAGGGGCGCAACTCGATGGCGCCACAACCGGTGCCAAAGCCCAGAATCCACAGGCTCTCGGCGCGCGCCCAGTTCAGAAAGTCTTCCCAGAAACCCCGGAAGGGCTTGATCACGTCAGGCGCCTGGTCGCAGTACAGGTACTTGTCCTCGTCGGCCAGGCCTTCGTTGGCCAGGGTCAGTTCCTTGGTCAGAATGCGCAGCTGACCGACCGAGTACTCGTCGGCTTCGGGCGAGCCCGGGATGGTGCGCGGATCAGGATTCCGGACCGGGGTTCCGGCCGGAGCGCCGAGCTCGCCCCATTCGCTTGTTTTGTTCAGTTCGTCGCTCATCGGGTACTCCCTTTACAGCATCTGAAGGATCACGGCCGCCAAGCCCAGCAGGGTGGGAACCCCGAGGAAGAAGCGGATCGACTGTTCGGTGCGGAAGCGCGGAAAACTGGCTCCCACGATGGTCACGTACAGGTAAATCAAGAAGGTCTTGAGCACCATGATGAGGATGGCGACCAGCAGGATTTCGTGCGCGGCGCCGCCCCAGAACAGGTTCATGAACAGCACCATCTTGGCACCGTTAAAGATGGCCCGGTTGGTCTGCAACATGCCCAAAAAGCTGCCCTGATACTCGGTGGGCGGTCCGATGGGAATCTCTTGCGGCGCGATGACCACCGAGAACGGGTTGTTCATGCTCATGCCCAAAAAGGCCAGCATGCCGGCCGCCATGGCCAGCGGGTTGGTGAACGCCACCCAGTGCTGCCAGCCCCCCTGCTGCTGCGCCACGATTTCAGTGATCGACAGCGTATGGAACTGCGCCGCGATCGAAATCACGGCCAGCGCGAAGGGCAGTTCGAAGGCTGTCATCTGAGCCAAGCCGCGCGCCACCCCCAGCGGCGAGTGGGGGTGCCCACTTTCGCCGGCGCCCAGCGCCATGCCGAGCTGACCGAAAAAGATGAAGTACATCACCAGCAGCAGGTCGCCCGAAAACGCCAGGTTCGAGAAGATCACCGAACCGTAAATGGCCGGAATGAACATGTAGGTGCCCAGGCCGCCCGCCAACCGGAACACCGGTCCGAGGTAGAACATCACGCCGTGCGAGATGGTGGTGCGCTTGGCGTTTGACTTGATGATGTCGATGTAGGGCTGGTAAAAGGGCTGGCCGATGCGACCCTGCACCTTGGCCCGGATGCGCGCCATCGTGCCGATGAGCACCAGCGAGTAGTTCAAGATCACCATGAGCGAAATGAACAGAAAGCCGGCTTTGATCAGGATGTCAGTCACGATCAGAACCCTCCCTTCAAGACGAGGTAGACGAGGATGAGGTAAGCGAAAACCTGAAGGGCGTAGCCTTGGGCGTTGCCGGTGTTCCAGCGCCGCAAACCGTCCGAAAGCGTGTGGACAACACTACCGACGCGCGTCCAGAAATTACGCACGAAGGGCTTGGCCAAAAAGCCGAGAGCCTTTTGGTAATGGCCGTAGAAGTTGTACGCGTAATGCGTGGTTTCGGGCTTGTACGGGCGCTCGGCCGCGAACACGATGTTGAACTGCTTCACCCAGTAGGTGCGGCCCTTGGCCAGCATCAGCCATGCCAGCGGAATCAGGAACACGCCCATGGTGGCGTACATCACCCAGTTGCCGTTCCAGTACCCGAGGCTCGAAATCACCGTGTACCCTTCCCAATGCACGGTCGAGGTGAACCAGGGTTCCACGGCGGCTTGCAGCGGTTGGATGAGGTAGGTGGGGAACATCGAGAAGCCCACAATGAGCAGCATGAACGCCACCTGCGGCAGCAGGGTCCAGAACGAGGCTTCTTTCACCTCGCGGTGCCGGGTTTTGAGTTGCCCCAGGAACATCGAATGGATGAGGCGGAACAGATACAGGAAGGCCACGGCCGACGAGAACATCGCGAGGCCCGCTTGCAGGTACCAGCCTTTTTCGAGCAGGGCGGTGTACATCAGCCATTTGCCGCCGAAGCCCGCCAGGGGAGGCACACCCGACAGGGCAATAATGCCGATGAGCACCGACACAAAGCTGATCGGCATGCGCTTGATCAGGCCCCCCATCTGGTACATGTAGCGTGTGCCGGTGCGCTGGATGATGCCGGCCACCGCCAAAAAGATCATCCCCTTGATAAACAGGTGCGTCACCGACAAGTACAGCGAGCTGACCCAGCCCAGGTGCGTCATCATGGCAAAACTCAGCACGATGTAGCCCAGTTGGCTCATCGAGGAATAGGCCAGCGAGTACTTGATGTCTTCTTGGAACAGCGCCAAAAGCGCTCCCGCCACCGCCGTGGCCACCCCGACCCAGCCCAGAATGTCGGCCAGCGTCGCGGCTTCGAGCTTGGACCCACCGAGCACGCCCGGCAGGTAACCGAGGTTGGCCAGCAGCGGTTGGGCGAAAAAGCCGGCCGCCAAGAAGAGGCCGAGCACGCCGGCCTTGCTGAGCACCGAGCTCAGCAGCGGCGAAATGTCGTCGTCAGCCTCGGCGTAGGTTGAGGGCAGCCAAACGTGAAGCCCCAAACCGCCTGCCTTGATGAGCAGGCCCAGCCCCAGCGCGAGCCCGGCCACAAGACCGAGGGGACCACCCATACGGGTTTGCATCAGCATCGCTCCAGCCTGGCTCAGGCTCGGCAACCCGGGCAAGATGGTCAGGCCAAACAGGATGAGAAAGGCGCCGCCCAGCGAAAACAGGATGAACGACAAGGCTCCCGCGCTGGCACGGCGGCCTCGCAGAACCAAAAAGAACGACGCGAGGGTCATGAGTTCCCATGACACGAAGAACTCGAGGCTGGTTGTGGCCACCAGCAGGCCGGTCAGGGCGGCGACCAGCGTCGCCACCAGAGCGACGACACCCGGTTGCCGGCCCCTGCGGTTCATCAGGGCCACCATTTGCAGGGCCGAACCGGCGAGGAACATCAGGCCGAAGATCTGGCGCAGCAAGTCCAGGCCGGGCAGCACCCACCACGCCAGGGCGCCGATGCCGGCGATCGCCACCGGAACCTGCACCTTGACCGGCAAGCGCGCCACATCGAGCAGGGCGATGGCTCCGAGCACTCCCACCGGCAGCAACACCAGCAGTGAAACGCCCATTTGGCCCAGCAGGAACAAACCGCCGCCCACCAGCGCCAACGCGGGCACAAAGGCCATCAACAGGTTGGCGCGGCTGGGTGGGTCGCTTTCGCGCTCCGCGGCCACGGCGTTAGCCGAAACCGGCGCCACGTCGAGGGCCGACTGGTCGGGCTGCCAATCTTCGGGCAGGAGGGGGCCGTCGACCGTGCCCGGATCGCTGTCTTTTCGGCTCACCGAAGTGAACCAGCGCAGCAGGTAGGCGGCCTCGAGCAGGCTGCCGACCAAAATGAGGCCCATGGGCAGCCACAGGCCCTGATTGGCAAGGTTGACCATCAGGCTCCACTTGGCACCGAAAGCCGGGAAGGGTGGCAGGCCGATGAGAGCCAGCACGAAGATCGCCGCGAGGACCAGCAGCACAGGCCGGTTTCGCAGCGAGCGGGTGGGCGAATCCTTGGTCCCGGTGGCGTCACCGACGTGATCAGCCAGCCAAAACAAGCCGCTCTTGGCCAGGGCATGGCTCATCAGCAGCACAAAAATGATGGGAAGCGTGCCGACCACGTTGGCCAGCGGC
The DNA here is from genome assembly GCA_037142615.1 of Spirochaetales bacterium. Classification (GTDB taxonomy): domain Bacteria; phylum Spirochaetota; class Spirochaetia; order JABEVK01; family JABEVK01; genus JAIFLN01. Next base: position 50,406 of record JBAXAI010000011.1, on the reverse strand, counting down.
GTGCTCAACAGTCCGAACAGCGCGACGATGAGCCCCACTTGCGCCGACGACGAGTAGCCCAAGGTGCGGCGAAGGCTTTTTTGGGTGAGGGCCTGCAGGTTGCCCAGCACGAAGCCGATGAGCCCGAGCACCATCAAGGCCACCGCGATGGTGGGCCCGATGGCGTTGTACAGCGGCAGAATCTTGGCAAGCACGGCCACGACGGCAGTGGCGGCGACGCCCGACATGAGCGCGGCGATGCCCGGGTCGGCCGCTTCGTAGGCGTCCATGGCCCAACCGTTGGCGAGCACAGGCTTTGCCTCGATCAGCAGGGCAACCAGCAACGAGGCCAGCCCCAGCAGCGAAAGCGGGCTTTGGAAGCTTCCCTTGGCGGCTTCGGCGGCCATGCCGTCAATGTTGAGCGTACCGCCGGCCAGGTACAGGATGGTGACTCCCAGCAGAAAGAAGGTGGAGCTCAGCCCCCCGGCTACCATGTACTTGAAGCCGGCTTCGAACACGCGACCGTCGCGCGAAGTGCTCAAAAGGCCAAACACGGCGATGCCGCTGATTTCGAGGAACACGAACACGTTGAACAGGTCGCGGGTGAGCACCAGACCGTAGGCGCCCAGCATCAGCACAAAGAAGAGGATGACTTGCTTGGTGTTCCAGGCGAACTGCGTGCGGAACACCTGGCCCGCCAGCGTACCGGCGCCCGCCAGCCCAAGAATGGTGACCAGCCACGCCGACTCGGTGTCGAGCAGCAGGTTGATGGTGAGCGGGGCCGCAAAGCCACCGGTCTGGATCATCACCGGGGCAGCGCCGAGCAGCAGCGCCACCAGCGAAACCGCCGAACTGGCCGTCATTACCACCATCACACCCACCGACAACAGACCCGAGGCCCATTTGCCCGTCTTGGCGATCAGCGGATACAGAAAAGCCCAGCCCAGCGGCAGAGCGATCAACAGGAGGGGATTTACCATTTCAGCTCCTTGTTCTTGTCGACCATGAGGCTTTTTGACCTTGCGTGCAGACGCACCGCGTAGCTCAGCATCAGCGCGGTGACGGCCAAGCCGATGACGATGGCCGTGAGCACCAGCGACGACGGCACGGGATCGACACCGTTGGCGGCCACTTGCGCAGCGGTGGCCTGGGCGTCGACGATGGGAGCGGTGCCCCCCTCACGGTAGCCGGCAGCCACCATGAAAATGTGAACCCCGGTGTCGAGCAGCGAAAAGCCGATGATCATGCGGAAAATGTTGCGGCGGACGAGGAGTCCCCAGACGCCGATGGCCATGATGACGAAGGCCAAGACAAACAGGGCGGGACCGATCATGAGTTCCTCCTGAGGTCGCTGATGACGGTGGCGAGCTCGGAACCCACCTTGATGCCCACCAACGAGTAGATCAGCGGGATGGCCCCCGAGCTGTACACCTGGCCAAACTCACCGGCGGGCAAAAAGCGCGGGTCGAGGAAGCCGGCTCCCAACCACAGGCCGAGGGCGCCGATGGCCACGTACGATGCGCCCGAGAGCATTTCGAGCACCTGAAGCAGTCCGTGCGGCACATCGGCGAACGTTCCGGCCAAAAGGGCCAGCAGCAGGCCCGAGGCGATCACGACGCCACCTTGAAAGCCACCACCCGGAGTGAGGTGCCCGTGCAAAAAGATGTACACGCCAAAGGCCAGAATCAGCGGCAGCAACAGGCCCGCGCCAGTCTGCAAGATTTCGGAGGCGGGCACTTTGGTCGGTTCGGCGTGAACGGGTTCGTCCTTGCCAGGCCGCGCTTTGCGTCGGAAGCCCAGCGCCAGGCTGACGCCCACGGCGGCAGCGAACAGCACGGTCACCTCACCCAGCGTATCGAGGCCGCGGTAGCTCACGACGATGGCGGTAACGATGTTGGGGATGTTGTAGTCGGTCGGCGCGCGGTTCAGATACTGCTGCGCCAAGGACGTTACTCCGGTGCGGGTCTGCAAAAGGCTCGTCAGCGGCAAAAAGCTCAGGACCACGCCGGCGAACACGGCGATCAGCAGAAGTCGCTTGATCATTTGTGGTCCTCCTTGTCCTTCTGGCGTTGCTTGACGATGCGGTTCCAGGCGTACAGAAAGACGACCGTGGTAAGCGCCGAGCCGATGGCGGCTTCGGTCATGGCCACATCGGGGGCGCCGTACACGAGGTAGAGCACGCTCGCGAGCAACGAAACGATGCCCGAGGCGACGATGGCGCTGACCATGTCTTTGGTGTAGAGCGCCGCCACGGCACCCCCCACCATGATCAGGCCGAATACGATGACAAGAGCGAGGATCATGCGTCGTCTCCTTCTGCGCTTTCAGAGTTCATGAGCTCGTCGTTCGAAGGCACCGCTTTTTTGTCGGGACCCAACTCGGCCACCAGACCCCGCTTGCGGGCTGCCCGGGCCAGAGCGTGCGAAGACAGCGGGTTTGTGACAAACAGGAACACGATGAGCACGACGATTTTCGGCCACACCGACGGCATCAGCACGGCGAAGCCCGAAAGGAACAGCACCGAACCCAGGGTGGTCGCCTTGGTGCCGGCCTGCATGCGGTTGTACACGTCGGGCATGCGCAGCAGCCCCACGCTCGCGAGCAAAAAGAACAGCGAACCCGCCAAAACAAGGAAGGCGCCAAAAAGATCCATCACAGGCCCCCTTCGAGGTAACGGGCGATGGCCACGACCCCGAGAAAACTCAGCACGCCATAGACGAGGGCCACATCGACGTACAACACGCGACCGAGCAGCCACGACAGCATCACGATCACCGACACGGCCATGATGGTGAGCACGTCGAGCGCCACCACGCGGTTCACGAAGCCTTTTCCAACGACAAAACGCACCATGGTGAGGGCCATTGCGAGCAGAGTGATGCCCCCGGCGATCGAAAGGATGAGGTCAGTCAAAGATCACCTCCAGGTACTTTTCAAAGGTTCCGACGATCTCGGCGGTGGCGACTTCCATGTCGTCGGTACCCCGGTAAATCCAATGGATCACCAGCGTTTCGCCGTCGATATCGACGGTGATCGTGCCCGGGGTGAGCGTGATCGAGTTGGCCAGGAACATGCGCCCCAGCGGGCTCTTGAGGCGGGTTTTGACCGTGACGAACCCCGGATTGATCGGCAGGCTGGGGGCCACGACGCGGTAGGCGACGTCGAGCGTGCTCTTGAGCAGCGCCCACGAGAAGACGAAGAAATACACGAAGGCGTACCCCACGCGTTTGGGCATAAAGCGGATCTGACCCCACACCTGCCTGCCCGGCAGCGGAACAATTGCGGCCAGGATTCCCAGCACCACGGCGGTGCCAAGCTCCTGAACGCCGGCGGGACTTGTCAACATGATCCACAGCAGCATCACGGCCGCACCAGCGACCAGACGACTCCAAAGGGACTTCATGAAGCCTCCTTTCCATAAGGATGATCAACGAAATTCATTACTTCAACGATTGTTGAACTGTAAGATTGATTTGTCAAGAGAAATAGTTGATGGGGGTAAAGTTTTCTTTGTTGACAGTTTCGGACCTGCGGGCCTAGCCTAAACTCAGGTAGGAGGACGAGCGATTATGGAAACTGTCAAAGACATTCTGGCCACCAAAGGAAGCGAGGTTCTGAGCATTGATCCCGAGGTGTCGCTGTTCCGCGGGCTCGAAAAAATGGTTGAGCGCAACGTCGGCGCCCTCCTGGTCATCGACGCCTCGGGCAAGGTGTGCGGCCTTTTTTCTGAGCGTGATGTGGTGCGCAAAATCGTCTTCAAGGGACGAGACTGCGACAACACCACCGTCAGGGAAGTGATGTCGACCGAAATGTTCAACGTGGAAACCAAGACTTCACTCTCGGACTGCATGAACCTGATGACCGAACGGCGCCTCCGCCACCTTCCCGTGACACAAAACGGCAAAATCGTCGGTATCGTGTCGATCGGCGACATCGTCAAGGCCGTGCTGACGATGAAAGACGGCCTGATCTCACAGCAGGCCTTTGAGCTCGGGCAGTACGAACGGTTCGTGGCCGAGGGGTCGAGTCACAGCTAGCCAGGACCCTGGGCGATCAGGCTCAGTGACAAAGCTGCGACAAAACTCCGATGCACATGCGACACCTCCGTGTTAGTTTGACAGGGGGGGAGCCGCATGACCCAGCGCATCCTTGTCGCTGATGACAACACCGACCTCGCCGAAGGCCTTAGCTGGTATTTGGAAGCCGCAGGGTTCGAAGTGCTGCTCGCCGCCGACGGTGCCGAGGCGCTCCGCCGGTTCGAGGCCGACCAGCCCGCGCTCGTGATTCTGGACATCATGATGCCCTTGGTCGACGGTGTGACGGTTTGCGAGCGGCTGCGCAAACGTTCCCAGGTTCCCATTCTCATGTTGTCGGCACGCGATGGCGAAATCGACAAGGTCCGTGCCCTCGACAAAGGCGCCGACGATTACGTCACCAAACCTTTTTCGGCGGCCGAGGTGGTGTCGCGCATCCGGGCCCTGCTGCGCCGCTCGCCGCAGGTGCCGCTGGTGCAGGCCAATTACAGCTGGAAATCGCTTTGATCAAGTCGCCCCAGCGCGTTCACACCCGGCAGGTGGTGATCGACCAGGTGTGGGGTGACGGTGAGACCTACCACGTGGGTGCTCAGCGCCGGTGTGGAACACTACCTCACCTACCGTCAGCTCATGTCGTACCGTGCTGAGATGACCGCCCATCCAGAACTTTACAGCCGGGCGATGGCCGAGCCCATGTTTGGGGTGGCCGAGTTCTTCATGGGGTATCCGGCCCGTCTGCCTGCGCCCGATCTTGTGACCCCGGTCGCCGTTACGCCGACCACGCCCCCCCTCGACACCGCTTCGCGCGAGGGGCCCCAGCCGCTTTCGCAGGAACAGATCGCCGTGCAGTCGAAGAACCTCGCCCTTTCGGCTGTGATGGCGGTGGTGATCGCGTCGCCCAGCAGCTTGGCGAGCTCGAGCGCGAAACTCAGACCCGCCGCCAGTTTCTGGCTGACGTGGCGCACGAGTTCCGCTCGCCATCCAGACGGTCGATGCCCGCGAACTGGCGGTCTGGTGCCGAGCCGTCTACGTCGAACAGGCTCTGACGGCTGAGATTGAACTGTTGCCCGTACCGTCCGGCCCTCCGGTGTTCGTTCTGGCCGACCCCGACCGGTTGGCCCAGATCTTGGAGAACCTTCTATCGAACGCCGTTGCTCACGCCGGGCGGGGAGCCAAGGTCTCGTTCGCGTTCTCTGTGGGAGCCCAGGTGACCCTGGCGGTGGCCGATACCGGACGAGGCATTCCGTCGCAACACCTGCCGTTTCTGGGCGAGGCCTTCTACCGCGCCGATGCCGTGAGAACCCCTGACGACCACCACAGCGGCCTCGGCCTCCGCATTGTGCGCGTGCTTGTGCAGGCCCATGGCGGAGAGCTCATTCTGCAAAGCGAGGAAGGCCGCGGGACGACCATCGAGTTCACCCTGCCACGACCAACTTTGGAACCCGATTACACCGAACTGTGACAATCCCTCGCTAGAGTCATCGGTAAGGAGTAATAAATGAAGTTATCCGTGGGACTTACCTTGATTCTGGGGCTGACCTTGGCACTCGGTTCCTGTTCGTTGGGCGGGCGACGTCTCGACGCTCGATCCTGCCACGTTGCCCGGCGTGCGCTCGGAAGGCTACGTCCGCATGCAAAAGGAGCTCGCCGAAAGCGTGCTTTCCAACATCCTGACCGCGTTTCAGCAGGGCATGGCGGGCTTGACCACCCTCAACTACGACCAGATCGACATCAAGTGGCACTTCACCGGTGATGGCAACTGTCGCCTGCCCGACTCGAGCGCCGCTGCCGTGGCCGATACCTACAACTACTACCTGCACCTGCTTCTGAAGTCGGCCAACACGCCGGCCAGCCTCGTGGCTCAGGTGAGCTTCTATGGAACCCGAACGCTTACCGTCGCCGGCGATGACGGTAACGGCAACACTTATCCGGTCGGAACCGTGTTCACGCTCTCGCTCCGCGGGCTCTACGACGCCACGACGGGCAGCCAGACCGTGGTGTTCGACCCTGTCACCAACGACAAGAGCATTGCCAATCAGACCACCGGCCAGTACCAAAAGGTGACCACGGCTTCGGGCGAAACTTCGTTCGTACTCGCATCGGCCGATACCTTCAACGTGGCCTGGGGCGATGCCAACCAGGGTGGCGTGCTGGCCAAGGGCAGCGAGTTCGGCTTTCTCGACAAGCTCGACGACGGCGTGAGCGCCCACCAAAAGTTCCTCAACCTCAACGACCACCCGTCGCTGTATACCACCACGCCGCCCGACTCCTTCCAGCTCCGGGCCTACGAACTTGTGCTTTGGATCGTCGTCTTCCGCACCGCTTCACCCTGGGCCGTGGGCGACCGCGTGTACTTCACCTCCGAGTCCGACGGCAGCAACTGCAAGGCTGACGGAACCGGATACACCGACTACACCTACAGTCTCGACTTCACCAACAGCGCTGCGGCCGCTTCGGGCTACACGGGCGACAGCGGTACCTACTACCAGCATTCGGTGTTCCCGCTCAAGACCCTCAGGCTCGACAGCACCCTCAGTGCGCTGAACTACGCGATCCGGCAGCAGGAACAGGCCTCCGAAACCGTCACGGCTCTCGACGGTTCGACGACGTCGGTGCCGACCTACCAGTTCTGGCTCGAAAAGCCCCAGACCGGCACGACCATGCGCACCACGCCGCTGAGCTTTGCTCCTTGGCTTGGTGACCTCGAAGTGTCAAATGCCCTGCACAACAAGACCTTCTGGGTGTGGGACTCCACCACAAAGACCCGCAGCGGTGTAGCCTCGTACGTGGTGAGCACCACAGCCGACCTCCCCCCCGGCTTCGCGTTGCCCGATACTGCGACGGCAACGCAGCTTTCCACCGTCGAAACGGCGCTCGGAACTCTCGCGGCCGCAGAACTGACTTCGTACCCCTAACGGTCGTGTGCTCTACTTTGGCGGTGCCCCTGTCGCCAGTTTTCCTTTCCAGTTGGACAGGGCACCAAAGTCGAGCACGTTGGTGTAGCCCAGATCCTTCAGGGTCTGGGCTGCCAGACCGCTGCGCCGTCCGGAATGGCAGTACAGCACCACTTTGGTGGTCTTCTTGGGAATGAACTGGGCCGCAGTCTTGGCGTCGATGGCGTCAAAGGGGAGCAGAAGAGCCTTTTCGAGGTGGCCAGCGGCGTACTCTTCGGCCGTGCGCACATCAAGGACGAGGGCGGATTTGTCCTTCGCCAGCAGGGCCTTGAGCGCCGGTTCGTCGATCTTCGCCTGGGCAATGAGACCCAGCGGCAACAGAAACAGGACAAGCAGGGGCAAGTACTTCATTGTTTCTCCTATATAGGATATATATTATATTCTTGCCAAGGAGAAGTCCATGCCTGAAGAGAAAGCTGTCAACCGCTGGATTCTGCCCACCATCATGTTTGGGCCCTTTCTGTCGATGCTCGACGCCGGCATTGTCAACGTGGGCCTTCCCTCGATGGCCGCCGAGTTTCACACCACGCCGGGCGGCATCCAATGGGTCGCCTCGGTGTACCTGCTGTCGATCTCGGCGCTCTTGCCCCTGCTCGGCAGCCTCGCCGACCAAATCGGCCGCAAAAAGATCTTCAACCTCGGCTTCTTGGTGCTGTCCGTTTTTTCCCTGTTGAGCACGTGGGCGCCCAATTTGCCGGTGCTCGTGGTTTCGCGCATCCTTCAGGGTTTGGGCGGCGCCATGATCATTGCCAACGGGATGGCCCTGGCTACCGAACATCACCCGGCGTCGCAGCGCGGACGCAATCTGGGTTTGCTCACCACCGTGGGAGCCCTGGGGAGCATCGTGGGACCAGCGCTGGGCGGCCTTCTGATTGGCGCGGCCGGTTGGCGCAGCGTGTTCTACCTTTCGGCGGCGGTTGCGGCCGGCGGTTGGCTGGCTTCGGCGCTCAACATCCCCCACGACGCCAAAGTGGCCCACACGAAGTTCGCCCTGGACTGGTTGGGCGCTGCGCTCCTCGCCACGGCGATCGTCGCGTTTGGTTTGGGTCTGGCTTCGGGTTGGGCGTTCGAGCTGTTGGCCGCCGCGCTCTTGGGGGCCTTTTTGCTGTGGGAGCGTCGTGCCAAGCACCCGATTCTCCGCCTGGAGCTTTTTGCGAACCCGAAGTTTTCGTCGCCGTGGATCCTTTCGCTGGTCGCCTTCTTGGCGCTCTACACGCCCACCGTGCTGGTCCCGTTCTACTTCCAGGTGGTGCAGGGCTGGAGCCCAGCGGTCACGGGCCTGGCGATGATGGCGTTTCCCATCACGATGGCGCTGGTGTCACCCCTCAGCGGTAAACTTTCCGACCGCTGGGGTTCGGTGAAACTCTCGACCATGGGTTTGTTCGTCGGCGCAGGGGGGTTGCTGGTTTTGGCATTCGTGGGTCCGGGGTGGTCGCCGTTTGCTGTCGTCGGAGGTCTGTCCCTCATGGGGTTGGCCAAGAAGGACTTCCTCGGGCTCATGTTCGGCCTGATGATGCCAAGCAGCCTTCACAAGCTCGCGCTGTCGAAACTCCATATGGTGGGCATGGGCAGCTGGATGATGAAGGGCCGCATGAAGAGCCTCAAGATTGACAGTCTGCAGGAAATGCTCGACAGTGCCATTCAGAGTGGCGTGCGTCTCGTGGCCTGCAACATGAGCATGGACGTCATGGGCGTCACAATGGAAGAACTGGTGGACGGCGTCGAATCCGGCGGTGTGGCCACGATGCTCGAAGCCGCTGACTCGAGCCGCGCGACCCTGTTCATCTAGTCGCCCTGTTCCTCGAGAAGGAAGTGCTATGAATCGAGAAGCCTGCGTCATCGAACCCGGAGTGGAAAAAGTGCTCGTGTCGGTAGGGGAGGACACTCCTCCCGGAGGCGGTGCGGCTTGTTGCTCGGTGATGTCAGTGCGGATGGAGGTCAGCAATCCCTACCATCTGGACCTTCAGCCAGGCGAAGCGGTCGATATTTCCGACGGACTGGGACGTATGATGCTCGCCGGCAGCCTGTTTTTGGTCTTGCCGGGCGTGCTGGCGCTGGTCGGCCTGCTCGTCGGAACCTGGTTCACCGTGGCAGGAGTCATCATTGGATTGGGCTTGGCGGTGTTGGTGTTCCGCAGCCAGAACCTGGGGCAGTATCCCATCATTTCGGGGCGGCGGGCGATGGTGCCCCTTGCCGAATCCTGGGAGACCGACCTCAGCTAGGCGGGCCTGCGACCAACGTGCGACACAACTCCGATGGCCGTGCGACACAGGCGTGGTAGCTTGGTGACGGAGGGTTTCATGACACTTCCTCGCGTCACTGCGCTCTTGCTCTTGCTCCTGCCTTCGCTCGCGCTGTCGGCCCAGTCGCCGTTCCAGCTTTCAAGTCCCGTGGTTTCCGACGGTGGCGCTCTCCCGGCTGAGTTCACCGGCGACGGCTCCGGCTCATCGCCGCCGCTCCGCTGGTCAGGCGTTCCCTCGGGAACGAAGTCGCTGGCGCTCATCATGCACCACGTCGATCCTCAGGGGCTCATCAAAGAGTACTGGAATCTGTACAACCTCCCTGCCTCCGCCACGGGCTTGGCGTCTGGCCAAAAAGACCTTGGCGAGTGGGGGAAGAACAACGAAAATGATCTTCCCTCGTACGCTCCTCCGATGTCGAAGGGCCCTGGTCCCAAGACGTACGTGCTGACGCTGTACGCCCTTTCGTCGACGATCGAACCGGCGGTTCCCTCTTCGCGGGTGACGCGACAGGTGCTGCTCGACGCTATGAGGGGCCGTGTTCTCGCCGAGGCGAGCCTGAGCGTTGTGTACACCCGACCCGAGTCGGTATTCTCTCAAAAGCGGCCCTGAGCCCCGACAGGAGGAAAGCCTTGTCCCAACGCATCCTTGTCGCTGACGACAACACCGACCTTGCGGAGGGCCTGAGCTGGTACCTCGAGGCCGCTGGCTTCGAGGTTCTGCTGGCCGCCGACGGCGCCGAAGCGCTGCGCCGGTTCGACGCCGAGCAGCCCGCCCTCGTCATTCTCGATATCATGATGCCCTTGGTCGATGGCGTGACCGTCTGCGAAAAGCTTCGTCGGCGTTCCCAGGTACCCATCCTCATGCTGTCGGCGAAGGACGGGGAAATCGACAAGGTCAGGGCGCTCGACAAAGGCGCCGACGACTACGTCACCAAACCTTTTTCGGCCGCCGAGGTGGTTTCGAGGATCAAGGCGCTGCTCCGTCGCTCGTCGCAGGTGCCTTTAGCGCAAGCGACCTACCGCTGGTCGACGCTCGAGATCTGGGTGGGCGAACATCGGGTGCTCGTGTTGGGCAAAGACGTGGTCCTGACCAACCTTGAGTTCGACGTGTTGGTGACCCTGGTGAAGGCGCCGCAGCGGGTCCATACCCGCCAGGTGCTGATCGACCAGGCGTGGGGTGATGGCGAGACCTACCACGTGGGTTCCCGGCAGGTCGACAACCTCGTCTACCGGCTGCGTGAGAAGCTCGAGATGGCAGGCCTGGCGAACTTTCCTATTGTGACCATTCGGGGGGTAGGGTATGCGTTTCGTCCCCAAAATTGATGTGCGCACCCAAGTGGTGACGGCGCTGGTTCTTGCCATCGTCTCGACTTGGGTGGTGAGCGCTGGTGTAGAACACTTTTTGACCTACCTGCAGCTGATGTCGTACCGCGCTCAGATGGTCGAACACCCCGAGTTGTACACCCGTCCACTCGCCGAGCCAATGTTCGGCCTTGCCGAGTTCTTCATGGGCTATCCCGCCCGGTTGCCCGCTCCCGACAAGTCGCTGCCCGGGGAATCCACATTGACCGCGACCGTGCCTGCCCTCGACACCGCCACCCGCGACGGTCCTCAACCCCTCTCGGCGGAGCAGATCGCGGTGCAGTCGAAGAACTTGGCGCTGTCGGCGGTGATGGCCCTGGTGATCGCCCTCCTTTTTGGTATTTGGGCAAGCCTGCTGTTCACGCGGCCTCTGGCCAAGTTGATGAAGGCGGCGCACTCGATGACCGAGGGGAACTTTCGGCCCGACCTCCAGATTCAGGGCGCCGGCGAGTTTGCCGAACTCGGACGCACGTTGACCTTCCTGGGCGACCGCGTTTCGAAGCAGATTGGCGACCTGGAAAGAGAGACTCAAACCCGGCGGCAGTTTCTCGCCGACGTTGCGCACGAGTTCCGCACCCCGCTTTCTACCTTGAGGACAATGACGGGGGCCCTGCAGGACGGTTTGGCCGACGATCCGGTGCGCCGTTCGAGGGCCCTGCGCTCCATCGTGGCGACTTCCGAACGCCTGCTTCGCCTGGTCACCGACATGCTCGAGCTGGCCCGGCTCGATCTGCATGAACTTCCGCTGACGCTACAAACCGTCGACGCGAGGGAACTGGCGGTCTCGTGCCGGGCGGCCTACGCGGAGCCGGCCCTCAAGGCCGGGATCGACTTGCGGCCGGTTCCCGGGGGTCCGCCGGTGCTCGTCCTGGCCGACCCCGATCGTTTGGCCCAAGTCTTCGAGAATCTGCTCTCGAACGCGATCTCGCACGCCGGGACGGGCGCCAAGGTGTCTGTCACCCTCGAGGTCGGGAGTGTGGTGACCCTTGGGGTGGCTGACACCGGACGCGGCATCGCCGCCGAGCACCTGCCTTTTTTGGGAGAAGCCTTTTACCGTGCCGACTTGGCCCGGAACCCCGAAGACCATCACAGCGGATTGGGTCTGCGGATTGTCCGGGTCCTGGTGAAGGCTCACGGCGGTGAGTTGATTCTGCAGAGCGAAGTGGGGCGAGGCACGGTCATTGAGTTCACGCTTCGGCGACCAACTTTGGAACCCGATGCGACGGAACTGTGACATTGCGATTTTAGCCTTGAGGGTAAGGAGCAAACTATGCAGTTTTCCAAGACCCTTACCCTGTTCTTTGGCCTCGCTCTGGCCCTGAGTTCCTGCTCGTTGGGAGGCAACTCGACGGCCCTTTCAACGTTGACGGCGGCCATCAATTCGATCCCCGTCGGCCAGGCGCTGTTACCTGTCAGCCTGCGTGACGGTACCACCGCCTGGACGAAATCCGCCCTGCGGGCCGTCGGCGACGTGTCGACGCTCGACCCCACCGCGTTGCCCGGAGTGCGCTCCGAGGGTTACGTCCGGCTCCAGAAGGAACTCGCCGAGAGCGTGCTGTCGAACATCTTGTTGGCGTTCCAGCAAGGGATGGCTGGCCTCACCGAGATGACCTACGACTCGACCGTGAGCCTGGGGGATGTTACCGTCACCGAGGACCAGGCCGCCATCCTTGGCGTCCCGAAAAAGTTCGGCGCCGGCAAGCTGGTAGTTACCAAGATCACGAGTGACGGCGATCAGCTCGCCATCAAATGGCACTTCAGCGGCGACGGCCACTGCCGGTTGCCCGATTCGAGCGCTGCCGCCGCCGCCGATACCTACGACTACTACCTGCATTTGGTGCTCACCTCGGCCAACACACCGCCTAGCTTGGTTGCCAAGGTGGCCTTCCTTGGTACCCGCACGCTCACGACTTCGGCCGACGACGGCAACGGGAACACTTACCCCAGCGGCACGGTATTCACGGTTTCGCTCCGGGGCCTGTACGACGCCTCCACCGGTACCCAAACGGTGGTGTTCGACCCTGTCACCAACAGCAACAGCGTCGCCAACCAGACTTCGGGCCAGTACCAAAAAGTGACAATGGGTTCGAGCGGAACCTCGTACGTGCAGGTCACCGCCGACTCGTTCAATGCGGCCTGGGGCGACGGCGCTCAGGGCGGCGTGCTGGCCAAGGGCTCGTGGACCGATGGCAACACCGACCTGACGCAGTACCGGTCAGAAGTGTACGACGGCACCGGTGAGCTGCTGCGCGAAAAGATCGCCTCGAGTGCGCGTGGCAGCGAGTTCGGCTTTCTCGACAAGCTCGACGACGGCGTCAGTGCCAACCAGAAGTTTCTCAACCTCAAGGACTACTCGATATCGCCTGCGGACACGTTCCAGCTCCGCGCGTCCGAGAGCTGGAGTACGTCCGGGAGTACGGCCGGGGCTCGCACGGTTACCCAGTTGCTCTACCGCGCCTCGAGCGCCGACCCGTGGACAACGCTCTTCTCGTCGGGCAACTCCCATCTCGTGCCGTGGATCGTGGTATACCGCACCGCTTCACCCTGGGCACAAGGCGACCGGGTGTACTTCAGTTCGGAATCCGACGGCAGCAACTACAACGCCGGTTCGGGCTACACCGACTACACCTACAGCCTGGACTTTACCAACAGCGCGGCGGCCAGCTCGGGCTACACCGGCGACAGCGGCACCTACTTTCAGCACAGCGTGTTCCCGCTGAAGACACTCCGCCTCTCGGCGGCGCTCACCAGCCTTAACTACGTGATTCGCCAGCAGGAGAAGGGTACCGAGACGGTGACTGGTCCCAGCGGCTCGAGCTCGACGGTATCGACTTTCCAGTACTGGCTCGAGAAACCGCAGACGGGCACGTCGTTGCGGACGACCGATGTGGGGTTTGCTCCGTGGCTCGGCGACCTGGAAGTGTCGAACGCCTTGCACAACAAGACCTTCTGGGCCTGGGACGCCTCGACCAAGACCCGAAGCAGCACGGCTTCGTACGTCGTCAGCACCACGGCAGCGATTCCCCCGGGGTTTGCCTTGCCCGACACCGCCACCGCCACGCTGCTCGCGACCGTCGATGCCTCGCTCGGTGACTTGGCGGCCACCGCCCTTGCTCGCCAGGCCACCGGGCTTGCCCAGGCTCAGCTCGACGCCGAAGCCTCGGCGCTGGGGGTAACTGCGCTGTCGGCCAGCGACGTCACGACGTACCCGTAGGGCCAAAGGCCAGTCTAGCGCGCCTTCGCCGGCGCGCCGGTCGCCAGTTTACCTTTCCAGTTGGCCAGACCGCCGATGTCGAGCACGTTGGTATAACCGAGCTCCTTGAGAGTTTGTGCCGCGAGCGCGCTTCGGCGGCCCGAGTGGCAATACACGACGACGGTGGTCGCCTTCTTGGGGACCACCTGCGCCGCCGACTTCGCGTCGATGGCGTCGTAGGGGAGCAACTTGGCCACCTCCAGGTGGCCTGCCACGTACTCGTCAAGCGTCCGCACATCGAGGACGACGACTGCTTTGTCCTTGGCCAAAAGAGCCTTGAGCGCGGGCTCGTCGATCTTGGCTTGGGCCGCGAGGACAAACGGCAGCAGAAGCAGCAAGGCCACAAGTTGAAGGTACTTCATCATTTCTCCTATATAGGATATATATTATATTCTTACGATGGAGAAGTCCATGTCTGAAGAGAAACCTGTGAACCGCTGGATTTTGCCCACCATCATGTTTGGGCCTTTTCTCTCGATGCTCGACGCCGGCATCGTCAACGTCGGGCTGCCGTCGATGGCTGCCGAGTTTCACACCACCCCCGGCGGCATCCAGTGGGTGGCGTCGGTGTACCTGCTGTCGATCTCGGCGTTGCTGCCCTTGCTCGGCAGTCTGGCCGACCAGATTGGACGCAAGAAGATCTTCAACCTGGGTTTTCTGCTCCTCTCGCTGTTCTCGCTGCTGAGCACCTGGGCGCCGAACTTGCCGCTGCTTGTCGTGTCCCGCATTTTGCAGGGTTTGGGGGGCGCCATGATCATTGCCAACGGGATGGCGCTGGCGACGGAGCACCACCCGGCCTCGCAACGCGGGCGGAACCTGGGTCTGCTGACCACCGTGGGGGCGCTGGGGAGCATCCTCGGCCCTGCTCTGGGCGGCCTGCTCATCGGCGCGGCCGGCTGGCGCAGCGTGTTCTATCTGTCGGCGGCCGTGGCCGCAGCGGGTTGGGCAGCCTCGGCGTTCCACATTCCTCACGACGCCAAAGTCGCGACGGCGAAGTTTGCGCTCGACTGGTTCGGGGCGGCCCTGCTGGCGGCGGCCATCGTCAGCTTCGGCTTGGGCTTGAACCAGTGGGAGTGGGAACTCGTGGCCCTGGCGCTGCTGGTGGTCTTTCTGGTCTGGGAACGCCGCGCCAAGCACCCCATCTTGCGGCTGGAACTGTTCGCCAACCCGAAGTTCTCCTCGTCGTGGGGGCTCTCGCTGGTTGCCTTTTTGGCGCTGTACACGCCCACCGTGCTTGTTCCGTTCTATTTTCAGGTGGTGCAGGGGTGGGGTCCGGCGGTCACTGGGCTGGCGATGATGGCGTTTCCCATCGTGATGGCGGTGGTGTCACCGGTGAGCGGCAAGCTCTCGGACCGTTTCGGCTCGGTGAAGCTCGCCACGCTGGGGTTGTTCGTCGGGGCGGTGGGCCTGCTCCTTCTGGCCCTCGTCGGCCCGTGGTGGTCGCCCTTCGCGGTCATCGGAGGTCTGTCCCTCATGGGCTTCTCGATGGGCGTGTTCCAGTCGCCGAACAACAGCGCTCTCATGGGCGCGGCCCCGAAGAACCTCTTGGGTTCGGCCACCGGGTTCACGCAATTGGCGCGCAACCTGGGAACGGCCGCCGGAATCTCGCTGTCGGGAACGGCGTTTGTCTGGCTTCATGGTCCCGCTTCGACGCTGGAGGTTTCGGCCTTCTACACCAGCGCGACCGCCATCTATCTGGTCGCCGCTGCCGTCTTGGGCTTGGCCGCGGTGTACAGTCTCAGTCGCCTGCACAAATGAGGCTCAGGACTCTTCTTCCTTGTAGGGGAACTTGGTTTGGCCGTACCGGATCAGCAAGACAGTGCCGGCCAGCACCAGAATCGTGCCCCCCACCGCCAGGAGTCCCCAAGGGTCGAGTGACTTGGCGTCGAGGATAAGGTAGCGCGCGAGGGCCGTGATGGCGATGTAGATCGGGTAGCGGACCGGAACCCGGTGCGACATGTAGTAGATTCCCACCATCGAGATGACCTCGAGGAAGATGAATAGCAGCAGCAGGTCGCCCAGCGCGACCGTTTGGGCTTCGATCATGTGCCAGACTTCCTGACCCACCGAGATCATGGTGGCCACAAACACCACCCCCAAGCCGAAGGATTCCGACCAGCTGATGAGACGACGGGGGAGCGAACTGAACAACGAGTGCTTTTGACGGCGTTCGATCATGGCCACCTTCCTTGTCCCCAGCATAGGCTTCGATCCGGCGCCCGTCCACCACTACCCTTCATGGGCAAAAACTTCCCGACACGCCGACGCTCGGAAGGTTTTTCACACCCGACCAGATTGGTAATATACCAAAAGTTGTATATTCATCAAAGATAGATGTTCATGCAGATCAACTTTTGGCACGCCGGTTGCAAGGTGGAGGCAGGAGTTTCACCATGACACCCATCCAAACCTACAAAGCCCGACAAAGCCGCCACCGCTGGGTGCGCTGGATCGTCCTCGGCTCCGTGACGGTTTTGCTCGCCACCGTTGGTTATCTGCACCAGCATCCCTTGTTCGGGATGACCCCACCGGGCGTCGACGCACTGTGCCCCTTCGGCGGCCTGGAAGCCTTGTGGATGTTCGCCACCACCGGCGACCTGATGACCAAGATTGCGGCCTCGAGTTTCATCTTGCTGGTCGCCTCGATCGGCATCACCATCTTGTTTCGCCGCGCTTTCTGCGGCCAACTTTGCCCGCTCGGTGCCCTGCAGGGTGCTTCGGCCGGCATCGGCAAAAAGCTCTTCGGCCGCAAGTTCAAGCTGCCCGCCGTCGTCGACATGCCGCTTCGCTGGCTCAAGTACGTGGTCTTGGCCGGCCTTACCGCACTGACCTGGATAGCGGGCACGCTCGTGGTTCGCCCCTACGACCCTTGGGTGGCGTTCATGCACCTGAGCAGTGCCGAGGTTTGGACAGGCTTCTGGGTCGGCGCGCTGATCCTGATCGGATCGCTGATCGCCAGCCTGTTCTACGACCGCTTCTTCTGCAAGTACCTTTGCCCCATGGGCGCCATGTACGGTCTGGTGAGCAAACTGGGCCTGTACCGGGTGCGCCGCGACGAAACCAAGTGCATCGACTGCGGCAAGTGCGACAAAGTCTGCCCCGTCGACCTTCCCGTGTCCAAGGTGAAAGACGTCACCAGCGCCGAATGCCTGGCCTGCGGGCTTTGCGTCAACGCTTGCCCCGTCAAGGATACCCTCGCGTTTGCTGGCCCGAAGAACACCAAGATCAGTCCGCTGTTCCTGACCTTGGCGACTGTCGTCGTGTTCTTCGGCGTCGTCGCGCTGACGGCTATTCCCGGGTGGTTCCATACGAGCACGTTGAGTTTAGCCGAAGAAGCGCGTGGCTCCGGCGGCCCAACCTTGGCTGCCAGCGTCGAGATGCCTGCGTTTGATCCCGACCTGATCAAGGGCAAGAACACGTTCGCCGAGGTCGCCGACCTGACCGGCATCGAACGCCATGCCTTTGTCGAAAAGTTCGGCATCACCGAGGCTGACCTCGAAAAGCCCATCAAGGACTCCGCCAATGCGCTGGGAACGTTTGCCACCGGCGACGTGCGCGTGTTTGTCGCCGAAAAGCTGGGAATCCAAGGCTACGTCAGCGCCGAAACGGAAATGAAGTGAAAAGGAAGGAACGAATCATGAAGACCACAAGACTGAACCTTGCCGCAGCGTTGCTGCTGGCGACCTTGCCCCTGTTCGGGGCCGACAAAACCGGTTGGGCCGCAGCGGCCGAGGTGAAAAACCCTACTCTGGCGCAAATGCTGACCTACGCCATCCAAGACGAGTGGGCCGCCAAGGCCGAGTACGAAGCCATCCTCAAGAAGTGGCCCGACCAGCGCCCGTTCGCCAACATCGTGACCACGGAACAGAACCACATCACCTGGCTGACACCGCTGTTCGCGGGCAACGGCCTGCCGATGCCTGTTGCCCCCAAGGCCGTCACGCTGACGCCCGCTGACTGGGCCAAGGCGTTGGCTGTGGGAGTCGAAGCCGAGCAGCTGAATATTGCCATGTACGACAAGTTCCTGAAGGCCACGCTCCCTGCAGAGGTTCGCACCGTGTTTGAGGAACTCAAGCGCGGCTCGGAAAACCACCTGCGCGCGTTTCAAGGCGGCGGCGGGAACGGCGGTGGCAATGGTGGTGGCAACGGCCGAAGTTAGGCCGGAGCAGTCGACCTTTGGCCCTCGCGACGCAGCTTCTGCTTCGCAAGGGCCTCTTGGCCGATCGCCCCAAGATCGACAAGCTCGGGAGCCGCCAGGGTGTAAATGACCTTCGTGCCCTGCTTTTCCACGTCGAGCAGACCAACATCGTGAAGTTGCGAAAGGTGCTTGGACGCGATGGACTTGTTCAGACCCAGCGAGCTCGCGATGTCACAGACGCACCAAGGCTGGCCTTTGAGTTTTTCGAGCATGGCCAAGCGCATAGGGTGGCCAAGGGCTTTGAAAAGCTCGGCACTTTGCTCGAGCCGGGCGGTTTGGGCGGCATCCACAGCTCCATTGTTGCAACATTTGGAAACCAAGTCAATGTTGCAGCACGCCCGCCACTTTTCTGGACACTTCGGCCAAGGTGAACGGCTTCTGCAGGAAGTTGAGCTCGGCGGCAAGAATACCTTTTTCGGCCAGCACATCGCCCGAAAAGCCCGACATGTACAGAACGGCAAGACCCGGACTGGCGGCCACGAGTTCCTGGGCCAGTTGGTGGCCATTCTTGCCCGGCATCATCACGTCCGTGACAAGCAGGTCAAACTTGCCGCCGTCGGCGCTCACCAGCGACAGAGCCGCCTCGGCACTCTCTGCCCCGGAAACCGCAAACCCCAGCGACGCGACGATCTCGACGAGAAACTCGAGAATGTCGGGCTCGTCATCGACGATCAGGACCCGTTGCAAGGCCTCGGACCCCTGGGTTGGGCGGTCAATGTCGGCTGGCTGTATTGCGGACGAGCTGGGGGTATCGGGCGGTACGGCGTGCGCCGGGAAACTGAACTCGACCGTCGTGCCCTGCCCGGGTGCGCTCCTGAGCTGAACCCCGCCGCCGTTTTGGAACACAATTCCCTGCACTGTGGCCAACCCGAGCCCCACGCCGTGGCCCATGGGTTTGGTCGAGAAGAACGGCTCAAACGCGCTCTTGAGCGTCGCGTCGTCCATGCCGTGGCCCGTGTCGGTAACCGTGAGCAGAGCCTTATCGCCACCTGCATTCAAGCGGACGGCCAGAGTGACCTTGCCGGCGCCTCGGATGGCCTCGGACGCGTTGCGGCACACCGCCGTGACGATCTGGTCAAGCTGGTCGGTGTCCATCAGGATGGTGGCTGGCCCTGGCGGAGCCACAAACTCCAAGCGGATTTGGGGTGAAAGTAGCCGCCTCAGGGCTGGCAGCAGGCCGTGCACCACCTCACCTAAGTCGACGACCATCGGTGTGGCGATTTGCCTGCGGGCGTAGGCCAGCAACTGACCCGTAATGGCGGCAGAGCGTTTGGCGGCTTGCTCAATCTGCCTCAGGTCCTTCTCGAGTGTTTCCGAGAGCCCTTCCCGGGTCTTGGCGAGCTCGACACGCCCCAGGATTCCCCCGAGAAGGTTATTGAAGTCGTGGGCGATGCCCCCCGCCAGCAGTCCGATGGCCTCGTTTTTCCTAGCCTCGGCCAACTGCACCTCGAGCCCTCGCGAATACGTCAGGTCGCGGAAAAGGCCACCGAACAGCACTTCGCCTTTGAGCTTCATGGGGAACACGGTGAACTCGATGACTGCGGCCGAACCGTCGGCCTTCTCGATCTTCTGTTCGTGGGCGACAGGCGGGGCCCCTTCCTTGAGGGCGGCCAGAAAGCCCCGGTTCTGCTCCTCGAGTTTTGCCAGGCCGCCGGGGATTTTCAGGGCCTTGGGGGCCATCGCATATTGGGCATCCCAAACGAACGCGCCTACCATGGTCTCATGGCCAAAGCCGGTGATTGATTCCATCGCCGCGTTCCACACGAGGAGCCTGCCGTGGCTGTCAGCGATCAGAATGCCATCGGTGGCGGCCTCGACCACACTCACGAACCTTTCCTCGCTGACGCGAAGGAGCGCTTCAGTTTCTACCTCTTTGGTCACATCGACGAACAGGCTGCGGATGAGCGCCTCACCGCCGATCTTGGACAGATTGCTCTCCACCTTGAAATAGCGCCTGTTCGTTCCATGGGTGATTTCAACCTGGCAGGCCGCTACGGGGTTCCCCTTCCAGAGCGGGCGTGTGTGAAGGTAAAACTCGTCCTGACTGGCAGGGGCCAGGTAGGCGGTAACAGGTTGCCGGGTCAGTTCCAGCCGATCGAGGCCGAACAGGGCTCGAAAGGCCCGGTTTCCGGAGCGAATGGCAAAGCCCTGATCAAAGGTGACATACGCTACCGGCGCGTTTTCGTACAGGTCGCTGTAATAGAGCTCGGTTTCTTCCAGTTTGGTGGTGATGCGCCGCAACTCTTCATTCTGGTACTCGAGCTCCTGATGATAAATGTTGAACTTTTCAAACAGCTATTCCACATCGCGGACCTGCGGCGGTTCCTTGCCCGCCAGCACCTGGGCGATAGCCCGTTTGAGCTCCTCCGGGGTCAGCATCTTCGTTTCACCCACGGTACAGCCCTTCGCGCATCCGGATGACGGTGCCGACCAAGCGCAAAGGCTTGCCGGCAGCATCCCGCTCGGAAATGGTCCCCCGATCGTAGTACACGGCGTAGTCTCCGTCCTTGCGCCGGATGCGGTAGCTCACTTCCCACAGGTCGGTTTTGCCCCGCAGGTGATCGGTCATCGCCTCCATGGTCTTGTCGTAATCCTCGGGGTGAATCAGGGCACACACGTCATCGACGTGATGCGGGAACTCGTCTACGGTGTAGCCGATCATCGTGGCTTTCAGCGGGTCATAACGCACTTCGCCGGTTTGGTAGTCCCATTCCCACCAGGCCATCTGCCCCATGCGGAGCGCGTCTTCGAGCCGGTGGCGCGCCTGCGAGGCCAACTCCTGCGCCTGCTTGAGTTTGGTAATTTCGACAAAGGTGACCAGAATGCCCTCAATCGAGTTGAACCCCGTGCGAAACGGCCGGATGCTGGCCAAGTAGGTTTTTTTGTCAACGCCGACGATTTCCCGGTCGAGAGGCCGCAGCGTGTCGCTTACCGCGTGAATGTCTTCGATCAGCTGAGGATAGCCCGGCAGTGCCGAAAGGTGGTCGAGCGGGCGCCCTTCATCGGCGGCCACAATGCGCGTGATTTCGGTCACCCGCGGCGTGAGCTTGCGAATGCACAGGCGGTGGTCGAGGTAGAGGGCACCGATTTCGGTGTTGCGCAGCAGGTTCACTTCGTCGTTGTTGAGGGTGGTCAGTTCCTCGATCTTGTTCTGGAACTCGGTGTTGACGGTGTACAGCTCCTCGTTCACCGACTGGAGCTCTTCGTTGGTGCTCTGAAGTTCCTCGTTGCTGGCAATCAGCTCTTCGTTGCTCGACTGGAGCTCCTCATTCGAGGTTTCGAGCTCTTCGACGGTCGCCTGAAGACTTTCGCGGGTAAATTGCAACTCCCTTTCGAGGTCGCCGACCCGCCCGGCGTACAGTTGGTTGACTTCCTGCGGAGGCGAAACGTCGGTCGCAACAGCGGCGGTCGCGGCGTTGGTGCGGAAGCACAGCAAGTAGTAGGTGGACCGGTCGGAGCTGAGCACATGGCCCTGGAGGCTCAGAAGTTCGCCTTCGAAGCCTTTGATGCCGACCAGGTTTTCGAGCAAGAAGCTCTCGCCGCTTTTTTTGATTTTGCGAAGCAACGAGCTGACGAGGAGTCCCAGTTCGTGGGGCAACAGGTCATACAGGTTCTGCGAGAATCGACCGCTCGGGATTTTGAGGAAACGGCTCATGTCGTTGATGGTCTGCAGCACCTGGTCTTGGGCATCGACCACCACCGACGGAGGCAGGTACAGCGAGAGCACTTGGCTCATCATGTGGTCCCACCGCGCCAATTCCTTTTGCCTCGCGCCCGTCAGCCTGGACTCGGTCTCGTCCACCGACACCGTGAGCGGCAACGTCTTGGCGAGCGAAACCTGGAAGCCGGGACGGTACCGGTAGATCTTCCACTTCGAATCGAGGGGCTCGAAGCCTTCGGAAACCTCGCCCAGGCTTTCGGAAGAGCCCATGAACAGGAAGCCCTCGGGCGACAGGCTGTGATAAAACGAGCTCAAGAGCCGAGTCTGCAGCTCGGGCTTGAAGTAGATGAACAGGTTGCGGCAGACCAACAGGTCGAGTTTGGAAAACGGCGGATCCTTGAGCACGTTGTGGGAGGCAAACACGATCATCCGCCTCACGGCCTCGGTGACCTGGTAGCCGTCTTCCTGTTTGTGGAAGTAGCGGTTCATGAGGGCCGGATCGACGTCGGCCACGACGCTGTCGGCGTAGAAGCCTCGCCCCGCCACTTCGAGGGAATGGCGATCGACATCGGTGGCAAAGATCGTGACTTCGCAGGTGAGTTTGTTCTGCTCCAGATACGACAGCACCAGAATGGCCAGCGAGTACACCTCCTCGCCGGTGGAGCACCCCGCCGACCAGATGCGTAAATGGCGCTTGTGCGCCAACAGCGGGAACACCTTTTTTTGCAGAGCGTCGAAGGCCTCGGTATCGCGGAAGAACCGGGTCACGCCGATGAGCATTTCGCGGAAAAGGCTGCTTTTCTCTTTGTCAGAGTCAGCCAGGTACACCAGGTACTCGTCGAGCGTGTCGAAGCGGTTGATGCTCACGCGGCGTTCCAGGCGGCGGATGACGGTGTTTTCTTTGTAGTACGAAAAGTCGATGCCGCTGTGGTCGCGCAGCAGCAGCATGATCTTGCTCAGCGGATCGAAGTTCTGGGCGAGGGTGTTTTCGAGGCTGGTGCCTTTTTGCACAAAGGGGTGGTGCACGTAGGTGACCAGAGCCTCGGGCATTTGGTTCGGCGGCAAGATGTAGTCGACCAAGCCGGTGGAGATCGACGAACGCGGCATGCCGTCGAACTTGGCGGTTTTTTCGTCTTGCACCATCACCATGCCGCCGGCTTCCTTGATGGCGCGGGTGCCCAAAGTGCCATCGCTGCCCGTGCCCGAAAGGATGATGCCAATGGCGTTTTTGCCCTTTTCGGCGGCCAGCGACGCGAAAAACACATCGACCGGCAGATGCAGCCCGCGCTTGAGGCTCTGTTCCTGCAAGATCAGTTTGTCGTGAAAAATCGACAGGTCCTTACGCGGTGGAATCAGGAAAATGGTGTTCGGCTCGAGCGGCATGGAGTCTTCGATGACCAGGATCTTGAGTTTGGTCTGCCGTGCCAGCAGCTCGTCCATCAGGCTTTTGTAGTCGGGTGACAGGTGCTGGATGACGACGAAGGCCAGCCCCGTGTCGAGAGGAACGGCCTTGAAGAACTCCTGCAGGGCCTCGAGGCCCCCGGCGGAGGCTCCGATTCCGACTACCAGCAGGTCGGCAACTTCGGTTCGAACGGGTTTCTTTTTTGGTGCCTTTGCCATGATATGCGGTCAAGCATAGTTCCCCCCGGTTAACTTTGCCAGACCTTGACGTCCGCTCTTAGTTTCCTATAATGGAAACTATAGGAGACCGCCATGACCATTCAGATTCTGGGGAGCGGCTGCGCCAAGTGCAACCTGCTCGAAAAGACCACCCGCGAGGCTATCGCCGAACTGGGTCTTTCGGCGAGCGTCGAAAAGATCAGCGACTTTGGTACCATCGCAGCCATGGGCGTGATGACCACGCCGGCGCTCGGCGTCAACGGCGTCATCCGGTCGTCGGGCAAGGTGCTCACCAAGGACCAGGTGAAAGCCCTGCTCGCGGTTTAGCGATGATCGAAACCTACATCGCGTGGTGGGTCTACACGGTGCTGGCTGTGCCCCAGGGGCCGCTGGGGGCCGTGCTGGAGTTTTTCATCTACGACACCGGCAAGATCTTCTTGCTTCTGGTTACCATCATTTTTGTCATTTCGTTTTTGCGCACGTTCTTTCCCGTGGAGACGACCAAGCGACTGATCTCGAAACTGCCACCCGGCGTCGGCAACGTGCTGGCAGCGCTCCTGGGAATCGTGACGCCCTTTTGTTCGTGCTCGGCGGTACCCCTGTTCATCGGGTTTGTGCGCGGCGGCATTCCACTGGGGGTGACCTTTTCGTTCCTGATCGCCTCGCCGATGATCAACGAGGTGGCGCTGGTGATGCTGGCGGGGTTGTTTGGCTGGAAGATCGCGCTGATCTACATCGGCACCGGCCTGCTCATCGCTATTGTCGCCGGCCTGGTGATCGGAGCCCTGAAGCTGGAGTCGAGCGTGGAGGGGTTTGTGTTTGGCAAAGAAGGCCCCTCACTGGCCGAAGTGAAACCCTCCTGGAAGGAACGCGCCAAAACCGCCTGGGGTGAGACGACCGATATTCTTTACAAGGTATGGCTTTACGTGTTGGTGGCCATCGCCATCGGGGCGTTTATCCACGGGTACGTGCCCGAAGACTTCTTTGTGCAGTATCTGGGCAAGGGCCAATGGTATTCGGTCCCGCTGGCGACTTTGCTGGGGGTTCCGCTGTATTCCAACGCGGCCGGCATCATTCCCATCATCAGCGCGCTGTTTGAAAAAGGCGTGCCGCTGGGTACGGCGCTTGCCTTCATGATGGCCGTCACCGCGTTGTCGTTCCCCGAGTTCGTCATTTTGCGAAAGGTGCTCAAGCCGCGGTTGCTCGGGGCCTTCATCGCCGTGGTTTCTTTGGGAATCATGATAACGGGCTACGTGTTCAACGCGGTCAGTTTGAGCTAAGTCGCCACCGCTGGGGCCGAAACCACGCCCACAGGCTCCTGAAACACCCGCAGTCCGAACTCGGGTAGGGTTGCCAGGAACTGGCTGAGCAGGCGCGAACTCAGGTGCTCCCAGTCGGGGTAGGTGGTGAGTTGGGTATAAAAGACCATTTCGAAGGGCAGGCCGCGGCCGACCGGTTGCCCCAGTTTGACCAAGCGGGCCTCGCCCTTGTGCACTTGCGCGTGGCCGTCCAGATAATCCTGACACCAGAACCGGAACGCTTCGGCGTTGCTTACGCCCTTGAGGTCCTCGGGGACTTTCCACAGGCCGGTGGTCCGCAGGGCTTTTTCCTGCCCAGAGGCGAGGGGGGCAATGGTGAGCGCATCGACGGGAAACGCCAGCTTTAGGCGGCGGGCCCCCACGTCGGCCACATGGCTCCAGTTTTTGAACGGCAGCGAGACCAGGTTGTACGTGGGCATCGAATACACCGTGTTGTCACCGCTCTTGATTTTGACCACGCTCAGCGCGATGTCGACCACTTCGCCCTCGATGTTCAGGCTCGGAAACTCCACCCGGTCGCCGACTTGCACCAGCTTGTTCGAACTTACCTGCAGCGAGGCCACAAGGCCCAGGAGCGTGTCCTTGAACACGAGCAGCAGCACCGCAGTCATGGCGCCCAAACCGCCGAGAATACCCAACGGGTTTTGGTCGAGCACAACCGAGACAGCGAGAACCCCGCCCAGCATGTACACAAATAGTTGCACCACCTGCACATAGCTGCGCATCGGTATCTGGCGTACACCCCTTACCTCGCGGTAGCCCCGTTCCCAGTTGGTCGAGAGTTGCACGAAGAACGAGGTCGCTGCCCAGCAGATCCACAACAGAAGCACCTTGGTCACCAAAGGGTACAGCGCGCCGTCGAGCGTGCCGACTTTTCCCGGGGCGACGATGGACAGGAACAAAAAGTAGCTCGCGACCGAAGGAATCAGGTTGCCCAAACGATGGAAGAACTTCTTGTCGAACAGGTAGTCGTCCCACTTGGTCTCGGTCTTGCGGGCCAGACCAGCAATGAGCCCGCCGATGACAGCGCGGACAATCCAGCCCAGCGCGTAGGCCAGCACACCCACCGCAACCAGGGCCGTGGCCCACACGGCCAGGCTCTCCCAGTGGTCTCCGAAGCTGAACAGGTCGTCGAACTTCCAGAGTTGATTCAGTCGGTCCAGGTAACTTTGCATGTTCCCAACATAGTGGAACCGAGGGCGCCCGGGCAAGCGGGGGTTCCATGGCAACCCGGTTTGCGTATACTAGGGCCATGCTCGAAAGCCTGACCGCCCGCGAAAAGCTTATTCTCCAGACGCTCACCGAACAGCCCAACGTGTCGGTCACCGAACTGGGCAAGCTTCTCGCGGTGTCGGATGTCACCGTCCGGGCCGACCTGAAGGATCTCGCCTCGCGGGGCGTCATCGTGCGCTCGCACGGGGGGGCCCACCTGGCCTTTCACCGCAGCGTTCTCGAGCGGCAAAGCTACCGTGTGGACGAAAAGAACCGCATTGCCAAGGCGGCAGCCGACCTGGTGAACGACGGCGACACCGTCATGCTGGTGGCCGGAACCACGACGGCGCTGGTGGTGAAGTATCTGCTGGGCAAGGGGCACATCCACCTGGTGACAGACTCGACGCTGGTGCTGCCCTACGTGCGTGCCAACCCGTCGCTGCAGGTGACCATGGTGGGCGGCGAGTTCCGCAGCGCCAACGAGTCGTTTGTCGGCCCCCTGGCGCTCGACACCATCCGCCGCTTCAACGTCAAACTCGCCTTTTTGGGCACCGACGGCTTCACGCTCGAAAAGGGCCTGACCACCCACCTCGTCGAGGGCGCCGAAATGGTGAAGACCATGGCCGAACAGGCCGAAAAGCGCATCCTGGTGGTCGACTCGTCAAAGTTCGGCCGCTCGGGTTTTGTGTCGATCATGCCGCTCAAAAAGATCGACCTGCTCATCACCGACACCGACTTTCCCGCCGCTCAGATCCCGGCGTTGCAGGAACTGGGGCTCGACGTCAGGTTGGTGTAGGGGGAGATTTTCGGATTTCCCGCCAAAGCTTGACAACTGCACGTTCCGTGGTACAGTCGCGCCAAGATGACTGTAACTATCCATCGCGGTACCCATCAGATAGGCGGCTCGTGCGTCGAACTTCGGCAGGGCGACTCCCGGATTCTCGTGGATTGCGGTCTGCCGCTTGCGGGTTACAACTCGATTCCTGCCTTGGTGGGGACGGCTTTTGACGCCGTTCTGATCAGCCATGCCCACGCGGACCACTTTGGGCTGTTGGCCACCCTGAGCCCTGCGGCACCGGTCTTCTGCAGCGAAGCCACCGCCCGCCTGATCCGCTTGAACCGAGAGTTCGGGTTGACCGAGTTGAGCCTCGACACGTGGACAACTTTCACGGACCAGCGGCCGTTTGCGATCGGCCCTTTCACCGTCACACCGTTCCCGATGGACCATTCTGCCTTTGACTCGTATGCGTTTCTGGTCGAAGCCGGCGGAACTCGCCTCTTCTACTCGGGCGATTTTCGGCGTAACGGACGCAAGGGCAAACTTTTCCAGCGCTTGCTGGACAAGCCTCCGCAAGCCGTCGACGCCTTGCTGATGGAGGGCACGGGGCTTGGGCGGGTTACGGGGCAGAACCTCTTGGAAACGGAACTCGAGGAGCAGATTTACGACCGCCTCCGTACCACCTCGGGGCTTGCCCTGGTGGCCTGCTCAGCCCAAAACCTCGATCGGATGGTGACGCTCTACAAGGCCGCACGCCACAGCGGCCGAACCTTTGTCATCGACGTGTATGCCGCTGAAGTGTTGCGCGTGGCGGCCGAGTTTGCGGCTCTGCCAGTTCCGGCTCCCAGGTTTCCCGGTCTCGGTGTTTGGTTTCCACGCCGCTTGACCGCGTGGGCGCTCCGGCACGTCACGATGTCCCGGGTTGGGCGCTGGGCGAAATTCAAAACTCGAATGCAGAACCTCCAGTCTCACCCCGGCCGTTACCTCGTCCTTGTCAGGCCCAATATGCTCGCGGAATTACAGAAACTCGAGGTGGGGCCCCGTTCGTTGTTCTTGTGGTCGCAGTGGGCCGGGTATCTCGAAGAGCCCTCCACAAAGCCTCTGATCGACTTCCTCGGCTCTCGTGGGGTTGCCCCCGAAATGGCCCATACCAGCGGCCACGCCGACGTCGCAACTTTGGCGGCCCTCGTTCAGGGGCTGCAGCCGAGGAGTTTGCTTCCCATCCACACCGAAGCTCCTGGGCGGTTCCATCAGTTCGGGGTTCCGGTTTTGAACTGCCGAGACGGCGACCCCATCGTGTTCGAAAAAGGAGAAGTACCCTCATGCAACCCACACTCTGTTTGAGCTCCGTCAACAAAGGGTCCAGGGAGATTCCACCGTTCGTCGCCGCCGGGAAGGCCCACGGTCTGAGAGCCCTCGCACTCCTCGGCAAGGGCACCTTGTTCGGTGTCAGACGGTTCGTGGTCACCTGCCAACAGCACGGCATTTTGCCCCTCATCGGTTGCGAGTTCCCGATCACCGGGCCCGACGACCCCACAACGTCGTTGGTGCTTGTCCACTCTGAGGCCGGGTTCCGCCGCCTTCAGCAGCTTTCGACCCACTTCGCCCGCCATCCGAGGTCCGAGCGGCATCTGACGAAAGACGAGTTGGGGCTCGCAGACGACGATTTGGTGATCCTGCGAAATACCACAAGTGAGGGCCTGTCACCGCAGACCGTCGAGGAGTTGGCCCGGCGCTACCTCTGGGAGGTCCTCCAACCGAAAATCCAGTTGCCGGAGTTTCTCCCTCCCCCCGGGTTTGTGGGGACCACCGAGCAGTACTTGCGCCAGCTTGTGCAGTTGGGACTCGCCGAACGGTTCCAGGTGGTCACTCCTGAGATTCAGCAGCGGGCTGAAATTGAATTGGCAGGACTCTGCGTCCGAGGTTGGGCGAGCTACCTGCTCATCTGGGCCGACATGCTGGCTTGGGCACGAAGCCAAGGAATTGCGGTCGGGCCCGGTCGCGGTACGACACCCGGCTCGATGGTGGCCTACGCCCTGAAGATTACAGCCGTCGACCCTCTCGCCCACGGGTTGCTGTTTGAGCGATTCTTCAACCCTGGTGTCTCAGTGGTCCCCGATATCGATGTTGATGTGAGCGCGGCTAGAAGGACCGAAGTGGTCGCCTATCTCAAAGAGCGCTGGGGTCGCGATCGAGTCGCCGATGTCGCCTGTCACGGGTGCGGTGTGATTGTTTCTGCGTGGCCCCTGAGTGACCAGTTCGCATCCTTCTGGGACCCCACCCATGAAGGCTTGGTCCCTCAGTGTGCTTTCCAGGATCTTGAGTTGCACGGGTTGATCAAGTTCGACCTTCTCGGCCTCGATGCACTGGATGACGTACCACAGGCTGGGGTCCCTTTGGATGACCAAGCGACTTGGAACGCATTTGCGAATGGCGAAACCGAAGGCGTGTTCGGCTTCGAGTCTCCGAAAATCAGGGCGTGGCTGCGGCAGGTGCAGCCCAGGACTCTGGATGAGCTGTCTGTGGTGTATGCTCTGTGTCGACCCGGTGGCGACGAAGCCTTTTCGGCCTACTGCGACGCACCGAAAAGCCTCGCATCACCCGATGAGACGCCTGATCCGCTGGCTCCAATCCTCGATAGCACTCGGGGCGTTCTTGTCTACCAAGAGCAAGTCCTCCAGATCGTCGCGCACCTGACAGCGCTGGGCGTGGCTGAGGCAGAGACGCTTCGTAGGGTCCTTTTCCGTCAAGTCCCGGCGACACTAGAGCCAGCCAAGGCAAACTTCGTCGAAGCCGCGGTCACGAATGGCTTTGCCGTGGATATTGCCCTTCCCGTTTGGGAACGCCTCGTCCAGGCCGGAGGGCGACCGTTCATGAAAAGCCATAGCCTCGCCTACAGTTTGCTGGCCTATCAGGTAGCCTTCATGAGGCAATCTGCCTAGACTTAACAGGGATTCAATTTTCGAGGAGTGAACCATGCGAAAGCTGAGTGAGACATTTATGGAGGCCCTTAAAGGCGGCGTGCTTCAACCAATCTTGGAGTACGTGCAGAAAGACTCAACACTGAATCTGGAGATTCGGGAAAACCAAGTAACGATTTATTACCGGGGGGGAGTCTTCTGGAGATTTCGGAGCTCGATGGCTATCGCTTCCAACACACGGGCAACTACTTCGAGGGAGAACTCGTGCCTTCCTGGATGCCTCGGCCTGGGAAGGTTGGCACGCCCGACGCGGTTGCAGGCTGGGTTAAGGTAATTCCACTCATCAAGTCGACGATTGACTTCTACTTCACAGAAATCCGTGATAACCGAGAAAAGGAATGCCAGCAGCTCATTGTCCGTGAGAACAACAGGGGCACGAAGCCGAAGAAAGACGCTGACGCGAAGAAATACGCAGGTCAGAACACGGACTACTATATCTGCGATACCGAGTACGTTAAGGGTAAGGCGCGGTATGATTTGGCGGGTGTGAAGTGGCCATCCACGTCAAACGCAAGAAGGAAGACCAGCGGACTTAGGTTGGCTCTGATGGAGCTGAAGTTTGGAAAGGATGCTTTGCAGGAAGGAAAGTCGGGAATTGTCGACCATGTACGGGACCTCAACAAGTTCCTGGCTGATAAAGCCGCCGTTCGAAACCTCAAGGAAGAGTTAGTCTCAATCTTTCGGCAGAAGGTTGAACTCAGTCTGATCGACGCCCCGCAGGGGTTCGCTGGGTTCAGCGAGGACAAGCCCGAGTTCATCTTGCTACTTGCGAACCTGCACCCTAGATCTTCCATCTTGGAGAAACAACTAGCTAAACTGGAAGACCTGGAATATTTCCCCCTAGGTCACAAAGCTGAAATCAGGATCGCCACCTCCAACTTCATGGGGTACGGCCTGTTCGAGGAAAGCATCTACTCGCTTGCGGATTTTCGGCAAAGGTTCCAGAAGCAAATCTACGCCGAGGGTCAAGCTGCAGACTGACGTGGCCCGACCTCTGGCCAATACGTTTCTCGGTGCGTTATGCGTCTCGCAACCAGGACCGAATGCGCCAAACCAAAATCCTCCCAATTCTCCTCAAGGTGCAGCTACCTGCCAAATCTGGATGTCGAGTCCAGATTTGGCAGGTTGAGTGAATCCGCAGACACTTTTCGTGCCCAGAGACAATTTCCTCTTGTCAAAATTCAGGGGAAGGTATATCGTAAGCCAATCGAAAGCATTTCGAAACCATAAAGGAAGACCTATGGCAGAAGTTCTGGTCATGCCCCGGCAGGGGAACAGCGTTGAATCGTGCCTTCTGATCGCCTGGCGCGTGAAAGAGGGCGATGCAGTGACCGCCAAGACCATCGTGGCCGACGTCGAGACCGACAAGGCGTCCTTCGAAGTCGAAGCCGGTTTCGCCGGCACCATCTTGAAGCAGGTCCGTAACGCCGGCGACGACGTGCCCGTCATGTTGCCCATCGCCATCATCGGCACGCCTGGCGAGGACATCGCCACGCTGCTGGCCACCTCGGGCGGCAGCCCCGCTACCGGTTCGGCTGCTCCCACGGCCGCTGTGTCGGTCGCCTCTCCCACGGCTCCTTCCGCTCCGGCGTCAGCGTCCTCCATCGCCGCCGCCGGAGCTTCTTTTTCCTCGCCCCGTGCCCGGCTTCTGGCCGCTACCCAGGGTGTGGACGCCACGTCACTGACCGGCACCGGCCCGGAAGGCCGCGTGATCGAACGCGACGTGCGCGCGGTGCTCGACGCCAAGGCTCCGGCCACCGCTGCTGCCCTCGAAGCGGCCCTCGCCGCCGGTGTGGCGCTCCCCGCCCGTGGCAGCGGCCTGGGCGGCCGGGTTCTCGCGGCCGACGTGGGCAATGCACCAGCTGCAGTTTCGGCGGCGCCAAGTTCATCTGCTGCTCCTGTCCGCGCTCCTGGCAGCCGTACCGAAACCAAGATCAAGGGCATCCGCAAGGTCATCGCCGACCGGATGGCCGAGAGCCTGAGCACAACGGCGCAGTTCACGCTCAACGCCACCGCGCTCGCCGTTCGCCTGCAGGAACTGCGCGCCCGGCTCAAGGCCAGCGACGCCAGCCTCGGCCTACAGGGCGTCACCATTGGCGACCTGATCGTGTTCGCCACGGCCCGCACGCTCCGGCGCTTTGGGTACATGAACGCCCACAAAGTCGGCGACACCATCATTGAGTTCGGCGACGTGCACATCGGCGTGGCTTGTGACACCCCCCGCGGTCTCATGGTTCCCGTCGTCCGCAACGCTGATAGCCTCAGCCTGAAGCAGATCAGCGACGAGACGAAGCGTCTGGCCGAAGCTTGCCGCAACAGCACCATCAAGCCCGACGACCTGACCGGCAGCACCTTCAGCGTGAGCAATGTCGGCGCGTTTGGCATCGACAGCTTCACGCCGGTGCTCAACGTGCCCGAAGTGGCCATCCTCGGTGTTGGTGGCATCAGCCTTAAGCCCGTGCAGGGCAAGGCCGGGGTGGAGTTTTTGCCCAGTGTGGGCCTGTCGCTGACCATCAACCACATGGTGGTCGACGGCGCCCCCGCCGCGAAGTTCCTCAAGGCGTTGAGCGACGCCATCGCCGAAGTTGACTTAGTGTTGGCCCAGTAAGGAAATGACTATGTACGATATCATCATCATCGGCGGCGGCCCCGGCGGCTACGTCGCGGCCGAAAGGGCAGGGGCCCGGGGACAGAAAGTCCTTCTGATCGAAAAGGAATACCTGGGCGGCACCTGCCTCAACTGGGGCTGCATTCCCACCAAAACGTTGCTGAACAGCGCCAAGACCTATGCGCATGCCCTGCACGGCGAGCGTTTCGGCGTCCACGCCAAAGAAGTGACCCTCAACTGGACCGAAGCCCAGGCGTGGAAGGGCGAGGTGATCGGCAAACTGCGCGGCGGCATCACCTTTCTGATGAAGAAGTTCGGCGTCGAGGTGGTGAGCGGCACGGCGGAGCTTGTCGATAAAAACACCGTCAAGGTGGCCGACAAGAGCTATCAGGGCAAAAACCTCATCATCGCTACCGGCAGCTCACCCGCCATGCCGCCGATCCCCGGGGCAAAAGACAACCCCAAGGTGGTCAGCAGCACGGGACTCCTCGACCTGAAAGAAGTTCCCAAGAGTCTGGTCGTCATCGGTGGCGGCGTCATCGGCGTCGAGTTTGCTAGCCTGTTTGCCACGCTGGGCAGCAAGGTGACCGTCGTCGAGATGATGGACGAGATCATCCCCTTCATGGACAAGGAACACGCGCCACAGCTACGCAAAGCTCTCGGAAACATCGAGTTCCAGCTCGGCTGCAAGGTCGAGAAGCTCGACGGCGGCACGGTGCACTACACCGCCAAAGACGGCCCGAAATCCGTGACAGGCGACGTAGTGCTCATGGCCGTGGGCCGCAGCCTCAACGTGAAAGGCTTGGGCCTCGAGGCGCTGGGCGTGGACTTCAGCCCCAAGGGCATCGTGGTGAACGAATACCAGCAGACCAACATCCCCGGCGTGTACGCCGTCGGTGACGTCACCGGCCGCAGCCTGCTGGCACACTCGGCCAGCCGTATGGGCGAGGTGGCCGTCAGCGCCATCACCGACGCCCCCGAAAAGCGCCAGCGGATGCGCTACTCGGCCATCCCCTGGGTGCTCTACAGCAACCCCGAGGCGGCCGGCGTGGGCCTCACCGAGGACGAGGCCAAAAAACAGGGCCGCAACGTGGTCACCGCCACCGTGCCCCTGCGCAACGTGGGGCGCTTTCTGGCCGAAAATGGCCCGACCGCTCCCGGTGTCACCAAGGTCATCGTCGACAAAGACACCGACCGCATCCTGGGCATTCAGATGTACGGTGCCGGCGTCGGCGAAATGATCTGGGGCGGCGCGGCTCTCATCGAATTGGAACTGCGCGTGCACGAGGCCCGCGAGCTCATCTTCCCGCACCCCACCACCGGCGAAGCCATCCGCGACGCCTTGTGGGAACTTCATTAAACACAGGAAACAGGAGATAAGAAATGCCAAAGACAATTACCGTTGATCCCAAGGTCGTCCGCCAGCCTGGCGTGCTCAAGACCAAGGACATTCCGCTCAACCAGTACAAGAGCGACATCACCGCCGAAGTGAAAAAGCACGGAAAGGAAAAGCTGGTGCGGATTTTCCACACCATGGCCACCATCCGTGAGTTCGAAAGCATGCTCAACCTGGTCAAAACCCAGGGCGGCTACAACGGCGTCGACTACAACCACAAGGGTCCCGCGCACCTGTCCATGGGTCAGGAAGCTAGCTCCACCGGTCAGTCGTTTGCCCTCAACGTGGAGGACTTCACTTTCGGCAGCCACCGCAGCCACGGCGAGATCATCAGCAAGTGCTTCGCGGCCGTCAGCCAGTTGCCCGACGAGGAACTGCTCAAGGTGATGAAGGGCTTCTGGGGCGGCGAGACGCTCAAGGTGGCCGAGAAAGCTGGGGCTAAGACGACCAAGGAATTGGCCGATGACTTTGTGCTCTACGGCGCCCTGGCCGAGATCTTTGCCAAGGCTCCCGGCTTCCACCGAGGCCTCGGCGGTTCCATGCACGCCTTTTTTGCCCCCTTCGGCATGATGCCCAACAATGCTCTCGTGGGTGGTTCGGCCGACATCGCCACCGGCGCAGCGCTGTTCAAGCGCATCAACGGCAAGCCCGGCATCGTGGTGAGCAATATCGGCGACGCGGCCATGGGCTGTGGTCCCGTGTGGGAGGCCATGATGCTGGCCGCCATGGACCAGTACCGCACGCTGTGGGGCAAAGACGCCGGCGGCGCCCCCCCCATTTTGTTCAACTTCTTCAACAACTTCTACGGCATGGGTGGCCAGACCAATGGCGAGACCATGCCCTACGAAATCCTGGCCCGCGTGGGCGCCGGTATCAACGCCGCCGCCATGCACGCCGAGCGTGTCGACGGCTACAATCCGTTGGCCGTGCTCGACGCTGTGGAACGCAAAAAGAAGATTCTGTTGGCCGGCGAAGGCCCCGTGCTGCTGGACACCATCACCTACCGCCTGAGCGGCCACTCGCCCAGCGACGCCTCGAGCTACCGCACCAAGGAAGAAATCGAGCTGTGGGAAAATGCTGACTGCGTCAAGAGTTACGGGGAATACCTCGTGGCTGGCGGCGTGCTCAAGGCCAAGGAAGTCGAAGACATCCGCACCGGCGTGGCCACCAAGATGAACAGCATCTACAAGCTGTCGATCGACATGACCGAATCGCCCCGCTTGCAGGGCGGCGCGTTTATCGAAAGCGTCATGTTCAGCAACCAGAAGGCCGAGAAGTTCGACGACCGCCCGGTCGAGATGCTGCTGCCGTTGGGGACCGACCCCCGCAGCGTGGCGCTCAAGACCAAGGCGCGTTACGCCCTCGACGCCGACGGAAAGCCCCTGCCCAAGGCCAAGATTTTCGCCTACCGCGACGGCCTGTTTGAAGCCATGCTTCACCGCTTCAGCATCGACCCGACCATGGCGGCTTGGGGCGAAGAGAACCGCGACTGGGGTGGGGCGTTCGCCGTCTACCGCGGTCTGACCGAAGCGCTCCCGTACAAACGCCTGTTCAACAGCCCCATCAGCGAAGGCGCCATCGTGGGCTCGGGTGTCGGCTACGCTCTGGCAGGCGGCCGCGCCGTGGTCGAGCTGATGTATTGCGACTTTATGGGCCGCGCTGGCGATGAGATTTTCAACCAGATGGCCAAGTGGCAGTCGATGTCGGCCGGCATGCTCAAGATGCCGCTGGTGCTGCGCGTTGCCGTGGGAGCCAAGTACGGCGCCCAGCACAGCCAGGACTGGAGCGCACTGGTAGCGCACATTCCGGGTCTCAAGGCCTACTTCCCCGCCACCCCCACCGACGCCAAGGGCATGCTCAACCTGGCCCTGCGCGGCACCGACCCGGTCGTCTTCTTCGAAAGCCAGGGCCTCTACGACATGGGCGAGATCTTTGAAAAGTCCGGTGTTCCCGAAGGCTTTTACGAGACCCCCGAAGGCGAGCCCGCCGTCCGCAAGACCGGCAAGGACCTGACCATCATCACCTTGGGCGCCACGCTGTACAAGGCCATGGACGCGGCTAAGTTGTTGCAGAGCAAGTACAACCTCGACGCCGAAGTCATCGACCTGCGCTTTATCAGCCCGCTCAAGTACGACGTGTTGGTGGAATCGGTGAAAAAGACCGGCAAGGTGCTGCTCGCCAGCGACGCCGTGGAACGCGGCAACTACCTGCACACCGTGGCCAGCACGCTCAGCCAGGTGGCGTTCAACTACCTCGACGCCCCGGTTGCCGTGGTGGGCAGCCGCAACTTCATCACCCCCGCCGCCGAAATGGAAGACGTGTTCTTCCCCCAGACGGACTGGATTCTCGACACCATCCACGAACGCATTATCCCGCTGACCGGTCACACCCCCACCACGGTGCAAACCGCCGGTGAAATGTTGCGCCGGAACCGGTTGGGGCTCTAGCCGATGACGCTGCGCGAGCGGATCAACAACCCTACCGAGTCGCCCGCAGACCGCCTCGCCGCACTCAAAACTTTCGCCGCCTCGCCCGAGTTGCGTCGCGGCAAGCGCGAGGGCGAGGTGAACAACCACGTTCACACCATTTACAGCTTTAGCCCCTACACGCCCTCGATGGCCGCGCTGCGGGCCTTCGAGGCAGGGCTGGACGCCGTGGGTTCGGTGGACCACGACAGCATCGGCGCCGCGCGCGAAATGCTCGAGGCGGGCAAGATCCTGGGCATCGCCACCACCGTCGGCTTCGAGCTGCGCGTCAGCCTGAAAGGAACGCCCTTCGGCGAGCGCAAGGTCAACTATCCCGATTGCCTGGGACGCGCGTATATCGTGGCCCACGGCGTGCCGGCCAACCGGATTGACGACGCGGAGGCCTACCTGAAGCCCTTGCGCGCGGTGCGCGTCGAGCGGACCCGCAAGATGGCAACCGCGATCGGCAAGATTTTCGTAGCGGCCGGCATTCCCGGCCCCAGTGGCAAGGGTCTCGATTTTGACCGCGACGTGGAACCGCTCACCCAATTGAAAAGCGGCGGTGGCGTCACCGAGCGCCACCTGCTCGCCGGAGCGGCGAACGTGTTGATCGCTCAGGCAGGTCTGTCGCCTTCGCTCGTCTCGCTGCTCGAAACTAAGCTCGGCGTTAAGGTGCCCGCCAAGGTGGCCACCCAGCTGACCGACACCGCCAACCCCCACGCCTTCTACGACCTGGTGGGCCTGCTCAAGACCACGCTCATCGACCAGGTGTTTGTCGACCCGACCGACGCGGAATGCCTGCCCGTGCGCGAGGTTACCGCGTTCATCCGCAGCTTGGGTGCCCTTCCCGCGTACGCCTACCTCGGCGACGTGGGCGAAAGCCCCACGGGCGACAAAAAGGCCGAGCACTTCGAGGACGCCTACCTCGACGCGCTGTTTGCCGAACTGCCCGGGTATGGCTTTCAAGCGGTGACCTACATGCCGCCCCGTAACACGGTGGAACAGCTGCTGCGCGTGCAGAAACTGTGTGCCCACCACGGGCTGATGGAAATCTCGGGGGTCGACATCAACAGCTCGCGCCAAAGCTTCCAGTGTCCCGAGATTCTGCGCCCCGAGTTCCGGCACCTCAACGCCAGCACGTGGGCGCTCATCGCGCACGAAAAGCTGTCGTCCCAGGACGGCAAGCAGGGCCTGTTTCACCCGCAGAACCCGTTGGCGAGCAAGCCACTGGGTGAACGCCTTTCTGCCTACTACCGCAAATCGGAGGAACTCTATGTCCATTGATCCCGTTGTGGCCACCGCGCCGCTGTTGCGCGGCAAAGCCCTCGAAGCCGGCCGACGCCAGCGGTTCACGTTTCATGCGGGTGTAGCCCCGAGCGGCATCGCGCCCGAACTGATGTTGTCGGGCACCGGCTGGTTCACCGCCAGCGAGAGCGTTGCCGCCGACAGCAGCCTGAACGGCCGCATTGCGCTGGTCACCGGCGGCGCGCAGGGCTTTGGCGAGGAAATCACCCGCGGGCTCGTGGCCCAGGGCTCGTTCGTTGTGATCGCCGACATGAACCTTCCGGGCGCGCAAAAGCTGGCCGATGAACTCAACAAGGCGGCAGGTAAGGCTGTTACCTTGGCCGTGCAGGTGAACGTCACCGACGAGCCCAGCGTGCAGGCCATGGTCGAGACGATTGTCGCCGAATGCGGCGGCCTCGACCTGCTGGTCAGCAACGCCGGCGTGCTCAAGGCCTTCTCGGTGCTCGAGCAAGACCTCAAGTCTTGGGAGTTCGTCACGGGCGTCAACTACACCGGCTACATGCTGTGCGTCAAACATTGCGCTGCCGTCATGAAGCGCCAGGCCGAGGGCAACCCCAGCGGTTGGACCGACGTCATCCAGATCAACAGCAAGAGCGGCCTCGAGGGCAGCAATAAAAATGGCAGCTACGCGGGCAGCAAGTTCGGCGGCATCGGCCTCACCCAAAGCTTCGCCCTCGAGCTGGTCACGCACCGCATCAAGGTCAACTCGGTCTGCCCGGGCAACTTTTTCGACGGCCCGCTGTGGTCCACGCCCGAAACCGGACTGTTCGCCCAATACCTGAAAACCGGCAAGGTCCCCGGGGCCAAAACCCTTGCCGACGTAAAAGCCTTCTACGAAGCCAAGGTGCCCATGAACCGAGGCTGCACCGGCCCCGACGTGCTCAAAGCTATCCGCTATCTTGTCGACCAGGAATACGAAACCGGCCAAGCGCTGCCCGTCACGGGCGGGCAGGTCATGCTTAACTAGCCCATTGCGGCACAAGGAGTTACTATGAAGACGAAAGCTGTCCGCCTCTACGGCGTCAACGATCTGCGGCTGGAGGAGTTTGACCTCCCGGCCATCAAGGACGACGAAATCCTCGCCAAGGTGATCTCGGACTCCATCTGTATGAGTAGCCACAAGCTGGCCATGCAGGGAGCGGCCCACAAGCGCGTGCGCCACGACCTGGCCAAAAACCCCATCATTATCGGCCACGAGTTCTGCGGTGAGCTGGTCGAAGTGGGCAAAAAGTGG
This sequence comes from Spirochaetales bacterium, assembly GCA_037142615.1. GTDB lineage: Bacteria > Spirochaetota > Spirochaetia > JABEVK01 > JABEVK01 > JAIFLN01. The sequence goes on along the minus strand of JBAXAI010000011.1, from coordinate 11,805 downwards.
TCCAAGAAATTCAAGGTCGGCGACCGCTTCAGCATCCAGCCCGCGCTGAACAAAGACGGGACCCTGTGGGCCCCCGGCTATAGCTACGAGCACATCGGCGGCGACAGCCAGTACGTGGTGATTCCGGCCGAAGTGATGGAACTCAATTGCCTGCTGCCCTACGACAGCGACGTGTTTTTCATGGGCTCGCTCAGCGAACCGGTGAGTTGCATCGTGGGCGCCTTCCACGCCAACTACCACACCAAGGGCGGCAGCTACGTTCACGACATGGGCATTGTGAAGGGCGGCGCCATGGCGCTGCTCGCCGGGGTCGGCCCCATGGGCCTTGGCGCGGTGGACTACGCGCTGCACTGTGATCGCAAACCCGGTCTGCTCGTGGTCACCGATATCGACGACGCCCGCCTGAAGCGCGCCGAGAGCATTTTGAGCGTCGCCGAAGCCAAAAAGAACGGCGTGACGCTCATTTACGTCAACACCAAGGACATCGCTGACCCCGTGGAGCACCTCAAGAAGCTCAACGGTGGCAAGGGCTACGACGACGTGTTCGTGTTCGCCCCGGTCAAACCGGTGGTCGAGATGGGAGACCGCCTGCTTGGAAACGATGGCTGCCTCAACTTCTTCGCCGGCCCCACCGACACCGCGTTCAACGCCAACATGAACTTCTACAACGTGCACTACGAGAGCCATCACCTGGTCGGCACCTCGGGCGGCAACACCGACGACATGATCGAGTCGCTCGCCATGATGACCGACGGCCGACTCAAGCCAGCCATGATGATCACCCACGTGGGCGGTTTGAACGCCGTGGCGCACACCACCATCGAGCTCGACAAGATCCCCGGTGGCAAAAAGCTGTGCTACGTGCACAAAAAACTCGACCTGGTGGCCATCACCGACTTCGCCGAGCGCGGCAAGACCGAGCCCTTCTACGCCAAGCTGGCCGAGATCGTGGCCCGCAACAACATGCTGTGGAATGGCGAGGCGGAGAAGTATCTGCTGGCCAACGCACCAAATATTTAGGTAGGTTGATGCCGACCTGCCTGCTGCGGGCGACTTTGGCTTCGCCCGGGCCTTCGCTCCGTGCTCACGTACACATAGTACGCTCCGCGCGTCGCTTCTGCCCGGTCTCGCCAAAGCCGCTCCTCGCGACGGCATCTCGGCCTCAACAAATTGAGAAATGGGCCTTGAACGCCGTTGCGGGACGGCGTACCCTATGCACATGAAACGCACAAATCTTGTGTTGGATGAGCAGCTTCTCGACGCGGCGCAGTTGGCGGTGGGGCTCAAGACCTATTCCGACGTGGTTAACTTGGCGTTGAGCGAGTTGGTCCGTCGGAAGACTTTCGAAAAGATCGACCGCTACGCCTCGAGTGATGTGTGGGAAGGAGACTTGGCGGAACTGCGGGATCACCGTGTACCTGGTTGATACCTCGGCCTGGATCGCGCACTTCAGCAAAAAGGACACCTTCGATTTGCGGCAGGTCTGTCCACCGGAGGAACGGGTGATGTGCCTTCCGGTCTACCAGGAGATTCTCCAAGGAATCCGTGAGGAGTCCCAGTTTCGGGATGTCCGGGTGATTCTCGACGCCGCCGTTATGGTGGGGGAACCGCTCGACCGGTCGCTGTTTCTCGAGGCAGTCGCGTTATTCCGCACCGCGCGCCGTCAGGGCCTCACGGTCCGGTCGTCCATCGACTGTCAGATTGCAGCCCTGGCGGTACGGCACAACTTGGTTGTTGTCCATCGGGACCGCGACTACCCGCACTTGGCCAAGATTTCGAACTTGCACGAAATGACAGTATAGGAGACCCACATGATTTACATGGCCGACACCGCGAATCTCGACGAACTGAGATCGCTGTTCTACAACTTTCCGCTGGAAGGGGTGACCACCAACCCGACCATTTTGGCGAAGGGTGGGTTGCCGCTGTCGAAGGCGGTGCCGGCCATTCTCGAGATCGTGGGCAACAAGATGATGCACATCCAAATGCTCAGCGACAGCGCCGAAGACATTCTTGCCGAGGCGCAGAGCTACCGCAAGCGCTTCTCGCTGGGCGACAATTACTACGTGAAGATTCCCGTCACCCACGAGGGCTTCCGCGCCATCCAGATGGTCAAGCGGGCCGGCATGAAAGTCACCGCGACGGCGATCTTTACCCAGCAGCAGGCCCTCATCGCGGCCAAGGCCGGCGCCGATTTTGTGGCCCCGTACGTGAATCGCCTCGACAACATCGTCAGCCACGGCATCGAGGTGGTGAGCGACATCGTCACCACCTTTGCCCGCTACGGCCTGGCGACCAAGGTGCTCGCCGCCAGCTTCAAGAACGTCGACCAGATTTACCGCGTGAGCATGGTGGGCTGCCACGCCGTCACGGCCTCGGCCGACGTGCTCAACGCCATGATCAATCACCCGATGACCGACCTCGCCGTCGAGGACTTCAAGATTGACGGCGCCGACTGGTACGACGTCGAAAGGGTGTAAGGCGTTTCTGGCGCTGCCGACTACAGTTTGGCAATCAGGAGCAGCAGCGGGAGCGTGATTGCCAGCGAAACCATGCTCAGGGCCCAGGCCGTCGTGGTGAACTTGCCGTCCAGGCCGTACAGCGCGGGCGGTACCATCGACAGGAACGCCATCGGCATGCACGACAGCACCAAGGCGGTCTTCCAAACAACTGACAGCGACCAGAAGCCCATGAGTCCCGAGAGCACCACCGAAACCAGCGGCAACAGGGTCAACTTGAGGGCGACCAGCACGAAAGCCGGTCGCGTATCGACCTTCGACAAGCTCAGCTTGAGGTCCATTCCCACGGCAACGAGCAAAAGGCCGGTACTCAGGGGAATCAGCAGGGCATTGAGCGGGCCGTACCACCCTGGCCGCTCCCAAGGCGAAAGGTTGAGCAGAAAGCCCACCCCAAGGGCCCCAAGAACCAGCAGCACAAAAGGGTCCCGGAGCACCTTCCACAAGCCCGCGCGAACCGAGTCGCTAGCCTTACCGGGGTTCGTGTGCGGGAAAAGAAAACCGTAGTACCACAGTTCCTCAAAAAGCTTGTACAGCGGCACCAGGGCATACGCCGCCTCGCCAAGCAACTGGAACACGGCCAAGCCCCCCAGGTTTCCGATGTTGGTGTACGAGAGTCCCGTACGAAAGAGCAGCGCGCGCTGCGGGTCCAGGTGCAACAGCCTGGCCGTGATACCACCCACCAGAAAAGCCGCCACGAGGGTGCCGAGGCCCACAACCGGGAACAGGAGCAGGCGGGGATCCAGCGCCGGGAGTGACCATAAGGCGCCCACAAAGGCCACGGGATTGAGCACCACCAACGCCGCAAGTTGCAGGCCCCGGCGCAGACGGCCCTTTGCGCGCACAGCCCCGCGATGCTCGAGCCACCGGCCCAGGATGAGACCGGCACCGAGGCCAAGACCGATGGTGAGCAGGGCTGCCAGCATCAGTCTCGCCTAATCCCGGCCCGGGGCTACAGCAAACCGGGGAGCCAGAGGCTCACGGCAGGTACGAAGGTGATGATCAACAGGGCAACAATCATTGCCAGGAAGAACGGCCACATGGCCTTGGTTCCTTCGAGCACGGAGACTTTTCCGATGGCGCATCCCACAAACAACACGGTACCCACCGGCGGAGTCAAGAGTCCCATGCCGGCATTGAACACCAGCATGATGCCAAAGTGGATCGGATGCATTCCCAGTTGCAGGCAGACGGGCAAGAGCACCGGCGTCAGGATGACAATCATTGGCGCCATGTCCATCGGTCCTCCCAGGAGCAACAGGAGAACGTTGATCAGGAGCAGAATGACCCACGGTTCGTGCGAAACCGACAGAAACGCCTGGGTGATGAGGTCGGGGAGGTGGAGGGTGGTCATCACATAACCAAAAGCCCCCGAAGCCCCGATCAGGAAGAACACCATGAGCACGGTGCGGAAGGTGCGCACCAGCACGGCCCACAGGCGGTTGAACTTCAGTTCGCGGTACACAAAGGCCCCGAGGAAGAACGAGTACACGACGGCCACGGCACCGGCTTCGGTGGCGGTCGCCAGCCCTGAGATTACGCTGCCCAGAATCACAAAAGCCGGTGTGAACGAAAGGATTCCATGGAAGAGGATGCCCGGAACCTGCTTCCACGCGACGGCGTCGCCCTTGGGGTAGCCTCGGCGGATGCTGATCGTTAGGCCGACAATACACAGCGTGATCAGCAAAAGCACGCCGGGCACAATTCCTGCCAGAAACAGCTTGCCCACGTCGATGCCGACGCGCTCCATGCCCCCGCCCGCGGCGGGAACCACAACGCCTGCTGCGACGATGGAATACAGGACGAGGTTGTGGCTCGGCGGGACAATCACGCCCTGAATGGCCGACGAGATCGTGACGCCCACGGCGTACTCGGGCGAGTAGCCTTTTTTGACCATGATCGGGATCATGACCGACCCGATCGCCGAGGTGTCGGCCACCGCTGAGCCAGAAAGGTTGCCGAAGAACATGCAGGCCACCGAGTTGACCAGCGAGAGTCCGCCCGGCAACCGCCCCACGAACAGGTTGGCGAGCGACACGATGCGGTTGGCCAGGCCACCTTCGCCGAGCAACTGCCCGGTCAGGATGAAGAAGGGAATGGCCAACAACGAGAAGGCATTGACCCCCTGCAAGGTCTGCTGAGCGACAATGTCGATATAGCCCATAAAGGGGTCTTGCATGTAGAACATCGTCGCGATCGACGAGATCACCAGCGTCAGGGCCACCGGGAGCCGGAGGAACAGCAGCACCACGAAGGTGACCGCGAGGATGGCGATGGCTATGTTGGGGTCATACATCGGCTTTGATCTCCTCTTCGACCTGGTTGTAGCGACGCAGGTCCATCCCCAAGAGCCGGAGCACCGAATAGATGGTGGTGAGGACCCCTGTGATCGGCATAACGATGTACTGCACCATGTTGGGCCACCCGGTGATCGCCAGGGTTGAGGTTCCCATTTTGAGGGTGAATTCGGCCCCGTAGTAGGTCAGGTAGAGGCCGAACGCGATCACCACCACGTCGATCACGCGGTCCCACACGGCCAGGGCCTTGGCGGGGATGAAGTGATCGAGCAGGTCCATGCCCAGGTGGAGCTCCTCGCGAAAGCCGATGGCGATGCCCATGAACGAGAACCACGTCAGGCTCAGCAGCGAGATCTCTTCCGACCAGGGCGCCATGTGGCCAAAAAAGCGGCGCATGATGACGGCGACGAAGACGTTCAAGATGAGAAAGACCAAAAGGCCTATCGCGTAGGCCTCAATGGTCTTGTCGAGGAACAGGAAGAATCGCCCGATCCGGCCCTTCTTTTTGGCCATAGTGGCCCTCCTTGGTCGTGAAACGAGGAGCGGCCTCACGACCGCTCCTCAGCGAAAATCTACTTCTTCAGGGTCGCCCGGGCAGCGTCGACAGCCTTGACGGTGTCGGCGTAGGGGGCCATTTCGGCATCGAACACCGGCTTGACCGCAGCTTGCCAGACCTTCTTGTCGGGCACGGCAGTGATGATCACGCCCGAGTCCTTGACCTTCTTCATAGCCTCGATTTCATAGGCATCCCATGCGGCGCGCTGGAACTTCACCGTTTCGTCGGCGGCGCGGTTGATCGCGGTCTGCTGGGCGAGGCTCATCTTGTCCCACGCGCTGCGGTTCATGAACAGGACTTCGGGGAGGCGTGCATGTTCGTCGAGGGTGTAGTATTTGACGACCTGATAATGGTTGAACGAGATCAGCGAGGGAGCGTTGTTTTCTGCTCCGTCCAAGACGCCAGTCTGGATGGCGCCGAAGACTTGGCCGGCAGCCATAGACACTGAAGAGGCTCCCAACGAATCGGCCATCTTGAGCAGGATGGGGTTGCCCATCATGCGGAACTTCTGCCCCTTGATGTCGGCCGGTCCCTTGATGGGGTTCTTGGAATAGAACGAACGGGCGCCACCGTCGTACCACGTCAGGCCGAAGAAGCCCGAAGGGATCAGGTCGGTGAGCATCTTTTGGCCATAGGCGCCGTTCAGGAAGGCCCACATGTGTTCCTTGCTGTCGAACAGGTAGGGCAAACCGAACACGTTCATCTGGGGGTTGAACGCTCCCAGAGCGCCGGAACTGACGCGGGCAAAGTGGATGACACCAACCTTGACCTGCTCGATAATCACCTTTTCGTCGCTCGACAGTTCGCCGCCGGGATACACGTCGATACGGATTTCGCCGTCGGTGTACTTGTTGACGAGTTTGGCAAACTCCTCATCGGCAAGCTCGGTCGGGTAGCCCTTGGGGTGGATTTCTGCCAGTTTCAAGACGATCTTGGCGTCGGCCGCAAACAGGTTTCCCGCGAACCCCACCGCCACCACCAGCAACGCAAACAGAATCTTTTTCATGGTACCTCCTCAGGTAGTCCTGCCGATTTTACGCCCATTAGGTCGCAAGCAGAGCAGGACATTTCCGAGGAGTCTGGTACTTTGATGCGCTATTGGGTGTTACGGATCCGCTCGAGGAGTTCGCGCACCTGGGGGGTCTGTTCACTCCAGATTCGCCGGGCGCGGGCCTGCCACGAGGCCAGATCCACCGGCTCAAAAAAAGTCACCCCGGCGGTCACGAGCTTGTCGCGTATCTCGGCCTCGTAGCTCTGGAAGGCGGCCCTTTGGGTGACGGCGGCCGCAGCGGCAGCCTGCAAAAGCAGCGCTTGGTCGGCTTGGCTGATTTGCGAGAACGCCAAAGGCGAACCGATCAGAAGTTCGGGCAACCGGGCGTGTTCGTCGAGAGTGAAAAAGGGGGCAACCTGATAGTGGCTCGAAGCGTAGTAGGTCACCAGGTTGTTTTCGGCCCCGTCGAGAGCGCCGGTCCGCAGTCCGGAGTAGACGTTCGGGAAAGGCAGTGGCAGGGCCTTTGCGCCGAGGGTTTCTACGAGCCTCACCATAGGCGGACTTTCCTGGACCCGGATTCGAAGACCCACCAGGTCGGACGCGCGCTGGAGCTTGGTGCGGGCCGTGTAGAAGCTGCGCGCACCCGCCTCGAACCAACCGATGCCGATTTGGCCGCCCGCCTTGAGGTCGGCCAGCAGTTGTTGCCCGACAGGACCCGACAGGACCTTCCACAAATGGTCATCGTCACGGTACAGGTAGGGCAAGAAGAGGGCCGCCAACTGAGGGACGAACGGTTGAACCGACGCGATCGACACGCGGGCCAAGTCGATCGCACCAAAGCGCAACTGCTCCATCACCGAGAGTTCGTCGCCGAGCACCCCGTTGTCGTACACCTCAACCTGGATCCGCCCCTTCGACAACTCGGCCACCTGACGGGCAAACTCCCGGTCGCCCTTGCTGGTGGGGTGGTCCGAGGGGTGGAGTTCGGCCAGCCGCAGGTACAGGGTTTTCGACTCGGCGCAGATCAGGCCCGCCGGCAGGGCCAGCGTCAGGACCGCCACCAGGGCAAGTTTTCGGCAAAGCGAGCTTATTTGGTTGATTTTGAGGCCTCCTGCCGGTCGATCCCAGCCCGGAAATCCGCTGGGCTGCAACCCTCGAGCCGACGGAACACCCGGGCAAAGTAGGCCGGATCGTGGTAACCCACCAGGTGGGCTACTTCCTTGATCGTCTGGCTGCCCTTGGTGAGGTACGACTTGGCGCTGGCGATTCGGAAGTGCGCCAGACACTCGGCAAAGCCGTTTCCGGTAGCCCTTGCCAACTGCCGCGAAAGGTGCGACGGCGAGAGTCCCAACGCCAGGGCCACTTCGTCCAGCGAAAGATTCTCGGTCATCCGGTCCTCCAGCATCGCGAGGGCCTTGGTGACCACCAACGGAAGTCCTGGCGCAGCGCCGAGTCCCGGCCTGCCCCCCACGGTGACAACCAAAATGGGGTTGGAGGCGTTGGCCAGGGTGGCAGCCCGGTGCGCTGCCGTCACCAGGGCATCGAGGCCCACCGGTTCGCCGCCTGCAACGGCCGCCCCCACCCAAAGCGACACTCCGGTTTCGCTGCGCACGGTTTCGCGGAACCTCTTGAGCAGCGGCAGGGGGTCCTGCTTGCCGTCTTCACCCAAACACAGCACGCGGACAGTCAGACCCCGGACACCCGCCAAAGCCACAGTCTCGCCCACCGTGAACAGGGCCTCGGCCAACGTGGCGACAGGGTTCAAAGGCGAACCCGCCACCGTGGCCCGGCATTCAAAAACCAACAGCGGGCCTCCGGCAAGGTTCTGCAGGTTGAGGAACTTGCTCACCTGATCCGAATCGGTGAGTCCCGCCGACAGGTCGTCACGAAGGCGCCCGGCGACCAAGGTGATGGCGCTATCGAGCCTCTGCAACGCTTCCTGACTCGATTGGCGTTGACCCTCGCGGCTGGCGACCCGGGAAAGGACAGCCCAGACCGAAGCCAGCACTTCTTTGGCCGAGGCCGGCTTGAGCAGGAACTCATCGACCTGGAGACGCAGGGCCGACCGGGCGTAATCGAACTGATCGTAGGCCGTGAGGAAGATCACCGCCACGTCGGGGTACTCGGCCCTGAGGCGCTCGGCGACCGCGATCCCGTCGAGGCCAGGCATTTTGATATCGAGCAGCACGACGGTCACCGAAACCTTGCCCACCAGCGCCAGCGCCTCCAGCCCGTTTTCTGCCTCGTAAAGTTCCCAGTCGGTTTCGCGCTCCAGAATCTTGCGGATAGCCTTGCGCTCCAACTCTTCGTCGTCGGCGATGAGTATTCTAGTTGGCATCGGCTGCTCCTCCCCACGGAAACCGGATCACCAGCAAGGTGCCGCGACCAGGCTGGGAGTACAAAGACGCTCGCACCCCCACGGGGTACAAGTAGGCCAGGCGGGACTCGAGACTGGCGGTTCCGACCCCCAACTCCGACTCTCGCGTCGCCGCAATCCCCGACCTGACCTTCCTCAGGAGGTCGCGGTCCATTCCGCAGCCCGTGTCTGCCACGGCCAAGGTGACACTGTTGCGCCGCACCCGGGCAAGCACGGCCACGCGTCCCCCCGCGATCAGCGGTTCGATGCCGTGCAGCACCGCATTTTCGACCAGCGGCTGCAACAAAAAGCGGGGCAGCCGGCTCGACACGACTTCGGCGTCAGCGCGAAGCTCCCACTTCAAACGGGCTCCGAACCGGATTTCCTGAAACAGAAGGTACTCACGGACAATCCCCAGCTCTTCCTCGAGCGTGACAAAGGCCTCGCCCGTCCCAAGGGAATAGCGCATCAGTGCCGCCAAACGGTGCGTAAGTTCTTCGGTTTGTGTGGCCTCCTCCAGCAAGGCCGTGCGGGACACCGTGTTGAGCGCGTTGAACAGAAAGTGCGGGCGTATCCGGCTTTGCATGGCGTAGAACCGGGCTTCCTTCAGGTCGCGGTCGAGCGCCACCAGCGTCAATTCGTCCCTGTGGACCTGCTGTTCCAGCGAGGACTTTTCGTGAAGGCCTCCGACGAGCTCGCGCAAGTTCTGGCTCATGATCGAAAAGTTACGCGCCAGAACCTCGACCTCGTCACCGGTGTGAGCAACCACCGGATCCACGTCGAAGTCGCCAATGGCCATCCTTTCCGAGCTTTGGGCCAGCCGACGGATCGGCCCCGAGATCGAAGCGGCCAGCAACAAGGCGAGGATGCTGGCAGCCACCAGGGCGAACAGGTTGGCCGCCAACGTGATTTGCCCCCAGATTTCGCTCCGCGCCGAGCTGGTTTTGTACCAGAGCGTTCCGTCTTCCAGCGACGCCGACAACAGAATTGCCAGGTAGCTATCGACGTACACGGCGACCCGGTCGGCCGAAAGGTAGAGGGGATACCCGTCGGCACCGGCCGAATCCAAAGCCGCAAAGCAGGCCCGGATGCGCCGTTGGTATTCCTCGAGCCCACGCCGGGCGGCAATGGCTCGAAAGGCAATTTCGCCGGGACCAGGCTCGAGCCCCCGCAACGAGTCGGCCTTTTGCGGGAGCCCCGCCAGTTCGGCCTCGAGCTCGCTCCTCAAAGTGGCTCCCGATTCCCTCAGGTAGAGCTCGGTCTTGGTTCGGATCTCGGTCATCGAAACCCGCAGCGACTGCATCGCATAGTAGTTGTTGAGCCGAGTTTCAAACTCGGTTCCGGCTTGATGGGCGAGAACCTGGGCGACGGCCGAAAGTGAAAACACGATGAGGAAGCTCAGACCTGAAAGTGCCAGAATCTTGCCCCGGATCCCCAGTTTTGGCATCGGAAACTCAGCGGAGAAAGTCTTCACGTTGGGGGGTGAAAACGTCGAGCAACACCCCGTCCTCAAGGGCTTCGGCGCCATGCGCGGCCCCCGAGGGCACGTAGTAACTGTCGCCCGCGACCAGCACGGTTGTCACTCCCTCGAGGGTAAAAGCAAAGCGCCCCGCCACCACGTACCCCACCTGTTCATGGTGGTGCGAGTGGGGGGCTCCGACCGAACCCTTTTCGAACACGAACTCGACGGTCATCAGGGCCCCGCCGGTCGCGAGCACTCTTCTGGTCACCCCGTTGCCCAGGTTCGCGGCACTCAAGTCCTTGCGTATGCTGATCACGGTTCCCCCCTCATTTCAGGACAACGGCAACGACACGGGTACCCCACGAGGCAAATTGCTTGCATTGGGCCCACAGGTCCTTGCGATCCATGGTCTTTATCACAAACGAGCCGCCGGTTTGGGCGACGAGTTCCAAAGCGGCTGTTTCTGCGGCCGCATGCGTGGTCCAAGCGAGCAATTCCTGCCCCACGCTGGCTTTGCGCAACATCGGTCCATCGGCCTTGGAACCGTCTTCGACCTTGAACTTGACCCAAGGCACAAAGTAGGTGTTCTTGTCGGGCCAAAACGGAAGCAGGTCATGCACTTGCACGGTTACCCTCAGGCAGTTTCCACGGACCCACGGAAAAAAGGAACTTCGACATGCGGAATCTCCTAGGGTTCAGCATGGTTCGCAAGGGGCTTGCGGTCAAGCGTCGTTTAGGTCGAACGAATTGAACTCGAATTAACTTGCAATTGTCCCCACCTGGACCAGAGTTCAACTTGAGGGCATCCTCATGATTGAAGTCCTGTTCGGCCACGTGCTCGACGGGCCGCTGTTTCCCGGTGGCCCGACCATCTTGGCGGTGATTCTCGGACTCTCGTCGCTCGGCTTTGTGGCAACTGCTACGATCGCTTTTCGTTTTTCGGGCCCGGTTCCTGGCCTCACGGCGCTGGCGCTGGAAGCCGTCGTGGTCTTTTTGAAGGATGAACTGGTGGTTCCCATTTTCGGGGAAAGTGGGATTCAACGCTGGCTGGCCTTTTTCACGAGCCTGTTTTTCTTCATCCTCGTCGCCAACCTGGCCGGCCTGGTGCCAGGACTGAAGTCGCCGACGGCCAACCTTGCGGTGACGTCGTCGCTGGCCCTGCTGGTTCTGGGCCTGATGTTCGCGGTCGGTCTGCGCGCTTTGGGGCCCGTCGGGTTCTTGCGCAACATGGCGCCCCAGGGAATCCCGCTCGTCATCTCGCTGATTGCCGGGTTCCTGGAGTTCGCCGGGCTGTTCATCAAGGGCCTGATTCTGAGCCTTCGCCTGTTCGCGAATCTGCTGGCCGGACACCTGGCCATTCTGTCGTGCCTGGCCCTCATCTTCGTGCTCGGGCCCGGGATGGCGCTGATCGCCGTACCGTTTGCAATCGTGCTGTATTTTCTGGAAATTCTGGTGGCGTTCTTGCAGGCCTTCGTGTTCGCGTTGCTGGCCGGGCTCTTCGTTCAAGGCACCAGTACCGTTCACGAAGCCTAGCAAAAAAAAAAGGAGTTGACGAAGGAAACGAACGGAAGAGTGTAGTGGAGGGAAAGAGACAAGTAAAGCAGACAAGTAATGTCTGGGTACGAAA
>JBAXAI010000010.1:0-121965 GCA_037142615.1 Spirochaetales bacterium | reverse complement strand
GTCGACGATGGAAACCAACTGGGCCCCGGCACTTGCGGTGGTGGGAGCGGCTCTTGCGGCCGCTGGCGGGAGTCTTGGCATCGGCCTGCTGGGGGGCAAGGCGATGGACGCCCTGGCTCGGCAACCGGCCGAACGCAAGGAGATCCGGACGAACATGATCCTCATGGCGACCTTGATCGAAGGCCTGGCCTTCTTCAGCGCCATCGTGGCGCTGCTGGTCATCTTCCGCTAGCGCCATGGCTCTGTTTCAACTGGAACCCGGACTGTTTCTCTGGACGCTGATCTGCTTCGTCGTCGTCCTCGTCATCCTTCAGAAGTGGGCAATCCCGCCGTTGCTGAAAAACCTGCGCGAACGGCAAGCCAGGATTGCCGACAACCTGGCCGAGGGCCAACGGCTCGCCCTCGCTGCCGATACTCTGGCCGCCGACCGGGAGGCTCTGCTCGCGGCCGCACGGCTGGAATGCGCCACCCTGGTGCAGGCTGCCCGCGACCAGGCGGCGGCGCTGCGAATCACGCTCGTCGAAGCGGCTCAGGCTGAGGTGGCCCAACTGCTGGCCGACGGCTCGAAAAGGGCCCTGGCGGACCGTCAAAGGGCGCTCGGGGCGCTGCAGAACGAACTGGCCACGCTGGTGTGCGATGCCAGCGAGGCGTTGGTCGAACACGCCTTTTTGCGCGACGAGGACCGCGAGTGGTCACGCTCGCTCGTGGCACGGTTATGAGCGCGCCCCAAGCCGCCCTCCATTACGCCCGTGCGCTCTACGAGGTGGCCGACGAGGCCGGCACCCTCGACGCGACGACGGCCGACGTTGAGCGCGTGGTTCGCCTCCTCGAGTCGGTGCCGGGGCTCCGTGACTACTGCGAAACCCACTGCAGCGACCGCTCGACCGACGGGCTGTTGGTCGACTCGGCCTTTGCCCCCGGCGTATCGCCCACCACGGCTCGCTGGCTGGGCCTGCTGGCTCAAAATGACCGGCTGCCGGCTCTGCTGTGGCTCAAAAGCGCCTGGCAGCGGCTGCTGGACGCCCGGGCGGAGGTGCTTCCCGTTCTGGTCGAAACGGCGACTCCCTGGGCCGATGAAGAGCTTGCCCAACTTCGGGTCCACCTCGGTGCCCGCTTGAAAAAAGACGTCCGGCTGGAAGTGCGGCAGAACGAGGGCCTTCGCGGCGGGTTGCGCCTTTTTTGGGGCGACAAACTGCTCGACGCGTCGCTTTCGGGCCGTTTGCGCGGCCTGCGGACCCACGTCACTGGGGCCGCCCATGAGTGACGAACTGCGGCCCCAGGAGATTTTCGAGGTCCTTAAGCGGCGCATCGCCGGGTTCGCCCCCACGTTGGCCGAAGCCGAGGTCGGGCGGGTCGTCCTTGCGGGCGACGGCATTTGCCAGGTGTGGGGTCTCGAGAGCATTCTGAGCGGCGAGCTGGTCGAGATCGAAGCCGGGCCCACCGGCGCTGTCGGCGGGCTGGTGATGAACCTCGAGCAGGACACCGTCGGGGTTATTCTGTTTGCTGGGGCGGAACACGTCAAAGAAGGCCAACTCGTGCGCCGCACCAACCGCGTCGCCGAGGTTCCCGTAGGCGAGGGCCTGTTGGGCCGGGTCGTCGACGCTCTGGGGCAACCCATCGACGGGTTGGGGCCCTTGGTCAACAGCGGGTTTCGCCGTGTCGAGGCCAAAGGTCCTGGCATCGTCGAGCGGCAAAACATCTTCCAGGCGTTGCAGACCGGCCTCAAGGTTGTCGATGCGCTGATTCCCATCGGCCGGGGCCAGCGCGAGCTCATCATCGGTGATCGCCGCACGGGCAAGACCGCGCTCGCCCTCGACACCATTTTGAACCAGAAGACCTCGGTGCCCGGCGAGCAGGTGGCTTGCTTCTACGTCGCCATCGGCCAAAAGCGGTCGTCGCTCGTGCGCTTGGTCGATACCCTGCGGCGTTACGGGGCGCTGGAGTACACCACCGTTGTCTCGGCGACCGCTTCGGACCCCGCTTCGATGCAGTATCTGGCGCCCTATTCGGCCACAGCGATGGCCGAGGAGTTTCGCGACAACGGTCGACACGCGCTGGTGGTGTACGACGACCTGACCAAGCACGCCCAGGCGTGGCGCGAACTGTCGCTGCTGATGCGCCGCTCGCCAGGCCGCGAGGCCTACCCCGGCGATATTTTTTATCTGCATTCCCGCCTGCTCGAACGCTCGGCGAAACTCAGCGACGAGCGCGGCGGCGGCTCACTCACGGCACTGCCCATCGTCGAAACCCAGGAAGGCGATGTGTCGGCCTACATCCCGACCAACGTGATTTCGATCACCGACGGCCAGATCTACCTCGAAACCGGTTTGTTCAACGCGGGGTTGCGACCGGCGGTCAACGTCGGCATTTCGGTGTCGCGCGTTGGCGGCGATGCCCAGGTCAAGGCGATGAAGCAGACGGCCGGTTCGCTCCGGATCGATTTGGCTCAGTACCGCGAATTGGCCGCCTTCTTGCAGTTTTCAAGCGACCTCGACCCGGCCACGCGGGCGCAGCTCGATCGCGGGGAACGCCTGACCGAACTGCTCAAGCAGGAGCAGTTCGCCCCCGTCGAGGTGTTCCATCAGGTTGTCCTCCTCTGGGCGGGCACCAACGGCTTTTTGGATGGTCACCCGAGCGCGGTCGCCGCCAGCTACCAGACGCAATTGTCCGCGTGGCTCGACGGTCCTGGCGCCGACTTTATGGCACGGTTACGGGCCCGGGGGGCGTTTACGCCCGAGCTTCTGGCCGAAGTCCGCACTCAGCTCGAGGCCTTTGGAGCCACCTTCGTCGCCCAGAGCGCACCCGGGGCCGACCGGGCGGCGCTCAACCTGGCCTTGGCCGTCAGCCAAAACTCGCCCGGGTTCAACCCCCAGACCCTCACGACAGCCGGCAAAGTGACCGCCCGCGAAGTCGCCGTGCCCGAGGTCAAAAATGGCTGAAGCCCGCGACCTGAAGCAGAAAATCGGTGCCCTGAACAACCTGCAGAAGGTGATGCAGGCCATGAACCAGATTGCCACCGTCAAGTTGCGCCGGCTGTTGCCGCAAGTCGCGGCGTTGCGGCGGATGGACCAAGCGCTGGGCGAACTCGCCCGTGAACTCGCCCGGCTGTTACCGCCAGCCGAGAACCCGCAGCGCACCAGCCTTGTGGTGGTCTACAGCGGCGACAAGGGGCTCTGCGGCCCTTCCAACCAGGCCGTGATCCGGGCTCTGGTGGCTCTGGTGGCCGAACGACAGGCCCAGGGATTCCGTGTCGAAACGGTTTGCCACGGCGTCAAGGTTGCCAAAGCGGCCACGCGGCTGGGGTTCGCAGTGGTCGACCTGCCGGCCAACGAAACTCTCGTCGCGCAGTTGCACAGTGGAGACCTCGGCGAGTTGTACCTGCTGCACAACCACTTCACGTCGACGCTCAAGCAAGACACCCGCACGCTTCGGCTGGTCCCGTGGCGGGAACCGGGCGAAACCGCAACGGCCCCCTCGGGCCTTCCGTTGGTGTTGGAGGCTCCCGAGGAGGCCGAGCGCGCCCTGGGTGCTTGGTTGGCCCTGCTGTGGGACTCGGCCCTGACCCACGCCCGGCTGAGTGAGCACGCCGCGCGCATGGCCGCCATGGACAACGCGTCGCGCAACGCCCGTGACCTCGCCGACCGGTACCATCTGCAGCAGAACCGGGCGCGGCAAGGGGCCATCACCAGCGACCTGATCGAGATCATTTCGGGCAAAGAAGCCCTGCGAAGGAGGCGCCGATGAACGGCAAAGTGGTTCAGGTTCTCGGCCCCGTGGTCGACGTGCGCTTCGACAACCGCGAGCCTCCCGAGATCTTTCACGCGCTCACCGTCGGCCCGCTGGTGCTCGAAGTGACTCAGCATCTGGGCGACCACTTGGTGCGCACGATCGCCATGGATTCGACCGACGGCCTGAGTCGCGGCCTTGAGGTGGTCGATACCGGCGGACCGATCACCGTACCGGTGGGGCGTGCCACATTGGGCCGCATTATGAACGTCGTGGGCGAGCCCGTGGACCACCTGGGGGCCATTCACGCCGAAAAGCGCTCGCCGATTCACCGGCCGGCCCCGGCCTTCATCGACCTCACAGCCGGCAACGAAATCCTGGTGACGGGAATCAAAGTGATCGACTTGCTCGCCCCGTACCAGAAGGGTGGCAAGATCGGCCTGTTTGGCGGGGCCGGGGTGGGAAAGACCGTCTTGATCATGGAACTGATCCACAACATCGCGCGCGAACACGGAGGCCTGTCGGTGTTCTGCGGGGTGGGTGAACGAACGCGTGAGGGCACGGCCCTGTACGCCGAAATGCGCGAGTCGGGCGTGCTCGACCGCACGGCGCTGGTGTTCGGCCAGATGAACGAACCACCGGGCGCCCGGGCCCGGGTGGCCCTGAGTGCGCTGAGCGTGGCCGAAGAGTTCCGCGATGGCGACAAAAAGGACGTGCTGCTGTTCATCGACAACCTGTTTCGCTTTGTGCAGGCCGGGGCGGAGGTGTCGGCGCTGCTCGGTCGTCTGCCGTCGGCCGTCGGTTACCAGCCCACCCTGGCCAGCGAGTTCGGCGAACTCGAGGAACGCATCACTTCGACGCGCAACGGTTCGATCACCTCGGTGCAGGCGGTTTATGTTCCTGCGGATGACTACACCGACCCTGCGCCAGCGGCCACCTTCACCCACCTCGACGCCACCACCAACCTGAGCCGGGCGCTAGTCGAAATCGGCATTTACCCGGCCGTCGATCCTCTGGCGTCTACTTCGCGGCTGCTGACCCCCGAAAACGTCGGCGAGCGCCACTACAACGTCGCGCGCCGGGTGCAAGAGACCCTTCAGGTGTACCGCAACCTGCAGGACCTCATCGCCATCATGGGGCTCGACGAACTCTCGGACGAAGACCGCAAGAGCGTGTTCCTGGCCAGGAAGCTCCAGAAGTTCCTGTCGCAACCGTTTTCGGTGGCTGAGCACTTTACGGGCCTGAGCGGCGCGTTTGTTCCCCTCGAAGACACCCTGCGCTCGTTTGAAGAGATCCTCGACGGCGCCCACGACGACTTGCCCGAGAGCGCGTTTTCGATGGTGGGCAGCGTCGCCGACGCCCGGGCCAAGCACGCGAGGTCGCGGTGAACACCTTTCTACTGACCGTGCTGAACGCCCGCCGGGTGGTGTTTTCGGGCGAAGTCGCCTCGTGCACCGCCGTCACGGCCTTCGGTTGCAAGGGTTTTGAATCCGGCCACGAAGCTTACCTGGCCGTGTTGGCGCCGGGTTCGCAGGTGACTTGGTCGTGTCCCCCCACCGACGGAGCCCACCACTTCGGCGCAGCGGTCCTGTGGTTTCGCGACAACGCCTGCACGGTTGTCGGGACGGGACCTTAAGTTGGCCGATTGACATTCTGGCCCCAAAAGCCCTAAACCGATAGGATGCGTGAACGTACACACCCCGAAATGAAGTGGGATGTCAACCACCCCGAATTGAAGCAGGCCCTGCAGTTTTGCATGGCCACCGCCGCGTTCAATATCTTCTGGTTTGTGCTGGCGACGCCCCAACAAATCCTGACCGTGCTCGTCAAAGTCCACCTCGGCGGCAGCGCTTTTTTGCTGGGTGCCTTGGTCGGCGGAGTCAACCTGGCGGGCGCCCTCAACCTGGTGTCGGTGTTGCTGGTGGGGGTGTTCCGCGAGCGGCGCCTGTTGTGGTTTTGGACCACGCTGTTTTCGCGGGTCTGCGCCTTTGCTGTGGCCGGGGCCGCTTTTTGGGTGGCGGCCGGTGGTCCCAAAAGCCAGGCCGTGCTCATTGTCATTGTCGCGTCGGTGGCCTCGTCGGTGGGCAACTCGCTGGGCGCCTCGGCGTGGTGGGCATGGATGGGCGACCTGATTCCCGACAGCATCCGGGCCAGCTTTTTTGGCAAGCGGTCGGCGTTGGTTCAGACCATCAACATGGTCTTCTTCTTTTTGGCCACGCTGATGATCGACCAGTTCCTGACCCAGGTGTTCGTGGTCTACGGCCTTCTGTACCTGATCGCGGGCACCTCGGGCACCCTCGAAGTGCTGACCCAGATCCGCGCTCCCGATCCGCTCCAGGGCCAGGTGCCCAAGCTTGATTTCTCGTCGTTTTTGGTGCCGCTCAAAGATAAACCTTTCCGTCGCTTCTGCCTGTGCGTCGGCGGATTCCTGATCTCGTTCACGCTGGCGAGCCCCTTTCTGGCTCCCTTTGTGGTCGACCCCAAAGGAGCGGGGGCCACTCCCATCTGGCTGGGTATCGGGTTTGTCGTCAGCCAAGGCACCTGGGTGCTGATGGTGCCGCATTGGGGCCGCCTGATGGACTCGATCGGTCGGCGCGCTGTCGTGGTTGTCGGCGGTTTTTTTGTGCTGGCCTGGATTCCCTACCTGTTCATGGGGCCGACGACCTATTGGTACCTGATACCTCTTTCGGCCCTCATCATTGGGCTGCTGGCCCCGGCGTACTGGGAAGGCATCGGCCAGTTCATGATCACCCTGTCGCACCCCGACCACCGCGTGGCCTACGCCGGTTGGTTCTGGACGTGGTTTGGCCTTACTACCTCGGTGGGGCCCTTGCTCGGTGGTGCGGTTTACGATTTTCTGCAGGAAACCCCTCTGACCTGGCTCCCTTCGGCGGCACCGCTGCAGGTGCTCATCGTCGTGGCCATCACGTTCGCCATCGTGGCTCAGTTGATGTTGGCCCGCATGCGAACGCCCAACACGACCACCGACAGCGTGCGCTCGCTGCTCTCGACGCTCTTGAGCACCGAGACTTTTCACGCCGTGACGGGCAACGTGCTGTTCTGGCGACGACCGCCCAAGGGGTAGGTTTGCGAAGTTGACCAACTGAGTTGGTCCTGTTACTCTATTGGCATGAGTACCGTCACCATTCACGAAGCCAAGGCCCACTTGTCGGCGCTGATCGAGCGGTCACTGCAGGGCGAAGAGGTCATCATCGCCCGGCGCAACAAACCGCTGGTCAAAATCGTCCCCCTGGAACCCTCGCAGCTCGGTGAGCGCAAACTCGGCACCGCCAAGGGTTTGATCTGGATGGCCGACGATTTCGACGAAACACCCGAGGAGTTTGCGGAGTACATGCCGTGAACCTTCTGATCGACACGCACATCTTCCTCTGGGCGATCAACGAAGATCCGAGGCTGACGGGGGTAAGGCTGCGCCTATTCCGGGATCCCGGAAACACCCTCTACCTGAGCATGGCCAGCGTGTGGGAAGTCTTCCTCAAGGCTTCGACCGGCAAACTGGTTCTCAAAGGGGGCGAGCCCGAGAGCTTCGTGCGGCAGCAGATGGAACTCAACCGCATCCAGTTGTTGCCCATCCGGCTCGAGCACACCGCGCAGGTGGTCCGCCTGCCGTGGCATCACAAAGATCCCTTCGACCGGCTGCTCATCGCCCAGAGCCAGCTGGAAAAGCTGCCGCTTCTGACCGTCGACGGTTGGTTTGCGGCGTACGATGTGGAATTGGTGGGGTAGGCTCACCACGACACTGTTCACCGCACGAATGTCCCAGACTTCGTAAGGTTGTCCAATACGGCAAGGTTTCCAAGGGTTAACCTGAACTTATCAGCGACCCTTGGAGGAACTTCATGCATTTCAGCAAACTGGCCATCGACAACGCCGCCGGACTCAAGTTCGGTTTTGCCCCCCGACCCGTTACCACCAGCCATGGTTTGGTGATCGGCGGCGGCACGGTTTACCCCGAGCTCAACTTCACGTTGCCCCCCATCACCATCAGCAAGACCACCATGCCCGAGATCCGCGAGCACTACCGCAGCATCATCGACGAGGCGCTCACACGGGCCCACGAGTTGGGCCAGAAGGGCGTCGTGTTCGAGTTCGAAACCCTGCTCGAAATGACCATGCAGCCCGAAATCGGCATCGAGCTGACCAAAATCATGGCCGACGTTTGTGCCGACCACCGCGCCAAAAACGGCATCAACGGCGAGATCCGCCTGACCCCGAACGACGCCCGCGACTTCGAGCGTCCCCCGTTGCTGCGCTCGAGCAAACTGCTCGACTCGATGTACAAGCTGTTCCGCGACGGGGCCCTGGCCGGTGGCGATATGCTGTCGATCGAAAGCACCGGTGGCAAGGAGGTGCACGACGAAGCGCTCATGTACTGCGACATCAAGGGCGCCATGTTTGCCCTCACCGTGCTCGGCGTGCGCGACATGCAGTTCTTGTGGAAGAACATCGTGCAGATCGCCAAAGAAACCGGCCGAGTAGCCGGTGGTGACACGGCCTGCGGGTTTGCCAACACCGCCATGGTCCTGGCCGAAAAGAAGTACATTCCCCGCGTGTTCGCCGCCATCGACCGAGTGATCTCGGTGGTGCGCACGCTGCCCGCCTACGAGGCCGGTGCCGTGGGGCCGAGCAAGGACTGCGGCTACGAAGGGCCCTTCATGAAGGCCATCGCCGGCATCCCCATTTCGATGGAAGGCAAAACAGCCGCCTGCGCGCATATGAGTCCCGTGGGAAACATCGCCGCCGCCATGGCCGACCTGTGGAGCAACGAGAGCGTGCAGAACATCAAGCTGCTCGGCGGCTACGCCCCCACCGTGTACATGGAACAGTTGATCTACGACACCCGCCTGATGAACACCTCGATCGCCAGCGGCAACGCGGCCGTGCTGCAAAAGCTGTTCGTTGACTCCGACATCTACACCGACCCCCAGGCCTTGGTGCTGTCGCCCGACGCGGTGATCGCCATTTCGAAGGAAGTCGTGGCCTCGAAGAACCACGTCGAAGCCGGTAAGCGCGCCGCTCTCAAGGGCATCGAGCTCCTCCGCGCGGCCAAAAAGAGCGGCCAGCTGCTCATCGACGACCGCGAGACCGAGTACCTCGACTCGATGCAAGAGATCATCAGCGAGATTCCCGACAACGAAAGCGCCTTCATCGAAGAGATGATTCCCGTGATCGACAGCGAGAAGTGCATTCTGAAGGAGTACGGGATTGACTGAACTTCCTTTTGTGACCTCATACTTGACCCTATGGTCACTCCGGTTTCCTCGCTCAAGGCGCACCTTTCTGAGAATCTCCGGCGTGTCATTGGTGGTGAGACCGTCGTTGTCACCGACCGGCGCAAGCCGGTGGCCAGGATCATCCCCTACGAAGAGGACGACCTAGTCGAGTCGAGCCCCTCGGGCCCCTTTCACCCCGTCAGGCCGAACTTGGCTGGATTTCCCAAAGTTGACACGCTGGCCCTCCTGGCGACTGAGCGCGGAGACCATTGAGAGTCTACCTCGACACCAGCGTCGTGCTGGCGTTCTTGCTAGAGGGGAACGACCAACTTCTCCAGGTGCCACGCGAGGCCGAAGTTGGATCAAGCCGGTTGCTGTGGATCGAGGTCGCCCGGGTCCTCGAGCGAACCCTCCAAACTCGGTCGCTCACCGGCGGGCTGAGGGTTCGTTCCCCTTGGTCCTGCGCACCTTGGATGCCCTGCATCTTGCCACCGCATTGGAGTGGGCTGGCACGTCTCGAACCTCCACCTTGGAGATCTGGACCCTGGACCGTCAGTTCAACCTCTGCGCTTCGGCTATGGGGTTTGTGACGCCGCTCTTGAAAGACGACCTACCCAACGCCTATTAAGGTTGCATCGGGAGTACGCCATGTTCACCATTCGTTCGTTTCTGGTTTCCCTTGGTCTTTTCTTGCTGACAGTCTCGACCTTGGGAGCCGGCCCTGTGTTCCGCGACGGCCGCCCCTTGCTCACGCTGAAGACTGAGCACTTCACGTTCATCTTTCCACCCCAGTCGCAGGCGGCTGCCGAATTGCTTACCGGCGAGGCCGAGGAGCTGTACGCCGAGGTGGCGGCCAAACTGGGGGTTCCGACGAACCTCCATATTCCGGTGGTGCTCACCCCCGACACTGACGACCTGAACGGCTACTTCACGTCGATTCCGTCGATCCGGATTGTCTTGTACGAAGCGCCGATCAGCCCGAACTCGGGTTTCGCTCTCTTTCGAGACACCCTGAAAAAGCTGTTTCTGCATGAGCTTGTGCACGCGGTTTCGCTGATGCAAACCGAGGGCCTGGGCAGCTTTTTGGTGGCGCTGCTGGGCGACGCCCTCTACCCGGCCATGTACTGGACTCCGGCCAACTTCGTCGAGGGCGTCACCGTCAGCTTCGAGAGCGCCGACGGCTTTGGCAGGGCCAACGATGCGGCGTTCGCGTCGGTTCTTCAGCAGGCCATCGTCGAGAACCGGTGGCCGACCTTCACCGAAACCGCCGGCGCCACCACCGGGTACCCCTCGGGCAGCTTCTACAGTTGGGGCGGCTGGTTTTCGCGCTACCTGCAAGACACCTACGGGCTCGAAAAGTACGCCGAGCTTTTTCACGCGTTCGGCCGCGCGGGGGGCCTCGAGGACTTTCTGTGGTTCCAGGGCGCCTTCCGGACGGCTTATGGCCGTAGCCTGGCCGAGGCCTGGGAAGACTTCCGGCTCTGGATGCAACCCCGACAGGCCCTCCGCGTCGATCTGAAGCCCGTGGACGACGGCCCAGGCTACATTGTCGCCACCGCGGCCTGGGGCGAGAAGCTCTACTGGTCCGACTACCGGGGCCTTTGGACCCGCCGCGACGGCAAGCCTGTCCTGCTCACCGAGTTGGGCAAGTACGCCAACCGCCTCGCGGTCTCGCCCGACGGTCGGCGGCTGCTGATCAGTCGGTCCGAGGCCGACGGCGCCTTGTCGACGGCCGTGCTCACCGAGTGGGACTTGGAGGCCGGAAGGCCCACCGGTAAAGTGTTCCCCGCGCACCTTGTCGAGGCCTCGTACCTTGGCGAGGGCTTGGTGGCCTGCCGGGTCCATGGCTACACGATGGATCTGGTTGCCCTCGAGGGCGGAGTGGAAACGGTGCTTCTGGCTGGCACCGAACGCCTGGTTCCTGCGGCGCCGACCGCCTTCGACGACGGCCGCGTCTCGTTCCTGCTCCAGCGCGATGGCCAGCAGGAACTGGCCTTTGTCGATCCGGCAACCCGGGCGGTTTCGATCGTCGAGGGTGCGGGACTGCAGGGGATACGGCAAATCAGCAGCGACGGGCAGCGGGTCTGGTTCGCCTGGGACAACGATCGCACGTTTTTGAAACTCGGCGTGCTCGAGCGTGACCAAATCACCACCTACCCGGCGGTCAGCGGGGGAGTTCAGTACCCGGTGGCGGCTGGGGGCAAGGTGTACGCGGTTTCGGGGCAGGCGCAGGGCCATCGCCTGATGGAACTGCCCGACCTTCCGGCGACCTCGGTGCCGGTGACGCAGGTACCGCTCGGCCCCGACGAGCTCGCGCGGCCCAGCGCTTACGACCGGCTCCCGCAGCAGCGAGCCGAAGCCTATTCCCCGTGGCTCTGGGCCCTGGTTCCCCAGTTCCGCTACCCGACGTTTGTTCTCAATCCGCACGCCACCGACCTCAGCGATGTCGCGAACCTCGTTCGCGGCGCCGGAGTGGGCACCACTGCGAGTGACCCGACCGAAACGCTGGCTTTGGCGACCAGCGCCGCGTGGCTTTGGACCTCGAACTTTGCCGAGTGGAATCTGGATCTCACTTCCACCGCTGGGTCTGTAGACTGGTCTTTTTCGGCCTTCGACCGGCTGGTCGGTTATCCCGAGCGTGGTGAGGATGTCCGCAAGACCGGCACCCGGGTCTCGGTGGTCGATACCTGGTACGGAGTCTCGGATACCCTGTCGTGGATGGCGGATGTCGGGGCCTTGCTCGCCGCCAGTGGCCCTGCCAACGGCGCTGCCTATCGATTCGCATCGCCCCGGGTGGCGGTGCCGTTCGGGGTCCAGGCGATCTACCAAAACTTGCGACCCGTGGACTTTTCGGGCGAACAGTGGGGTTTCCAGACCCAGACCGCCTGGAACGGCGTCGATTTGGCAGGACTCGGCGGGGCCGGCCTGTCGGTCATTCTGCCGTTCTGGCGTACCTCGGCCACCGTCTCGGGCGTGGCAGTCACCAATGGGGCCCTAACCTTGGGCACTGCGGGCCCCTTGCCCAGCGACGGTTCACTTTGGCTCGGCGACGTGCCCTACCAGGTTTCCCCGGCGCTTGTTCGCAGCAACCTCGCATCGACTTGGTTGGTTCAAGGTGACGTGAACTTTGGCTTTTCGGTGCCGATCCGCCGCGACCTTCCTGGCATCGGCTTTGCCAACAGCCTCGACCTGCAGTCGGGCTACCAGGGCTTATGGCTGGACGGGCGCTATCTCGACAACCTCTACACCCGCATCGCCTTGAACTTCCGCTCGGGGGCGGTCCCGATTCTGCTGCGGGCCCCCCTCGCCGTTGGAGTTCGGCTCGATCAAGCTCTGGCTGGTCCGTCGGCCGGTCCCGTGCTCAGCCTCGACGTGGGAGGAGCCTTCTACTGAGATCGCAGCTCGGCGAGGGCAAGAACACAACACTCGATCCGGGAAGTCCGGGTGTCTTCTAGAGGCACGAGGACCCTATGACCCTATGACCCCTTGCGAACGCGCAATCAACCGCCTTCCCAACGTCACCGACCTGCTGCCGCTCCTCGCCCGCACCGGGGCACCCCGCAGGCCGTTGAGGACGACGTGCCGTCGCTGAAGGAGGAGCCAAGTTCACGCCCAAGGAGAACCTGCTGGCCTTTGCCAGGGCTTTGGAAACCTGACCTCAGCGACAGCAACTCCTACTTCCCGTGTGCATCCTCTTCAAACTCCGTAACCGCGTCAAAGAGGGCCAGCACGTTTTCGACGGGGGTATCGGCCAGCAGCGCCTCGTGGCTGGGTGCGGCCACGTAGGCACCGCCCACCGCGAAGACCTTCAGCAGATCCAGCGTGGCAGCTCGCACGGTCTTTGGCGTGCCGTTGAGCAGCAGGTCCTTGGCATCAATGCCCCCGCTGAGGCAGATCCGCGTGCCATAGTCCTTTTTCAGCGAGAGCGCGCTCATTCCGGCGCAGTCGGGCTGTAACCCGTGCAAGGCATCGACCCCCGAGCGGATAATCGCGGGCACCAGCGGTCGTATGCCCCCTGCGGAGTGCAACATCACCTTCTTGCCGTAGCGATGCCCCAGGTCGGCAAGCCGCTTGAGCGAAGGCGCAATAAAGCGTTCAAACTGGTCGACCGTGAACAGTGGTCCGTTTTGCCCGCCAAAGTCGTTTCCTAGGAAGAAGATATCGATGTGCTTGCCCGCCGTCTCGAAGGTCGCCGCCGTCACAGCGACGTAGTAGTCGACGATGCGCTCGAGCAGCACCAGCACAAAATCGGGATCGTCGTACATCAGGTAGTACAGCTCCTGGGTGCCGATGAAGTCGATCGCGTCGTGCCAAAAGGGCGACCATTCCCCACCCAGGATGGCGAACTCGCCGTGCTGAAGCCGTGCCCGTTCGGCGATGGCGCTGATGTCGGCCGACGAAGGATCAGGCCACGGAAAGGCCCTCAAGGCGGCGAGGGTGCGGCGCTCGAGCAGCGGTTTCACGGTGGGCTGACCGTAACCGACCAGACGTCTGTCGTGGCCAAAGGGGCTGCGCCACCGTGAGCCTGCGCCGCCGATGAGCGATTCGACACGGCGGAAGTCATCGCCGATACGCCGGCGAAAGCCGTCCTCGTCGAGCCCCATTTCGGCGCCGACTTTGGCCAAAAACTCGGGTGAGGCACCCAGCCATTTCGGCACAGCGCCCGTCTCAACGTGGTTGAAGGCGGCCAGCGCCTTTTCGCGCGGCGACAACTGCGACGGCTTCTTCCCTTGGATGCGCGAGAAACCAGAGTCGAAGGGGCGGGTGGAACCGCGCAGAATCAGTTGCTGCTTCACCTTGAGCACGTTGATTCCTGCCGCACTCCGGTTGAGGCGGTTTTCCATGATGCCGCAGGCAATCGTCCCCATCAGGCTGGTATCGATCTGCATGGTGCTGATTCGCGGCGTGTGCTCCTGGCTGTAGTCGTTCAGGTCGCCTGGCGCAATCAGAGACACATCCTTGGGTACCAGGATCTTAAGCTCGGTGAGAACAGAAAGTGTGCGCGCGGCGATGTCGTCATCGAGGGCAAAAATGGCCGTTGGATGCTCCGGCACGGCAAAAGTCGCCCGCAGGCGGTTGCGCAGGTACTCGTGGTCGCGCGGGTCGTAGGTGAGGCGCTCGATGTCGCTGATGGGCACGTCGAACTCGTCGATGGCCTTTTTGAAGCCGATGAACCGGTCGATCGACAGCATGGGCAGGCCCTCACGCTCGATGTCGATGAACACGATCTTGCGGTGACCAGCCTGGAGCAGGTGGATAGCCCCTTCGTAGGCCCCCTGAAAGTCATCGACGCAAACCGTCGAGAACCGGCTCTGAAAGTTGCCGTTCATGATGAGCACCACCGGCGTGCCCCGGCTTTCCAGCTTGGTAAACAGAGCGTCGTTCCCGTAGTGCAGGGAAAACAGCCCTTGGCAGCCCAAACTGTCAATGCGCCGAAAGATCTCGTCGGCGGCCAAATGCTCGCTGATGGGAACAATCACGACAGTGTGACCGCGGATCGAGAAGAAACTGTCGATGCTTTCGAGGATGGGGCGGACAAACCCAAAGGTCATGGCCCATTCCGCGTCGATGCTGAACAAAATGCCAATTACCGACTGGGGCTTCACCTCGGGCTCGCTCTTGTTCGACTTGCGGTAACCCAGGGTCTCGACCGCTTCGAGAACCTTCTGCCGGATGTCGGTCGAGATGCGACCCTTGCCCGTCATAACAAAGGAAGCCGTGGTGATCGAAACCCCTGCCGCCTCGGCGACATCCTTCAGTGTTACTTTTGCCATGGCGTCCTCGTCTGATAAATATTTTACCAGCTTTGGACCAACGATGCAAGGAGCAGGTTGAGGCCAGTTACTTGTTGAACTCAGCGACCGCGTCGAACATCGCGACGATGTTTTGCGGCGGCACGTCGGGCAGAAGGTTGTGCACAGGGTTGAACACAAAGCCGCCGCCCGGGCTGAAGATCTCCAGCCGCTCGATCACGTGCTTGCGAACCGACGCCGGAGTGCCGTTGTTGAGAACGCTCCGGGTGTCGGCACCACCGCCCCAGAAAGTCACATCCTTGCCGAAGTCCTTCTTGAGGGTGGCTGGGTCCATATCGCGCGCGTTGGTCTGTACCGGGTTCAGGATGTCGTAACCGGCCTCGATCAGGTCCGGGATGAGGGGTGCGATCGAGCCGCAGGTGTGCAAAAACGTCGCCATTTTGCTGTGCTTCTTGACGTACGTGCACAGCTGGGTGTGACGGGGTTTGAACAGGGTGCGGTAGATCTCGGGGTTCATGAACAAGCCGGAATCGGTGCCCAGGTCGTCTCCGAAGCGCACCACATCGACAATGTCGCCCACCGAGGCGCACACTTTCTCGAGGGTCGCTAGATGGCGCTCCATCAAGGCGTCGAGCAGCTTTTCAACCTCCTCGGGCTCGGCCAAAAGGTCCATCAGGAAGTTGTCGATACGCCTCAAAAAGGTGCCCCACTCAAATAGGTTGCACCCCACCACCACCATGAGAGCCTTGTCGGTCGAGGCCCGGAGCGCCAGCGTCCGCTTTCGCAGGTCGTCCCAGAAGCCGGGCCGACCGGAATATTTCCACGGGGAGTGAACCAGGTGCGACCACAACACCTTGTCCATGGCCTTGTCGAGGTCGCGGTAGTCACTGGGGTAGGCATCCAGGTAAGGAAAACACGTCTGGTCGTAGAACGCGCTGCCTTCGGGCATGTGGGCGATGGCGGTGCCATCGGGGTGCTTGGCCCGCCAGCCGCCACCGGGTTGTGCCTCAGGGCGGAACCAGGCCGGGTAGCGGGCAGGCTTGCCGTTGGCCATGGTGATGGAATACCAGTCCTTGTCTTCGGTGTCGTACGCCCGGCCGATATCGACCACGTCGACCCCAAAGCGGTTGAGAAATGCGTCGTTGGGTTGGGCCAGCTGCTGCACCACATCGTAGATGTCGGTCGTCCCCTTGAGCCCCGTGTAATCCATGACCCGTGAATAGGCAATGGCCGAAATGCCCGAACTGGGCGTGGCACCCATGTCAACGGGAACCTTGTCGGATTCCCGGTGCGCCACCGCGGCGCGGATTCGTTGTTGTCCTGTCATTTTCCACTCCTGATTCGAGGTCTGGTTAATTTCATCAAAAGCATAACGCATATTTATCAAATGTCAAGCTGAATATTTAGCTTGACAATTTACCAAGGCATGGTAGCCTTGACCTAAGGATGGGTGAAGAAATGGCAGACGAGTTCGGTACACGCAACGAGAAAGGGGAGTGGCGGCCCCCTTACGGCGTCAAATACGCCCCGATTTTCGAGTGGCCGTTGCGGCCGCTCAAGATCCTCAAGTGGCTGTTCGGTTGGCCCGGTTACCTTTGGCCTTACCATTTGCTCTACGTCGTCCTTGCGGCCGTCACCTGGTTGTTCCTGATTCCTTCGGCCGAAGTCTGCAAGACCCTCAGCCCCGACTGGATCGCCCTGATGCTGGTACGCAACCTTGCCATGATTTGGATCGTCTATGGTGGCTACCACTTGGTTCTCTATACTTGGAAACTTCATGGGAGTGACCGCAAATACCATCCCAAGTGGCAAGAGAAAGGAAGCAAGAAGTTCCTGTTCCGCAACCAAGTGCTCGACAACATTTTTCACACCTGCATCTACGGCGGCCTGTCATGGACGCTGTGGGAAGTGGCCTACCTGTGGTGTGCGGCCAACGGCTGGATCCCCACCTTGGTCTGGGAAGCGAACCCCGTCTGGTTTGTGGCTTTCTTCCTCCTGATTCCCCTGTGGCGCGAAACCCACTTTTACTTCATTCATCGGCTGATTCACTGGAAGCCGCTGATGATTGCCGTCCACTCGGTGCATCACCGCAACCCCAATCCTGGTCCTTGGTCAGGCTTGTCGATGCACCCCGTCGAGGCCTTTCTGTACTTCAGTTCCACCGCCATCCACTTCGTGCTCCCGTCGCACCCGCTGCACTTCTTCTTCAACTCGATTTGCACCGGGCTGTCACCCGCCAATGGGCATCACGGTTTTGAGGGCCCGCTGTTCGAGGGCAAGTTCATCACCGGCTCGTACTTTCACTACTTGCATCACCGCTACGTTTCCTGCAACTTTGGAGAAGCGACGGTGCCATGGGACGTGTGGCTGGGGCGCTTCTACAACGGTCAGGGACCGTACACCACCAAGGGCTTCCAGGGAAACCAGGATCCTGCGGAATAGAGACATCCGGGGGGCACTTGGCTCTAGAGATTTCCGTCCTGGCCTCC
Source organism: Spirochaetales bacterium (assembly GCA_037142615.1). GTDB lineage: Bacteria > Spirochaetota > Spirochaetia > JABEVK01 > JABEVK01 > JAIFLN01. The sequence goes on along the minus strand of JBAXAI010000010.1, from coordinate 104,763 downwards.
GGTTCCATCGTTTGCCCGCCTGATTGGGGGCTGTCGGTGACCGGGTGCCAGTATCACCGTTTGTACATCAAAAGGGGTGGCGAGGCGTTCTGCACTCTCCCCGAAGCCGAGTTTCCGCTCGAAGACGACACGGCGTACCTGTTCCCCGCATTTTCTCCGTACCAACTGAGGCAAGACCTCGCGCACCCGCTTGAAGTCTTGTGGTTCCACGTGGTGTCGCAGCCGGTACTGACGCGCGGGGTGCTAGCGATTCCCTTGGCCGCCAACCCGCCGCTTCAGGCTGCGGTGCAGCTGCTGACAGCGCTGGTGCCGTATTCCTGGCAGGACCGCGACGGGACCAAGGACGCGCTTTTGGAGTCGGCACTCGAGCTGATGTTCGAGCTCCTCGGGCGCCAAACGGAGTTGCAGCCTTGCCACGACGCACGTATCGCCAGGGTTCTGGTGCGGCTGCTCGAGGCCGACGGCGGCTGGGTGCACTTGGAAGTCCTGGCCTCGGTAGCCGGTATGGAAGCGCACTACTTCTCAAGGGTCTTCCACCGCGAGGTTGGGTTGACGGTCAAGGAATACCAGTTGCATCTGAGGATGAAACGGGCATTGGCCCTGCTGCGCCAAGAGAAAAAGGTCGCCGAGGTGGCCCAGTTGGTCGGCTATGAGGACGAGAAGTCGTTCAGCCGAGCTTTTGGAAAAGCGATTGGCACCACGCCTTCCGACTTCCGCCGCCGGTACCTTCCGCATCTTTAGGAAGTTACCTTGTGCAACCTTTTTCATATTTTCGGCAGTGTACGGCGCTCGAGGGTGGCCTTAACATGGATTAACTCGAGGAGAACCCCATGTTGCACGACCCCGGAAGCCATAGTGACCCCCAAAAACTGACCGACTTCACCCTTAAGGCCGCCGAAGAAGACACCCTCAAACGCTTGGGCGACCAACTTGCTGCCCTTGCCGCACTTCCCATACATCAAGAAAAAGCCGAACTCTGGCGCCGCCTGAACGACCTGAAATCCGTACGCCCCATGGTTTGGATCAACGAGATCCCCTGGCATGAAATGAACGTGGACGATGAACTGACCCTCAAGACGGTTCACCCTTGGGCGCGCGAGCTTGAAACCCGCCTTCGGCGCACCCTCTATCAATGGAAGCATATGCCGGCCGACATGGTCGTCAGTCCCTACCTCGAGTGCCCCCTGTCTATCCATTCCACCGACTTTGGTATTCACGAAGAGGTCGATGTCCAAAAGACCGATGCCTCCAATGAGATCGTCTCACGGCACTTCCATGTGCAAATCAGCACCCCTGAAGACATTGACAAGATCAAGATGCCCAAGGTGACTCACGACCAGGCTTCGACCGACCTCGCATTTGCCAAGATGAACGACCTTTTTGGCGACATCCTGCCCGTCAAAAAAGTGGGGCAAACCCACATCTGGTTCACGCCTTGGGACTATCTGGTGCGGTGGACCGGGGTGCAGGAAGCCATGCTGCTGCTGGTGGACGACCCCGACCTGGTGAACGCCTGCGTTGAGCGGCTCGTCGACGCGTGGATGGTCGAGCTTGACCAGTTTGAGGCGCAGAACCTGCTGGCCCTCGACAACGACAACACGCGCATCGGCTCGGGCGGGTACGGCTACGTGTCGGCGCTCCCCGGCAAAGACTTTGATCCCCACCACGTCAGAGCAAGCAACATGTGGGGCTGTTCCAACGCCCAAGTGTTCTCCGAAGTGTCGCCCGACATGACCTGGGAGTTCGCCCTTCGCCACGACCTGCGCTGGCTTTCGCGCTTTGGGCTGACCTATTACGGTTGCTGCGAGCCTGTTCAGAACAAGATTCACCTGCTGCGCCAAATTCCCAACCTCCGCAAGGTTACCGTCAGCCCGTGGAACGACTACGGGCGTATCATGCCTTCCCTGGGGGCAGACTACGTGGCGAGCGTCAAGCCGAACCCAGCCATCTTCGCCAACGAGGTCTGGAATCCTGCCGAAGCCAGAGCCAACCTCGAAAAGGCGTTGGAGGCAGGTAAAGGGGTGAACCACGTCGAATTTATCATGAAGGACATCTCGACAGTCCGTTACCGTCCTCAGTCGCTTTGGGACTGGTCCAAAATCGCCATGGACGTATCTGAGCGTGCTAGTCATTAAATATTTAGCATCCAAAAGGAAAAAAGAAGGTAAATTAGTTGATAATAGTGGAAAATATTCTTGACAGGCTGTCAATCTGTGGTAGCCTGAAAGCATGAAACGATTCGGACAGGTCATCCGGTTGCAGCCCGGAGTGTTGGAAAGCTACAAGAAGTACCACGCCGCTGTTTGGCCCGAGGTGGCCACCAAAATCACCGAGTGTGGCATCCGCAATTATTCCATCTACCACAAGGACGGCTTCTTGTTTGCGTACTTCGAGTACGTCGGAAAGGACTTTGACGCCGACATGGCGCGCATGGGCGAGGACGCCAAGACCCAGGAGTGGTGGGCCATCATGAAACCCATGCAGGACCCCTTGTCAACCCGCGCCGAAGGCGAGTGGTGGGCCGACATGGAAGAGTGTTTCCATCAGGACTGAGGAAGGAGAAATCATGACAAAACTAAAGCGAAGTGAAAACTGTTCCAAGAAACTCAACCGCATGAACGCGGCTTTGGCGCACAAGGAAGGCGACCAGGTTCCGATCAGCGACTTCTTTTGGTCGTCTTTTGTGGCCCGCTGGCGCAAGGAAAAAGGGCTCGGGCCCGAGGTTGATATTTACCGGTATTACGACCTCGACTGGATCACGGTCACCCCGAACATGGATCCGCACATCAAAGCTTTCGAGGTGATTTCCGAGCACGACGACGACGTGATCCTCAAAACGGGCTTCGAGGCGACCATCCGCCGCAAGCTGGGCGTCCAGATGCCGTATTACGAGCACTTTGACACCGACACCATCGAAAAGATGGAGGCCTTCCAGTTTGACGATCCCTTCGACAAGCGCCGGTTCTTCAGCGCGGGCGACAACCAGCTTGCTGGAATTGGCGACGTCATCAGCCGCAATTCGCCCCCATGGTTCGACACGGTGGCCTCGTACTACGAAGATCTGCCGGTCTACGGCAACGTCTGCGAAGCCCACGAGTACCTGTGGCGCGTGGTGGGCACCGAAAACGCCCTGGAATGGATGGCGCTGTATCCCGATGAGCTTGGCGTCTTTCTCAAGCGGCTCGGTAAGTTTCTGGTTGACCTGACCAAGGCCCAGATTCAGGCTGCTGACGGCATGTTGGCGGGCATGGTGGTGTGGGGCGACGTCGCCTACCGCAACGGCATGCTGTTCTCGCCCGTTTTTTGGCGCGAACACTTCAAGCCTATCACGGCCCAGATCATCAAAGTGTGCCACGAGGCCGGAATTCCGGTCATTTACCACGGGTGCGGCAACGCCAGCGTTCTCTACGAGGACTTCATCGAAATCGGACTCGACGCCTACAACCCCCTCGAAGCCAAGAGTGGCCTCGACGTGGTCGAAATCCGCAAGCAGTACGGCCACAAAATGGGCTTCTGCGGCAATATCGACGTCATCGCCTGGGCCAATGACCCACTTCCCGAGCTTGAGGCGCAGGTGATGCGCAAGCTCAACGCGGCCAAGGGCGGCGGCTACATCGTGCAGTCCGACCACTCGATACCCAGCAACTGCAGCGCAGAGCGCTACGAGTTTGTGCTCAACCTGGTGCGCAAGCACGGCAAGTACCCGCTCCAACTGGGCAAGTACGACATTCCCGACATGAAGGCGCGCCCGTGAAACTTGCCCTCGAAATGCGCTCGGTCAGCAAGCGCTACCCCGGTACGCTCGCGGTTGATCAGGTCAGCCTCGAGGTCCAGGCCGGCGAAGTCCACGCCTTGGTGGGCGAAAACGGGGCGGGAAAGTCCACCCTGATGAAGATGCTGGCCGGATCCTTCGATGACTACACCGGCGAAATCGCCATCAACGGCCAGGTTGTTTCGCTCCATACTCCCGCCCTCGCCAAGAAGCACGGCGTCGGGATGATCTACCAAGAACTGAGCCTCGCCAAGCCGATCAGCATCGCCGAAAATCTGCTGATTGGACGCCTCCCCACGAAGTTCGGCTTTCTCGACAAGGCCAAGCTCCGTTCCGAGACCAAGTATTGGCTCGAGCAGGTTGGCTTGGGCCTCAATCCCGACCTGCCGGTAGAGGACATCAGTCCCCACGAGGCCCAGTTGGTCGAAATCGCCAAGGTATTGGCCTCCAATCCCTCCATTCTCGTCATGGACGAACCGACGTCGGCGCTTTCGCGCGAGGAAGTGGAGCGGCTTTTTTCCATCATCGATGGCCTGAAGAAGAAGGGCATGGCGGTCGTCTACATTTCGCACCACCTGCCCGAGATCGACCGCGTTGCCGACCGGGTCACGGTGATGCGCGACGGCAAAAAGGTCGCGACCAAGGCCATGAGCGAGACCTCGCGGCAAGAAATCGTCCAGATGATGGTGGGCACCCTCAAAGAAGAGACTCACAACACGGCCGCACGGACCCCAGGCAAAGAGATCCTGCGCATCGAGAATCTTTCGCGCTGGGGTTTCTTCCACGGGCTGAACCTTGTGGGACATGCTGGCGAGATCGTCGGCATCTGCGGCTTGGCCGGCGCGGGCCGTTCCGAGTTGGCGAGAGTTTTGGTGGGCCTCGACAAAAAAGACGCCGGGAAAATGCTCATCGACGGGCGGGAAGTCAACATCACCTCGATGGCGCAGGCCCTGAGAGTCGGTATCGCCTATCTGACCGAGGACCGCAAGGCCGAAGGTTTGGCGCTGCGCATGACGGTGGGCGAAAATGCCCTCGTGGGCATCATTCCCCGGCACTCCACCGCCGGAGTGTACTTCGCCAAGCGTGGCCACTCGCTGTTGGGTCGGCTGATGAACGAGCTGGTGGTCAGTCCCAACGACCCCGGCCGCATGGTGGGCAACCTTTCGGGCGGCAACCAGCAGAAGGTCCTCTTGGCCAAGTGGATGGCCAGCGAGCCCCGGGTGCTTATTCTCGACGAGCCCACACGCGGTGTGGATATCGGCGCCAAGATGCTCATTCACGATTCCATCAAAAAGCTGGCCGACGGGGGGCACTGCATTTTGCTCATTTCGTCGGACCTGCCTGAGCTTGTGGGACTGGCAGACCGCGTCATGATCATGCGAAAGGGTCGGTTCAGCCGCGAAATGCCCCGGTCACAGTGCACCGAAGAGTCGGTGCTCATGGCCGCCTACGAAGGAGGCGTCTAGTGGAACAGACACGTGTGCTCCGCTTTGGAGCCTTTGCCAGTTTTGTCAACGTGTTCGGGGTGTACCTCATTGCGCTGTTCTTCTTGTTGCTCGGCATCGCTCTGCAGGCGCTCGGCCTGATTCAGAACTTCATTTCGTTGTCGAACTTCCTCAACATCCTCGACAACGTTTCGTTGTTGGGAATCGTGGCTGTGGGCATGGCTTTTGTCACCTACTCGGGCAACTACGCCGACCTTTCCGTTCCCACAACCATGGCTCTGACCGGCATTGTTGCGGTCGAAATGCTTCGCTATGGCTTTTGGCCGGCCGTGTTGGCAGCCACCACGGTGGGCCTCTTGATCGGCCTGATCAATGCCGTCGTGGTGGGCAAGCTCAAGGCGAACCCCATCATCTGGACCCTGGCGGTGAACTACGTCACGTTGGGCGTGATCCGGCTCGTGTGGGCCAATAAGCAGATCTACCCCGAGACCATCACCGACAACAAGGAAGCCATCGGCTGGTTCGATGGCATCTTTCGCCAAGAAGTGTTCAGCAATCTTTTCGGGAATCCGCTGCTCGACATTCGCCTCCCCATGGTCTTCATGGTTGTCCTGGTGATTCTGGGGCAGTTCGTCCTCACCAAGACTTCGTTTGGTGCCCAGCTCAAGATGACGGGCTCTGCCAAAAAGGCCGCGCGTTTCTCGGGAATCAACGTGGACTTCGTGGTGGGTATGGCTTTTGTGCTGGCAGCGGTCACGGCCATCGTAGGCGGGCTGGCCATCACTTCACTGTCGCGCACAGGGGCCTACTACAACGGCGCCGGTTACGACTTCCGCGCGGTCACGGCCATTGTTATCGGCGGCATGACCTTGGCCGGGGGGCGTGGCTCCATTATCGGTGTCCTGGGCGGCGTGCTGGTGATTGGCTTCATCAACAACATCATGACGCTGATCGGCATACCGACTTTGTCACAAGATATGATCCGCGGATTGATCTTCATTATCGTCGTGGGCATCAGTGCGAAATCCTTGAGGAGTCTCGGCCGTGACGACAGCTAAAACAAAAAACAGCGGCACAAGTCTCTTGGCCGTCATCGACAAAAACCGCATCTACATCATCTTCGCGGTGGTGCTCCTCTTCATGGCGTTCTTTGCACCCAAGTTTCTCAATCCGTTCAACCTGACCACCATCACGAAGACCATGGCCATGACGGCCTGCGTCGGCATCGGGTTCACCATCGTGATGATCTGTGGCCAACTGGACTTGTCCATTGGCACGGTCATCACGATGTCGGGCATCATCGGCTTGGGGCTCAAGCAGTTCGTCGGTTACGAATTGAGCGTGCCTTTGGCCATTGTCGCCGGGTCGCTGATCGGACTCATCAATGGACTGCTCGTCACCAAGGCCAAGATCAACTCGTTCATCGTGACCTTGGGAACCATGACGGTCTTGCAGGGCCTGATCTATTTTGTGACGGGTGGCAATTCCATCGCGCTGAGCACGCCTGATGCCTTCGCTGTTTCGGACTTTCTGAGCTGGAAGATCGTCCCCTTAATCACCCCCCGCGTCATCGTGACGGTTGTCTTGGTTGTGGTGGCGCAGATCATTTTGTCGCGGACTCGCTTTGGGCGGAGCTTCTACATGGTTGGTGGAAACAAGTCGACCGCATGGTTGGCTGGGATCAACACCGACCGCACCCTGATCATCGCGTTTGTCCTTTCGGGCACCACGGCAGCCATTGGCGGTGTGCTGTTTGCCATGGAAAGTTCGGCCGCGACTCTTAACCTGGGAACGAACTCGCTGATGTACGTCATTTCGGCCGCCATCATCGGTGGCACCGCTATGTCGGGCGGCAAGGGGGGCGTCATCCAGACCTTTGTTGCCATCCTGGCTCTCGAGATTCTGTACGACGGAGTGATCCTGTTTGGCCTGGGCAACGAGGTCAAGATTTTCCTGGCGGGCCTGATTCTGGCGCTCGTCGTCCTGTACGAGGCTTTCGCCATCTATAAGCATGAAAAGACGGTCGGACAACGACCGGAATTAGTTAAGGAATTACAGAAGTAAGGAGGAACTGTTTCGGAAAGCCCCGTGCTTAGTCATGGCGGCTCATGTCACTAGGAGGTTTTATGAAAAAGATTGTAGTTTTGTTTGCGGCTGTCGTAATGGCACTTGCCCTCGTGGGTACCGCTTCGGCCAAGGATCTGGCCGCGTCGCTCAAGGTGGATGTCACCAAGATTCTGGCGGGCGACGGCCAGCCGCTGATCGTTTTGAGCACAGACATCAAGCAAGTTCCCAAGCGACCCGCTAATCCGGACGCGCTGCCGGAAACCGATCCTCTACACTGGTACGATATGGAATTTGCCGGCTGGGGAGTCAAGAAGATCAACCTTCCCAAGTCTCCCGCCGACGGCGCCATTGGCAAAAAGGTCATCTTCATTGTGCACGGAGACCATCCGTGGACAACTGCTTGTACCTTGGGCGCCAAGAAGATCGCCGACGCGTACAAGATGGAGTTCAAGGCCCTGTCGCCCAACTGGGACCTGGCTGTGCAGAACCAGATGATCGATCAGGCCATCAACGAACAGCCTGACGCGATTTTCCTGATTCCGCTGGATGCCAAGACCGCTCCCCAGCAGGCCCGCAAGATCAACGAAGCAGGCATCCCCCTGTTCATCTTCAACACGTTGCCCACCGCCGAAGCCATGGCCTATGCTATTGCTTGGACCGGTCCGGACGACTTCGGCCAAATGCGCAAGCTTTCCAAGGTCTGGGCAGACGAGCTGAAGAAGAAGAGCCCTTCGGCCAAGGAACTGGGCGTGGCTTACACCCAGCACGCCCCCGGCGGCAGCCCCTTCTACGCCCGCTCGTTCGGCCCCATCTCGACCCTGTCGACCTACGCCCCTTCGATCAAGACGCTGGTCAAGGACGCCCCCGGTTTTGAAGCCGACAAGACAAACCAGGTGGTCAGCGACTGGCTCACCCGCTTTGACAAGAATCTCAAGGGAATCTTTGCCGCTGACGACTCGGCGCAGGCCATCGGCATCATCGAGGCCCTCAAGAAGGCCAATCGCACCGACGTGGTGGTCGCGGCCGCTGGCAACAGCAAGGTCGGCATGGACCTCGTCAAGGAAGGCAAGCTCTTCGCCATTACCTACCAGACCGCTGAAGGCGATGGAGCTTTGACTATCAAGACCGCCGCCGACTGGTTCAACGGCAAGAAGGTGGCCGAAATCACCTACCTGCCTCAGCAGATCATCACCAAGGCCAACGTCGACAAGTTCTACCCGCCCCAGTGGTAAGGCTCGTTTCTTTTTCGTGAAAGAGGGGCCATAAGGCCCCTCTTTTTTGCGAGAGGAGAGTATTTTCATGTCGCTAAAAACCAAGCTATTCCTTCTCGTCATAGGAAGCCTTTTGATGTTTGTTCTGGCTGCCGGAATTTATTTTGCGATTCAGGCTCCCATCGAACAAATGCGCAAGGAAAATGGTGTTTTCCAGCGGTTGTCGCTGGCGGCGACGGAGCTGCGCGCCGAAGCAAACCTATTGGCCACTTCGGGGTTTGAAACGCAAGTGAAGAGGTTCCGCGATTCGGTCGCCAACTTTCAGCTTGCTTTGAAAGAAATGGACACCGTAACCCTGTTGCCCACGGTCAGCGAGACTCTCAAGCAGGCCGTGACCGCTGTGAAGGACTTGGGTTCCCTTTCGGCCGACGGGCTCGAGCAGGTTGCGGGGAACTTGGCCGACTTGGAAGCCGACGCCAAGGAACTTTACCAAGGGGTTTCGGACGACTTCATTGTCGTCAATCTGCTCAAGAATACCGACGACACCAGCGGGTTGGCCATGTTCCACACGGGTTCCCTGCTTAACAACTTAACGAACCTCAATGATCTGTTTGTCACGACTGTGAAGGTCATCAAGGAAAAAGACGCCGTCATTTTTGGCGAAGTCAGCGCCTTGCAGTCAAGGGCAACCTGGATCAGTCTTGGAGCGGTGATTCTGCTTCTTGTTGTCACTTTGACCCTGTCGCTTTCGCTCACAAGGAGCATCACGCTATCGTTTCGCGCCGTCGACAAAAACATCACTTTGATGAGTGCGGGCGACTTCACTCAGCGCCTTCGGCTCAAACGGCGCGACGAGATCGGAATTCTGGGGCGTAAGCTCGACGATCTGCTCGACAGTTTGAATGGTTCGTTGTCGACGATTCAGCAGGCCTCCCGGCACAACCTGGCGCTCAGGGAGGAACTGGTCAGGGCCGTAACCGAAGCCTCCAGTTCTTCAGTCGAGATCGAGGCCAACTCGTCGTCGATTCGTTCGCAGATGGAAACCATGGACCACATGATTGCTGTGTCTTCGTCCGACATGGACAACATTCTGGGTGCCTTGGACCGGTTCACTCTGGCCATCCGGAATCAGAATTCGCTTGTCGAGGATTCCGTGGGCTCGGTGACCCAGGTGCTCACCTCGATCGGCAACATCTCGCTGCTTACCGAGCGCGACCAGAGGTCGGCCGAAAGCTTGGTGCGCGAGGCGGATGGCGGTCGCGAGGTCTTCAATGCGGCCTTTGAAAAAGTGGCTGAAATCACCGAGAGTGTCGGGTCGATTCAAGAGATGGCCGACGTAATTTCGGGCATCGCCGGCCAGACCCAGATTCTAGCCATGAACGCCGCCATCGAGGCTGCGCACGCCGGAGAGTTTGGCAAAGGTTTCGCGGTGGTCGCCGACGAAATCACCAAGCTGGCCCAGGCCGCCCGAACCAGCTCCGACGACATAGCCCGAGTCATCCGCACGATTCTGAGCAAGATGAAAGAGGCTGGCAGTACCCGCGAAACGACGAGTCAGGCCTTTGAGGTGATCACGAGGCGGATTGGCGAAGTCAGCCGCTCGGTTCGCGAAATCCATGGCAATGTGAATGAGATGCAAGTGGGGAGTCAGCATGTGCTCGAGGCGATGAGCGAACTCAAGTCGGGTTCTCTCAAGATCACCGAAGAAGCCGTTCAGGTTCTGCAATCCAGCGGAGCCGTTCAAAAGGTGATGGGAGAGGTTCGGCGCGTGTCGCAAGAGGTGGTTTCGAACATCGGCGAAATCGGCACCGGCCTGAGCGACATCTCGGGAACCATCCGTCAGGTGTCGGAGCAGGCCGACGGCATTGGAGTGATTGCGGGCAACCTGGACGGCGCCATCCAGAAGTTCAAGACGGCCTAGAGGCGAGAGCCTTGGTTCAAGAAGGAGAATCAACATGGATCCCAAAAAAATCGAGTGGTACCGGACTCCGGTCGACAAGGCGCTGCTCAAGGAGCTGGCCACCAAGAGCGACTTCAAGGGGCTACGCAAGACGCTGAGCTTTCTGCTGGGCTGGGTCGTCACGATATCGGCTGCGCTCTATTTCTTTGTCAATCAGATGTGGGTGCCCATGGTCGTCGCCTGCTACGTCCACTCGACCTTCCTCATGTTCTTCAGCATGGCCGCCGGGGTTCACGAACTCAGCCACGGCACCATGTTCAAGACCAAGGCCCTGAACGAATTTTTCTACCATTTGTTCTGCTGGATGACCTGGAACAACCCCGTCCACTTTCGCGCCAGCCACGGGCTGCATCACCAACTGACGGTGTTCAAGGACCCCGACAAGGAAGTCGTGCAGGGCCCGGTGAAAGACAAACTGAACTTCTGGAACCTGCTGCAGTGGTTCACCTTTGACTGGACTCAGTTTCGGTCGTGGTTCGGTTTGGCGGTGATGCACACCTTCGGTAAAGCCGACGCGGACTACTTCTTTTGGAATCCCCTGTTTGAGAAGGGCGACAAGCGCCGAGGGCAAATGGTGGGGTGGGCGAGATTCATGCTGCTCAGCCATCTGATCCTGCTGGGAGTCTTCATTTACTTTCAACTCTGGGTGCTCATCTACCTGGTGACCTTTGGGGTGTTCTTTGCCAGCTGGTACGGCAAACTCTGCGGGGCCATGCAGCACACCGGTCTGGGCGACAGCACCCCCGACTGGCGGCTGGTGTGCCATTCGTTCACCGGTGGCCCCATCACCCGATGGTTGTACTGGAACATGAACTATCACACCGCGCACCACATGTACGCGGCCGTCCCGTGCTACAACGAGGGTAAGCTGCACCGGGCCATTGCCTACGATCTGCCCCCGAGCCAGAAAAGCCTCTGGGCCGGGCTGAGGCTCTTGTTCGAAATCCGCAAAAAACAGAAAACCGATCCGGGCTACATCTACGTGCCGACCTTGCCCGAAAAGTCCCAAGAATAAAGCCAATGTGCAAGACAGTCCGCGCGGCGGGCGCTAGGCTGTGACGATGAACCTTCGCGTCCACGGCCAGGCCGGCCAGACCCTCCTCGAAGTGCTTCGGGGGAACGATCACGCTTTGAGGGCTCCCTGCGCGGGCCGAGGCTCGTGCGGCAAGTGCCGCGTCGAGGTCTGTCCCTCTTCCGCGGTCGCTGCCTCGCCGTTGAGCCTCGCGGACCCGCTGGAACTGCGTCACCTGAGCGAGGTCGAGCGGGCTCGCGGTGTGCGTTTGGCGTGCTTGGCGCGTTTTGAGCATGAAGGGTGGGTGGAACTGGCTGCGGGGGACGACGGCATCGCCGTGCCGCAGGAGCAGTTGACGATTGACGTTGACCCGGCGCTGCGTGCCGCCGCCCAAACTTCGGGCCGACCGCTGAGCGTGGCGGTCGATATCGGTACCACCACCCTGGCAGTCGCCCTGGTCGATGTGGCCGCCAGCCGGGTGCTTTCGGTGCGCACCGCCGCCAACGCCCAAAAAACCTGGGGTTCCGACGTGGTGGCGCGCATCCAGTCGGTGATCGATCACCCCGAGGCCCTCGAGGCCATGCGTCGCGCGGTCGCGGGGCAGATCCAAAACTTGATCACCGAGCAGCTCGACGCCGCCGGGCGCATGCCTTCGGAGCTCGATGGGATCGTGGTCGCGGGCAACACCGTGATGCTACACCTGTTCGCCGGGGCCGATCCCACGGGCATGGCCAGGGTTCCCTTCCGGCCGGTGTTTCTGGAGCCGAGAGTCACGCCTGCTCCGTCGTTGGGCCTTGCGCTTCCTGCCACTTGCACCGTGCAACTTCTGCCCGGCATTTCGGCGTTTGTGGGGGCCGACCTCACGGCCGGGGTGCTTGCCACCGGGCTCGACCAGGCCGAAGAGTTGGAGCTGCTGCTCGATATCGGTACCAACGGCGAAATGGTGCTCGGCAACCGCCACGGAATGAAGTCCACAGCCACCGCCGCCGGCCCGGCCTTCGAAGGCGCGCAGATTGCCCACGGCTGTCCCGGCGTACCCGGAGCGCTCGACCATGCGGGCTGGACCTCGGCCACCGGTGATACGGCCGGCGAGTTTTGGTACACCACGATTGGCGACAAGCCCCTGACCGGCATCTGCGGCTCGGGCCTGCTCGACCTGGCGGCCGCCCTCCGTCGGGGCGGCCAACTCGACGAAACCGGGTATCTGGAGCTGGCTGAAGGCGACGATTTCTTCCCCGACGCCGCCTCGCCGGTGTGCCTCAGCCAGGCCGATATCCGTCAGCTGCAGCTGGCCAAGGGGGCCATCGCCGCCGGCATCGAAGTTCTGTGCCTCAAGAGCGCCGTCGCCCTGGAGCAGATTTCGCGCGTGCACCTGGCTGGCGGCTTTGGAACCTTTTTGCGGCCGGCGTCGGCGCTTGCCATTGGTCTGCTTCCGCAAGCCCTTCGGGGGAAAGTGGTGCCCTCGGGCAACACCGCGCTCAAGGGAGCGCTCGCTGTACTTGCAGAGCCGCTGGCCCTCGACCGGGCCCTGGCCATTGCCAAGGCCACCGCCGCCGTCGATCTTTCGGCCGAACCCGAGTTCCAAATGGCTTTCGCCGAGGCTATGCTGTTCCCGGAGGATCCCGGTGATGACGACTGAACTGGAGAACCTGGTTCGCAGTTACCGCGAAGCCTGCGGCGTCGACTGCCAAGTGTTTGACAAGGACCAGCTCGGCCAAGCGGGGGGGTGCCGGTTTTGCCGCGCTATGCAGCACGCTCTGCCCGGGCACCGGTCGGAGTGCAGCAAGGCCCACCAGTACGGCGCCTACCAGGCCGAGCGCTTCGGTGGCAAGTACATCTACTTTTGCCCCAACAATTTGCTCCATTGGTCTATACCGTTGACTGTGAACGCCGAAGTCCAAGCGGTGGTGGTTGGCGGCCCAGTTCTGCTGCTGGAACCCGAGGAAATGCTTACCGACCTCAAGCTCAAAGGGTTGGATCAGTTGGAAGACGAGCTGCGTCTGGTTCCCTACCTGCAGCCCGCGCGTGCGACGGCGCTCGCCGAGGTGCTCTACCGCCTGGTGGCCGAACTGCGCCACCGACTGGCGCCCGAAGCCGAGCCCCAGCCGTTGCAAAGGCCCACCAGTTGGTACCCCGACACCGGCGCCGAACTTCCGCCCACGTACCCGTTCGAAAAAGAAAAAGAGCTCATCGCTCTGCTTTCGAACGGCAACCACGACGAAGCCCGCGCGCTGGTGAACGACATTTTGGGCCACGTGTTCTTCTTCTCAGGTCAAAAGATCGCCACCGTGCGCCTGCGGGCGCAAGAGTTGCTGGTGTTGCTTTCTCGGGCGGCGGTCGAGGGCGGCGCGTCGGCCGAAGAGGTGTTCGGTATCAGCGAGAACTGGATGCAGCGCCTTCAGTTGGCCCGCAGCATCGATGACCTCGAGACCATTTTGGCGCGCGTGGTGCGCCGCTTCGCCGACTGCATGTTCGTGCTCAAGGCCGTCAAGCACGCCGACATCATCCAGAAGGCCGTGCGCTACATCCGGCTGAACTACGCGCAAAAACTGTCGCTCGAAGCGGTGGCCGCGCAGGTGTACCTGAGCCCCAGCTATTTCAGCCGGGTGTTCAAAGAAGAGCTCAAGACCAGTTTTGTCGCCTTTTTGAGCGACGTGCGCATCGAAAAAAGCAAACGCCTGCTGGCCGACCGCTCCATCCCCTTGGTGGTCGTCGCGGGTCTGGTCGGGTTTGAGGACCAAAGCTACTTCAACCGGGTGTTCAAGAAAGTCACCGGCCAGTCGCCGGGCAAGTTCCGGCAAGCGGGAAACCAACAAGCCGGTGGGTCGTAAAGGAGAAGTCCATGGCACACGTGCACGTTGAACCTGGAATCTGCGGGTTCACCACCGAAATCACGGCCGTCGCCGATGACGACCTGCAGGTCAAAGTCAGCCTCACCTCCGACTGCGAGGCCATTAAGGCCATGGAGGCCGACCTGCAGGAACTCGATGGCTATACCGAAGTGCTCGGCAAATGGGGTAGTTCGACGGTGGCCAAGGCGGCGAGGCTTCACTGCCACCACGCCGCCTGCCCCGTCCCGGCAGCCATCCTCAAAGGCATCGAAGTGGCTTGCGTCCTCGCGCTCCCCAAGGACGTGGTGATGCGGATCAGCAAGGAATGACCGCCCTTTTGCAACTCGCCCGCGACCACGGCTTCGAAGACGCCGGCGAACTAAGCGTCGCCACGCTCAAGTTTCTGCCCGAGGTGCGCTCCATGTGCGCCGCCAACACCTGCCGCAGCTATGGCAAAAACTGGACCTGCCCGCCCCATTGCGGCACGCTCGACGAGTCTACCCGGAAGGTGGCTGCCTTCGAGCGGGGCATTCTGGTGCAAACGGTCGGCAAGCTTGATGACGACTTCGACTACGAGTCCATGGAGGCGGCGCAAGCCCTGCACAACCAACGGTTTCACCAGTTGGTGGGCGACGTGCGTGGAACGGTACCCCACTGTTTGCCCATGGGCGCCGGGGCCTGCACGCTTTGCGCCGAATGTCCGTGCCCGGCGGAACCATGCCGTTTTCCCGATAAGGCCATCGTGTCGATGGAGGCTTACGGGCTGTTCGTCAGCCAAGTGTGCGAGGCCAACGGCATCCCCTACAACCATGGCTCTCTCACGGTGACGTTCACGAGTTGTCTGCTAACTCACTTCCCGCAAAGCATTTGACAATTCCGTACTGCCAGTGTAGTTTTCGTTGCCTGAGGGCCGAAGGGCACCCGCTGGGCCAAGAAGGTTTGGATGCCGTAGCTCAGCGGTCTTCTTTGGAAGGCCAGACCCGGACGTCTCTGGGGATGTACCGATCACACGGGCGGCCGACTTGCGGAAACACAGTTGGCAACTTGGTTGCTCTTCGGATCATCGCTACGACACGCCTGGCGACGTGAACGCTGAACTCGGCGTGAAACTCGTAAATCCGCTCCATATCCTCGAGGGACTCATTGGACCAGATAACGCTCATTTGTGAGGGCGTGGAAGAGGATTGGCGGTACCTAGGCTTCTGAGCCAGGCCGAAGCTTCCTTGTCGGTGGACACTCGACCCTCGTCAATGCTCTTCAGGGCTTCTAGGGTCATCTGATGTTTCTCTTCCTTGCTAGGAATTGGAGGGGGAGGTACCTGGATGCCAGTCATGGTTGCCATATTGTCATGATACTCCCCCCCCCTCACCAGAGCAAGATACCATGGCAAGTGTGACGTTCACGTGCCGTATCCTGATGCAATAATCCCAAGATTCCCCGGTTTTTGCTAGAACGCACCGCCGAAATGCGCTTGAATGGACAGTGTTGACAGACAGCCGAGGCAGAGGGAAGCGGGTGAAAATCCCGCGCGGTCCCGCCACTGTAAAGCCAGGTCGCTCACCTCGGTGCCGTACTGAAAACCTACGAGAGATAGGAGTTTCACCATGAGTTCTCACCTGTTGCGCCGGGTCGCGTTGTCGTCCCTGCTGCTCACAACCCTTGTCGGCCTCAATGCCGCCGGCACCGGGGCGACCGACAAGGTTTTCCCGCTCACGCTCAAGGATGCGCAAGGCACGGCCATCACCTTGTCCGCCGCTCCCAAGGCCATCATTTCGCTCACGTTGCCCACCGACGAAATCCTCATCGAACTGGTCGACCAGAGCCGCATCAAGGCCATCGACAGTTTCGCCACCGACGCGGGCATTTCCAACATCGCTGCCTGGGCCAAGGCCTTTCCCACCAAAATCGCCGGCGAAAAAGAAAAGATCATCGCGTTGCAGCCCGACCTCGTGTTCGTGGCCAGTTGGAAGGAACCCGAGTTCATCGCTGCCCTGCGCGAGGCCAAAATCCCGGTGTTCGTGTTCAAAACGCCCGACAATTTCGACGAGCTGACCACGCTCGTCACCCAGATGGCGGCCGTCACCGGTGAAACCGCCAAGGGAAAGGCCTTGCTTGCCACGGTGGAAAAACGTCTGGCAGCAGTGGCCACCAAGCTCAAGGGCGTCGCCGCCAAACCCACCGTGCTCAGTTACAGCTTCTGGGGCAGCACCTACGCCAAAGGGACCAGCTTTGAGGCTTTGATCGAAAAAGCCGGGCTGGTGAACGTCGCCACCAAGGCTGGCCTGTCCGGCTGGCCTCAGGTGAGCAAAGAGCAGGTGTTGGCCCTCGACCCCGACGTGATCCTGTTGCCCAGCTGGAGCTACGACGGCAGCAGCGATGCGGCCAAGTTTCTGGCCGACTTTGTGGCCGACCCCGTGTTTGCTGGGCTCAAGGCCGTCAAGAACAAACGGGTGCTGGTGATGCAAGACAAGCACCTGCAGTCGACCAGTCAGTACATGGCCGACGCGGTGGAAGACCTGGCCAAAGCCGGCTACCCGGCGCTGTTCCGCTAGGCCCGCTACCGCGATGAATACCCCCCGCCTGGCGTGGTGGATTCTGCTTCCTCTGACGTTGGCGTTGTTGGGGCTGGTGCTTGTGGCGACGGCCATCGGGTCGGTGTCGGTGCCGCTGGGCGACACGGCCGGGGTGATCTTGGCGCGGCTGGGCTTTCCCGCCGGATGGTTGCCGCCTCCCGACCAGAAGTGGGACGCCATCATTTTTCTGGTGCGCCTGCCTCGCGTGCTCGGGGCCGTGGTGATCGGTGCTGCGTTGGCGGTCGCGGGGACGGTGATGCAGGGCCTGTTGCGCAATCCTCTGGCCGACCCGGGACTCATCGGTGTGTCCAGCGGCGCGGGTTTTGGCGCTGTGCTCAGCATTGCTCTCGGGGTTGCCGCCACCAGCGCGTGGGCGTTGCCGGTGTTTGCGTCGCTGGGTTCGCTCACCGCCGCCGGAATCATTTTTGTGTTGGCCATTCGGGCCGGCAAAATGGGCCTGTTCACCCTCATTTTGGCCGGTATCGCGGTGAGCACATTTTTCGGGGCCGGCACGTCGCTGGTGCTCACGTTTGCCAGCCATGACAGCATCGCGCAGTTCCTCTTTTGGTCGATGGGCAACCTGTACAACGTGCGCTGGGAATCGCTGGGGCTCGTGATTCTGCCCATCGGCACCGGGGTATTTGCGCTGCTGTGGTTCACCCGCGACCTGAACGTTCTGCTGCTGGGCGAAGAGGAAGCGCAGGCCGTTGGCGTCGATGTGTTCCGTACCCGCCTGATTCTGCTGGTTCTGGTGTCGGCGGTGACGGCCTCGGCGGTTTGCATCAGCGGGCCGATCAGCTTTGTCGGCCTCATCGTGCCGCACATTCTGCGCTTGTTGTTGGGTCCCGATCATCGTCTGCTCGTCCCGGCGGCAGCGCTCGGCGGCGCGGCGTTTCTGGTGATCTGCGACCTCGTGGCCCGCATGGCTCTGGGCGCGCAAGAGATCAACGTGGGCATTGTGACCGCGCTGGTGGGAGCGCCGTACTTCCTGTTCTTGCTGTTGCGCAGTGTGCGGCGCGGAGGGACTCTGTGAGCGCCGGAGGCGTCTCGAGCCCCGCGCTTTCGGTGCAAGGGCTGCATTGCTCCCTAGGCGACAAACCCGTGTTGCGGGGGCTCGACCTGCAGGTGTTCCCCGGCGAGATTCTGGGCATCCTGGGACCCAACGGTGCGGGCAAGTCGACGCTGTTGCGATGTTTGGCGGGCTTGATCCCCTTCGAAGGACAGGTAGAGGTGTTCGGCCAACCTTTGACTTCACAGGCCCAGCGAGGCCTGCCGCCGCGCGAGATCGCGCTACGGGTGGCGCTGATGCACCAGGACACGGCGCTGACCTCGTCGTTCCCGGCCGCCGACGTGGTGATGATGGGCCGCTACCCCCACCAGGGCCGTTTTCGCCCGGAGTCGGCCGCCGACCGCCGCGCGGTGGCCCAGGCCATGGCGTTCACCGCGACCGAGGCGCTGGCGTTGCAGCCCCTCGACCAGATGTCGGGCGGCGAGCGCCAGCGCGTGCTGTTTGCCAAGGTGCTGGCGCAGCAAACGCCGGTGCTGCTGCTCGATGAGCCCAGCGCGAGCCTCGACCTGAGCCACCAGCAGCAGACCTTCCGCTACGCGCAAACTCTGGCCGCCGAAGGAAAAACCATCGTGGCAGCCGTGCACGATTTGCGGTTGGCCGCACGGTATTGCACCCGGGTTGTGCTGTTGGCCGAAGGCCGAGTCCTGGCTCAAGGGACCCCCAGTGAGGTTTTCACGCCGGGTAACCTCGAGGCGGCTTACGGAGTTCAGGTGCGGGTGTACGTCAATCCTGCCACCGGTCAGTTCGATTTTCACTTGAGGGGAACCGACCCCGGCCTCACGGCACCCCGCATCCACGTGATCGGCGGCGGCGGGGCGGCCTCGGCGGTGCTTCGCGAGCTGGCCGAAGGTGACTTTCAGGTGTCGACCGGTGTGCTCAGCCCCGGCGACAGCGACCTGTACGTGGCCGGCGTCTACGACTTGGTCAGCGTGGTCTCGCCGCCGTTCTCACCCCTTTCCGACACGGCCCACGCCGACAACTGCCGTTTGGTGCGCGAGGCCGACCTGGTGATCGTCGGCAACCTGGTGGTCGGTGCCCAAAACCTGCGCAACCTCGAGGCGGCCGCCGAAGCCCGCGAACTGGTCCTTTTGGAAGACCAACCCATGGCCCTGCGCGACTTTACCGGCGGCCCCGGCTTGGCGGCGTACCAGAAACTCCGCAGCCGGGCTGTGGTCTTGCCTACGGCGGGCCTGGCAGCCTGGCTCACGAACCGCAATTTGTCCCAAAAAGCGTAAGGGAGTGCAATACGGCAGTCACCGCTTGCTTTAAGCTGAACAGAAGAAACGGACGATAAACGGAGGAATAGCATGGCAATTCTCGACGACATTTCCACCTTCTTGCAGAAGGGTAAAGCCAAAGAAGTGAAAGAGCTGGTGCAGCAGGCCATCGACCAGGGCATTGCGGCCAAGAGCATTCTCGAAGACGGCCTGATGGCCGGCATGAACATCATCGGCGGCAAGTTCAAGCGCAACGAGGTCTACGTGCCCGAAGTGCTCATCGCCGCCCGCGCCATGAATCAGGGCACCGCACTGCTCAAGCCCTATTTGGTGACAGCCGGAGTCAAAGCCACCGGCAAGGTGATTCTCGGTACCGTCAAAGGCGACCTGCACGACATCGGCAAGAACCTGGTGCGCATGATGATGGAAGGCAAAGGCCTCGAAGTGATCGACCTCGGCGTCGACGTCTCGGCGGAAAAGTTTGTGGCTGCCGTGCACGAGCACAAGCCCCAGATCGTGGCGCTCTCGGCGCTGTTGACGACCACCATGAACGAAATGAAGACCGTCATTGAAGCCCTCGAAGCCGCCGGCGTGCGCAAGCAGGTCAAGGTGATGATCGGTGGTGCCCCCATCACCGACAGCTTCTGCGCCAGCATCGGAGCCGACGCGTACACGGCCGACGCCGCTTCGGCTGGCGACAAGGCCATCGAACTCGTCAGCTGACCAAGGAGCGTCCCATGGACCGATCGTTTTATCTCTCGCTCGCAGCTTCCGGAAAACGGTTGCCCGTGGCGACGCATCTCGTCCTGCACGAAAAATCGGACCCCGAAGCCATTCTGCTCGACGGCAAACGCCTGGCCGAAGTGATGCTCGAAACCGCCCGCCGCTTCGATAGCCCGCTGGCGCTGCCCATCATGGACCTCACGCTCGAAAAAGACGTGATGCTGCGCACCATGGGCGTTGCGGCGGCCGCCATTCCCACCTACCATTTTCACGACAAGCCCGACCCCGCGTTGGTGGCCAAGGTGGCTGCCATGGATGTGCTTGGCTCGCCGCGCATCAAGGCCAACTGCGACTCGCTGGCGGCGATTGCCAAGGCGTTCGCGGCTGGGGGCAAGGAAGTGCCCATCGGCATGAGCATCGGCCCGTTCTCGCTGATGACCAAGCTGATGAAAGACCCCATCACGCCCATCTACATGGCGGGCAGTGGTGTCGCGCCCGAGGACGACGACGAAGTCGGGCTGCTGGCGTCGCTGATGGACCTGTGCGAAAAGACCGTGCACGCCTGCGTGCTGGCGCAGATCAAGGCCGGTGCCAAAGCCATCTTTTTGTGCGAACCCGCGGCCAACCTCGTGTATTTTTCACCCAAGCAGATTGCCGAGGGTGGCACCGTGTACCAAACCTTCGTCATCGAGCCCAACCTGAGGCTCAAAGCGTTGTTCAACCAGCACGGCACCGACCTGATTTTCCACGACTGCGGCTCGCTCACGCCCGAGATGATCGCCTCGTTTGCGGTGCTCGACCCGGTGATCATCAGCTTCGGCAGCCCGGTCAAGCTGTGGGAGGCCGAGCCCTTGGTGCCCAAGACGACGGTGCTGTACGGCAACCTCCCTACCAAGAAGTTCTATTCCGACGAAGAGGTCCCCTTGAGCGGCATTCCCGACCTGGTGTGCGAGATTGAAAGCAAACTCAAAGCCTCGGGCCACCCGTTCATCATTGGCAGCGAATGCGACGTGCTCTCGATGCCGGGCTACGAAAAGACCATCATGGCCAAGGTGATGGCCTTCACCACCTGCGGCTGCGGGTCGAAGTAGCACCATGGAACTTCAGTTCTTCTGCCCACGCTGGGGCTCGGAAAGCCTTTCGTGGGCAGACTTTGCGCGCAAGGTTCGCCAAGCGGGCTTCCACGGGGTCGAGTGCAGCCTACCGCTCGACGACCGCAAGGGCACCGAGGAGATTCTCGGGGCGCTGGCAGCGCAGGGGCTACAGTTGATCGGCCAACATTGGGAGACGACCACGGCCGACCCCCTGGCTCACCTGCGCGAGTACCGGGCGCACCTCGAGTGGGTTGCGGCCGCCAAGCCGTTGTTCATCAATTCGCAGACGGGGAGGGACTGGTTCCCGGCCGAGCTCAACCGCCGCATCCTCGACGTGGCGGCCGAGGTTTCGGCTCAAACCGGTGTCAAAATCGTGCACGAGACCCACAGGGCCAAGTTCGCGTACGCGGCCGCCGTCACCGCCGGTTTTTTGCGAGACGACCCGCAACTGCGCCTCACGGCCGACTTTTCGCATTGGTGCAACGTGTCCGAATCGCTGCTTGAAGACCAGGCCGAGTCGCTGGCGCTGGCCATAGAACGCACCGACCACCTGCACGCCCGGGTGGGTCACGCCCAAGGCCCCCAGGTGAGCGATCCCAGGGCTCCCGAGTGGCAGCCGGCCGTCGAGGCACACCTCACTTGGTGGGACAAAGTGTTCACACGTCACCAGCAGGCCGGGGCTGCCACCTTCACCGTGACGCCCGAGTTTGGCCCGGCGCCGTACATGCCGGCGCTCCCGTACACGGCCCAACCCGTTGCCGAACAGTGGGAGCTCAACGTGCACATGATGGAATTGCTGCGGGAGCGCTGGGTGTAAACTTAGTGGTCATTGCAATCTATCAATCCTCACACTAGCCTTAATTCCTGTCTGATCGTGCGAATTAAGGAGTTTCCATGCGCAAGTTCATTGAGGAATCGACGGAAAAATTGATCTTTGCCAGTCGGTGGCTGCTGGCTCCCTTCTACCTGGGGCTCGTCCTCGCCCTTCTGTTGCTGATGTTCAAGTTCGGCGAGGAGTTCTTTCGCTTTGCCCTCAATGTGCTCGAAAAGGACCAGACGTACTTGCTTCTGGGGATCCTCAGCCTCATCGACATGACACTATTGGGCAACCTCATGATCCTGGTCATCTTCAGTGGCTACGAGAACTTCGTTTCGAAGATCGGTGCTGCTGACGAGTCTCCGGATCGACCTTCCTGGATGGGCGAGGTGGACTTCGCCGGCCTGAAGCTCAAGCTCATCGGCTCCATCGTAGCGTTGTCAGGGATCAACCTCTTGGGGGCTTTCCTGAATCTGAAGGACTGGTCAACGGAACACCTGGCCTGGATGGTCGGCATTCACATGACCTTCGTCGTCACTGCCGTCCTTTTTGCCTTGTCCGAGAAGATCGGAGTCCCTCCGGTCAACCATTCGAAGAAGTAACGGCCAACCACCGCCGGTACGTGTCGGCGGCCAACAGGCGGTTGCCCGGTTCGTAGTGCGACACACCAAACGAGCTGGAAACCGCCTGACGGGCCTCCCTCGCCGACCCGAAGGTTCCCAAGGCCACAAACTGCGCCGCAATGTTGCCCAGCGCGGTGGTCTCGATGGGCCCCGTGAGCACGGTTCGGCCTGTGAGGTCGGCCGTGAGTTGGCACAGCAGTTGGTTTTGCGAGCCGCCACCGACGAGCCACAGTTCGGCAAACGCCTGACCGGTCACCTTTTCCATGGTCTCCAGACTGCGGCGGAACTCGCAAGCCAGACTTTCGAGCACACAGCGGACCACCGCGCCGCGACCCTCGGGTACCGGTAGGCCCTTCTTCATGCAGTAGTCCACGAGGCGTCCTGGCATGTCGCCGGGGGTCGAAAACAGGGGGTCATTCACATCGATCAGGCTTCCTCCCCAAGGAGCTTGGGCGGCCCAATCGACGAGCTCGGCATGGCCAAACTTCTTTCCGTCGCGCTCCCACCAGCGTTTACATTCCTGCACCAGCCACATGCCCATGATGTTGCTCAGCAGCAGGTTGGTCCCGAAGGCCCCGGCCTCGTTCGAAAACTTGGCAAGCCTTGCGGCTTCGGAAGTCACGGGCGCAGACAGTTCGGCGCCGAGCACGGCCCACGTGCCGCAGCTGATAAAGGCAAAGGGCTTGCCCGAAGTCGTGGGCACCGCCAAGGCGGCGCTTTCGGTATCGTGGCTGGGAACCAGGGCCACCTGCGTATCAGGGGTCAGACCGAGTTCGGCGGCGACGGCAGGCAACACCGGACCCAGCAACGTTCCCGGTTCGCGCACCGCTTGCATCAGACCCGCCGGAACCCCCAGCTTGGCCAGGATCTCGTTGTCCCAACTGGTTTTGCCGGCTTGCAGCAGCTGCGAGGTGCTCGCGATAGTTCTTTCGGCGGCCTTAAGCCCCGAGAAGAAGTAGTTGAACAGGTCGGGCGAAAACAGCAGAGCCTTGGCGCCTGCGAGGAAGTGAGGGTCGCGCTCCAAAGCGCCGCGAAGCTGACCAATGGTGTTGAACCACTCGTCCTGCGTGCCGGCCCGGCGGAACAGCTCCCCCTCGCCAAATTGAGCCGTCAGCTTGGCCACCTGCCCTTCGGTCCGCTTGTCGCGGTAGTGTACGGGGTTTCCCAGCAAGCGGCCGTGCGCATCGAGCAGACCAAAATCGACGCCCCAGGTATCGACGGCCAGCGACCGGATACGTTCGCCCTTGGGGAGGGTCCTCACCGCTTCGCGGACCCCTTTTTGAATCTCGAACCACAACCGGAGGGTGTCCCAGTGCAGGGTGCCCAGAACCTCCACCGGCTCGTTGGCGAACCGGTGGATTTCCTCGAGCTTCAGCTTTGCGGCCGACGCGTCCCACGTCCCGCGGATGACGCGCCCTCCGGAAGCGCCTAGATCAATCGCCAAAACGTGGTCCATGTGTGTTGGCTTCGGAGCTACTGCGGCGGGTTCCGGCTGCGCCGCCGGCTTGGTCGAATCCTCACGTATCACAGATACGCTCCGGGTCGACCTTCGCCAACGGCTTTGCCGGAACCCGTCCTCGCAACGCTCTGAAGCCAACGCACGGCTAGGCCCTCCCGTACAAGGGACCGTACGCGGCGCAGGCGCGGTAGTCGGCGCCTTCGAGTTCCGAGGTGCCAAAGGCCGACCACGAGGCCGGGCGGAACACCTTTTCGGCGCTCACGTTGTGCATGCACACGGGGATGCGCAGCAGCGCGCACAGGGCGATCAAGTCGCCGCCGATATGGCCGTAGCTGAAGGCACCATGGTTGGCACCCCAGTTGTTCATCACGCTGTACACATCGCGGAAGGCACCCTGTCCCGTGAGGGTCGGAGCAAACCAAGTGCTCGGCCAGGTGGGGTTGGTTCGGTCCTCGAGGGTCTTGGCGACGTCCTTGGGCAGGTTGACCGTGTAGCCTTCGGCCAACTGAAGCACGGGGCCCACGCCAGCCACATGATTGAGCCGCACCAGCGTCACCGGCATTTCGCCTTCGGTCGACCAGGTGGAACTGAAACCGCCGCCACGGAAATATTCGGTGATAGCAGGTCCCCAGGTCGTGGCTTTCAGCGAGGCTTCGACATCGGCGTCGGTGATGTCCCACAGGGGTTTCATCACGCTGTTGCCCTTCTTGTCTTTCATGCCGCCGGCCCCATCGAGCGCGGCGGCCCCCGAGTTGATCAGGTGGATGATGCCGTTCTTGGCGTGGCCTTCGAGCTTGTGGTTCGTGACACGCTTGACGGAGTCGGGACTCCAGTACGTGCGCACGTCGGCAAAGACCTGAGCGGTGCCGGTGAGCAGGTGGCTGAAGAGCATCGTGACACCGTTGAGGCTGTCGTTTTCGGTGGCGACCACGAAGGCCTCGCGGATGCCGTTCCAGTCAAAACTGCTGCACAAAATGGCCTCGAGGAAGTCGCCGTTGGGCGAGTGGTCGGTCCAGGCGCGCTGGCCCTGGAAGCCGCTGGCGAGGGCGTTGCGGCCCAAAGCCTCTTCACCAAAGCCGAGCTCGGCCAGCCGGGCGTTGCCCACCATCAGGTCGCGGGCGATGAGGGTCATTTTGACCACGTACTCCCATTCCTTGTCGAGCACGCTTTGCTTCTTCTTGGCCTTGGGCGGGTTGAGGTCGGGGCCTTGCGGACAGTTCTTCTTCACCCAGGCCAAAGCCTTTTTGAACTCCTCGGGGTCGTAAATGCCTTCGTCGATGCGCCGGGTGAACTCGCTCATGTCGACAAACTCGTTGCGCATGCCCAGGTATTTCTGGAAGAAGTCCTCGTTGACGATCGAACCCGCGATGCCCATCGACACCGAGCCCATCGAGAGGTAGCTGCGGCCCTGCATCGTGGCCACGGCCAGCCCGGCCTTCACGAACCGGAGAATCTTCTCTTGCACGTCGGCAGGGATCTTCGTGTCGCCGGCTTCTTGCACATCGTGGCCGTAGATGCCAAAGCAGGGCAGGCCTTTCTGAGCGTGAGCAGCCAACACGGCGGCCAAGTACACCGCGCCGGGGCGCTCAGTGCCGTTGAAGCCCCAAACTGCCTTGGGGGTCAGGGGATCCATGTCCATGGTTTCGCTGCCGTAGCACCAGCAGGTGGTGACGGTGAGCGTGAGCCCCACACCCTGTTCGCGGAAGTACTCGCGGCAACGCGCAGCTTCGTTGACGCCGCCAATGGTGGTTTCGGCAAGCACGCATTCCACGGGTTCACCGCTGGGATGACGCAGGTTTTTGCTGATGAACTTTGCGGCCGCCTTGGCCAAGTTCATCGTCTGTTCTTCGAGCGATTCACGAACGCCATTGAGGCGACCGTCGATGGTGGGGCGGATGCCAACTTTGGGCAACGACGCCTTCCAGATTCCTGCTGATTTCTTAGCCATGAGAAACTCCTTTGTCTACTTTCACTTCTTCGAGAGTCGGGATCGAGGGAATGCCACCCCGTTTGGTGGTGGCTAAGGAACCGGTCTTGACGCCAAAAGCCGCCAAGGCGGCCGCTTCGGCGGGGAGAACCTGCGAAGGCGCCTTGCCCAGCACCAGCAGCGAATGCAGCACGCCGGCCATGAAGCAGTCGCCGGCGCCCGTGGTATCAACCACCTTGACCGGCGGCGGGGTTTGCCGACCCCATTCGCCACCGCAGTTCCACAGGCAGCCTTGAGGGCCCAGGGTGACAAAAAGCAGCGCCGGCTGGGTTTTCCCCTTCGCGAGCTGGGCTCTGAGCTTCTTGGCCTGTTCGAGCGGGTCTCCGGCGGGTTCGCCGAGCGCGAACGCGACTTCTTCCTCGCTGATTTTGACGATATCGGCCAGGGCCAAGCCCTCGTGGATGGCGCGCCGGGCTTCGTCGGGCTTCTCCCAAAGGCGGGGGCGGAAGTTCGGGTCAAAGCTGATCGCCACGCCGGCTTCTTTGTGCGAACGTGCCGAGGTCAGATTGTTGGCAAAACCCACGGGCTCGCACATCGACACGGTGCTGAAATGGAAGACCTTGGGCAGTTGCGCTTTGTCGGCTTGGCCAGTTGGCCTGGCCAGGGCAACAGGGAGGCCCGCGCAACTGGTTCCCTGCCACAGGAAGTCAAAACTTCGGTCGCCATGCGCATCGAGCGAAACGATGGCCATGGTGGTGGGCGGAAAATCGCTGGTCAGGCGGCTGGTGTCGACCTTGCCGTCCTCGAGCACTTTGCGGAGCAAGGTTCCCAAGGCATCGGCGCCGACCCGGCCGGAAAACCCGACCCGGTGGCCCCAGCGCCCCAGCGCGACCGCCAGGTTCGCCACCCCACCGCCGGGAAGGGCCTCGTACGCGGGGTAACCCATGGGGCCCGGACCGTGCTGCGAAAGGTCGATCAGGACCTCTCCGTGCGCCACAACTTCGGGCGTCATACGGGAATCACGCCTTTCTTGAGAATGATGTTGCCGTACTTGACGGTTTCGCCGGTCATCACCACCGCAAAAGCGGCCCGCGAGCGGTCGTAGAACTTGAAGCGCTCCAGCCGCGTGAAGGCGGGGGCCTTGGGCCAGTGTTTTTCGATCGCCGCGCGGTAGGTCTTCTCCATGTTCGGGTCCAGATGGTCACCCTTCACGGGGTCCATGATCACCAGTGAGTCGGTGACGAAGTCGTCGAGGTTGATCAGTCGCAGTATGCCGTCCAACAGATCGGGAATGCGCAGACCGTCGGCGCGGATGACCCGTTTGCCCAGCGAGTCGCCGGTAAAGAAAGCGTCGGCCAGCACGATCTCGTCGCCGTGCCCCATGCGAAACAGCACATCCAGCAGTTCCGGTCCGATGACCGGCGAAATACCCATCAGCATTTGTTGGCTCCTCTTGTTGCGACTGTAAACGATTACATGAACAGGCTAGACCCAACCCCTCATTCTGTCAAGAAGTTTCATGCAGGCGCGAGATACAAGACGGGTTCAAAAAGCACGGTGCGGGGCGCGACCGTCAGCCCCTGAAGGCGTTCGAGCAGAAACCGCGTGGCCTGGGCGCCCATCTCAAAGGCCTGCTGGCGCACGTGGGTGATCGGGGGATCGACCAGGTCGCCCATTTCGTCAAAAACCACCAGTTCGAGGTCGCCGGGCACCTTGACCCCGAGGTCGCGAAAGGCCTTGAGCGCGCCGATGCCCAGAAAGTTGGCAGCGGCCACCACCGCCTCGGGAGCCAACTGCTCGGCGACCAGTTGCCGCGCCAGGGCCAAACCGGCTTCGATGGTGAACTCGCCGCAGCGCACCAGTGCGGGGTTGTCTTCGAGCCGGTACTGGCGAACCAGCGTGCGGTAGGCCTGGTTGCGTTCCCGGCCGAGGTGAGTCCCTTCCGGGCCACCGATGAGAGCAATGCGGTGTTTGCCGAGGGAAGCTAAGTGATTCAACAACAAGGAGATGCCAGCGAAGTTGTTGCTCAGGACCGTGTCATGGTCGGTGCCCAGCGCTCGGTCGACCACGACGAAGGGAATGCGCGACTCCGCCAGAACCCGGGGCAGGCGCTGGTTGGTGAGCACCGGGATGTACACCAGTCCGTCGATCTGCCGGTCAAACAGGTCGCGCAGCGAGCGGGTTTCCTTTTCGGCGCTTTCTTCGGTGTCCATGATGAACAGCGTGTAGCCCGCCGCGGCCAGCACCGATTCGGCCCCCTTGATCACCTTGAGGTGAAAGGGGTTGGAAATGTCGGGCACCACCACCGCCACGCTCTTGCTGGTCTGCACCTTGAGGCTGCGCGCGATCTTGTTGGGGGCAAAGCCCGTTTTGCGGATGACGGCGTTGATGCGTTCCAGCGTGCCCGGCGCCACCGACGAGGGGTCGTTGATCGCCCGCGACACCGAGGCCACCGAAACTCCCGCCTGAGCGGCCACATCCTTGATCGTCGCCATGGGCCCTCCAGGGTGTAACCGTTACCAAACACGGTAGCCCGGGCGTGCGTTCCCGTCAAGTCGGTGTTACGATGAACGCATGGAACCGAACTTTCTGTCCCAGCGGGTTCAGCGCGGCGACTACTATTTTCTCGACCTTTCACCGGCGCCAACCTCGGGGTTGGCGGTGGTCTGCGGCGGGCGGGAAGTGTGTGATTCGACCTACGTGGTCGACCGGGCCAACTTCCGTTACCAATCGCTGGAGTTTGTGGCCTCGGGGCAGGGGGTTCTGGTGCTCGAGGGCCGCCGCCATGAGCTCGGTCCGGGCTCGGTGTTCTGCTACGGACCCGGGGTGGCGCACCGGATCGAGGCCTCGCCCGCCTCGTCGATGGTGAAGTACTTTGTCGATTTTTCGGGTGAACTCGGGGCCGAACTGCTTGCCCGGGCGTTTCCCGAGAGCAGACCTGGCCGGGTCACGGCCACCGGCGCGTTGGCGCGGCTGTTCGAAGATCTCAAGGCCAGCGCCGATAGTTTGCAGGCCAGTCGGGCCGAAGTGTGCTCCCTCATCGTTCGGCAAATCCTGGTGCTGCTCACCGACCGCAGCGTGGCCCAGCCCAACGACCCGGGCTCGGGGCGGTTCCGGGCCCTGAAAGAAAAGCTCCGGGAGCTGGCCACCCAGGGCTTCGGCCTGGAGCAGGCTGCCCGGGAATGCGGGGTTTCGCCGTCGTACCTGGCCCGGCTGTTCCGCCGGTTTGACCAACAGACGCCGCATCAGTTTCTGGTTCAGTGCCGGATGGCCCTGGCAGCGTCGCTGTTGCTCGATCCCCAGTTGCTCGTCAAGGAGGTCGCGGCGCTCACCGGGTATGACGACCCCTACCATTTCAGCCGCTGCTTCAAAACCGTGTACGGCCAGTCGCCCGAGGGCTTTCGACGCCTGCGCAGCTAAGTTGTCTCCCGGCTCCTGGTTCACAAATATCCATCCTTCGGCCAGAGGTATCCATGTTCAGCCCCGCGAATCGGGTCGAGAATGGCGCTATGAGCAGGAGGAAACAATGACAATTCCCAAGAAAATGACCGGGGCCATGCTCCCCGGAAACAGCACCGTGCAAATGGGCTACTTCGAGGTTCCAACCCCAGGGCACGGCGAGGTGCTGATTCGGGTCAAGAGCTCGACGATTTGCGGGTCCGACATCCGCGCCATCTACCGCGAACACACGGGCAAGGGCCCGGAAGGCTACCAAACCGGAATGATCGCCGGCCACGAACCCTGCGGCCAAATTGTGCAGGAAGGCCCTGGTTGCCGCCGTTTCAAGACCGGTGACCGCGTCATCGTGTACCACATTTCGGGCTGTGGCGTGTGTAACGATTGCCGGCGCGGCTACATGATCAGCTGCACCAGCGAAAAGTACCGCCGGGCCTACGGCTGGCAGCGCAACGGTGGCATGGCCGAATACCTGCTGGCCGAAGAAAAGGACCTGGTTCTGCTCCCCGACGAGCTGACCTACAGCGACGGTGCCCAGGTGGCCTGCGGGTTCGGCACCGTGTACGAAGGCCTCGAAAAGATCGGCATCAGCGGTAACGACGCCGTGCTGGTGACCGGGTTGGGGCCGGTCGGCCTGGCCACCGCCATGCTGGCCCGTGCCATGGGAGCCAAGCTGGTGATCGGCACCGACACCGTGCCCGAACGGCTGGCCCTGGCCAAAGACCAAGGCCTGTGCGACCACGTGTTCCCCTCCGGCCCCGACAACGTGGCGCAGGTGAAGGCGCTGACCGGCGGCTTCGGCGTCGAAAAGGCCATCGACTGCTCGGCCAACGACAAGGCCCGACTGACCTGCATCCAGGCCACGCGCAAGTGGGGAAAAATCTGCTTCATCGGCGAAGGCGGCACGGTGCAGTTTGCCCCTTCGGCCGACATCATCCACGACCAGAAGACCATCTATGGCAGTTGGGTGACCAACATCTGGCGCATGGAAGAGCTGGTGGAACGCATCGTGCGCTGGGGAATCCACCCCGAAACCCTCATCACCCACCGGTTCACTCTCGACAACTGCGCCGACGCGTACTCGCTGATGGCCAGCGGCAAGTGTGGCAAGGTGGCGGTGGTGTTCGACGAGGAAGTCAAATGAGCGCATCCCGGCTGGAGAAGCTCGCTTACGGGGGGTGGCCGAACTGTGTCAGGCTCACCGACGGCCGCGTCGAACTGGTGGTCACCCTCGACGTGGGGCCCCGGGTCATCCGGTTTGGCACCGTGGGCGGGCAAAACCTGTTCAAGGAGTTCGCTGAGCACCTGGGCCAAACCAGTGGCAACGAATGGCTGAGCTTTGGTGGGCACCGGCTCTGGCATGCCCCCGAAGTGGCTCCGCGAACCTACGCGCCCGACTTTGACCCGGTGGAGCACCGCTGGGACGGGGCAACGCTCACCTTGCTGAGCAAGACCGAACCGACCACGGGGATTCGCAAGGAAATCACACTGCGGCTGGAAGACGGTCGGGTGCACCTGAACCACCGCCTGGTGAACGAAAACCTGTGGGCCATCGACGTGGCGCCGTGGGCGCTGAGCGTGATGGCGGCCGGCGGGCGGGCGCTGGTTCCGCAGGAACCGTTTGTCGACCACGGTGTGTCGTTTACCCCGGCGCGGCCGGTGGTGCTGTGGCGCTTCACCCGGATGAACGATCCCCGCTTCACCTGGGGCGACCGCCTGCTCCAGTTCCGCCAGGACGAGTCGCTGCCCACCAAGCAGAAGTTCGGCCTGGGCAACCGCCAGGGCTGGGCGGCCTACGAGCTAGGCCGTCAGCTGTTCGTCAAGACCTTCGCCTACCGCGAGGGACAGACCTACCCCGACCAGGGGTGCAACTGCGAGTTCTTCACCATGCCCGGCTTTCTGGAAGTAGAGACTCTGGGACCCCTGGCCCGCTTGGAGCCCGGTCAGGGTGTCGATCACCAGGAAACCTGGTATCTGTTCGACGGGGTGAACCTGCCCGCCGGACGAACCCCGGCCGAAGAACCGGCGCTGGTCGAGGCGCTGAAACCCTACCTCAAGGAGGCTCTATGAACCCCAAAGACGTTCCCTTTCAAACCTTTTCCAACGGCCATCGCATTCCGGTGGTCGGCATGGGCACCTTCGGTTCCGACGCGGTTTCGGGCGAGCAGGTGGCAGCCGCCGTGCTCGAGGCGGCCCGCCTCGGCTACCGTCACTTCGACTGCGCGGCGGTGTACAACAACGAGCGTCTGGTCGGGGCTTCCCTGAAGCAGGTGATGGCCGGCGGCGTCAAACGCGAAGATCTGTTCATCACCTCGAAGCTGTGGAACAACAAACACGCCGAGGCCGACGTCATCCCCGCCTTCGAAAAGTCTCTGCGCGATCTGGGCTTGGACTACCTCGACCTGTACTTGATCCATTGGCCTTTTCCCAACCACCACGCGCCCGGGGTGGATGTCACCAGCCGTGCCCACGACGCCAAGCCCTACCTTCACGCCGACTACATGAAGATCTGGCGCAAGCTCGAGTCTTTGGTCGACCAAGGCCTGGTGCGCTCGATCGGCACCAGCAACATGACCATCCCCAAGCTGGAACTTGTGCTTCGCGACGCCAGGATCAAACCCGCTGTCAACGAAATGGAGCTGCACCCGCACTTTCAGCAGCCAGAACTGCTCCAATTCGTGGTCAAGAACGGGGTGGTGCCCATCGGTTACAGCCCCATCGGCTCGCCTGGTCGGCCCGAACGCGACCGCACCCCCGAAGACACCGTCGACATGGACGACCCCGTGGTTGTCGAGATCGCCAAGCAGCACGGCGTCCACCCCGTGACGGTCTGCTTGCAATGGGGCCTTCAGCGGGGGCATGTCGTCATCCCGTTCTCGGTGAAGGCCAAGAACCTTCAGGCCAATCTCGAGGCCAGCATCGCGCTGCCCCTCACCGCCCAGGAAGTTCAGGCCCTATCGCGAATTGACCGCAACTGCCGCCTGATCAAGGGTCAGGTGTTTCTGTGGAAAGAGGGTCAGACCTGGGAAGACCTTTGGGACCTGGACGGCACCATCACGCCTTGAGGTCGAGAACTACTTCAACAGCGGTTGGGCCTCGTCAAAGGGGAACAACCGCTGTTCGTTGGCAGGCAAAAACATATTCTCTTTGGTGATTTCTATCGAACCGGTGTCCTGATTTCGGGGCACCGATTTGTGATCGAGCAGATTGCGCACCGACACGACGCTCAAATAGCCCATGTTGAAGGGTTGCTGAACCATCAGGCTGCGCAGAACCCCCTCTTCGAGGCCCTTGAGCAGTTCAAACGACTGGTCAATGCCGACCAGCGGGATGGAGTTGGCACGTCCCGACTCGCGAAGCGCGCGGATGACGCCCTGGGTCGTGGGTTCGTTCATCGCCAAGATGCCACCCAGGTTCGGGTGCGTGGCGAGAATCTCCTGGGTCAGGCGGTACGCGGTGGCGATGTCGGCGCCGCTGTACACCACAGGCAGCACCGTCGCCTTGCCCTTGAGCACTTCCTGAGCCCCTTTTTCGCGGTCGAGGGCCGTCGAGGAACCGCGGATGTGGCTCAAGATCGCCACTTCTGGCTTCAGCGCTGCAAACTTCAGCAGACTTCGGGCCGCTTCGGCTCCCATCGCCACGCTGTCGGTGCCAATCTGCGAAAGCGCGTCGTCCGAAGCGATGAAAGAATCCATGGTAACGATGGGGATTCCCGCGCTGCGGGCTGCCTTCACTCCCGGCACCAGTCGCAGAAAGTCGGTGGCGGCCAACACGATGGCAGCCGGCTTTTCGCGTACGGCCTGGTCGAGCTGCTGAATCTGCTGGTCCACGGCCTTTTCGTTGTCGGGCCCCCGGATGTCGAGGTCCAAGTTGACGTCTTCGGCCGCCGATTCCGCCCCTTCACGAACAATCTTCCAGAAGGTCATGGCGCTGTTGTTTTCTTTGAGCAGCACGATGACCTTGGGGCGGCCCTGGTAACGGCCTTCGGCGGCCGACAGAAAGCCGGGCACAATAAACAGGGCGAAGGTGGCCAAGGCCAAGGCTACCAGAACGGCCAGCCCCGCGATCATGCGGGTGGATTGTTTCATGACAACTCCGTGGTCAAAAAGGGCAGGGTAAGGCGGACTTCCGTGCCCTTGCCCGGCGTGCTGTTCACCTCGAGCCCCCCTTCGGTGCCGTAAAAGATGCGGATGCGTTCCTGCACGTTTTCCAGGCCGATGTGGACTTGGCTGCCGGGATTCTGCAGGCGTTCCAGGGCTACCGAGCTCATTCCCACCCCGTCGTCGCGGATGGTCAGCATCAGATTGGCCCCTTCACGGTGGCCCAACACTTCGATGCGACCGGGCCCTTCCTTGGGTTTGATGCCGTGGTACAGGGCGTTTTCCACCAACGGCTGCAGCAACAGGCGCAACATCAGCGCCTCGCGGATGCCGTCGTCGATTTTGATGCTGTACTCGAACTTGTCGCCGTAGCGCATCTTTTGGATCTGCAGGTACGACTCCACGTGCCCCGCCTCGTCCTTGAGTGTCAGGATGTCGGAACCCCGGCTGATGCCCAAACGGAAGAACTTGGCCAGCGCCGTGGTCATCTTGATGGCCCCCGGGCCGTCTTCCATTTCGCACATCCACACGATGGAGTCGAGGGTGTTGTACAGAAAGTGGGGGTTGATCTGCGACTGCAACAACAACAGGTCCTGGCGGCGTTTGTTTTCCTGCTCCCGCTCGTTGTCGAGCATGAGCTCGCGGATGGTCTTGATCGCCAGGTTGCAGTCATTCGCCAACTGCGTCAGTTCGTTGTCGGCCTGCACCGAGATTTCGATGTCAAAGTCGCCGGTTTCGATTTTTTGCATCGACCGCCGCAGTTCCTCGATGGGCGCCGAAATGCGCCGCGACACCAGCCACGCCAGCAGGATCGCCACGAGCAGACTCCCCAGGGCAATCAGCGAGGTGGTGGTAAACACGTCGCGGCTCGATGA
This sequence comes from Spirochaetales bacterium, assembly GCA_037142615.1. Lineage (GTDB taxonomy): Bacteria > Spirochaetota > Spirochaetia > JABEVK01 > JABEVK01 > JAIFLN01. Next base: position 70,532 of record JBAXAI010000010.1, on the reverse strand, counting down.
AAACACCTCATCTAGAAACGAGACGCCCACTACCGTCCAGCCCGTGTGCGTCGAGGTGGCCGCCGTGTACACCACCGTGCGGTCGCCCACCTGGGTGGTGAGCGTGCCATTTTTCATGGCCAGCACTTCGGAGGTCTTTTCTTCGCGGATTTTGGAATATACCAGTTGCTGGCGCGGGTGGTACACGAGGTCGCCGTTGGAGTTCACGATATAGACGTAGCCCGTGCGCCCGAGTTGCAGGGCCTTGCACAGGTCGCGGATGACAGCGTAGTTGAGGTCGACCTGAACGATCTTCTGGTCGGGCGACGGGCGCGCCAGCGACACCACCCAGGTGTAGCGGTCAGCCAGCAGGTTCTCGACCCGTGCTGACGAGACCGCGATGCTCGAGTTCGTCTTGAGGTAGGGGAGGTACCACTCCAGCTGCCGCTGGTCCAAAAAGGGGTTGAGGCCGACGTTGGCCTCCGAGGTGAGGATTTCGTTGGGGGACCGGACCACGAACACCGAGTCGATGTCGCGTCGCACCGTCCGCAGGTTCTTCAGAAACACCGAAACCCGTGCGCGCAGCACCGGGTCTTCCGCCGGGCTTTCCAGGTAAGCCCTCACATCGCTGTTTCCCGACGCCACCAGCACCAGGTCTTCCATGTAGCCGATGTAGCCGTCGAGAACGCGGTTGAGCTGACCGACCAGCTGCAGGGTCGACGACTGGTTGTTGTCGAGCAGATTCTTCTGAAACACCAGGCCCGACGACAGTCCCAGAATGAGAATGCTGAGCACCACCACCAGCGTGAACGACAGGATCAAACTCGTCCGGATGCTGCGGGGCTTCATCGGTTCTCCCTGCGCTTGGCGCGAAACTCCGAGGGAGTGTTGCCGTTGTTCTTCTTGAACGCCGAACTGAAGTAGCGCGAGTCGGAAAAGCCCGACTTTTCGGCAATTTCGTACGTCATCATGTTGGTGGAAGCCAGCAGGTGGCGGGCCGAGTTCATCCGCGCCTCGGTCAGGCAGTCCAGAAAACTTCGCCCCAGCTTTTTGCGCAGCAATTTGGTGAGGTAGCTCGGGCTCAACGCCAGCTCACGGCTGACCTCGTCGATGCCCAGTTGCGGTTCGGCAAAGCGGCGGTCCAGAAGGGCCTGAAACTCCCTCACCTTTTGGTCGGCCAAGGGTGAGCTTTCCAGGTCCAAGCGCTGTTTGACGCGGCGGCACAGGGTTTCCAGACGGCGGCACAGGTCGCTGGTGTCGCGGGCCAGCGAGGATGAGCGAAGATCATCGACTTCCTCGGGCGAAGGATGCAAATCGGCCACCGTGGTGAACACAGCCTGAAGTTCGTCCGACAGGCGTCGGGGCGAGGCCGGCGCGCGACGCAGGGCCGACTCGAAGCGCGACACGAGCAACCCCAGATCGTCCATCGACACCGAGGTCAGCGCGGTGCGGAACGAGTCCGGAAACGCATCCAGGCCCACGGGGACCGACTTGTCGACCGACGAGGGCTGGTACACTTCGTCGTCGAGCACAAAGCGCAACACCAGCCCTTCCTCGGCTTCGTGCGAGGCCGCAGGCAGGTTGGCGATGCCCTTCACTGCGGGAGCCAGCGCGGCCACGGCCCATTCTGTCTGGCGGCGCAACTCCTGAACCAGGCGGCGCGATCCGAAGTAGGCCACGCGCTTGGCCGCTGCGGCGTCGGTGGCGTGATACAAAAGCTTCCAGCGGCGAAAGACGCCGTGCGGTGGGGCTTCGAGGCCCACGACCACCGGCGCCTCCTCGCCAGGGACGCCCGACAGCGCGGCCAGATCGCCTCCCCACGAGGTTTCCAGGTGGCAACAGGCCCACACCCGGTCGGCGAACGTTTCGCCCAGCCTCCGGTAGGCTTCCGGCAACAGGGTCTCGGGAACCGAACCCCGGAGCAGATGCAGGCCCAAGGCTTCGGTACCCGCGCGGGCGGCGGTGCGCCGGGCTTCAAGTTCACCCCGGAGCCTGCCCAGAAAAAGCTTCAGGTCTTCCACGTTCAAGGGCTTGAGGATGTAGTCCCACACCCGGTAGCGAAGGGCTGTGCGGGCGTACTCGAAGTCGTCGAAGCCCGACAACACGACCAGCAGAACCTCCGGGTACTGCGTGTTGACCAGGCGGCAGAGTTCCAGACCGTCTACATGAGGCATGTTGATGTCGGTGATCAGAACATCGGGGCGGCGGTTGGCGAACGTGGCGAGGGCTTGGCGACCATCGACGCAAGGCTCCCAAAACTCGAAGCCCAAGTCTGTCCAAGGGACTTTCGCCTGGAAGCCGCGGCGGATCAGTTCCTCGTCATCGACCATCAGAACAGTGTAGGTGGTATCGCTCATGGCATCGTGAAGTATAGCATGGGGTTCCCGCGCGCCGGATTTTAAACACTCTGTGCCGGATTTTGGATTTGCGGATTCCGGGAACGGCCCCACGATGAGCCCATGAGTGATTCTGCGACCAACGACGATGTTTTGCTGCGCATGGAAGGCATCCACAAATCTTTCCCCGGTGTGTTGGCCCTCAACAACGTCAGGTTTGATGTGCGCCGGGGCGAGGTTCATGCCCTGCTCGGTGAAAACGGGGCCGGCAAGTCGACGCTGATGAAGATCCTCGCTGGCGTGTACACCAAGGACTCGGGAACGATCACCTTCGAGGGCAAGTCCATCGACAGTTCCAGCCCCCGCGCCGCCCAAAAACTCGGCATCGGCATCATCCATCAGGAACTCAACCTGATGCAGCACCTGACGGCCGCGCAGAACATTTTCATCGGCCGCGAGCCCCGCATGTGGGGTGGCATGGTGCTCGATGAGAAGACCCTCAACGCCAAGACCCAGAAGCTGTTTGACCAGATCAAGATCGACCTTGACCCCCGGGTGAGGGTGATGGACCTGGTGGTCGCCAAGCAGCAGATGATCGAGATCGTGAAGGCCTTGAGCCACGACTCGCACCTGCTGATCATGGATGAGCCTACCGCCGCCCTCAACGACAAAGAGATCGAGGAGCTGTTCCGCATCATCCGCCAGCTCAAGTCCACCGGCGTGGCCATTGTGTACATCAGCCACCGCATGGACGAAATCAAGAAGATCAGCGACCGCGTCACCGTCATGCGCGACGGCACCTACATCGACACCGTGCGGGCCGCCGACGTCGAGCTTGAGCAGATTATCAACATGATGGTGGGCCGCCAACTCGACGAAATGGTAAGGCCCGAGTCCAAAATCGCCAGCGACAAGATTCTGCTCGAGGTAAAAAACCTCAATCGCGGCCGCGCCATCAAGAACGTGAACTTCCAGGTCCGCAAGGGCGAGATTCTGGGCTTTGCCGGCCTCATGGGCGCCGGCCGCACCGAAGTCGCCCGGGCCGTGTTTGGCGCTGACCCCTTCGAAACCGGCGAGATCTTCGTCAAGGGCAAAAAGGTCACCATCAAGCAGCCGCAGGACGCCGTGGGCCACGGCATCGGTTACCTTTCAGAAGACCGCAAGCGCTTTGGTTTGGCCGTCGGCATGGATGTGGAGACCAACATCGTGCTTGCCAGCCTGGGACGGTTCTGCAACTGGGCCGGTTTGATCAAGAACAAAGAGACTTCGCGAATCGGGGCCCAGTACGTGGACTCGCTGGCCATCAAGACCCCCAGCCTTTCGCAGACGGTGAAGTTCCTTTCCGGCGGCAACCAGCAGAAGGTCATTATCGCCAAATGGATTGTCCGCGACAGCGAAGTGCTGATTTTTGACGAACCCACCCGGGGCATCGACGTGGGGGCCAAGTTTGAAATCTACAAACTGCTCAACAAGCTGGTCGAAGACGGCAAGACGCTGATTTTGATTTCGTCGGAACTGCCGGAAGTGGTGCGCTTGTGCCACCGCGTGTTGGTCATGTGCGAAGGCCGGATCACTGGCGAGCTCTCGGGTTCCGAGATTACCCAAGAAAACATCATGAAGCTCGCCACGGCGCGAGAAACGATTTCGAGTTAAGAAAGGATTTTCCATGTCACAGACACCGACCCCGCTTAGTACCAAGAAACCCGTGACCTACGGTGCCAACGCCACGCAGAAGATTCTGGCCTTTGCCAGCCTCGTGGCGATGTTGATCATCTTTTCGTTTGCCTCGCCCAACTTCTTCCAGACCGAGAACCTGATCTCCATCATGCTGTCCACTGCCGTCGCCGGCGTGCTGGGAATCGGGGTCACTTTTGTCATCATCACCAGCGGCATCGACCTATCGATCGGTACCGTGATGACCTTCTGCGCCGTCATGGTCGGAGTGATCATCACCTACCTGGGCCTGCCTGTCTGGCTGGGCGTGATCGCGGGTCTAGTTATCGGCTCGCTGGTGGGTGCCCTCAACGGCGTGCTCATCGCCAAGCTCAAAATCCCTCCCTTCATCGCCACGCTGGGCATGATGCTCGTCGCCAAGGGGCTCTCACTGGTCATCTCGGGCACCAAGCCCATCTATTTCAACGACACGGAAGAGTACAACTGGATTTCCATGGGCTCCGTGATCGACCTCAGTGCCTTCGTGCCCAATCTGGTTATTCCCAACGCGGTGCTGATCTTTTTCGGCGTGGCCTTGGTCGCTGGCTTCATCCTGAACAAGACGGCTCTGGGCCGCTACACCTTCGCCCTGGGCAGCAACGAGGAAGCCGTGCGGCTCTCGGGTGTCAACGTGGACCGCTGGAAGATCGGCATCTACACCTTGGCCGGTGCCATCGTCGGTGTGGCGGGCATCCTCATCTCGTCGCGGCTGAACTCGGCCCAGCCGGCCCTGGGCCAGGGCTATGAGCTCGACGCCATCGCGGCGGCCGTCATCGGCGGCGTGTCGCTGGCCGGTGGAGAGGGAACCATTCTGGGCACCGTGATCGGCGCGTTCATCATGAGCGTGCTCATCAACGGGCTGCGCATCCTGTCGGTGCCGCAGGAATGGCAGATCACGGTGACGGGGCTCATCGTCATCTTCGCGGTGTACGCCGATATCCTTCGGCGGCGAAAGTAGTTCGCCACCGCGTTCAAGTTGTGTTCAAACCCTTCCGTATGGAGGGGGGAAATAGTTTGGAGGTATTTGTATGAAGAGCAAGAAATTGTTCACGATTCTGACCATCCTGTCCTTGGTTCTGTCCAGCGCGGTTGTCAGCGCCGAGACGATGTACGTTCCCTTGGTTTCGAAGGGATTCCAGCACCAGTTCTGGAAGGCTGTCCAACTCGGCGCCGAAAGAGCCGGCAAGGACTTGGGCATCACCATCACCTTCGAAGGCCCCGAGACGGAAGCCATGGTTGACAAGCAAATGGACCAGCTCGCCGCCGCCATTGCCAAGAAGCCTACCGCCATTGGTTTCGCCGCAGTCGACAGCAAGGCCGCCATTCCCTTGCTGAAGAAGGCCCAGGCCGCCGGTATTCCCGTGATCGCGTTTGACTCCGGTGTCGATTCCGACATTCCGTTGACCACCTGTACCACCGACAACATCGCCGCCGCCGGCCTCGCCGCCGACATGATGGCCAAGGCCATCGGCAACGCTGGTGAAGTCGCCGTGATCGTGCATGACCAGACCAGCCGCACCGGTATCGACCGCCGCGACGGGTTCCTGCTGGGCATGAAGAAGTACCCCAACATCAAGGTTGTTTCGGTTCAGTACGGTGGTGGTGACCAGCTGAAGTCGACCGACATCGCCAAGTCGATTCTCCAGGCCTACCCCAACCTGAAGGGCTTCTTTGGTGCCAACGAAGGCTCCATCATCGGCGTGCTCAACGGCGTCAAGGAAATGAAGCGCACCAAGGTCATCGTCATCGGTTACGACGCTGGCAAGCAGCAGAAAGATGCGATCCGCTCCGGTGCTGAGTACGGCGCCATTACCCAAGACCCCGTGGGCATGGGCTACAAGACCGTGATGTCCGCCTTCATGGCCGTCAAGGGTGTTTACCTTCCCAAGGTCACCGACACCGGCTTCAAGTGGTACGACAAGACCAACATCGACTCGCCCGACCTGGCTCCCCTGCTGTACGATTGATTCGAAGCTGAGCTGACACTTTGGGGCCGTCCTTCGGGGCGGCCCTTTTTTTTGCCCCACCAATGGCTCGCACAAAAGTGCATGAGCTTCGTGAGGAATGTCCATGGCCGTCCGGGGCGAGTGGGCTTAGCATGAGCGCATGATGAGTCAAGAACTCGAGGGCCTGATCGCCCTCTCGAATCACTACGGCACCCGGACCGAGTACGTGATCGCTGGTGGCGGCAACACCTCGTACAAGACCAAGACCACGCTATGGGTCAAGGGCTCGGGCCAGGCGCTTGGCACCATCGGCGAACAAGGCTTTGTGAAAATGGACCGCGCCGCGCTGGCCGCGCTGTGGACCCAAAGTTTTTCGGCCGACACGGCTTTGCGCGAAAAGCAGGTGCTCGAGTGCCTGATGGCCGCGCGGTTGCCCGGCGAAGAGGCTAAACGCCCCAGCGTCGAGACCCTGCTGCACGACATGCTGCCTTTCACCTACGTGGTGCACACGCACCCGACCCTCGTCAACGCGCTCACCTGCGGGCAAAACGGCAAGGCGGCGTTCGACCGTCTGTTTGGTGCCGTGGCGGTGTGGATCCCGCTCGTCGACCCGGGCTACGTGCTGTCCAAGGTCGTCAAGGATGCCCTCGAGGCCTACCAAAAGGCCCACGGGAAGGCGCCTTCGGTGATCTTTTTGCAGAACCACGGCCTTGTGGTGGCCGGCAATTCGCCTGCCGAGATCCGCGATACCTACCGCACATTGCTGGCCGATCTGGAACGCGAGCTCAAGTTCAAGGCCGACCTGACCCCCGCCGGCGTTGACGCCTTGGCCGAAATCGCCTTTTTGCAGGCCCTGGCCCCCTTGGCGAGGCAAGAACTCGGCACCGAGGTGGCGTTTGTCGCCCGGTCAACGGCCAAGTCGGTGCTGGCGCTGGCCGAAAGCGAAGCGGCGTTTGGGCCGCTGTCGTCGGCCTTTACCCCCGACCACATCGTTTATATGGGGGTGTCACCCGTGCGGGTCGATGCGGTGGGCGAGCTTCCGCGCGCCTTTGCCGACTACAAACAAAAGTACGGCAAAGCCCCGCGAGCCGTGCTGGCCAAAGGCTTGGGCGGGTTTTGCCTCGGCCCCAACGCCAAGGCCGCTGGGCAGGCCCAACAACTGCTCCTCGACGCCGTTCAGATCGCCGTGGCCAGCCCCTCTTTCGGCGGCCCCCTTTTTATGACCAAGCCCGCCATCGATTTTATCGTCAGCTGGGAAGTCGAAGCGTTCAGAAGTTCGGTTAGTAGCAAGTAGTTTTCAAACAAGGAGTTCCCCATGTACAAGTCCCTTTCGAAAGACCAAGTCAACGCCAACTATGCCGCCGCCAAGCAGGCCTTTGCCCTGCTCGGAGTCGATACCGACGGTGCCGTCGCGCAGGCCTCGGCTGTACCGCTGAGCCTGCATTGCTGGCAGGGTGACGACGTCACCGGGTTCGAAAACGCCGACCAGGCGCTCACGGGTGGCATTTTGGCCACCGGCAACTACCCCGGCAAGGCCCGCAATGCCGAGCAGCTGCGCGCCGACCTCGCGCTGGCTTCCAGCCTCATCCCCGGCGCCAAGAAGATCAGCGTCCACGCGCTGTACGCCGAAACCAACGGCAAAAAGATCGCCCGCGACGAGCTGGGCCCCGAGCACTTTGCCAACTGGATCGCCTGGGCGCAAAAGGCCAAGCTCGGCCTTGACTTCAACCCCAGCTTTTTCAGCCACCCCAAGGCCGACCACGGCACGCTGTCGGCCGCCGACAAGGCTACCCGCGAGTTTTGGATCCGCCACGGCATCCAGAGCCGCCGCATCGCCGCCGCCATGGGCAAGGCCACCGGAGCGCCCGCGTCGAACAACGTCTGGATCCCCGATGGCACCAAAGACCTGCCGGCCGACCGCCTGAGCCCACGCCTGCGCCTCAAGGACTCGCTCGACGCGATGTTCGCCGAAAAGTTCCCCGCCAGCCAACTGCTCGACGCCGTGGAATGCAAGCTCTTCGGCATCGGCAGCGAGGCCTACGTCGTGGGCAGCCACGAGTTCTACATGGGCTACGCGGTGCAGAACAAAATGGCCCTGACGCTCGACATGGGGCACTTTCACCCCACCGAAACCATCGCCGACAAAATCCCCGGCATGCTGCCCTTCGTTCCCGGGTTACTGCTGCACGTCAGCCGCGGCCTGCGTTGGGACAGTGACCACGTGGTGACGTACAACGACGACGTGCAGGCCGTGTTCACCGAAATCCAGCGGGCCGGAGCCTGGAACCGCGTCGCCGTCGGGCTCGACTTTTTCGACGCCAGCATCAACCGCATCATGGCCTGGACCATCGGCGCCCGCGCCGCCCGCAAAGCCATGCTCAGCGCCCTGCTCGAACCTTCGGCCCTCCTCAAGGACGAAGAAGCCGCCGGCCGTTTTGGTGCCCGCTTGGCCTTGATGGAAGAACTGAAAAACCTGCCTCTGAGCGCCGTGTGGGATAAATTGTGCCTCGACGCCAGCGTGCCCACGGGAGCCAGCTGGATCAACGTCAGCGACAAATACGAGAGCGAGGTGCTTTCCAAGCGATAGCGTCCAAGGGGGACCCGATGCAATTTGACCTGCTTCACCCGGCCGACCAGATCGTCCTCATCATGCAGCGCATTTACGCGTATGGCATGACGACGACCTCGGGCGGTAACCTGTCGATCAAAGACGACAACGGCGACATCTGGATCACCCCCGGCGGCATCGACAAAGGTTCGCTCACGCGGGGCGACATCGTGCGCGTGCAACCCGACGGCACCGTGATCGGCCCTCACAAGCCCTCGAGCGAGTTCCCGTTTCACAAAACCGTGTACGACCGGAGGCCCGACCTGAAGTCGGTGCTGCACGCGCATCCGCCGGCCCTGGTGGCCTTCAGCATCGTGCGCCAAGTTCCGCAGACCTTCCTGATTCCGCACGTGCACGATCTGTGCGGGCAGATCGAGTACGCGGCCTACGCCCTGCCGGGAAGCAAGCTGCTGGGCGACACCATCGCTGAGGTGTTCTCGCGCGGCCTGAACACCGTGCTGCTCGAAAACCATGGCATTGTAATCGGCGCGCTCGACCTGTTTCAGGCGTTCATGGCCTTCGAAACGCTCGACTTCTGTGCCCGGCTCGAAATCTCGGCCCGCCGCATGGGCAAGATCCGAACGCTGGCGCCCGAGCAGGTGACGCTCACCGCCCGCAAGCGACAACCACCTTTGCCGACGTTCGTGCCCGGCCCCGTGAACAGCGCCGAACGCGCCGCCCGCCGCGACCTGTGTGCCCTGATTCACCGCTCGTACGACCAGCGACTGGTTTCGAGCACGCAGGGCACCTTCAGCCAGCGGCTCGAGGGCAATAGCTTTGTCATTACCCCGTATGGAGTTGACCGCAAGTACCTGGAGCCCAGCGACCTGGTGCGCATCGAAAACGGCCGTGCCGAGGCCGGCAAAACCCCCAGCCGGTCGGTGAGTTTGCACCAGCGCCTGTACGAAGCTCATCCCGACATCGCGTCGGTGATCATCGCGCACCCGCCGTCGGCGCTGGTGTTCGCCGTCACCGAGGCCAGCTTCGACAGCCGTACCATCCCCGAAAGCTACATTTTGCTGCGCGAAGTTCCCAAGTTGCCCTACGGCACCAACTTCACCGACCCCGAGAGCATCGTGAAAACGCTCACCAGCCGCACCCCGATCGTCCTCCTCGAAAACGACTGCCTCATGGTGGCCGGCACGAGCCTGCTGAACGCCTTCGACCGCCTTGAGGTGGCCGACTACAGCGCGCAGGCCCTTATCGCCGCGCAGGAGTTGGGGCCTCTGGTGGCCATCAACAAGGAGCAGGTCGACGAGCTCGTGGTGGCGTTCAAGCTGGAGAAGTAGGTGCCCCGCGCGACCAGCACTGGACATTCTCCGTGAACAAGGTTACTTTAAGTAAGTAACCTAGGAGGTTCGTATGTCTCGCTTGCCCGTTTTGTCGCTGCCGCACGGCGGTGGCCCTTGGAATGTCATGAAAGATGCCTTTGGCGATCCCGCTCCCTACAACGAACTGGAAGCCTGGCTCGTCGGAGTGGGTCAGCGCTTCCGCAAAGACGTCAAAGCGCTGCTGGTGATCTCGGCCCATTGGGAAGAACGCCAGCCGACGGTGCATTTTGGCAAGGCTCCCGGCATGCTCTACGACTACGGTGGCTTTCCGCCGCATACTTACCAGCTCAAGTGGCCGGCGCCTGGTGCCCCCGCTGTGGCCGCCCGCGTCGAGGAACTGCTGAAGGCAGCCGGCTTTAGCCCCGGCCGTGAGACCGAGCGCGGCTACGACCACGGCACCTTTGTTCCGATGATGGTGGCCTTTCCCCAGGCCGACCTTCCGGTGGCCCAGTTGTCGTTGCTTCGCTCGCTCGACCCTGCCGACCACGTCAAGCTGGGTGCAGCGCTCGAACCCCTTCGCGACGAGGGCGTGCTCATTATTGCCAGCGGCATGAGCTACCACAACATGCGCGGCTTCATGTCGGGCGATCCCCGCGTGGCGCAAACGGCCAAGGCCTTCGACGACTGGCTGAACGCCACCGTCGCCCTGACCGATACCGCCGAGCGCAACAAGCGCCTGATCGCTTGGGAGTCGGCACCCGGAGCCCGCGACTGCCATCCGCGCAGCGAGCACCTGATTCCATTGTTTGTGGCCGCCGGTGCTGCGGGGACAGACCTCGGCCGTACCGACCACAACCAGGACCTGATGGGTGTGCCCATCTCGGGGCATGTGTTTGGCTAGTTGACGACAGACGCCAGCATCGCGGCTTCGCGGAAGAACCGACCACGTTCGGCGTTGGTAAAGTCGTACTCATCCCTCATGGTGTACCCCCTTCGAATAATACTGCAGGAACTCGGTACGCGTCGCCTCCCGGGAAACCGGCGAACCTCACGCGGTTTGCTTCAGAAGTCTTCGAAAAATCTTGGCGTCCCCGCTTCGCGGGCGGCCTCCTCCGGGCTTCGCTTGAGCCTTACCCTTCGTCCGCCTGACGCGAATCACTTGCGAAGGTCTGGTTTGACGCCGACAACTTCTGGATTTTGCTTGAAGATGGCCGCCAGCTGGGCACTCCATTGGCCTACTCGCCGCGACTGGCGCATGCAACCCGCGACGAACTCCTGCAGGTGGAGTTGATTGGTGGCGGGCACGGTCTCCATTGGGAAGCTCTCGACGAAGACCTTTCCATCGAGGGCATCCTGTTGGGGCACCCGGTCGTCGGGAACCCTGTGGGCCTAACGCGGGAAACGACTACCTGAGGATTTGAGGGAGGATGACGCGAAGTGGAAATGGGCCGCAGTAGCCTCTCGGCGGCGGGAGCCCGCCGCCGAGAGGCGTAGCGAGGACCCGTTTCCGCGAGCGGCACGCCGATCCGAAAACCGAAGCGTATCGTGGATACGTGAGGATTTGAGGGAGGATGACGCGAAGTGGAAATCGGCCGCAGTAGCCTCTCGGCGACGGGCTAATCCATGTGGAAGACTTCCCGCAGGTCTGTGACGACCGGCGAGTTGTCGGGGTTGGTGGCCATCAGGTCGCCCATGTAGGCCCACCACTTTTTGACGATGGCCGTGTTGGCCAGGTTGCCGCTGCTATCGTGGTCTTTCACCTTTTGGAAGGCGAACAGTATATTGGTCTTGGGCTCGAGGTAGATGGAATAGTCGCTCACCCCGGCGTCTTCGAGTTCCCGGATCAGTTCGGGCCAGATTTCGTCGTGGCGCTTTTTGTACTCGGCCTCGCAGCCCGGCTTCAGATACATCACAAATGCAGCTCTACGCATGACTTACTCCTTCGCTCGCTTGGGCAGCGAGCTTTTTCAGATCCTCGAGTTGTTGCCCCGCTTTGAGCCAAGGGGTCCGGTCGGCCTGGGGCGTGTAGGCGGTGACGGGGAAGGAGCGGTCGACGAGCGCACGGCCCTCCCGATGGTTGGCGACCAGCCCCAGCGAGCGCGCCTGCACGATGAGGTTGCCCAGTGCGCTGCCTTCCACCGGGCCAGCCAGCACCGGCAAACCCGTGGCGTCGGCCGTCAACTGGCACAAAAGGGTGTTGCGGCAGCCGCCACCCACCAGGTGAATCCGCTCAAGCCTGAGCCCGCGGATGGCCTCGATCTCGGCCAGCGTTTTGCAAAAGGCCAGCACCAGACCCTCGATGCAGGCGCGGGCGTACGCTCCCGGCGTGGCGGGGGGCGCTTTCTGCTGCGAGCGGGCAAACCAACCTTCCAGCTCCTCTTTCATCGAAGCGGGCTGAAAGAACGCGGCGTCGTCGGCGTCGACCAACGCGGCGAACGGGGGGGCGTCGGCGGCAGCGGCCACCAGCGGACCAAAGTCGGGGCAGCCCGGCCAGGTCGCTTTGAGCTGTTGCAGCAGCCACAGACCCATGCAGTTTTTCAAAAAACGGTAGGTGCCGTCGACCCCTGCCTCGTTGGTGAAGTTGGCGGCTTGGGCCGCCGCTCCGGTTTCGGGGACCTTCGACTCGATGCCGATGAGGCACCAGGTGCCGGTGGCGATGTAGGCGGCCTTCTCGTCGGCCAGAGGGATGGCCGCCACGGCCGAGCCGGTGTCGTGGGTGGCGGGCGCGATGAGCGCGCAGGCGTGGTGGCCCAGCGACACCTGCGGGGCGAGCACCGTGCCAGGCGCCACCGGGGCCGAAAACCAGTCGCGCGGCAGCCCGAGGGCCTTCAGGCTGGCGTCGTCCCAATCGCGCGTGCGGGCGTCGAGCAGTTGGGTGGTGCTCGCGTTGGTCGTCTCGTTTGTCAGCGGGGCCCCCAACCGGTGGATCAGCCAGTCGGGCATCATGGCAAAGCGCCGGGCCCGGGTCAGCGATTCGGGATTCGCCGCCTTCCACGCCGCCAACTGGTAGATCGTGTTGAAGTGCAGTGTCTGGATGCCCGAGCGCTGGTAGAGCGCTCTCTCCCCCAGCAGCTGATGCACCACGGGCACCTGCTCACGCGTGTGTTCGTTGCGGTAGGCGCGGGGGAGTTCGAGCAGATGGCCGGCGTCGTCGACGAGCACAAAGTCGACTGCCCACGAATCGATGCCCAAACTGGCGACCTTTTGGTCGGCATCCACGAGGGCCACCCCTTTGCGGATTTCGGCCTCGATGAGGTTCGAATCCCAGCGCAGCAGGCCCGCCACCGTCTTGAGCGGGTACTCGAAACGATGCACCTCGCGCACTTCGAGCAGGTTGCCGCTCGGAGCCTGACGCAAACGTCCGGCAAGAACGCGGCCGCTGCCGGCGCCCAAATCGACGGCCAGAAGGGTGGAATCTTTCGACATGGGTTCACCTCTGTGCTCATTTCACCACAACTGTCACGAAAACGCCATGCACTTTCGTCCCCGGTGTCATGCATGTTATGGTTCGCCATGGCCAAAAGCGGCGCAAAACTCATCCGTTACCTGACCTCGAGCGAGACCGACGACGGCTGGCAGATTGGCTGCGTCGATGTGGGCCACGTGGCGGTGGCTCCCGGGGCGCCGTACCCGGTGTTGGGCGAACATCCGCCCGGCTACGCCGAAACCTTGCGCGAGGGCCGCACCCTGTCAGAGTACCAGTTGCTGTGCATCAGCGAAGGCCAAGGCTCGCTCACCGTGGGCAAAAAAGTGTACCCGGTGCAGGCGGGCACGGCGTTCCTGCTGTTTCCCGGGGTGACGCACACCTATGCGCCCGACCCGGCCACGGGCTGGACCGAGTACTGGGTCGGGTTTCGCGGCGTCTTGCCCGACTTGCTGGTCAAGAAGGGCTTTTTTTCGCCCGACGACCCGGTTTACCCCGGCGCTTTTGACCCTTCGGCTGTCAATGACTTCCGACAGTTGCTCGACGAGGTGGCGGCCGAACCGCCCGGCTACCGGTTGGTCGCTGCCAGCCGGGTCGTGCTGCTGCTTTCGCGGTTGGTTGCCGCCCGCCGCGCACAGAACATCCCCGATGGCACCTCGGAAATCGTCGGCAAGGCCAAGCTGGTGTTCGAAGAGCACCTCACCGACCACGACGTTGACTTGGCCGACTTGGCGCGCAAGCTGGGTCTGTCGTACGTGGCCTTCACGTCGTTGTTTCGCCAGTACACCGGGCAGACGCCGCATCAGTATTGGCTCAATCTGAAGATCAATCACGGAAAAGGCTGGCTGGTGTCGGGCAAGTCGGTCAAAGAGACGGCGTTCCACCTCGGGTTCGAAAGTGAGTTCCACTTTTCGCGCCTGTTCAAAAAGAAGACCGGCACTCCCCCCTCGCGCTGGGGGCGCTAAGCCCTGCTGGTTGGTCTGGCCCGCTTGACACCGCCATCGCGGCGTTCGAAGCTTGGCGAATGGCAAACACCGAAAAACTCCTTGCAAACCTCAAACTCCGCCTCGCGGAAGTGAACGACCTCAACATGGCCGGTGCCGTGCTTGGGTGGGACCAATCCACCTACATGCCCGCCGGGGGCGCCGAAGCCCGGGGCCGCCAGATGGCCACCTTGGCCCGCATCGCGCAGGAAAGGCTCATCGACGTCGAAGTGGGGCGCCTGCTCGACAAGCTGCGCCCCTACGAAGAGGGCCTGCCGTTCGAGCACGATGACGCCAGCCTGATCCGCGTCACCCGCCGTGACTACGAACAGGCCACCCGCATTCCCCCGGCGTTCCTGTCCGAAATCAACGAGCACGGCTCCTTGAGCTACATGGCCTGGGCCGAGGCGCGCCCCGCCAACGACTTTGCCCGCATGACGCCCATCCTCGAGAAGACCCTGGACCTCAGCCGCCGGCTCGCAGACTTCTTCCCCGGGTACGAGCACATTGCCGACCCGCTCATCGACTTTTCCGACTACGGCATGAAGGCCTCGAGCGTGAAGACGCTGTTCGCCGAGTTGCGCTCCCAGTTGGTGCCCCTCGTCAAGGCCATCACGTCGCAGCCCGAGGCCGACGACTCGTTCCTGCGGCTGCACTACCCCGAGGCCGACCAGCTGAAGTTTGGCGAGGCTGTGGTCCGCGAGCTCGGCTACGACTTTTCGCGGGGTCGCATCGACAAGACCCACCACCCGTTTATGACCAAGTTCTCGTTGGGGGACGTGCGCATCACCACCCGCGTCAGCGAGACCTACCTCGGCGAGGCGCTGTTCAGCAACATTCACGAGGCAGGCCACGCCATGTACGAGCAGGGGATTGACCGGGGCTACGAAGGCACCCCGCTGGCCGGTGGCACCTCGTCGGGCGTTCACGAAAGCCAGTCGCGCACCTGGGAAAACCTGGTGGGCCGCAGCCGTGGGTTCTGGGAGCACTTCTACCCGAAGTTGCAGGCTGTGTTCCCCACCCAACTGGGCAAGGTCGACCTGGAGCTCTTCTACCGGGGCATCAACAAGGTGAGCCGCTCGCTCATCCGCACCGACGCCGACGAGGTGACCTACAACCTGCACGTCATGCTCCGCTTCGACCTCGAACTGCAAATGCTCGAAGGCAAGCTCCAAATTGCCGACCTGCCCGAGGCCTGGAACGCCCGCTTTGAAAGCGACTTTGGGCTGAAGGTGCCCAATGTGGGCAACGGCTGCCTGCAGGACGTGCATTGGTTTTTTGGGGCCATTGGCGGCGCGTTCCAAGGCTACACGCTGGGCAACATCCTCAGCGCTCAGTTTTACAATGCGGCCGTGAAGGCCCAGCCGGGCATCCCGGCTCAGCTGAAAACCGGCGAGTTTGCCGGACTCAAAGGCTGGCTGGGCGACAACCTGTACCGCCACGGTCGCAAGTTCACGGCAGCCGAACTCGTGCAGCGAGCCACCGGAGCGCCGATGACGATTGGGCCCTACATCAGTTACCTCAAGACGAAGTACGGCGAACTGTACAAACTGTAGGCTACCGCGGTCCATGGGGCGCCGGAGCCGGTAGGGCCGAACGATCCCGCAGGTTACTGCCGAGGACTAGTGAGGTCCTGCCGGCTCCGAAGCGGGGCCCCGTGGGCTGCGGTAGCTTAGGGGGCCTTAACGAGGTTCGAAAGGGCTTTGAACTGAGGGTGGTCGGCGGTGCGGCAGAGTTCGAACAGAAGCGACTCGCTGCTGGTGACCGTGATGCCTTCGGCACGAAGGCGGGCCAGGGCCAGGTCGCGGTCGCTGGTGCGCCGGCTGGCCACGGCATCGGCGATCACCACCGGGTGGTACCCGGCGGCGGCCAGGTCGAGCGCGGTCTGCAGCAGGCACACGTGTGCCTCGATGCCAAAAAGTATCACCGTTGGACGACCCGCCGCCGCCAAGGCCCCCTTCAACCCTTCGTCGTCGAAGCAACTGAAGCTGCGTTTGGCCAGCTTGGGGCCGCTTAACAGGGCCGCGAGTTCGGGCACGGTGGGGCCCAGGCCCTTGGGGTACTGCTCTGACACGGTGATGCCCACCCCGAACATTTGCAGGCCCTTCACCAGCCGAACCGTCCGCGCGAGCAGACCCGGCGCATCGTCCATCGCGGGCAAAAGGCGTTCCTGCACATCGACCAGCAGGCCCTGCGCGTGCTCAAGCAAAACTCTCATGAAGTCGCTCCCGGGGTTTGCATCAACATCCACTGACTGGGGCTATAGCCTGTCTTCTTCTTGAACAGGCGCGAAAAGTAGAACTGGTCTTCGAAGCCAACTTGCCACGCGATTTCTTTGACCGAGCTTTCACCGCTGGCCAAGATCTCTTTCGCGCGGTTGATCTTGACGTGGATGCCGTACTGGTAGGGCGTCATGCCTGTGTAGCCCTTGAACACCTCGGCGATGTGCGTCAGCGACAAACCGACTTCGGCGGCCAGGCTTTCCAGATCAAACACCGTCTGGATGTTCGACTCGATGTAGCGTTTGGCGTGCGACACGATCTCGTTGGCCTTGGTCTGCTGCACCGACAGGCGTTCCTGGCTCAGGGTCTCGGCCAGCAGTTTGAGCACCTCGGCGCACACCCGAAACTGATACAGCGGCGCCTGCTGCTTCACTTGGCCGAAAATGTACTGAAACCCCTCGACGAGGTTGTGCTGGTAGCCCGGATGGTACACCGGCCGCGACGGCGAAATGATGCCGCCTTCGAGCAGGTCGTCCATGTGCGGCCCGGTGATGCCCACCCAGTTCTCGGTCCAGCCGGTAGCCGGGTCGGGCCGGTAGGCATGCCGGATGTCAGGGAACAGCAGAAACAGGGTTCCCGCCTCGATCGGGTACTCGATGTCGTCCATTTCGAGGTGACCACGGCCTTCGAGGATGTACACCATCTGGTATTCATTGATGCGCCGCCCCAGCGAGACGGGACGGAAGCCCGCAGGATGGTCGTCCAGCCGCGGCGGGTAAACCCCACCCGGGGGAATCCGGCTCCAACCCGCGTCGGTACAGACCATTTGCCAGTTTTCGTCTTCGATGCTGTGGGTCAGGTAGGCGAAATCGCAGTCCGACATGGGCCGATTGTCCATCACTTGCCCGGGTTTTGTCCATTCACGCCCCGCCAAAACAGGTCCAAGATGTCAGCATGAAACGAAGTTTGACGCGGGTGGGACTCTTTGGGATCGGCCTCGACACGTATTGGAGTCAGTTTGAAGGGCTCAAAGACAAGTTGGTCGGGTATCAGGCCCGGATCTCCAGCGGTCTTGTTAAGCTGGGCGTCGAGGTGTGCGACCTGGGGCTGATCGACACCCCCGACGTTGCCCGCGATGCCGGCGACGAGTTCCGCAAACAGAACGTCGAGGTCATTTTCCTGTTCATTTCCACCTACGCGCTGAGCCACACCGTGCTCCCCGTGGTGCAGAAGGCCGGCGTGCCGGTGATCGTGCTGAACCTGCAACCGGTGGCCCAACTCGACTACGCCAAGTTCAACGCCCTGGGCGATCGCGGCAAGATGACCGGCGAATGGCTGGCGCACTGCCAAGCCTGCTCGGCCCCCGAGATCGCCGCCGTGTTCCGCCGCGCCGGCATCGAGTTCCATCTGATCACGGGCTACCTCGACGAACCCTACGCCTGGCGGCAAATCGCTGAGTGGACCGCCGCCGTGAAGGTGCGCGCCGCCCTTCGCGATTCCCGCGTGGGCATTTTGGGCCACTACTACTGCGGCATGCTCGACGTCTACACCGACGTCACCAACTTGGCCAGCGTGTTCGGCTGCCACTTCGAGCTGCTCGAAATCGACCAGCTGCAGGCGCTGTGGACCCTGGTCGGCACGGGCGACATCGCCACCAAGCGCCAGGCCTTTGCCAGCGAGTTCGCGGTGTCCAACGAATGCGACAACTACGAGCTCGACCGCGCGGCCAAGACCTCGGTGGCGCTCGACAAGCTGGTGGCCACCCATCGGCTTGACGCCATGGCTTATTACTACGAAGGCACTACCGGCAACACCAGCGAGAACCTCGTCACCTCGGTGATTCCCGGCAACACCTTGCTCACGGCACACCATGTTCCCGTCGCCGGCGAGTGCGAGGTGAAGAACGTGATCGCGATGAAAATCCTCGACCTGTTCGGCGTTGGCGGTTCGTTCAGCGAGTTCTACCTGGCCGACTTTGTCGACGACGTGGTGCTGTGGGGCCACGACGGTCCGGCTCACGCCGCCATTGCCGAAGGCCCGGTCGGCTTGGTGCCGTTGCCCATTTATCACGGCAAGCCCGGCAAAGGCCTTTCCATCCAAATGAGCGTCAAACACGGCCCGGTCACCCTGCTGTCGGTGGTCGAAGGCCGCCACGGCGTGGTGAGCTTGCTCTGCGCCGAGGGTGAATCGGTCGCCGGTCCCACGTTGCAGATTGGCAACACCAACAGCCGCTATCGTTTCGCACTCGGAGCGCGGGGGTTCATCAACGCGTGGTCGAACGCCGGCCCCGCGCACCACACCGCCATCGGTGTCGGCCACATCGCCGACCAGCTCGAAAAACTGGCCAAGTTGCTGGGAATGGGGTTCACCCGTGTCTGAGATTCCGCGCTCCGAGTTCGTGCTTGAGCTCAAAGGCATCCGCAAAAGCTTCCCGGGCGTCCACGCCCTGCAGGACGTGCACTTTCAACTGCGTCCGGGCCAGATCCACGCGCTGATGGGCGAAAACGGCGCCGGCAAGTCGACCTTCATCAAGATCATCACCGGCGTGTACCAGCCCGAAGAGGGCGAGATTTTGCTGGAGGGCAAGCCGGTCAAGATCGCCACTCCGCGCGAAGCCCAGCGCCTGGGCATTGCCGCGATTTATCAGCATGTTACCTGCTACCCCGACCTGAGCGTCACCGAGAACATCTTCATGGGCCACGAGGCGACCAGCAAGGTGTCGCGCAGCATCCAGTGGAAAAAGATGCACGCTGAGGCCAAGGCCCTGCTGCTGGAACTCGGCAGCCCGCTCGACCCGCACACCGAAATGGGTACGTTGTCGGTGGCTCAGCAGCAGATCGTCGAGATCGCCAAGGCCCTTTCGACCAAGGCCCGCATCATCATCATGGATGAGCCCACCGCCGCGCTCACCAAGCGCGAGAGCGAGGAGTTGTACCGCATTACCGAAAAGCTGCGCGACAGCGGCGTGTCGATCATCTTCATCAGCCACCGCTTTGAAGACATGGAACGCCTGGCCAGCCAGGTGACCGTGTTCCGCGACTCGCGCTACATCGGCAGCTGGCCCGTAGCCGAAATCGCCACCGAAGACCTCATCATCGCCATGGTTGGGCGCGAGATCACGCATTTGTTCCCGAAGAAAAAGGCCGATATTGGTGCCGAGTTGTTGCGCGTCGACAACCTGGGCAAAACCGGCCTGTTCGGCGGCATCAGCTTCACGCTGGCGCAGGGCGAGATTCTGGGCCTGACGGGCCTCATCGGCGCAGGCCGCAGCGAAGTGTGCCAAAGCCTGTTCGGCATTCTGCCCGCCGATACCGGCGAGATCCGCGTGCGCGGCAAGCTGGTCAACATCCGCCACCCGTGGGACGCCATCCGCCTGGGCATCGGCTACTTGCCCGAAGACCGCCAGAAGCAGGGCCTGGTGCTCAGTTGGCAAATCGGCCACAACATCAGCCTGCCCATGATCGACGAGTTCTCGGGCACGTGGTGGCTCGACGACGTGAAGGAAGGCGATCTGGTGAAGGAACTGGCCGAATCGGTGAAGGTGAAAGCCGGCGGCATTTCGGCCCTGGCCAACACCCTGTCGGGCGGAAACCAGCAAAAGGTCATCGTGGCCAAGCTGCTGGGCACCAAGCCCAAGGTCATCATCCTCGACGAACCCACCAAGGGCGTCGACGTGGGGGCCAAGGCCGCCATCCACGAAATCATGGGCGAGCTGGCCTGTCAGGGCTTTGGCATCATCATGATCTCGAGCGAAATGCCCGAAGTGCTGGGCATGAGCGACCGCATTGCCGTGATGCGCGAAGGCCGCCTGGTCACGGTGCTCGACCGGGCCGAGGCCACCCAGGAAAAGATTCTCGAAGCCGCCATGGCGTCGACCGTCGCAGCTTCAGGAGTCCAGAATGGATAAGACACGCCGCGCGTCGCGCAACCTCGGGCTCATTTTGTTCATCGTCGCGCTCTCGGCGCTGGTGCAAATCCTCAACCCCAGCTTTTTGACCGCCGAAAACATCGCCGACCTCACCAAGAACACCGCCATCCTCGCCATCCTCGCGCTGGGCATGATGCTGGTCATCATCACGCGGGGCATCGACCTGAGCATTGGCGCCACGCTGGCCCTGAGCGGCATGATCGCCGCACAAACCGTTTCGGCGTGGAAAGACACCCACCCGCTGGTGGCCATCGCCCTGGCCATCGCCATCGGCCTGCTGTGCGGCGCGGCCGTGGGCGGGCTGGTCAGCAAGGGCAAGGTGCTGCCCATCATCGCCAGTTTGGGCCTGATGAACGTGTTCCGCGGTATCACGTTTTTGGTCAGCGGTGGCAAGTGGGTGAGCGCCAACCAGATGCCGGCCAGCTTCAAGGCCATCGCCTCGAGCGGTTTTTTGGGCATCAACACCTTGATTTGGATCGCCGTGGTCATTTTTATCGCCGGTTGGTGGTTCGTGAACTGGAACCGCACCGGCCGGCAGATCTACGCGGTGGGCAGCAATCCCGACTCGGCGCAGGTGAGCGGCATCAACAACAACAAGATTCTGCTGTTGGTGTACACCATCATGGGCGGGCTCTCGGGCCTCGCCGGCGTGCTTTGGGTGAGCAAGTTCGCCTCGGCGCAGGGCGACACCGCCATGGGCTTTGAGCTCAGCGTCATTGCGGCCTGCGTGCTCGGCGGGGTGAGCATCGCCGGGGGCACCGGCACCATCTCGGGCATTCTGCTCGGTGCGCTCTTGCTGGGAATCCTCAACAATGCGCTGCCACTGGTCAACGTGTCGCCCTTTTGGCAAACCTTCATTCAGGGCACCATCATCCTGGTCGCCGTGCTTATCAACGCCTTGGTGAAACGCCGGGGCATCCGCGCCACGATGCAGAAAAGGAACATCTGACCATGGAAGCCACCCGCCCGTTTTCCGTCCAACGCTTTTTCTTCCAGTGGGAATGGATGCTCGTTCTGCTGTTCGTGCTGGTCAATGTCGTCAACTCGTTCCTGTCGCCGTACTACCTGAGCCCGGTGGGCCTGCGCGACGTCACCATGACCTTTCTCGACAAGGCTTTCATCGTGCTGCCGATGGTGTTCATCATCATCTTGGGCGACATCGACATTTCGGTGGCGTCGATCGTGGCACTTTCGTCGGTGATGATGGCCATTGCCTTCAACGCCGGCCTGCCCATGCCGCTGGCCATCGTGCTGTCGCTGGTGGTCGGCACCGTCTGTGGCGCCATCAACGGCTGGCTCATCACCCGGTTCAAGGAATTGTCGGCCGTCATCGTCACACTGGCCACCATGATCATCTTCCGAGGCATCGCCTACATCCTGCTCGAAAACCAATCCTCGGGCCACTTTCCGTCGTGGTTTACCTTCCTGGGGTGGGGCTACGTGTTCGAAGTGCCCTTCATGCTCATCCTGTTCGTGATCTTCGCCGTGCTTTTTGCCTGGGTGTTGCACAAGACGGCCTTCGGCCGCCGGGTGTATGCTATGGGAAGCAACCAGACGGCGGCCCGGTTTTCGGGCATCAAAGTCGACCGCATCCGGATGCTGGTGTTTACGGCCACCGGGTTTATGTCGGGTGTGACCGCCCTGTTCCTCACCAGCCGCATGGGGAGCACGAGGCCCAACGTCGCCACCGGTTACGAACTCGAGGTGATCACCATGGTTGTGTTGGGCGGCATCAGCACCTCGGGCGGCAAGGGGCGCATCATCGGGGCTGTTTTGGCTGTGTTCCTGTTGGGGTATCTGCGCTATGGGCTAGGGCTGATCAATGTGCCTGCGCAGATTTTGCTGATCATTATCGGGCTGTTGTTGGTCATCGCCGTCATGATGCCCAACGTATTATCGCGTAAGAAATTGCCTTGAGGCAATGAAAGAAAGAAAGGAGGGAAATGAATTGAAGAAGTTCATTCCACTGATCGCTGTTGCGATGGCTGCTCTGGTGTTCTTGGTCGGGTGTGCTCCTGCGGCACCCGCTGGTCCGGCCAAGTACGCCATCATCTTTAAGAACACCGGGAACCCGTACGGTGAAAAGGAAATGGAAGGCTACAAGAATGCCGTGGCCGAGTTTGGCGGCGAAGCCATTCTCAAGGCTCCCGACCAGCCGACCGCTGAGGCTCAGATCGCCATGATCGAAGAGCTGATTGCCCAGAAAGTCGCCGCCATCTGTATCGTCGGCAACGACAAAGACGCGCTGGAACCCGCCCTGAAGAAGGCCATGGCTGCCGGCATCAAGGTGCTTTCGGCTGACTCCGGCGTCAACGCCGCCAGTCGCATGGTGCACATCAACCAGGCCGACCCGGAACGCATTGGCCGCGTGGAAGTTCAGGCTGCTTACGACATGATTGGCGGCGAAGGCGAAATCGCCGTTTTGTCGGCCACCAGCCAGGCCACCAACCAGAACGCCTGGATTGAGTGGATGAAGGAAGAACTGAAGGATCCCAAGTACGCCAAGGTCAAGCTGGTCAAGGTTGCTTATGGCGACGACCTTCGCGACAAGAGCGTCAGCGAAATGGAAGGCCTGCTCAAGAGCTTCCCCAACCTGAAAGCCGTGATTTGCCCCACGACGGTCGGCATTGCCGCCGCTGGTAAGGTCGTCACCGACAAGGGTCTGATTGGCAAGGTGAAGGTCACCGGTCTTGGTCTGCCTTCGGAAATGGCCGAATACATTGAAAGCGGCGCTTGCGAATGGATGTACCTGTGGAACCCCCTCGACGTGGGCTACCTGGCCGGCTTTGCCGCTCAGGCTCTCGTGAAGGGTCCTTTCACCGGCAAGGTGGGCGACATGGTCACCGCTGGCAAGCTCGGCGACAAGACGGTCATCGCCGATGGCGACGGCACCCAGATCATGCTCGGAGACCCCTTCAAGTTCGACAAGACCAACATTGCCGACTGGAAGACCGTGTACTAGTCTGAACTGCGCAGCTTGACGCTGTGTTGGCCCATCCCTGGGGAAGTTTCCTGGGGATGGGCCCCTTTTTTTTGGGAGGAACCATGAACATCCGATTCTTTGCCCCCGACACGGACGCCTACGTTTCGAGCGTCCTGACACACTTGGCTGAGTTCGAAGCCCAAACCGGCCACCGCGTGATACCGCAGATCATTTCGTCCGACGAGTACTTCTCGAACGACATTCACCGTTACCTGCAGGGCCCCGACGCCGCCGACGTGTATATGTCGGGTCCTGTCTTGCTCTGGGAGCACCTGAAGGACGGGTTTGTCGAGCCCCTTGACGGGTACCTTGGCGGGGCCTCGGCGGAGTTTCGCTTCGGGGACTTCTTCGACACGCTCCTTCGCGCCAACCGCTGGACGGGGCATTTTGGTGATCGGTTGGGTAGTGGGCCCTTGCTCGCGTTGCCGGTCAACTGCGAGTCGTACAACCTGGTGTATTTGCCCGAAGAGCTCCGTCGGCTGGGGCTGGAGGTTCCGCAGAATTGGAACGATTATTTCGCGGTGGCCAAGAAGATCGCGGCCACCTCTTCGGCGGGCGTGCGCGGCTTTGGCCAGCGAGGGGTCGACATCTGGCACACCATGTACACCGGCTACGCCACGCAGTTCTGGTCGTACGGGGCCACCGACTTCGACGCTTCGGGCCGTTGTGTCATCGATTCTGCGGCCGGAATCCACGCCACCGAGGACTTCATCGACGCCCTGCGCGTTGGTGGACCCCCCGACTGGACCAACCAGCGCTGGTACGAACTGGCCCTCGACGCGGCTCGCGGCCAGTACGGCCTGCTGGTCGATTCGGACCACTACGTCGCGTTCTTCGAGGACCCGAAGTTCTCCACCCGTGTCGGAACGCTCGGCTACGCGCTTCCCCCGGCCGGACCCACGGGCGAACGCACCCCCAACCAGTGGACGTGGTCGCTGGTGATGAACGCGAAGTCGAAGCAGAAGGCAGCCGCCTGGGAGTTCCTGGAATGGGCCGCGGGCGCGCCCTTTTTGCTCCGCTCGGCGTTCGAAGGGAACATGAACCCGACCCGTGCCAGCGTTTGGGACTCGGCGGAGTTCAAGACCCTGACCAAAGCCTGGGGCAACTTTGTGCCCGTGTCGCGCGAACTGGCCCAAGTGCGCGGGAAGGTGCTCGTGACTCCCGCCCGGAACTACCGGAGGGTGGCCGCTCGCTGGACCGAGGCCTTGCGCGAGGCCTACCTCGGCACCGACACGGTCGCGGGGGCCTTGCATCGGGCGGCGCACGACATCGACTCGCTCGTAGACCGGGGGTGATTATATTTGTCGGGTGTGCTAGACAAAAACATGTATTGTATGTAATTTGTCTGCTATGAACGACAAGATCAGCCTAGTCCGCGACGCCTACGAAGCTTGGGTGCTGACCTTCGCCGACAAGCCGGTGATCAAGGTGCTGACCGGAATCCGCCGGTCGGGCAAGAGCTCGCTGCTGCGCTTGGTGGCTGACCGCTTGGTGCGGCGTGGAGTCGATCCGCAACGTCTTGTCTTTTTGAACATGGAGTCGCTGTCGAACGCCGTCTACACCGACTACCGACGGCTCCACTCCTTTGTCATGGAGCGGTACCGGGCTCTCGGCGTTCCTCTCTACCTGTTCCTCGATGAGGTGCAAGAAATCCCCTCGTGGGAAAAAGCGATCAACTCGTTCCTGTCGGATGGCGTGGCCGATGTCTACCTGACTGGCTCCAACTCGGACTTGCTTTCGGGCGAATTGGCCAGCCGACTGAGCGGTCGTTACGTCGAGTTCTCGATCTTCCCCCTTGTGTTCAGCGAGTATCTTGTGTTCCGTCCTCCCGTGGGCCCAACAAGCGAGGCCTTTGGCGAGTTCCTGCAGACCGGAGGCTTTCCAGGCCTGCACCGGCTCGACTTCAGCGCCGATTCGATCCGCCAGTACCTTTCGGCCGTCCTCGATAGTGTCGTGCTGAAGGACGTCGTGATGCGCCACCAGGTGCGCGACGTGCATCTGCTGCAAAAACTCCTGGCCTACGTTGCCGACAACATCGGCAGCATCATCTCGGCACGAAGCATCGCCGACTTCTTCAAGAACGAGCGGCGGAACCTGGGCATCGAGACCGTCTACAACTACCTCGCCTTTCTGCAAAGTGCTTTCGTCTTTTACAAAGTTCCCCGCTACGACCTCCAGGGCAAACGCCTGCTCGAGACGTTCGAGAAGTACTACTTGGCCGACCTCGGCCTGCGCCATGCACTTTTTGGCTACCGTGACAACGACATAGGGCGGTACCTTGAAAACGTGGTCTACTTGGAACTCCGCAAGCGCGGCTACCAGGTATGGGTGGGCCGGTGGGGTGACCTCGAGATCGACTTCGTGGCCACCAAGGGCGAGGAGCGGCTGTATGTGCAGGTGGCCTACCTTTTGGCCGACGACGCCATCCGTGAGCGTGAGTTCCGGCCCCTGCGTCAGCTGACCGACAACTACCCCAAGTATGTGCTGACCTTGGATCCCGCGCCCGATGGCGTGGTCGACGGGATTTTCCGGCAGTCCGTGGTGAAGTTTCTCCTGGAGTAGTTCCTGCGAGCCCTCTGGCGATGCCCTGCTTGACCGATTTAGTCAACGGGGTTTACGCTGACTCAAGCGCGAGAGGCTTTGCATGGGCACCACGTATGACACCTATGATCAGCTCATGGCCGACTTTCCCGACGCCATTCTGGTTCATGACGGGCAGACCATCCTCTATGCCAACGACGAGGCCCTGAGGCTCTCAGGTTTGGGCACCCGTTCGGAACTCGAGGGTCGTTCGATTCTCGCTTTTGTCCCCAAAGACTTCCTTTCGCGCGTCAAACAACGCATCTCGCAGGTGACCACGGAACAACGCAGCACGGAGCTGCTTCGGGAACGCATCCGCCTGCCTGGCGGCAACGAACTGCATGTCGAAATCAAGACCATGCCGATCGAGTTCGACGGAAAGGCGGCCATTCAGCTCGTTGCCCGCGACTGCACCGAGCGCGTCAAGACCGAGGCCGCGCTGGTTGCCAGCGAACAGCGGTTCCGCGCCCTGGTCAACGACATGAACGTTGGCGTGGTGGTGCACAATTCCTCGGTGGAAATCCTGCAGGCCAACCCCACTGCGCTCGAACTCTTGGGTCTCTCGGAAGACCAAGTATTGGGAAGAACCTCGGTGGATCCGATGTGGAACGTGATCCACGAGGACGGTTCGCCGTTTCCCGGCGCCCAGCATCCGGCTCCCGTGGCCCTCGCCACCGGCGCGCCCGTACTCAATACCATCATGGGCGTTTACCACCCGGTTGCCCGAAGCCGCCGTTGGCTCAGTGTCGATGCCATCCCCCAGTACAACAGCAGCCGGCAGGAACAACAGGTCTTAGTGACGTTCGTCGACGTGACGGAGCGCCGCAATGCGCAGGATGCCCTCCTGCGCGAAGTGCACCACCGCATCAAGAACAATATGACCGTCCTCAAGGGCCTGCTGGTGTTGCAGGCTGATTCGGTGGCAGGGTCGTCCGCTGAGCCGCCGCTGCGCGACGCCGAAAGCCGCCTGATGGCGATGATGGTGCTGTACGACAAACTGTATCGCTCCGGCGAGCCTGGCGCATTGTCGGCCAAGGGCTACCTGCCGATGTTGGTCAAAGAGATCCTGGCCAACTTCTCGGTGGAAGAAACCAAGAACGTTACGGTCGAGGTCGAGGACGTGCCGCTTTCGGCGTCGCGGCTGCAGTCTCTGGGGCTCATTGTCAACGAACTGCTGACCAACGTTCACAAGTACGCCTTCGCCGGACGACCCTACGGCAAAGTCAGCGTCACGCTCAAGGCCGATGGCGATCACCTCCGTTTGGTGGTGGCAGACGACGGTGTCGGGTTTCCCGAAGGGGTCGACTTTGAACATTCGACCGGTTTTGGCCTGTCGTTGGTAGCCATGCTGGCCAAGGGCCTTCGAGCGAACCTTCAGCTTGAACGCAGCCACGGGACGACGGTCGTGCTCGACTTCCCCTACGAAGCGGCAAACAGCGCCAACTTCGCGTAAAAGTCCTCGAACCTCCAGCTTTGCTGTTTGCCTGAATTGATCTTAACGCGTATGAACGCCGTGGAATCGGTACCCGAGCATCAGATCGATACCCCGCGACTGATGGGCGAACTCGCCAGCTACGCCGTGACGCACTTTGCCGACGAAGAGGCCTACATGAGGTCGATCGGCTATCCGGCCGAACTTTTGCAGAAGCACCTGGCCCACCACGCCGCCTTCCTCAAGCGCCTCGACAAACTCGACGGAGCCGCGACTTACCTGATCCTCGACTACATCCAAGAGTGGCTTCTGCTCCACATCATGAACGAGGACCGCCAGATCGGCGTCTTTGAGCGCTCCCGCAGTTCGAACGGATAGTTGGCTTTTTAGGGCCGGTTGTGCCAAAATAGCCGCATGAGTTCGCTGACATCCCGTTACGGCCTCCAGGGGTTGGAGCGCCAGGGCATCCATCTGGCCGACCAACCTGGGTTGGTGGTTCAAGGTAAGTCTTTGTTTTTCTTTTCGCTGACCCGTCGTCCGCCTGCCGGTTCGGATCCTTTGGGCGCTCTCAAGACCGAAGTTCAGGTCGCCATCGCCGAGGCCCGCCGCTACGAAGGCTTTGCCGAGCTCCACCTCTACTACCTTGACGCCGACGGGCACGTCCTGCTTTCTTTGAGCAGCAAGCCACCCGAAACGCCCAAGCTCAAGTTCGACGGAACTCTGGTGACGACGACTCCGGTCAACCACCTCAAGGTGGAGCGTCGGTTCGAGGCTCGCGGCCGCTCGGGCCTTCGTCAGCGCGTCGTCGAAGAGACCCGTGAGGTGTACGCTGCCCTCGAAAAGTTTCAGGCGGCCTACCAGTTGGGGTGGGGAGGCCTGTTCTTTGCCCGCGAGGAGGGCTCTCGCATCAACTTGTTCCAGCACTTCGAGCCGGTCCGCAAGGGGGCCTTCAAGCCCGAAGAGGTGCTCACCGACCTGACCTTTACCCTTCAACTGTGGCAGGCCGCCGACGCGCGGTCGATGATCGGCTACCGCCCCGTCTCGACTTCGCTCGACAGCGCCACGCTCGACGAGGCGCTGAACTGGGCCTAGGGGCCCACGTACCCGGTGCGTCCGCCCGCGTAGAAGGTCTTGGGATCGGCCAGCTCGAGGCTATCACCACGCCGCAACTTATCGACCAAGTCGGCATTGGCCGTGAACGCCTTGCCGAAAGCCACCAAGTCGGCGTTCCCCTGGGTGACTGCAAGTTCCGCACTTTCGCGGGTGTAGCCTTCGCTGACAATCAACGTACGCCGAAATACCGGCCGTAGGAACTCGCTCGGGAACAACTCGCCCAACGGCAGATTGGCCACGTGCAGCCAACCCAGCCCGGCCGCCGACAGAGCCTGGGCCAATTCGGTGAAGGTGGTCACCGGGTCGCTGTCGTGAATGCCCTTGTGGTTGCCGCCGGGGCTGACGGTGAACCCGATTCGGCCGGCCGGCCACACGCCCTTGACGGCCTCGACGACTTCGAGCGCGAACCGGCGGCGGTTCTTGGCCGAGCCCCCGTAGGCATCGCTCCGCTGGTTGGTGCCGCTTTGAAGAAACTGGTCGAGCAGAAAGCCGTGGGCCCCGTGCAACTCAACGCCGTCGAACCCCGCTTGACGGGCACAACGGGCGGCGTGGGCAAACTCCTCGACCAGCGCCGGGATTTCGGCTGCCGTCGGAACGTAGGGCTCTTCATAACTCTTGGTGCCTAAAGGAGTCCGCACAAAACCGGCAGGCAAGACCGCCGAAGGGGCCACCGGTGGCAAACCCTGGTAGTCGGAGTGGCTCAGCCGCCCCGCGTGGCCCAGTTGAGCCATGATCCGCCCGCCCGCCCCCGGACCTTGGGCCGCGTGAACGGCGTCGACCACGGCCTTCCAAGCGGCGGTCTGCTCGGGGGTGTGCAAGCCGGGCGTGTCGAAGGCGCCCTGGCCCCGGGCCGAAACCTGCGTCGACTCACTCAAGATTAAGCCCGCAGCCGCCCGCACCGAGTAGTGCTCGATGGCCCACGGGTGCTGCACCTGGCCCACGGCCCGGTTGCGGGTCATGGGGGCCATCACCACGCGGTTGGGCAAGTCCAGGTCGCCCAGTCGGTAGGGCTCGAGCAGTTTCACTTCGCGACCGGTGCGGTACCCAGGGCCTTTTTCACCGCCGGGGCCACCACCGTGCCGAACAGCTCGATCGACTTCAGAACTTCCTTGTGGTGGCTGCCACCCACCGTGAACTGGATGGCGAAGCGGTCCATGTGGAACAGTTCGTGCTCGGCCAAAATCTTGTCGATGGCCTCTTGCGGGCTGCCGACCACCAGGTGGCCAAACTTGCCACGCCCATGCTCAAAGTGAGGGCGGCCCTGAGGCGGCCAACCGCGCTCGCGGCCGAGCTTATCGACCATGAGCTTATAGCTGGGCCACACGAGGTCGGCGGCGGCCTGGCTGTCTTCGGCCAAGAAACCGTGCTGGTTGATGGTCACCTTCAGCTTGTCGGGGGAGTGCCCAGCCTTGGCTCCGGCTTCGCGGTAGTAGTCGACAAACGGCTGGAACCGCGCCGGTTGGCCCCCGATGATGGCGATGGCCAGCGGAAGGCCCAGCGTGCCTGCGCGGGCGGCCGATTCCGGACTGCCACCGACGGCGATGATCACCGGCAGTTCCTTCTGCACCGGGCGGGGCTGGATGGACTGGCCGGTGAGCGGAGCGCGGAACTTGCCGCTGCCCTTCCAGTGCACGTGTTCGCCGCCCTTGGTAAGCGCCAGCAGCAGGTCGAGCTTTTCGGTGAACAGCTCTTCGTAGTCGTCGAGGTCGTACCCGAACAACGGGAAGCTTTCGATGAAGCTGCCCCGGCCCGCCATGATCTCGGCGCGGCCATTCGAAAGCTGGTCGAGGGTGGCAAACTGCTGGAACACCCGCACCGGGTCTTCCGAGCTCATCACGGTCACGGCGGTCGAAAGGCGGATGCGCTTGGTGAGTACGGCGGCGGCGGCGAGCACCGTTACCGGTGAGCTGACCAAAAAGTCTGGCCGGTGGTGCTCCCCCAGTCCAAAAAAGTCGAGGCCCACCTGATCGGCGAGTACCATCTCTTCGAGGAGGTTGCGCACGCGCTGATCAGGGGTCACGGCGTCGTCACCGAAGAGTTCCGGCGAATAGTCGCCAAAGGAGAAAAGTCCTAGTTCCATGGTTACAAAAAGTAACCTCTTTTGCCCGGATGGGCAAGTGGCCGCGAATGCGTTATTTTGAAACCATGAACAAGCTGGTTTCCCTCTTCGTCTTTTTTGTGCTGACTTCGGTCGTCGCGTTTGCCAACGGTCAAAAAGAACTTCCGCCTACGGTGAACTTTCCCGAGGCTGTGGCTACCTACGTGGCTCCCGCCAACCCCAACGCCTCGATCAAGGCGCTGACGCTGACTTTCGCGCCGGCTGCCACCACCGGCCACGTGCTCAAGGCGTGGACCTTCGACGTGTACGACGCCACTGGACGGTTGGTCTGGCAAAAGGCCGATCAGCAGACGCTCGACCGGGGTTTCTTTGGCGAGTTGTTCAATTTCGGCGAGCGTCCGGCGGTCACTGTCCCCGCGCAACTGACGTGGGATGGGCTCGACGCCGAGGGCAAACCCGCGCCCAACGGCACGTACACTTGGTTTGTCACCGTCACCGACAGTCAGGGGCAGACCACCCGCTCGGCCCCGCGTACCGTGGTGATCCAGAACACCGCGATAGCCATCACCCGGCTGGGCGTCGATTATTCGATCTTTTCCCCCCGGGGCAAGCGCAGCACGCTGACCGTGCACCAGTCGGGCTCCCGCGAAAAGCAGTGGACCGGGCAGTTCCTGAACGCCGCCGGCGAAACCGTCCGCACCATCGATTGGACCAATTCGTCGGGTTCCGAGAGCGAAGACCAGGCACCGGTCGATTTTGAATGGGACGGCAAGGACCAGGCCGGCCAGTTTGTTTACGAGGGCGAGTACACCTACACCCTCACGGGCTTCAGCCGCACCGGGGCCAAACTCTCGCAGGCGCTTCCCGTGCCCGTCATCATCAGTGAGAAGCCCGGCGTGCTGCGCCTGTCGTCGGACCAAGCCGTCTTCTCGCCCAAGGCCGACA
Organism: Spirochaetales bacterium; assembly: GCA_037142615.1. Lineage (GTDB taxonomy): Bacteria > Spirochaetota > Spirochaetia > JABEVK01 > JABEVK01 > JAIFLN01. The sequence continues at coordinate 39,010 of JBAXAI010000010.1, read as the reverse complement.
AGGGGTCCCCGAGCACCCTGACCCTCAAACCCGACTCGGGCAACGCCGACGCGCTGGTCGACTGGACCGTCACCGTGGCCGACCCCGCCGCTCCTGCGGTCGTCCTGTGGACAAAAGCGGGTAAGGCTCCGCTTCCTGTCAGCCTTGCCTTTGATGGCAAAGACCTTCGGGGCAAGGATTTGGGCGAGGGGCGCTATCAAGCGGTGCTCAAGGCCAACTTCAGTAACGGCAACTCAGGCGAGTCGCCGGCGCTGCCCTTCGACATCGACACCACGCCACCCCAGGGCCGCTATCAGAGCGCTGTGACCGTTTATGGCGGCTCGGGACGCCTCACGCTGCCCGTCGAGTTCAACGGCGATGGCAACGTCAACTGGACCTTCGAAGTTCTCGGCGCGGACGGGCTGCCCGTGGGCAATTCGGTGAGCGGCACCGGGAGCGGCGTCAAGCTCGAAGTCCAATCGGCGGACGCCGGCAAGGCCCGCCCCGACGGCGCGTACACCCTGCGGGCCAGCGCCCACGACAAGTCCGGCAACCTGGGCACGGCCACCTACGAAATTACCAAAGACAGCCGCAGCCGCAAAGTGACGCTCGAGCCCTCGTCGAGCATTCTGGTTCCTGGCAACAACGCCAACGGCAGCATTTCGGTGACGCCCGTGTTCGAGCTGGCCGACGGCTTGACCGGGGCCGAATGGGCTGTCAGCACCACCGACGCCAAGGCCACGCTCGTCGACCAAAAGCGCCTGAGCGCCGACGACACTGGGCTGGCCCCTTACACCTGGACGGGCCGCGACATCGTGGGCAAGACGCTCGCCGATGGAAGCTACCGCGTGTCGCTCACCGCGACCTATGCCAACGGCGCGGTCAGCAGCGCCACCAAAGACGTCGCCATCAACTCCAAGTACTTCAACGAGCCGCAAGGGACGCTCTCGCTGTCCGACACCCTGTTCGGCGGCACCGGTCGACCGCACGTCAGTGTGAACTTCAAGGGCGACGCGGGGCTGGAATGGACGCTGGTCGTCACCGACAAGGCGGGTGCGACGGTAGGCAAGTATCCGCTGGGCAAGGGTGCCCCCGCGCCTCTCGACGTTCCCGCCGCCACCGATGCCAACTGGCCCGACGGCTCGTACACGCTGACGGCCTCGGCCGTGTCGGCGCAGGGGGTCAAGGGCTCTACGTCGCAGTCGCTGCGCAAAGACAGCCGACCGATGAAGGTGGCCCTCGACTTGTCGCGCGCCGTCGTCGTCCCGGGCAAGGGCGCCAACGGCCAACTGCGGGTCACGCCCATCCTCGACATCCTCGACTCTGTGGTGAACACGACGCTGGAACTGCGCAACGAGGCCGGTGACCTGGTGGCGAGTCAGACCCGTGACGGCCTGCTCACCTTCTGGGACTGGAGCGCCGACGCCTCGCCTTCTGCCGCTGCGGCAGCCGACGGAGCCTACACCGCGAAGCTGGCCGTCACCTACGCCAACGGCACCGTAGCCAAGGCCGACGCCGACCTCAAGGTCGACTCCGGCTACCTCACCGAGCCTCAGGGAAAACTCAGCGTTTCGGCCGCCGTGTTCGGCTCGGCTTCGCGGCCCACCGCCACCGCCACGTTTGCCGGCGACGCTGGGGTTGTTTGGACGCTCGACGTTCTTGCGGGCCCCGCGCCAGGAACCAAGTCGGTGCGGCAGTACCCGCTCGGTGACAGCGGCCAGGGCAAGGCGGAACTCGGCACCGATGCGGCGGGCAAGGCCCTTCCCGATGGCGTGTACACCCTCAAGGCCACCGCGACCAGCAAGGGCGGCCTCGTCGGCACCGCCACGGCCCAGGTGCGCAAAGACAGCCGCGCGCTCAAGGTCGACCTCGACCTGTCGAGCCCCGTGCTGGTTCCCGGCAACAGCCTCAACGGCTCGGTGAAAATCACCCCCGTGCTCGATGTGCTCGACTCCATCGAAACGACGACGCTGAGCTTCCTTTCGCCCGACGGCAAACTGTTCGACGAGCGCGGCGGGGCCGGCTTGGTGCCGTTCTGGGACTGGAGCGGCAAAGACCCGCAGGGGCAGGTGCTTCCCGACGGCGACTACCAACTGAGTTTGAAGGTGGCCTACGCGAACGGAACCGTCAGCCAGGCCCGCAAAAGCGTCAAGCTCGATTCCAGCTTCCTCAAGGAACCGCAGGGTCAGCTCACCTCGAGCGACGCCGTCTTCGGCGGCTCTGGCCGCACGGGTGTCACGATCAGTTTCGCGGGTGATGCCGGACTGCCCTGGACCCTCGAGATTCTCGATTCTGACGGCAAAACAGTCCTGAAGTCGCCACTCGGTGACAAGGGGCAGGCCAGCGTGCCGTTCAGCGGCCTCGACGGTCAGGGCAAGGCCCTTGCCGACGGTCCGTACACCGTACGCGCCTCCGCCGTGAGCAAAGCCGGGGTTTCCGGCGTTGTGCTTTTGCAACTTCGCAAGGACAGCCGCCAGGCCAAGGTGTCGCTCGACCTCAGCCGCACCGTCATCGTTCCCGGCAAGGGGGCGAATGGTTCGGTGCGCATCACGCCGCTGCTCGAGGCCATCGACTCGGTCGAAAAAACCGTGGTCAGCGTGCTCGGCCCTGACGGCAAAACCGTGGGTGAAAAGTCCGCCGCCGGCCCCCTGTCGTTCTGGGACTGGAACGGCCTGAACGCGCAAACCAAGGCGCTGGCCAACGGCACCTACGAGGTGGCGCTGACCGTGAACTACGCCAACGGCTCGGTGTCCCGGGCCTCGGGCCAGGTCAAGATCGACTCGACCTACCTCAACGATCAGGGTCCGCTCGTCGAAATGACGTTGTCAACCAAGACCTTCGCGCCCAACAACGTCGATGGCGCCACCGACCTGACCATCAAGATCAAGACCACCGAAGGCGTCGTGCCCGTCGACAACTGGCAATTGGCCGTCATCGACCCGCGCGGCAAAACCTTCCGGCAGTGGAGCGGCAAGGGTCTTCCTCCGGCCAGCCTGTACTGGGACGGCAAGAGCGACACGGGCGACACGGTGGAATCGGGCGACGATTACCAGCTTCAGCTCAAGGTGGCCGACACGCAGAAGAATGTGACGCGTCAGCAGGCCACCGTCACCATCGACATCGCCGTGGTGAAAATCGCCGAGGGCAAGTACAAAATCGTGGTGAGCAGCATCCAGTTCCCGGGCAATTCGTCCGACCTGTTCAAACTTCCCGGCGACCAGCTCAACAAGAACCTGTACGTGCTCAAACGGCTGGCCAACGCGCTTGGCAAGTTTCCCGGCTACAAGATCCGCTTGGAAGGCTACGCGGTCAGCGAGTTCTGGAACGACGCCAAGGCCGCTGCCAAGGAACAGACGACGCAGCTCTTGCCACTGTCGCTCGACCGGGCCAACTCGGTGCGCGCGGTGATGGTGCTGCTGGGTATCGATCCGGAACGGTTCACGGTGCTCGGGTTCGGTGGCGACAAGCCCATCGTGCCCCATGGCGACCTCGAAAACCGGTGGAAGAACCGGCGCGTCGAGTTCTATCTCGACAAGAACTGAAGCGATTCCTGAATCTTGCGGGTGACCTCGGAAGCTTTTTCCTTGCGAGGTCGCCCATCGCTTTTGTCGATGGCCCACACCTCGCCCACGGTGAGCTGGAGCACCCGGCGGAAGTACCGGGGGCGGTGTTTGATGTTGCCGCCCGCCAAGCGCCCGGCGAGGTCGGCCAGGTTGAGCACACTTTCGACCGACCGTTCCAGCGAGGGCTGCGCGGGCAACGAGTCGGGGTAAAGGTACTGAAGCACGTCGGCGAGGTCCTGGTGGCGATTGTTCCACCAGCCCTCGGCGGCGGCGCGGTCGTCCATCAGCTTTTCCAGCCGTGAAAGCCCCCGGGGCCGAGGAAACACCAGGTCCATGGCCGAATACCTCAGTTCAAAAATCGCGGGCCGCAGGTCGTCGCCGACAGCAATGTCGCGGGCCCGGGCTCCCACCTCGACAGCGATGCGGGTCAGTTGCCGGCAGCGGGCGTCGAGGGTCGGTTGAGGCTCGAGCTTGCGCAGGTGTTTGCGCCGATAGTAGGTTTCGCCCAGCGTCAGCAGGTGGTCCCAGAGGCGTCGCTGACGTGCTCCCGCGTCGGCTTCCACCGAGGTTTGCTGCGTCCAGGCAGGAAGACCCGCATCACGTTCCAGCACGCCGACGAACCGGTGCCAGCGCGCCCAAGTTTCCCCCGGGCACAGGTAGCGCAAGCCGATGGGCACCACTTTGGCCTCGCCTTGGGCTGCCGTGGCGGCCCACCCCGCGATGTTGGCCGCGCCGGGGTCCAGGTGGATGGGACTGCCCAGCTCGTAGGTGATCTGACCTTCGGGGGCCAGCACCACCGGGTCGGGGCTGGCCTCCAGGTGTTTTTGCAGGTATTCGAGCGACCGGCGGGCTCCCGGGCCGTGTGCCAGGCTGAGGGTACCACCCGCCCGCAAGGCAAAATCGGTGAGCCCACCGCCCCACAGCGCAATCTCGGCGCTGGCGAGGAACAAAAAGCGGGGCCGCTTGAGGCCTGCCCGGCGGTAGGCGGGCTTGGCCAGCGTGTTGAGCGCGTAGTACACCCCATGCGGGTCGGCGTCGCCGCAGTGACGGAACACCAGCACCAGGCGGTCCCCGTGCGACTCGACTCCCTTCAGCGCCTCGGCCAGCCGAGCGGCCTCGCGGAGTTCTACCTTTTGCAACCCCAGCCCGAAGCGGATGTACGGCGGGCCGATGAGATCGACCAGCGGTGGGAACCAGCCCAGGCGTTCGGGTTCGCGCCACACCGGCTTGTTGGAGGCCTTCCAGGGCGTGATGTCGAACTTCGGTAGTTTCACGCTACCATTCTACCATGGGTTGGCGTGTGGGGGCAGTTTAGTATTATGCTGAGCGCATGAAACCCCTCAGTCCTTGGGTCACCCGGACCCTCGCCACCCTCAGCGTGGATGAAAAAATCGGTCAGTTGCTGCATCCCAACCTGCGCCCGCAAGCCACCGCGCAGCAGATTCACGACAGCCTTCCACCGGTCCGGGTCGGCGGAGCCTTCGTCTTTTTTGGAAGCGCCAACGACTTTGTCCGCGTCACCAACTTGCTGCAGGACGGACCGGGGGTTCCTTTGGTGATCAGCACCGACCTCGAGAGCGGGGCCGGCCGCATGATCGACGGCGCCACCAGCTTCCCCGACCTGATGAGCACCGCCGCCGCCGCCGATGACACTTTGACCGCGCTCATGGGTGAGGCCACCGCCGTGGAAGCGCGGGCCTACGGCGTGCATTGGACCTTCGGGCCGGTGGTCGATCTCAACATGAATCCCGGCAATCCCATCACGAACACCCGCAGCCTGGGTGACGACGTGGCGAGGGTCAGCCGTTTGGCTAGGATTTTGGTCCAGAGCATGCAGAGCCACGGCCTGGCCACCACGGTAAAACACTTTCCCGGCGACGGCTGGGACGACCGCGACCAGCACCTGGTCACCAGCGTGAACCCCCTGAGCCGCGCCGACTGGCACCGCCTCAGCGCCAAGCCCTTTGTCGCTACTTTTGGTGCCGGACCTGACGCGGGCGGCGCGTGGACCACCATGATCGGCCACATCGCGCTGCCCAGCGTGGACGGTGACGATTCGGGCGACGGGTTCGGGCCACCCCCGGCCATCCTGAGCCGCAAAGTCACCACCGACCTGCTGCGCGGCGAGCTCGGCTTCGACGGCCTGGTCGTCAGCGATGCCATCGAAATGAACGGTTCGATGAGCCGCGTTCGTAATCGCTACGAGCTGCTGGTGCGCCTGATCAACGCCGGCAACGACGTTTTGCTGTTCACCCTCCGCGAGGACTTCTTTTCGCTGAAAAAGGCCGTGGCGAGTGGTGACATCAGCCTGGCGCGCCTCGACGAAGCTTGCACGCGAGTCTTGGAACTCAAAGAAAGGCTCGGGTTCGCCGCCAACCCGGCCAGCGCCCGGCCGGCTGCCGATCCCGAAGCCTGGCTCGCGCCACACCGGGCCCGGTTTGCCGCCGCCAGCCGCGACTTGGCCCGCAAGGCCCTCACCTTGGTGCGCTCCGACGATCAGGTGCCGCTGGGCCTGAAAAAGGGCGACCGGGTGCTGGTGGTGCACCTGCGCGCCAACGCCGAGTACCACGTCGATGGAATCGACAAGCTGCTCGAAGCGCGGGGAGTCGAGGTCGAGCGTCGCACCGAGGCCGACCCGGCCTTTGCCTACCGTGGGCACGACTTTACCCGCTATCAGGCGGTGCTGATGCTTTGGGTTGTCGGACCCACCTGGGGCACCAACTTCATCCGGCCGTCGGGGCCCTGGATGCGTTCGGGGTGGTTCGTCCGCTACGAACAACCGGCTTGCCCCGTGGTGCATGTCAGCTTCGGCACCCCCTATTTGGGGCACGACGTGCCGTGGGCCGATACCCTGCTCAACGCCTACAGCCCCGATATATCGACTCAACTGGCCGTGGTCAGTTGGTTGTTCGGCGAGCTGACTCCCACCGGCGTCAGCCCCGTCGACCTCGGCCGCCCCGCCCGAATGCGGGAATTGCTGGCCAGCGAGCTCACCAGGGAGTTGGACTCATGAGCGCAGTACCAACGGTCAAGTACGTGGTGGTCGGCTGCGGCGGCCGCGCGATCAATTTGGTCGCCATGCTCAAGACTCAGCCGGGTCTTGAACTGGCCGGGGCCTGGGACCCGAGCGCCCAAGCGGTCGACGACCTGTACGCGGCCGCAGGAGCGTCGGGTTTGCCCAGGCCCGGCAGCTTTGAGGACGCCTTGGCCTTGCCAGAGGTGAGCTGGACCTTGGTCGCGTCGCCCAACGCCTACCACCGCGCGCACATCGAGGCCGCCTTGTCCCACGGCCTGCACGTGTTTGCCGAAAAACCCCTTGCGACCACCGAGGACGACTGCCTCGCCTTGGCCGCAGCCGAGCGCCGAAGCGATCGCCTGATCATGACCGGGTTCACGCTGCGTTACTCGCCCCTTTACCGCGAGGTGAAACGCCTTCTCGACTCGGGCAAGCTCGGGCGCATCGTGAGCATCGACGCCAACGAAAACCTGTTTCCGGGCCACGGCGCCTATATCTTCACCAACTGGCGACGCCACCACGAGATAGCGGGCGCCCATGTGCTCGAAAAGTGCGTTCACGACCTCGACCTGCTGAACTGGTTCACCGGTTCACGCCCGCGCCGTGTGGCGGCCTTTGGCGACAACCTCGTCTTCACCCGCGAAAACGCACCCCTGTTTGACCGCACCGACGCCTTCAAAACCTGGACCGAGACCCTCAGGGTCGGCCTCAACCCCTTTGTGACCGAAAAGACCGTCGAAGACACGCTGGTGGCCATCTTGGACTACGAGAACGGTGCCAAAGTGCAGTTCCAGATCACCTCGTCGAACCCGTTGGGCGAGCGCCGCATGTACCTCAGCGGCACCGAGGGGACCTTGATCGTCGATCTGGTGACCTCGAAACTCACCTACAAGACCCTGTTCGACACCGAGGCCACCGTGTTCGACGGCAGAGGTGGCTTTCACGGTGGCGGTGACGAGGTGATGATCGGTGAACTGGCAGCCGCCATGACGCACGGCACTCGGCCCTCGACCGGCCTGGCGCAGGGCCTTGTGAGCACCCTCGTCGGCCTGAGTCTCGACCGCGCCCACCGCGAAGGCCGCGTGATCGACCTGACGCCCCTGTGGCAGCAGCTCGAAGCGACAAACGCCCCCCGGGGGAGGGCGACCGGCCGAAGTTGAGGAGTTCTCAACTTCGATGGGACACGCTACACTGCGGGTATGCACCTCGACGCCGACCTCAAGCTCGACTTTCCCGATGTACTGATCCGCCCCAAGCGCTCCACCCTCGAAAGCCGCAAGACGGTGAACTTGGTCCGTGAGTTCAAACTCAAGTGGTCCGGACGCAAAATTGCCCATGTGCCCGTGATCGCCAGCAACATGGCCACCGGCAGCTTTGCCATGGCCCGGGCCTTTGTGCCGCACCGCATGCTGGTCGCGCTCCACAAGTTCCACACGGTTGACGACTGGAAGCGCGAGTTGTCGGCCCCCGACGGGCTGGAGTTGCTACGCCATGTGTGGTTCACCGTGGGCATGAGCGACGACGAATACGCCCAGTTTGTGCAGGTGAAGGCCTTTGCCAAACAGCTCTACGGCGCCGAGGCTGCCGACGAGCTGAAGCTGTGCATCGACATCGCCAACGGCTACACCCAGCGGTTCGCCGGTTTCGTGAAAAAGATCCGCGAGGCCAACCCAGGCACCTGCATCAGCGCCGGCAACGTCGCCACCCCCGAAATGGTGCAGGAACTCATCATCAGCGGCGCCGACTTCGTCAAAGTGGGCATCGGGCCCGGCAGTCAGTGCACCACCAGGCTGAAGACCGGCATCGGCTACCCGCAGGTGAGCGCCGCCATCGAGTGTTCCGACGCCAGCCACGGCCTGGGAGCGGGCATCATCCTCGACGGCGGGCTGCGTTCGCCCGGCGACATCGCCAAGGCCTTTTGCGCCAACGCTGACTTTGTGATGATGGGCGGCATGTTCGCGGGCACCGACGAATGCGAGGGCGAGCTCATCGAGCGCCACTACCGGCAGGGCGAGGTCGAGTTGTTGAACGGCGTCTGGACCGACAAGATCACCACCAGGAAGTTCAAGCTGTTCTACGGCATGAGCAGCGAGTTTGCCCAGGAAAAGCACATGGCCGGCATGAAGCATTACCGCACCAGCGAGGGCCGGGTCGACGAGGTGGCCTACAAGGGCCCCGTCGAGGCGGTGATCGACGATATTTTGGGCGGTCTGCGCTCCACGGGCACCTACATCGGCGCGCGCGAGCTCAAACACTTCGGCCTGTGCGCCACGCTGGTCCGCGTCAGCCGCCAGCACGACCGGTTTTAGGGGGACGAATGGGTACCGAAATCGAGCGCAAGTTTCTTCCCCTCCCGGGCTGGCGGCAGGCTCACGGCCTTTCGCAGGGGGTGCTGTACCGGCAGGGCTACCTCAATTCGACGCCGGGCCGCACCGTCCGCATCAGGTTGGTCAGCGATCCGGTGGTCGGAGCCACAGGCTACGTCACCATCAAGGGCCCCGTGACGGGGTTGGTGCGCAGCGAGTACGAGTACGAGATTCCCGCCACCGACGCCGCTGAGTTGCTCGACACGCTCTGCGAAAGGCCTCTGATCGAAAAGACCCGCTACCGCGTGCCGCAGGACTCGCTGGTGTGGGAGATCGACGAGTTTCACGGCGAAAACGCGCCCTTGGTGGTGGCCGAAATCGAACTCGACTCGGCTGGCCAGGGCTTTGAACGCCCCGCCTGGCTGGGCCGCGAAGTTTCGGACGACCCCAGGTACTTCAACTCCCGGCTGGCCAAAACGCCCTATTCGGCCTGGAAGGATGCCCCGTGAAGCGCACCGTCTACCAGGTCTACACCCGACTGTTCGGCAACAAAAACACCACCGACAAGTTTGACGGCACGCTCGAGGAGAACGGCATCGGTAAGTTCCACGACTTCACCCCCGTAGCGCTGGCGGCGATCAAAGACCTGGGAATCACCCACCTGTGGTTCACGGGCGTGATCGAGCACGCCACCATGGCCAAGGACCCGCCGCAAGTGGTCAAAGGCCGCGCCGGTTCGCCCTACGCCATCACCGACTACTACCAGGTGAACCCCGAGCTGGCCAAGGTGGGCGCCAACCGGATGAACGAGTTCAAGGCCCTCGTGGAACGCACCCACGCCGCAGGCTTGGCCGTGGTGATCGACTTTGTGCCCAACCACGTGGCGCGCACCAACGTCAACTTCGGCGACGCCGACGACACCAGCGTGGCCTTCGCGCCCAACAACAACTTCTATTACCTTCCCGGGCAAGACTTTGTGGTTCCTACCGGCTATCAGCCTCCGGTTGCGCCCGATCCGAACTGGAACGAAAGCCCCGCCAAGGCCACCGGCAACGACGTGTTCTCGGCCTCGCCCACCCTCGACGACTGGTTCGAAACCGCCAAGCTCAACTACGGGGTCGACCTCCAGAACGGCCGCGCCACCCACTTCTTTCCACCGCCCGACACCTGGCTGCGCATGGCCGAGATTCTGGCCTACTGGACCCGCCTGGGCGTCGATGGCTTCCGCTGCGACATGGCCGAAATGGTCCCCGCCGAGTTCTGGGGCTGGGTGATTCCCATCGTCAAAAAGACCAACCCACGGCTTGTGTTCATCGCCGAGATCTACAACCCCGATGCCTACGAGCGATACCTTACCGAGGGGCAATTCGACCTGCTTTACGACAAAGTGGGCCTGTACGACAGCCTCCGCGACGTCATCGAAGGCCGCGCCGAGGTGGGCAAAATCGTGGCCAGCCACCAGCGGGTCGAGCGGTTGCAGTCCCGGTTGCTCAACTTTCTCGAAAACCACGACGAGCAGCGCCTGGCCAGCCGCTTCTTTGCAGGCGACCCCGAAGTCGGGCGCCCCGCCCTGGTGGTGAGCACCTGCCTGGGGCAGGGGAGCCAGATGGTCTACTTCGGGCAGGAGGTCGGCGAGCCCGGCCTCGGCGCCCAGGGCTTTTCGGGCGAAAACGGCCGCACCTCGATGTTCGACTACACCTGCGTGCCCGAGCACCAAAAGTGGATGAACGGCGGCAAGTTCGACGGCGGAGGTCTGTCCCCGGCGCAAAAGTCACTCCGCGGGTTTTACCGTGACCTGCTGCACTTGGCCTCGACCAGCGAACTTCTGGCAAAGGGGACGACCACGATTGTTCCCACCGGTTCGCCCTTGGCCTTGGCCTGGCACCGCGAATGGGGCGGCGAAAAGCGGCTGTTTGCGGCCAACTTCGACCTTAAGCAGGGCGTCGATTTCACCGTCGAGGGCCTGCCGGTCCATCTTGATCCCTTAGGATACCACCTTGGCTGAACGACACCCCCACCGAGTGACCATGAAGCAGGTCGCGCGCGACGCCGGCGTTTCGGTTGCGACCGTCTCGCTGGTTCTCAACGAAGCCCCGGGCATTTCCACGGCGACCCGTGAGCTCGTGAAGGCCAAGATCCGCGAATTGAACTACTCCCCCGACCTTCAGGCCCGTCGCTTGTCTTCCGGGATGGCTGGTACCGTCGCGATGGTGCTGCCGCCCTGGTCCGAGGCTTTCAACGACCCCTATTTCATGCGGATGCTGAGCGGTGCCCTCGAAGCCGTGCGCGATCGCGGCTCGCAATTGCTGCTCGAAGTCTGCGACCAGCGCTTCATCGATCACCACATCTGGAAGGACTTGTTTGCCGGCAAGCGGGTTGACGGTCTGCTGATCGCTACCCCCTACCTCGACCATTCGTACCTGAAAGAAGTCGAGGAACGGCACTTGCCAGTGGTGCTGATCAACGGCGACAGGCCAGACTTGCCCGGGCTCGACTTCATGGGCTTCGACGACCTGCAGTGCGGTCTCGACGCCACCAACTACCTCATCGGCCTGGGGCACCGCCGCATCGCCCACCTGATGGGTGACCTCAACCAGGCCTCGGCCCGTCGCCGCCTCGAAGGCTACCGGCAGGCCATGGCCGCCGCGGGACTTCCCGTACGCGAAGAAGATCTGCTGGCAGGCGACTACCTTCCCCTGGAGAGCCGCGAGGCGTTCAGGCCCATCTTGGCACGGCCACCAGCCGACCGTCCGACGGCGCTTTTTGCCGCCAACGACAGTTCGGCGCTGGGTGTGATGAACTTTCTGCGCGAGTCGGGTTGGGAACTGCCCCGGGATCTTTCGGTGGTGGGTGTCGACGACACGGGGCTGGCTGCCAACGCGATACCCGGGCTGACCACCTTCCGGCAAGACATCTTTGCGCTGTCTTACCTGGCGGCGGATCTGTTTCTCACCAAGCTGCACTCCAAGAGCCATGAGCCACTCAAGCACCTGAACCGGATGGAGCTCATCGAGCGGGATTCGTGCCGAAGGCTGTAGGGCCGTCAGGAGACGTAGGTCCCCAGGTCGCAAAGATGACTCCCCTGAGCGCCTCGGCCGCCGGGGTCAGCACGCTGGTTTCGCGCTGGGCCACGAGCAACGTGCGGTTGGGCGTGGGCGGCAAAATGGCCAGGTAAACGGGCCCGGGCTCGCGGCGCATCATCGCTGGCACCAAGGTCAGGCCCAGCCCGGCTTCGACAAGCGCCTGCACCGTGTCGATGCCCGCGCTCTCGTACACGATGCGTGCCGTCACCCCCGCGCGCGTCAGCGCATCCAGCACAATCTGGCGGAACCCGTGCCCGCTCTTCATCACCACCAAAGGTTGGTCGCGCAATTCTTCCAGCGCGAGTTCGGTCCGCGCAGCCAACGGGTGATCGGCGGGTACAGCCACAAATAGATCCTCGCGGAAGAGCACCTCGGCGGCGATGCCCTGTCCCAAGCCCGCCTCGTCGAGCAGAGCCAGGTCGATGCGACCCTCGCGGAGCGCGGTTCCCAACCCGGGCGACGACTCCTCGACCAGTTTGACCTGCAGGTGCGGGTAGGCCGTGCGGAACGCCCCGAGCAGACGCGGCAGCAAAAAGGCCCCGGTCGTGGGCAGGCACCCCAGGGTCACCTCGCCGCGTCGCAGGCCACCGAGTTCATCGAGTTCGTCGTGGGCCCGTTCCAGTTGGCGCAGTGCCTCAAGGGCCCGAGGGTGGAACAGCCGACCCCGCTCTGTCAGTCGCGAGCCGGCTCGGAGCCGCTCGAGCAGCGCGCCGCCGAGCTCATCTTCGAGCTTGGCGATCTGCGCCGACAGCGACGGCTGGCTGACGTGGCAGTCTTGCGCCGCCCTCGTGAAGCTGCCTGTGCGCGCCACGGCCAAGAAGTAGCGAAGCTGGTGGAGTTCGATGTCTGTCCCCCCTTACCTCAGTCATAGGGCATGACTATGGATGCCATAGATAACATATCCTATCCAAATAGTCGGTCTTCCGGTAGAGTAGGGTCATGGCAAAGAACACCCTGTACAACAAGATTTGGGACGCGCACGCGGTTGCGACGCTCCCCACCGGCCAGACCCAGCTGTTTATCGGCTTGCACCTGGTGCACGAAGTGACCAGCCCCCAGGCCTTCGACATGCTTCGCGAGCGCAACCTCAAGGTGGCGTACCCCGACCGCACCTTCGCGACTATGGACCACATTGTGCCCACCAAGAGCCAGAAGCGCCCCTTCACCGACGGCGAAGCCGAGCTGATGATGCAGGCCATCGAGCGCAACACCAAGGCCTTCGGCGTCAACTTTTTCGACTTTGCCAGCGGCAAGCAGGGGGTGGTGCACATCATCGGCCCCGAACTCGGCCTTACCCAGCCCGGCATGACCATCGCCTGTGGCGACAGCCACACCAGCACCCACGGCGCCTTCGGCACCCTGGCCTTCGGCATCGGCACCAGCCAGGTGCGCGACGTGCTGGCCAGCCAGTGCCTGTGCATGGACCCGATGAAAGTCCGCAAGGTCGAAGTGAACGGTAAGCTCAAGCCCGGCGTGACCCCCAAAGACGTCGGCCTGTACATCATCGGCAAACTCGGCGTGAAGGGCGGCATCGGCTACGCCTACGAGTATGCGGGCGACGTGTTCCGCGACATGACCATGGAAGGCCGCATGACGGTGTGCAACATGGCCATCGAGGGCGGCGCCAGGGCCGGTTACTGCAACCCCGACGAAACGACTTTTGCCTACCTGAAGGGCCGCGAGCACGCGCCCGAGGCCAAGGACTGGGACGTGGCCGTGGGCCGCTGGAAGGCCCTTGCCAGCGACGCCAACGCCGAGTACGACGACGTGGTGCGCTACGAAGCCGCCGACATCGAACCCATGATCACCTGGGGTGTCACCCCCGGCCAGAGCGTGGGCGTGCTCGAAAGCCTGCCCGACCCCGAGGCGATCGCCGACGAGGGCGAAAAGCAGTCCACCCTGCTCGCCTACCGCCACATGAAACTCAAGCCGGGGCAAAAGCCCAGTGAAATCGCCATCGACGTGGCCTTTATCGGCAGCTGCACCAACGGCCGCATCGAAGACCTGCGGGCCGCCGCCGCCATCGCCCAGGCTGCCACCGCGCAGGGCAAAAAGGTCGACCCCAAGGTGCAGGCCTTTGTCGTCCCCGGCTCGATGCTGGTGCGCAAGGCCGCCATGGAAGAAGGCCTCGACAAAATCTTCCTGGCAGCAGGTTTTGAATGGCGCGAGGCCGGCTGCTCCATGTGCCTGGCCATGAACCCCGACCAACTGAAGGGCGACCAGATCAGCGCCTCGAGCTCGAACCGCAACTTCATCGGGCGCCAGGGCAGCCCCACGGGCCGCACGCTGCTGATGAGCCCCGCCATGGTGGCCGCCGCCGCCATCGCCGGTCATGTGACCGACGTCCGCCAGTTTGCCACTACCGGCAAGGGAGCCTGACCATGAGCAAAGTCATCACCATCACCGGCCGCGCCGTCCCCGTCGTGGGCGACGACATCGACACCGACCGCATCATCCCAGCCCGCTACCTGAAAGAGATCACCTTTGCCCGCATGGGCGAATACCCGTTCTATGACGAGCGTTTCGCGCCCGACGGCACCCAAAAGGAGCACCCCTTCAACGCCAGTCAGCATCAGGGCGCGGCTATCCTGGTGGGCAACGTCAACTTCGGTTGCGGCTCGAGCCGCGAGCACGCCCCGCAGGCCCTGGTCCGCTGGGGCATTCACGCTGTGGTCGCCGAAAGCTTTGCCGAGATCTTCGCCGGCAACTGTGTGATGCTCGGCACTCCCGCCGTCGTGGCCAGCAAGGCCGACGTGCAGGCGCTGCAGAAGCTCGCCAACGACAAGCCCGGCACCGAGTTCGTGGTCGATCTCGAGAAGATGGAAGTCCGGGCTGGCAGCCTGGTCGTCAAGGTCACCATGCCGCCCAGCCGCCGCAACGCGCTGGTCGAGGGCACCTGGGACAGCACCGCGCTGCTGATTGCCAACTCGGCGCTGGTGGCCGACAAGGCTGCCAAGCTGCCGCACCCGAGTGGACGCCAAGCCTGACCCGGAGGACCTGAACCGCTTCCTCGACGAAGACGGGCGCGTGAAGGGGTTCATTTCTCCCACGGGTTGAGGAGTGGCACACCGCAGCCTTCGAAATCGGTCGTATTGCGGGTCACCAGCGTCATTCCATGCACTAGCGCCGTGGCAGCGATGAGCCCATCGCGAAAGGGCTTGGGGTCGGGAACGTGCAGCGACGCGCTTCGCTGGGCCACCGTCACGTCGACCGGCAGTATCCGTTGCCGGAAGGCAGGCAGTACCTGGGTCTGCAGCCAGGTCCGCAAGACTTCGCCCTGCAGTTTGTCCTCGCGCTCGGCGAGCAACACACCAATCTCCAGTTCCTGCACCGTAATGGCCGAAACGTACATCAGGATGGCGTCAACCGACGCAGCCCACCGAACCACCCGCAAGTCGGCGCGTCCCGTCTTTGCCTTGCGGAGTTCCGAGACGACGTTGGTGTCGAGCAAGTACATCAGTCGAGGTCCGTCGGGCGCGCCAGGTCGCGACTTCGCGGCGGGTCAAACTCGATCTCCTGCACCATGCCGAGTTGCTCGACGATGGACCGCCGTGTTCCCGTTAGCCGCCGGTACGCATCCATGCTCAACAACACGTGCGTCGGCTTGCCCCGATCCGTGATGTAGACCGGTCCCGCTTCGGCAGCTCGTTTGGCTTCACTGGAGTGCTGGTTGAACTCACGGGCTGAAAGTGTGGTGATGCTCATGTAGAGATGTTGCTACAAAACGTGCGCATCTGTCAAGGTTTGTTGCCCAGTGTGGGCGTCCCCGAGAGACGCGGCCCAGATGGCCGCATCTCTCGGGCGCTATGTCCGGGGCTCCGCTGCCGCTCCGGCCCGGCCGTTGGCCGGTCGCCTGCGGCCCCCTCCCAGCGCTGACGCGGGGGGCTAGTCGTCTTCTTCCTGTTCGCCAAAGTAGCCGCTGCCTTGGCCCCGTTCGCCGTTTTCCGACTGGTTGTTGGTCAGGTGGCCGACAAAAAGCCCCAAGGCCAAGAATGGGACGAGCACCAGCTTGCCCTTGATGGCCAGGCTCAGCTTCTTCATCCGTTTGAGCACCATGGTGACAAGCGGAATTGCGACCACGGCCAGGGCCAGGATGATCAGCCCGGCGGGCCGGTTTTCCACGGTAATGAAGTGCAGAGCCACCGACAGGACCGCCACCACGGTCATCACGCGGTGGGCGAGCGACACCGCCTTCCGTCCCGCGTTGAGGCCCGCAAAGCGGAGCAGCAGCCCCAAGCCCACCACTGTCGTCAACGAAACCACGTTGACCCAGCCGAGAAACTCCCCCAACTCCCGCTCACCCATGGCTGACGCCTCCTACACACAAGGTAAGCACAGGGGGCTCCGAGGAGTGTCAGGATTCTGTGAAGATGGCGCCGTGACCAGCGCTACTTCCCGAACTTCGCCTGGTATTCCTTCACCAACGGGGGCAACTCTGCCCCGTCGGGCACGAACAGCAGGCTCGCCGCGTTCATGCAGTACCGCAGGCCGGTCCCTTCAGCGAAGTCCGCCGACTTTTCGGGACCATCGTCGAACACATGGCCCAGGTGGCTCCCCGACGACGAGTCTTCCACTTCGACCCGCTCGGCGCCGAAGCTGGTGTCGATGCGCAGCACCACAGCGTTCTGCAAAATGGGGTGGCTGAAGCTCGGCCAGCCGGTGCCAGACTCGAACTTGGTCTCGGAACGGAACAGCGGTTGGCCGGTGGCGGCCGAATAGAAGGTTCCGGCGCGGTGTTCGCGGTGCATCGGGTTGCTGAAGGCCCTCTCGGTGCCCTCTTCGCGCAACACGTTGTACACCAATCCCGACAGGCGGGTGCGCCACTGGGTGTCGGTCAGCACCACAGGGTACTGCACGGCGGCGTCAACGGCGATCACCTGCAGTCCCCTCCACAAGGTGGAGCTCGTGGTCGGGGTGGTACTTTGAGCGCTGGCCTGGGCCGAACAACCGGCCAGCATCGCGGCCACCACGGCCACGGCGGCGGCGAAAAAGGCGCGGCTCACGGCTTCACCAGCGTCGCAAAGTTCCGCTCCAGAAACCGCAGCTTGGGCAGGTCGAAGCGCACGATGTAGCCCTGCGTCGGGTTTTTCTTGATGAAGTCCTGGTGGTAGTCTTCGGCCACCCAGAACTTGGTCAGCGGCTTCACTTCGGTCACGATGGGGTCTTTGTAGGTCTTGTCGACCTTGAGCTTCGAGATGGCAGCTTCGATCAACGCCTTCTGCGCCGGGGTGCCGTACCATACGGCGGAACGGTACTGCGTACCGTAGTCGGGCCCCTGGTAGTTGAGCTGGGTCGGGTCGTGCGCCACCAGAAAGTACACTTTGAGGAGAGTGTCGTAGCTCACCACTTCGGCGTCGTAGGTCACTTCGACCGACTCGGCGTGGCCGGTCTGGCCGGAACTCACCGACTCGTAGTCGGGATTGGTCATCGTGCCGCCGGTGTAGCCCGAGACAGCCTGGCTGACGCCCTTGAGCCGCTCAAACACCGCTTCGACACCCCAAAAACAGCCGCCCGAAAACACGGCTTTGGACAAGGTCGTCGCGGCGGCAGGCAAAGGCAAAAGGACCAGCCCAGCTGCCAGCAACCAAGCGGCGGTACTAAACCTGACTGATTTCATCAGAATCCCCCTCACCCCAAAGTACGGTGGGTGAGGGGGGAAGGCAACTAGGCCGACAGCTTCTTGAGGAAGAATCCGAACCGGGTGAGGGCATCGTGACCAAAGCGGGTGCCGAAGTCGAGCACCGCCTCGTGCGGCATCACGTCGATCTCTCCGGCCTGCTTCATGTAGTGCCAGTGGCGGCTGACCCACAAGAACAACTCGCCCCGGCCCACTTCGGGAAAGGCTTTAGCGAGCTGGGACTCATTGATGGCGCTGCTGAGCGGGCTATAGACGAGCTGATTCCAGGAATCCAGGGCTTCTTCAAAGGTGATTTCGCGGGGGATCGCCTGATTGGCGAGGTATTTGTGCTCCTCAACGTGGTGGAGCAGATCTTCGGTACGGGCACCGGCAAACTCGGCCGGATCAAACAGGACAGTATTCATGTGAACCTCCTAGGGCTCACAATCAAGGTACGTTCCTCTATCTAGAAACGTCAATGCATGACTACCTAAATCTGTCAATAAAAATGTTAAAAATCTGTGAGAATTGGAAAAATGTCGCCTTAAGACCAAAAATGTCCGTCATTGTCCATTATAGACCAGCGAGGAGATCCTCTTCTTGGGTCGCTTCCACCAACCAATCCAGCGCCTGGGCCTCGTCGGTAAACAGTTGGGCCTTGCGATTCGTGATCGAGATCATGGCGTTGAACAGCGCGACCTGCGCGCCGCCAATGCCCAAAAAGGCCGTCGCCTTCACCACCGACGCGTTGGCTCGGGCCACCTTCTCGAACAGATCAATCTGGGCCTGGGTAAAATCTTGCCCCTCGAACCGTACCAGCGAAAGGATGGAGCCGGCCTCGAGCGTTTTGAACACCTGGTTGGTCTCGGCCAGCACGTGCATCAGCCCGGGAATGCTCGACATGCGGGGGAAGACCGTCTTGACGACAGGCTGTCCTTGGTGCTCCAAAAGGGTGACATGCGGCATGGTGACTCCTCGCGCCTCCATTGTCTGCCTCCCGCCGTTTCGTGGCAAGGGGAGCTTGACCCTGGTTCCCGTTGAGGAGGTGGCCTGTTTTCGGCTATTCTGGCACCATGTTGTTTCCTCAACGCACCTTGACCTGTGGCGCCCTGACCCTCGCCCAGGCTGACACCCCGGTCGTCCTCAACGGCTGGGTCCACCGCTTCCGCAACCAGGGTGGCGTGGCTTTCATCACGCTGCGCGACCGCTACGGCACCACGCAGGTGGTCATCGACGAACGCTCACCCGCCGGTCTCCTCGACCAGGTAGCCGGCCTTAAGAGCGAGTTCTGCGTGGCCGTCACCGGCACCGTGAAGGCCCGCCCCGACAGCATGCGCAACCCCAAAATGGCCACCGGCGACATCGAAGTGGTTGCCACCCAGGTGCAGGTGCTCTCCACCGCTCCGGCCCTTCCGTTCCCCATCGAAGACGACAACAAGGCCAACGAGACCCTGCGACTGCAGTACCGTTACCTCGACCTGCGTTCCAACGGCATGAGGGACCGGATTCTTCTGCGCGACAAGGTCACCTGGGCCACCCGCCAATACCTGCACGGTCTGGGGTTTCCCGAACTCGAAACCCCCACGCTGATCAAAAGCACACCCGAGGGCGCCCGCGACTTTTTGGTGCCCAGCCGCGTCAACCAGGGCAAGTTTTACGCCCTGCCGCAAAGCCCCCAACTGTACAAACAGCTGCTCATGGTCAGCGGCCTGGACAAGTACTTTCAGATCGCCCGCTGCTACCGCGACGAAGACGCCCGTGGCGACCGCCAGCCCGAGTTCACCCAGATCGACATCGAGATGAGCTTCGTGACCGCCGAAGACGTGTACACCCTCATCGAGGGCCTGATGAAAAAAGTCTTCGCCGACGGGATTGGCTACGAGCTTAAGACGCCGTTCCAGCGCATCCCCTATGACGTTTCCATGGAACTGTACGGCAGCGACAAGCCCGAACTGCGCTTCGGCATGCCCCTGAAGAACTTCAGCGTGTTTGTGCCCGGTTGTGGGTTTGGCGCGTTCGAAAGCGTGCTCGAGGCCGGTGGCATCGTCAAGGCGCTGGTGGTGAAGGGCGGGGCCGAGTTTGCCAGCCGCAAAAAAATCACCGAATGGGAAGACGCCGCCAAGGTGTTCGGAGCCAAGGGCCTGGCGTACATGAAGGTCATCGCCGGGGCCGACGGCAAGCCGACGCTCGACACGGGCGTCGCCAAGTTCTTTGCCAGCATGAGCGAGGGCATTTTGCGCGAGCTCGAGGCCGCCGTGGGCGACGTGATTCTGTTGGTGGCCGACCAGCCCAAGGTGGCCAACGCCAGCCTGGGTGCGGTGCGCGTGCGGGCCGGCCGCGAGCTGGGCCTGGCCAAGGCCGGCGAGTTTGCGTTTGCATGGATCGTCGATTTTCCGATGTTTGAGCAAAACGCCGAAACCGGAGCGTGGGAACCGGCGCACCACATGTTCACCATGCCACAGGCGCAGTACCTCGACACCTTCGACACCGACCCGGGTCCGGTGAAGGGCGACTTGTACGACCTCGTATGCAACGGGTTCGAACTCGCCTCGGGCTCCATCCGCATCCACGATCCGGTGATCCAGCAGCGCGTGTTCAACACGGTGGGCTTCCCCGAGGCCGTGGCCAAGGAACGCTTTGGCTTTCTGCTCGAGGCTTTTCAGTACGGCCCGCCCCCCCACGGCGGGATTGCGCCCGGGCTCGACCGCCTCGTGATGATCATGTGCCAGCAGGAATCGATCCGCGAGGTGATCGCCTTTCCCAAGAATACCCTCGGCGCCAGCCCGCTCGACGACAGTCCGGCGGCGGTCGATGAGGCCCAACTCAAAGAACTGGGCCTCCGGGTCGTCGAACGTTGAAAACCGCCCTTGTTGACGGGTATGAATCGGTCTATGATGAGAGTTTGAGGTCCTATGAATAACACAATCCTAGAAATGAAGTCGATCACGAAGACTTTCCCCGGTGTCAGGGCCCTGAACGAGGTCAGCTTCAGCGTCAAAGAAGGCGAGATCCACTGTCTGGTCGGCGAAAACGGCGCCGGCAAGTCCACCTTGATGAAGGTGCTCAGCGGCGTTTATCCGCATGGTACCTACGAGGGCGACATCCTGCTGAACGGCAAGGTGCAGAACTTCCGCGGAATCCCCGACAGCGAGCACGCCGGCATCGCCATCATTTACCAGGAACTCGCGCTCTTCCCCGAATTGACGGTGTACGAGAACATCCTGATGGGGCAAGAAATTACGAAGGGCCTTGCCATCGACTGGAACGAGACCATCAGCAAGGCCACCGAAATGCTCAAGACCGTGCGCCTCAAGGTCAACCCCGAAATGAAGATCAAGGACCTTGGGATAGGCCAGCAGCAACTGGTCGAAATCGCCAAGGCCCTGTGCAAAGACGTCAAACTGCTCATCCTCGACGAGCCTACCGCCGCCCTGAACGAGGACGACGCCGAAAACCTCTTGTCGCTTATCCTGGACCTCAAGAAGCGGGGCATCACCTCGGTGCTCATTTCGCACCGCCTGAAAGAAGTCATCCACATCGCCGACACCGTCACCGTGCTCCGCGATGGCCAGACCATCTGCACCCTCGACGCCACGAGCGGCGACGTGTCCGAGGCCAACCTCATCAAGAACATGGTGGGCCGCGAAATCAACAACATCTACCCGCCCCGTAGCCACCAGGTGGGCGACGAAGTGGTTCTCGAGGTTCAGAACTGGAACGGCTACGACCCCCAACTCGGACGCGCTGTGCTCAAGGACATGAACTTCAAGCTCCGCAAGGGCGAAATCATCGGCATCGCCGGCCTCATGGGCTCGGGACGCACCGAACTGGCCAAGAGCATCTTCGGCAACCCGGGCAAATACCACCTGAAGGGTGAACTTTTCATCAAGGGTCACAAACGCGAGTTCAAGAGTCCCAAGGACGCCATCGACGCCAAGCTCGCCTACGCCACAGAGGACCGCAAGGGCAACGGCCTGATTCTGATCCAAGACATCAAGACCAACATTACCCTGGCCAACCTGAAGCGCATTTCGACCCGTGGCGTCACCGACCAGAACGTCGAGGTCAAGTTTGCCAACGAGTTCAAGGCCAGCCTCAACATCAAGACCCCGAGCGTGGAACAAAAGGTCGGCAACCTGTCGGGCGGCAACCAGCAGAAGGTGTCGATCGCCAAGTGGCTGTTCGTCGAGCCCGAAGTGCTCATCCTCGACGAACCCTCGCGCGGGATCGACGTCGGCGCCAAGTACGAGATCTACACCATCATGAACCGGCTCGTGGAGCAGGGCATGAGCATCATCATGATCTCGTCGGAACTGCCCGAGGTGCTGGGCATGAGCGACCGCATCTACGTCGTCTCGGCCGGCCGCATCGCCGGCGAGCTCTCGAGGGCCGAGGCCACGCAAGAAAAAATCATGCACATGGCTACGCAATAACCCCAGGAATCCAGGAGTAAACACCCATGACTGTCAAAGACCTGCAAAAAGCGTTGAACCAGAACATCCGCGAGTACGGCATGTACATCGCCCTGTTCGTCATCATGCTGATCTTCGAAATCACCACCGGCGGGCTCTTTTTGTTGCCGGGAAACATCGCCAACCTGATGAACCAGACCGGGTACATCGCGGTTCTGGCGGTTGGCATGACGCTGGTCATCGTCATACGCCACATTGACCTCTCGGTCGGCTTTTTGGCCGGCTTTTTGGGCGCCGTCGCGGCCATTGGCCTGACCACGTTCCACCTGCCGGTTTGGCTGGTTGTCCCCGGGGTTCTCGTCGTCGGCGTTTTGGCCGGACTGCTGACCTCGTTGCCGGTCGCCAAACTGGGCATCCCTTCGTTCGTGGCCTCGCTGGCCGGCTGGTTGATCTACCGCGGCCTGTTGTTGAAGTCCACCACCTCGACCGGTACGCTCAACATCAGCGACCCGACCTTCGTGGCGCTCAGCAACGGCAAGATTCCCGACCTATTTGCCAAGGACGCGCTCCTCCCCGGCTTGCACATCCTGACGCTGGTCATCGGCGTCGTGGCGATTGCGTGGTTCATCTACGCCGACTTCCGGGCCCGCAAGATCAAGAAGTCGTATAACTTCGAGGTTATTCCGCTCGACATGCAGATCATCAAGCTGGCCCTGATTTCGGTGGCCATCGGTTACGTCACCTGGACCTTGGCCGCCAACAACGGCATGGGCTGGACCATCGTCATCATGCTGTTCGTGGTGGGGGTGTACGACTGGATTGCCCGGCAAACCGTGATCGGTCGCCACATCTATGCCGTGGGTGGTAACCCCGAGGCGGCGGAGCTGTCGGGTATCAGTGTGAGCAAGATCACGATGCTGGTGTTCGGTTCGATGGGACTCCTCACCGCTGTGGCTGGCATCTTGCTGGCCTCGCGTTTGCAGTCGGCCGGGCCCTCGGCAGGCGCCATGCTCGAGCTCGACGCCATCGCCGCCGCCTATATCGGCGGTGTGTCGGCTGCCGGCGGGGTGGGCAAGGTCACGGGTTCCGTGGTGGGTGCCATTGTGTACATGTCGCTGCGCAACGGCATGAACCTGATGGGCGTCGACGAATCGTTGCAGTACATCATCCGCGGTGGTGTGTTGGCCCTGGCCGTCATCTTCGACGTGGCAACCCGCCGCGTCAAGCGCTAAGTTGTTTCTGGCGAATTAGTTGGCTGCGCTTTGGCGCAGCAAGTATCGGGGTGTGTCCGCAAGGTCGGGTACGCCCCGTTTTTTTTGCACCACGGCCCACACGGCCGGATCTTCCTGCCCCAGGCGCCAGAACGCAACTTTGCGCACTCCCACCTGAAGGTACAGACTGGTCTTGATGTCGAGTGACACGGCGTCTTCAAACCACACCGTGTAGTTGACAGGCCGCGTAAACTGAAAGTTCGGAACCCCGCCCTCGTCGCGCCCGGGGCTCAGGGCTGCTTCCCCGAGCAGCCGCTGCACCCCCGAGTACCGGTAGCCCCCGGCCGGATTCTGTTCCGCCCACGCACGACCATAAAACGGCAAGCCGAGAACCGCCTTTTCGGGGCCCAGCAGGCGCAGCGCGTACGTCGCCACTTTCGAGGCCCATTCCACCGAGCTGATCGCTCCCGGCGCGCTGGTGCTCCAATGCTCGTCGTAGGCCATCACAACCACGCGG
The DNA here is from genome assembly GCA_037142615.1 of Spirochaetales bacterium. GTDB lineage: Bacteria > Spirochaetota > Spirochaetia > JABEVK01 > JABEVK01 > JAIFLN01. Next base: position 15,306 of record JBAXAI010000010.1, on the reverse strand, counting down.
TCGGCGATTTTCGCGATGGCAGCGTAGTCCTGGGCGTCGTCAACGGCCTTCCACCGGGCCGGGACGGCCACGCTCAGCGTTTTTTTGCCCAGTCCGCGCTTCAGTCGCGTGAGAAACTGCAGGTAGTTGGCCTTGTCGAGACGCGCCACCGACTCAAAATCGACTTGCACGCCCTCGTAAGGCGAGGCTGCCGCGACCAGATCAGCGACCAGTTTGTCGCGCAGCGGATACACGGGGTCGAGCACAAAGTGACTGAGGGCAAAGTTGGCCAATTCGGCAACCACCAGGTGACGACGCGCGCCGGCGGGCATCCGTGCAGGAACGGCCGGAACATCGACCAGTTGACCCCGGCTGTTGATCGAGGCCGCGAACACCGCCACATCGGTGAGCGGCAGGTCGGGCCGCAGCGCCGCGCGGTCGCCGGAGTCTAGATAGCCCCAAGTTTCTTCTAAACCAGGCACCGCAACAACAGGGCAAACCAGCCCGAAAAGCCAAAGAAAAGTGAGCAAGGTCAGCCGCATCATCGGAATCCCACCATAAGCCTTCTGGCGCTTCGGGGCAATCCGGTCTAGACTGAAAAGTGGAGCAACTCTTGAACTTCAAGACCGCCTTCGCGCCCGCCGAAGTAGTGTCGGCCGAAACGCTGCAACAGCAGTATCACCACCTCACCAACCTGTCCGAATGGAAGGACGTATTCAGTCGGCAGGACGTGCCCCTCGCCATTCTGAACGCCGAGCGTCAGGTGGTGATCGCCAACTCGGCCCTGTTGCGGTTGTTGGGGGGGGCTGCGTTTTCCGACGTCATCGGCAAGCGCCCCGGTGAGCTGTTGCACTGCGAGGTGGCCGAACGCACCCTTCTCGGCTGTGGCACTGCCGCCGAGTGCGGCAATTGCTTGGCCCTCCGAACCATTCAGACGGCCGTGCGAATCAACCGTGCCCAGAGCTACGCTGTTGTGATCCAAACCAACGGCAAGTACCTCGAACTCGAGCTTTCTGCGACGGCCGTCGACACTCCTTTGGGTCGTTTCACGGTAGTCCAGTTCGGCTGAGTCCGATGTCAACCCTCCTTGAGCTGGCCATCGCCTCGGCCACCGAGACCAAAATTTATCACGAAGGCCTCGGCGCCCTGGGCTTGGTAGGGGAGTTCGTGCGGACCCAGTTTCCTGGTCGTTCTGCGCTGGTGATAGGGGTGTCGGACACGCGTGAGGTAGCCGGTGCTCCTGTCGAGGCGGCCCTGCGGAAGGCAGGGGTCGTTCTGGAACCCTCGCTCGTGATCGAGGTGCCACCGTTCCTCCATGCGGACTATGCCTGGATCGAGCGCATCCGTGAGCGGCTGGCCCAAAGCGACGCTGTTCCCGTGGCAGTGGGTTCGGGTACCCTCAACGACCTGGTCAAGCGGGCCGCCGCCGAGTTGGGGCGCCCCTACGTTTGCGTTCCCACGGCGGCTTCGGTAGACGGTTACACCTCGTCGGGCGCCGCCATCCTCAAGGATGGGTTCAAGCAGACCCTTGCCTGCGCGGCGCCCCTGGCCGTTTTCGCCGACACGGAAGTCTTGGCTGGTGCACCGGCGTACCTGACCAGTTCTGGCTACGGTGACCTCGCGAGTAAGCTCATTGCCGGCGCCGACTGGTTGCTGGCCGACGCGGCAGGAGCCGACCCCCTGCACGGGTTTGCCTACCGTTTGACCCAACAGGAGCTGCGCACCATCTTGCAGAACCCCGAGCCGTTGACGCTGTTTCGAGGATTGGCCCTGACGGGCTTTGCCATGCAGTTGACCAAAAGTTCACGACCGGTTTCGGGCTGCGAGCACTTGTTCAGCCACATTTGGGAAATGGAAGACCTGCAGGTAGGGGGGCGACCCGTCACCCATGGGCACAAGGTGGCCATCGGCACCCTGATCGCCACGGCCGTTTACGAGGCGGTTCTCGAACTGCCCAGCCTTCCCGAGCGAACCGGCCCCTTCCCGTCAACCCAAGACCGAGAGCGCGAGGTGAGGCGTTCATTTAGCGGATCCGCTGCCGCCGAGGGTGCCGTGAACGGAGCCGTCCAGGTGTCGGTGTCGAAACTTTCCGCCGAAACGGCGCAGCGTCGCCTCAGCCTGGTGCGCGACGCGTGGCCCCAACTGCGAGACCGGCTGCGAAGCCAGCTCATCCCCTACGCCGAATTGCGCACCGCCATGGCCGCTGCCGGGTGCCCCGTGACCGCCGAGGCCATCGGCCTGACCCGCGACTATGCCCTGCAAACCGCCCACCGCGCCCAGATGATCCGCGACCGCTATTCGGTGCTCGATCTTCTGTTCGATGCCGGGTTGCTCGACGAGGTTCTCGAACGAGTGCGAGCGAATCCGGCGTAAGCCAAAAGAACGACACCCCAGAGGGCGCCGGCCAACGGGCTTGTGGTTAGCCCGAGCTTCGCGGTGCACCAAGTTGACAAGCCCGGTGGACACGCCCACACTGACGGCATGAATCGCAACATCCTCATTGTCGAAGATGAGGCCAAAATCGCCAGTTTCCTGCTTAAGGGGCTGGCCGAAGAGGGCTACCACGTGGAATGCGCGCACGACGGGCGGGCGGGGCTCGAGCTGGCCCTGGCCGGTACCAGCGCCGGTGTGCCTTGGAACCTCCTGGTGCTCGACATCATGCTCCCCGAGCTCGACGGGATGGAGGTGTGTCGCCAACTCCGGGCCCAAGGGCGGCAGCTCCCGATCATTTTTCTGACGGCCCGCGACAGCGTGAACGACAAGGTTCTGGGTCTGGATTTGGGCGCCGATGACTACCTGACCAAACCCTTCGCCTTTGAGGAGTTTCTGGCCCGCTGCCGGTCACTGCTGCGCAAGGCCCAGCAGAGGGCCGACACGAGTCTGCGCATCGCCGACCTGGTGCTCGACACCAAGCAGCGACGCGTGGAACGTTCGGGCCAGCACATCGACCTTTCGACAAAAGAGTTCGCCCTGCTGCAGTTTCTGATGGAAAACGCGGGCAAAGTGCTCAGCCGCATGGAAATCAGCGAAAAGGTGTGGGACATCCACTTTGACACCACGACCAACGTGATCGACGTGCACATCAACCGCCTGCGCAAAAAGATCGACCACGACTTTGACCTCAAGCTCATCCAGACGGTGAGGGGCAGCGGGTACACGCTTGGCACGCAATAGGAGCATCCGTTTCACGCTCACGTGGCAACTGACCGTGCTGCTCCTGGCGCTCATGACCGTGTTCTCGGCGTTTGTGATCAACCGGTTTCAGCTGGCCTTGTATTCCGACACCGACGCCTTGCTGCGCACCAAGAGCGAAGGGTTGGAAGACTCGATCAACGTGTACTGGCTGTTCTACAAGCGCACCGTCGAAACCGAGCAGAACTTCACCCAGGCCGCCAAGGACTGGATCAACAGCGGCACCAACAGCAACCTGCTGATGGGCCTCATCGTTCGCATCTACAAGCCCGACGGCACCCTGATCGCCAGCAACCGCAAAGACCTGGAAGAGGTCAAAATCAGCAAGGACCTGCTGGCTGACCTCAAAAAAAACAAGACCCTTTCGCAGAACACGACGATCCAGAACTTTATCGGCTTTGATATTTCGGTCGAAAGCCTGATGAACTACGTCAGCACGCGCCGGCAGGACTACATCATTCAAACGGCGCTCGAGAACCGCAAGATCGAGGAGCCGCTGGCCAGTCTGCAGGTGGTGATCTGGATCTTTTTGCCGCTGTTTCTGATCGTTGGAGCGCTCTTGGAGTTTGGCCTGATCAAACGTTCGCTGCGCGGGGTAGGGCGCTTCATGGAAGGGCTGCGGCACACCGGAGGGACGGGCGTTCGCACCCCGTTCGACCCCAACGCCTTCCGCGAAACCGAGACCCGCGACCTTTCGGTGGCCTTCAACGCCATGATGACCCGCATCGAGGTGAGCTTCGACCAGCAGCGGCGCGTGTTCGAAGACCTCAGCCACCAGATGAAGACCCCGCTGGCGGTGATGCGCGGCGAGCTTGAAGTGGCGCTGAAGAAGAAGCGGAGCGCCGGTGACTACGAACAGATTTTGGCCAGTTCGCTCGAAGAGGTGGAACGCATGGCCGCTATCGTCGAAAACCTGCTCAAGCTGGCCCGCTTCGACGCGCAGGAGATGCACTTTGACCCGACGGTGTTCCGGTTGCACGATTGTCTGGACGACCTGCTGGCTCAGGTGGAAAAGCTGGCCGAATCGCGGCAGGTGATCCTTGACCTATCGTGCCCTCCCGAGCTGGAGTTGCGCGCCGACCGCTTCAAGCTCGAGCAGGCGCTGCTCAACTTGCTCGACAATGCGATCAAGTACGCGCTGCCCAAGACCATCGTGACCCTGGGAGCACATCCAACCCCCGACGGGGTGTTGCTGCGCGTTCACGACCATGGCTCGGTGATTCCCCCCGAGGAACTGCCGCAGGTGTTCGACCGCTTTTGGCGCAGCCGCTCGACCATGCGCGAAAAGGGGTATGGCCTGGGTTTGTCGATCGTCAAGGCCCTCGTCGAGGTGCACGGCGGCACGGTCGAGGTGGCCAGCAGCGAAGAGGCCGGCACCGAGTTCCTTATCCGGTTGCCACTTGATACAACAGCCAAAAGTTGAGACCGACGATCAGCCCCACGATCACGGCCCCGGCAAGGCGTGTGGGGATCTTGTTCGCAAAGGCGCCCATGATGCGGGCCCGTGACGTGTACAGGAGCAGGGGGATCACCGCGAACGGAATGCCGAACGAAAGCACCACCTGGCTGAGAATGAGCGACTGCGTCGGGTCGGCCCCGAGCCCGATGACGACAAACGCCGGCACCATCGTGACCAGCCGCCGAATCCACACCGGGAGCTTCAGCGACGTGAAGCCTTCCATCACCACCTGGCCCGACATGGTGCCCACGCTCGAGCTCGACAGCCCCGAGGCCAACAACGCGATGGCAAAAGCACCCCCGGCCAGCGGACCCAACAAAGGCACCAGCGTCTGGTAGGCCACCGTCAGGTCGCCGCCGTTTTGCATGCCCTTGCCGAAAAACGCGGCCGAAGCGGCGGCCAGCATGGCCATGTTGATCAGGCCGGCGATGCCCAGCGCGAACACGATTTCGACCTTGGTGAAGTTGAGCATTTTGCGGGTGTCGGCGGGGCCCCGCGACGGGATCCGGTTTTGCGTGAGCGCCGAGTGCAGATAAATGACGTGGGGCATAACCGTCGCCCCTAAAATGCCCACCGCGATGTACAGCATGCCGGGTTCCTGAAAGCCGGGCACAAACCCCGTCCAAAACTCCATCGACGGCTGCACCAGAAACAACTCAACCAAATAGCACACCGCGATGACGCCCACCAGCACAGTGATGGCGGCCTCGAGCGGCCGAAAGCCGAACCGCTGAAGCGCTAGCAGCGCGTAACTCGCCACGCCCGCCACCAGGGCGCCTTCGAACAGGGTGAGCCCAGCGAGCAGGTGGATGGCCAGCGCTGCCCCCAGAAACTCGGCCAGGTCGGTGGCCATGGCGACGATTTCGCCCTGAATCCAGTAAAAATACGCCACCGGCTTCGAGGTTTCCTGCCGGATGAGTTGGGGCAGGTTGAGGCCCGTCACCAGGCCCAGCTTGGCCGACAGATACTGGATGAACATGGCCGCGAGGTTGGCCGCCAAAATAACCCACAGCAGGGCAAAACCGTAGCGGGCCCCGCCCGAAATGTTGGTGGCAAAGTTGCCCGGGTCCATGTAGGCCACGCTGGCAATGAACGAAGGGCCGATGAACGGCAGCAAGTGCCGCAGCCGGAACTTGGGGGCGGCGAGGGCTTCAGCGGCCCGGGCCTGAAAACGGGTCTCCTGGGGGCTCATGGGCTACTCCCGCTCCCGGCGCAGGTGGAGCTTGTTGCTCAGCGTCTGCGGCAGCAGAAACGTCCCGGTTTCGCAGTTTACCCGCAGCGCCTCGTCGAGCACCTCGAGGAGTTCGAGGCTGACCCCGGGAACCAAACCCAGTTGGCGGAACAAGTTGAGCTCGTCTTTGTCCTGGGTGCCGACCCGCACAATGGTGCCCCGAAAGCCTTCTTCCTGGTCACCAAGGCGCAACGCCCCCCGTTCCGAGGGCAACACCAGCTTGGCATCGGGAATCGGGTCGCCGTGCGGATCGTGCGAAGGATGCCCCAGCCAGTCGGCCATGCGTTCTTCAAAGGTTTCGCTGATGTAGTGCTCCAGCTTCTCGGCCTCAGCGTGCACCTCGTCCCAACCGTAACCCAGCGCCTTTTGCAAAAAACTCTCGAGCAGACGGTGATGGCGAAGAATCTCGAGCGCGGCCCGGGTGCCATTCTCGCTCAGGCGCACGCCCTTGTACTGCTCGTAGTGCACCAGTTCCATCTCGGCCAGCTTCTGGATCATCAGGGTGACCGAGGCCGGCGCCACGCTCAACTTGTCGGCCAGGGCCTGCGTACCGGCCACCGCCGCTTCCTCGGTCAAAAAGTAGATTTGTTTGAGGTAGTCTTCCTGCGCTTCAGAGAGCAGTTTTTTCGTCTGGGCTAAAGGAATCATGCCTATAGTTTAGGTAAGACTAAATAACTGGTCAAGGCCCGGCCTTTTCCTTTGCCCGATTCTCCTTTAGAATAAGACGTCTCGAGAGGGGGGCGCCATGATCCTGGGAACCGTCAAAGAAATCAAAACCCACGAATACCGAGTCGGACTGACTCCTGCCAACGTCAAGGTGTACACCGCGCGTGGCCACAAGGTGCTGGTGGAGCGTGGCGCGGGCCTGGGGACAGGCTACAGCGACGAGGAATACCAAGCCTCGGGAGCCCATTTGCTGGCCACCGCCACCGAAATCTGGGGCGAGGCCGAAATGATGGTCAAGGTCAAAGAACCCGTCGGCCTCGAGCTCGACCTGTTGCGCAAAGACCAGATTCTGTTCACCTACCTGCACCTGGCGGCCGACCACGATTTGACCGAGGTGCTGCTCGAGCGCGGGGTGCGGGCCGTGGCCTACGAAACCATTGAAGCCGCCGACCACTCGCTGCCTTGCCTGACGCCCATGAGCGAAATCGCCGGCCGGCTGGCGGTTCAAGAAGGGGCCAAATACCTCGAAAAGGCCTTTGGCGGCCGCGGAATCCTGCTCGGCGGCGTGCCCGGTGTGCCCCGGGGCCACGTGGTCATCGTCGGTGGCGGCGTGGTGGGCCTCAACGCCTGCAAAATCGCCAGCGGCATCGGTGCCAAAGTGACCGTGCTCGACGTGGACGCACGTCGGCTGGCGTTCTTCGACGATATGTTCGGCAGCCGCGTCGACACCCTGTATTCCAACGAGCATAACCTCGACGACGTGCTGCGCACAGCCGACGTCGTGATCGGCGCCATCCTTGTGCACGGCGAAACGGCCCCCAAGTTGTTGCATCGCGAGCACTTGCGCACCATGCGCCCCGGCAGTGTGCTGGTAGACGTCGCCATCGACCAAGGCGGCATGGCCGAAACCAGCCGCCCAACCACCCAAAACGACCCCATTTACGTCGAAGAAGGCGTGGTGCACTACTGCGTGACCAATATGCCCGGTTCGGTGCCCTTTACCAGCACGGTGGCGCTCACCTCGGCGACGCTGAAGTACGGCCTGCGCATCGCCGACGAAGGGCTCGAGGCCAGCGTGCGCCGCTACCCCGACCTCGCCAAGGGCCTTAACGTGTACAAGGGCACCACCGTGCACCAAGGCGTTGCCAAGAGCCTCGGGCTGCACTACAAAGCGTTCATGTAGCTTCCCATGCTGGCGCCCCTCGACAAAACCCAGCCCGGCTACAAACGCGCCATGCTCCTGATCGTGATGTTTGGCCTGATCAGCCTGTTCAGCGACCTGGTGTACCAAGCCGGCCGAAGCCTCAACGGACCCTTGCTGAACGTGCTCGGGGCCGACGCCGTGTTGGTGGGGTTCATCGCCGGCGTGGCCGAGTTTTTGGGCTACGCGCTGCGCTTGCTCACCGGGACCCTCGTCGACCGAACGAAAAGCTACTGGGGCTTCACGATCGCCGGTTACGCCATGGTGGCCGCCGTGCCGCTGATGATGCTGGCCGGCACGTGGCAGGTGGCCGCGCTGTTCATCGTCATCGAACGGGCCTCAAAAGCCGTCCGCGCTCCCGCCAAAGACACTTTGCTGAGCATGGCGGCCAAGCGGGTGGGCACAGGCCGGGGCTTTGCCATCCACAAGGTGATGGACCAGACCGGCGCGATTCTGGGGCCGCTGGTGATGAGCCTGGTGCTGTCGGGCACCCTGGGCAATGCCTTTCAGGGCCTGGTCAGCTACCAGCAGGCCTACGCGCTGTTGTGGATCCCGCTGGTGCTGGTGTTGCTGGCCGCCTTTTTGGGCCAGCGCGCCGTGCCTCACCCCGAAAAGCTGGAAGAAGAACTGGCCGCCGACGCGAGTGCCTCGACCTTGGCCCTCGCTACTCCCGAAACACTCACCCGCACGTTTTGGATCTACAGCTTGTTCACCCTGCTGGTGGGCATCGGCTTTGTGAACTTCACCCTGCTGTCGTTCCACGCGGTGAAGGCCCACCTGCTGACCGATGCCGCCGTACCGTTTTGGTACGCCATCGCCATGGCCGCCAACGCGGTCGCGGCCTACGTCGTCGGCACCCTCTACGACCGCTTTGGGCTCAAGGTGTTGTTCGCGGTGCCGGTTCTGTCGATCCCGCTGCCGCTACTCGGGTTTCTGGGCGGCACCACGCCGCTGCTCGTGGCGGCCATCGTGCTGTTCGGGTTCTCGCTGGGCATTCAAGAGACGATTCTCAAGGCTGGCATCGCCGACCTGACCCCGCTGAAAAAACGGGGCACCGGCTACGGCATTTTCAACACCGTCAACGGTGTCGGCCTGCTCGCCTCCGGTGCCCTGATGGGCCTGCTCTACGACGTGTCGGTGGTCGCGCTGTGCGCCGTGTCGATCACCGCCGAAGTCGCTGCCTTGTCTGTTCTCTACTTCCTGCTTCGTCAGGGCAAAAAGTTCCCCGCTGCCCGGTAAATTTCGTACCACTGCTGGCGCGACAGCTCGAAGCTCTGGCTTTGCGCCGCGTCGCGCACACGTTGCGGCGTCGTGGTTCCCAGCACCGTTTGAATCTTGGCCGGGTGGCGACTGATCCAGGCCACGGCGACGGCGGTGTTGGTCACCTTGTATTCGGCCGCGATGCGGTCGATCACCTTGTTCAGCTCGGGAAACTTGGGGTTGTCGAGGAACACGCCCTCAAAGAACCCGTACTGGAACGGGCTCCACGCCTGCACCGTGAGGCCCTTGAGCTGGCAGTAGTCGAGGGCCCCGCCGTCGCGCATCACCGCGAACTCGTCTTTGTTGTTCATGTGGATGTTGGCGTCGATCAGCGGCGTGTATGCGACGCTCAGCTGCAACTGGTTGAACAGCAGTTTCATCGGCAGCGAGTTCTGCAAAAACTCGATCAGCGTCGGGTTCTGGTTGCTCACGCCGAAGTGGCGCACTTTGCCGTTGGCCAGCAACTTGCCGAACGCCTCGGCCACCTCGTGCGGCTCCATCAGCGCGTCGGGGCGGTGGAGCAGCAACACGTCGAGGTAGTCGGTGTTCAGCCGCTTCAAAATTCCGTCGACCGAAGCCAGAATGTGGTCCCGGCTGAAGTCGAACATGCCCACTTGGTTGCGGATGCCGCACTTGCTCTGCAACAGCATCGAGTCGCGCTTCAGGCCCAAGCGCTTCACGCTGCCGGCGAACACCTCCTCGCTCTTGCCTGCGCCGTAAATGTCGGCGTGGTCGAAGAAGTTGATGCCCACGTCGAGCGAGGCCTTGATCAGGTTGTCGATGGCCGCAGGCTCGAGCTTGTCGATGCGCATGCAGCCCAGCGCGATCTCGGAAACGGAAAGGGCAAACCTGCCCTGGGCAAACCTGCCCACGTTGATTGTTCTCATGTTGCCATCATACACCGATTTTATTGGACAAATTTGTGTTTCGGAACTACTATGAAACAGAAGAGAGATGGGCAGCGTCCTGATCGGTCCTGTTGATTGTGAACTGGTTCTGTTCTGGTTTGCGCTTCTAGTTCTGTCTGATTCCTGGTTGTTTGTTTTCAGCTTCTGAGTCTGTCCAAACTACCCATTTCGCCTTCACAAAACACCCGGTTCCGCCGGGTGTTTTGCTGTCTGGTGCCGCATCAAAACCAGCGAGGCGACAAAGCCCAGCACAAACAACACCACCACCGCACCAAAAGTTGCCAGCGGATTGAGCGTGTACAACCACCCCGCCAACACGCCGGTCGGGATAGAGGCCACCATCGAAATCATGTGCAGCAGACTGTACAGCTCGGCCTTTTTTTCCTCGGGCACGCTGTTCATGAACACCGAGTCGCGGTAGGTGGCCAGCAGCACGTACGCGGCGGCCCCAAGCCCTTGCACCACCAGTACCACCACCAGCATTCCCGGGCCCAAAAACAAAAAGGCGGCCGCGCTGGCGGCGCACAGCAAAAAGGCCACGGCCAGCCCCAAGCGCTCGGCCTGCGCCGGCACCCGGGGAATCACCACGCTGAATAAAAGCAGTGTCAGCACGCTATTGACGGCCGGGATGATGGCCAGCTCGGTGTTGGTGTAGCCCAGAGTTTCGCGCAGCCGCAAAATCTGAAAGAAGGTGAACGATTGCACCGCCATGTTGAGAATGAACACCAGGGCCAACACCGCGAAGTGCCCGTCCTTGGCGGCGTGGAGCAAGCTGCGGCCTTGGTCGACCACCAGCTTGGCCAGCGGCGTGTGGCGGGTCAGTTCCCTCACCCGCACGCCGTTTTCTGTTTCCTGCGTAAAGAAATAGCGCAAAACAAACATGCTGGTCATGAACACCGCACCCAGAGCGTAGGTGGCGCGCATGGTGGGGATCACTCCAAAGGTGTCGAGCAGCAGCCCGGCCCCCAGCGAGACGATACCGCCCAGCTGCCCCAAAAGCGTGACCACGGCGAAAATGCTCACCTGCTGCTCCTGCGTGGCGTCTTCGGTGACCAGCAGGTTCCAGCTGATCATGGTGACGCGGGTGGCCGAGTTGAACAGCACCGCCACGAGGAACCACAGGTAGTTCTGGGCGAAGGCCCACAGCGTCATGCTCACCGTCCAACTGACGATGTCCCACACCAAGCAGGCGATGTGCCGGCCGTACTTGTTGGTCACAGGCCCCGCCAACAGCAGAAAGAAGAACGACAGAAACAACCCCACCGAGGTGAGCACGCCCATTTCGAGCTCGGTGACGCCCAGCGCCTTCATGTACAGCGGCGCGAAGTAAAAGATGACCCCGCCGAACAGGGCCCACAACGGTTCCAGGCGCAGGCTGTTGCGGGTGTTGCGCGGAAACGCGGCGAAGGGACCTTTCACGTGCTCACCGGCGCCAAAAAGTCGATCCAGCGTTCCACAAAGGCCCGGGTCCCCGCTTGGTCGTCCTGCCCGTTCATCACCAACTGCATGATGCTGCCCGTGATGATCTGCGCCAGCCGGTCTTGCGGATCGTCGACCAGCGCCGCCGCATTGGGGTGACCCCGCCACACTTCGCGGAACAAAGCCTGCAGCCGGCTGTTGAGCTCCTCGTTATCGCGTCGAAACACTTGCGCTTGCGGTGACTCGGGGGCAAAACGCGCACCCGAACTCAAAAACTCGCGCCAGATGCCGGTAAAGGTTTCCATGTTTTCGTACAGCATGCGCAGCGTGGTGCGCAGGCGGAGCGTGGCATCGGTCGACGAGTCGAGCTCGCGCAGCAGGCGCTCGGTCAGGTCGATCTTCCAGCGGGCCGCGACGGCCATGAAGAGCTCGGGTTTCGACGGGTGGTAGTTGTACAAGGCCCCGACGCTGATGCCCAGTTCGGCGGCCAGCGACTTCATGTCGGTGCCTTCGTAGCCCTTCGCCTCAAAGTGATGGCCGGCCGTTTCGAGAATGCGCGGAGCAAGGTCGGGGATGATTTTGGGCATATGAACCGGAGTTCAGAATACGGCCCCGGTTAGCAGGAGTCAAGTTAAGGCCGCCGCCCAGCAGAACCCCTTCGGTTTCGGGGTTGCGAGCCTTGACCTGGCGGTGAGCGACGACCTCCCCATAGGCGACTACACCGCGCTTTCGGCCGACAACCTTGGCGGCTCGGTGCGGGTCAACTTCGCCCTCGACCAGGTTCCCTTTTTGATGCCTTACCTGCAACTCGACAACACCTGGTGGCTCGGAAGCCCGAGCTTCGTCAGCTGGGGCACCCAGATCAATACCCTCGTAGGAGTCTCGGCGTATTACCCGTTGCACCTGGAAGGCCTGGGCACGTTGCGTATGGGAGCCGGAGTCGGCTACGGCATGATGTTGCACCTGGCCATGGCCGATACCACCGGCACCGGAGCCGCGATGAAGTCGTTCGTCGACCAGGCGGTCTCTGCCACCTTCGAGCTCCGGCTCGACCTGAGCAACTCGCCGTTCTCGGTGCTGCTGACGCCCCGCTACCTGTTCTCGCCCGAAGCGAGCGGACAGGTGCACCAGGCCGGAGCGCAACTCGGCGTCGCCTACTCGCTTTCGGCAAACAACTAGAAGGAAAAAGAGATGAAAACCATCATTCGATTGACAACTGCTTTTGTCTTTGCGCTTCTGCTGGCCACGTGCAGCAATATGCTGACAGAACTCCCCCCCAACGCCGACAGCAAGGCAACCGTGGCCGACAAGGCGGCCTTGGAACTGGTGCTTTCCGGGCCCGACACGCTGGCCCTGGTCACCGGCAGCTTTGCTCTTCCTTGCGTTGGCACCAGCGGTTCGGTGATCACTTGGGCCAGTGACAACGCTGCGGTACTCTCGGCCGACGGCACGGTAGCCCGTCCTGCCATCGGTGCGGACAACGCGTCCGTTACCCTTACCGCAACCATCACGAAAGGAGGGGTCACCGTAACCAAGAGGTTTACAGTAACGGTTGCCGCCACTTCCAGCGACCCGACCACCGCCGTTGCCGAAGACAAAGCCTCGCTGGTCGATGCGGCCCTCAAGGGCAATAACGCCGACCTGAGCCATGTGACCAGCGCGCTGAGTCTGCCGACCACGGGCCCCAGCGGTACCACCATCTCTTGGACTAGCGACAACGCGGCCATCAGTTCCACCGGCGTTGTCACCCAGCCCGTTGTCGGCGCCGCGAACGAGACCGTCACGCTCACGGCGACAATTACTTTGGCCGGGGGAACCACGGTTACAAAATCCTTCACGGTGGTTGTACTGCCTGTTTCAGGCTCGGGGGGTGCAGGGGCCCTTACCACCTCCGCCCTTATTTTCGCCGACGGTGCCACCGTGACGAAAGCGATGGGTTCAGGCGCCTATTCCAACTCGGTTTCGGGAGTTGGTAGTGGAACGATCACGTACTCCAGCGGAACCACCGCCACGGCAACCGTGGACGCCACTACGGGAGCAATCACCCTCGTCGCAGCGGGGACAACTGTCATAACCGCTAGCAAGGCCGCCACCAGCACCCACTCAGCGGTGACCAACACTTACACCTTGACTGTGACCCTCATCGCCTCCACGCTTGTTTTCGCCGATGGCGCCACCGTCGCGAAGACGATGGGCTCAGGCGCCTATACCAACGCGGTTTCGGGGGTCGGCGGTGGAACGATCACGTACTCCAGCGGAACCACCGCCACGGCAACCGTGGATGCCAGCACGGGGGCAATCACCCTTGTCGCAGGGGGGACGACTGTCATAACCGCTAGCAAGGCCGCCACCGGCACCCACTCAGCGGTGACCAACACCTACACCTTGACTGTGGTACGGGTTTATGCGGTCAATGCTACGGGTCCTGCGGGCGGGAAAGTTCTACATCAATCCGAACGCAACGACCGACGGCTGGACCTACCTCGAGGCGTGGACAGACGATCTCCTTACTACTTCAGCTTGGAAGACAGCTGGCACCTCAACAACTGGCACGGGCACGGCCATTGGTACCGGTAAGGAAAATACAGTGGCAATGAGCGGCGTTAGTCATCCGGCAGCACAAGCGGCACGGAGTGCAAGCTATGGTGGCTATACTGACTGGTTTATCCCGTCTAAGGCTGAACTGATAGAGATGTGGACGAGCCCCAACTATATGTACATTGGGGGTATGATCATGAGCACTGGTGTTTATTATTGGAGTTCATCGCAGGATACTGCCGCCAATGCCTGGGGAGTTGGCAATTGGGGTTCTGCCACGCCTGCCAGTCTTGATAAGACTTCTACAAAATATATCCGTGTCATCCGGCGGTTTTGACCGTTCCGTAAAAAGGCCCTGTCAAGCGGGCAATGACCTTGCCCGCCCGAGCCGCACGGTATGCGGTTCTTAACTGAGTCAAGAGTTCTTGCCTGGCACAAGACTCTGCTGGAGCACGGCAGGAACGTGACCGCTTGAAGCTCCGCCTCCAGAAGTCGTGCCCGCCACCCTTTCCACATTTCGTAGAAGTCTTCCGGAACTCGTAGAAGTTCACCTGAGTGAAACTCCGCTTACTTCGATATCCTCGATAGTAGGAGAACTTCATGAAAAAGACCTTGCTTGTCCTTCTGTTGCTGGGGGCAGGGATGTACCTATCCGCCCAGGAGAATCCCTTCGGTTTCGGGGTTGCGAGCCTCGATGTGGCGGTGAGCGACGACGTCCCCATCGGCGACTACGCTGCGCTTTCGGCCGATAACCTTGGCGGCTCGGTGCGGGTCAACTTCGCCGTCGACCAGGTTCCCTTTTTGATGCCTTACCTGCAACTCGACAACACCTGGTGGCTCGGAAGCCCGAGTTTTGTTAGCTGGGGCACGCAGATCAATGCCCTGATGGGCATGTCAGCGTACTACCCGTTGCCCCTGGAAGGTCTGGGCACGTTGCGCCTGGGAGGCGGGATTGGCTACGGCTTGATGCTCCACCTCGCCAGCGCCGATACCACCGGCAGCGGAGCCGCGCTGAAGGTGTTCGTCGACCAGGCCCTTGCCGCCACCCTCGAGTTCCGGCTCGACCTGAACAACACACCGTTCTCGGTGCTGCTGACGCCCCGCTATCTGTTCTCGCCCGAAGCGAGCGGACAGGTTCACCAGGCCGGAGTCCAACTCGGCGTCGCCTACTCACTCAACCAGAAGAACTAGGAGGAACTTATGAAAACCCTTTTGCGCTTTGCGCTCTTTATGGCGGCCGCGCTCGCGCTGGTCGCCTGCAGCAACATGCTGACAGACCTTCAACCCAGTGCCGACAGCAAGGCCGCCACGGCCGACAAGGCGGCCTTGGAACTGGCGCTTTCCGGAACCGACGCCCTGACGAATGTCACCGGGAGTTTTGCTCTACCCTCGGCGGGCGCCATCGTTTGGGCCAGTGACAACGCCGCGGTACTCTCGGCCGACGGCACGGTAG
>JBAXAI010000009.1:0-122459 GCA_037142615.1 Spirochaetales bacterium | reverse complement strand
GGGTGACGTTGAGGTTCGGCGTGCCGGTTTCGGTGGCGTGCATGACGTAGGCGTTGCCCTGACCGTCCGTGAGCCGGTAGATCGGCCCGTCCCAGCGCATTACCTGCGGCTTCCTGATGGTTTTTATGACGAGGTGGCCGGGCGCGGGCTTCAGCCAGTCGGTCTTCTCGCCGGCGGGCACGAGGTCCACGGCCACCGGCTGCGCGAGCTCAAGCCAGGTATGGCCCGAAACTTCGCGGAAGGTGTAGCGGGCGTCACCTGTGGCGTCGGCGGGGGCGTTGGGCGAGCGCATGAAGAAGGTCTGGCTGAACAGGAGATTCCGCTCGATGTTTTTGGTCCAGGGAAGGGGCGGATTGTACTTCACCCACTCCTCGTCCGGTATCGGGTTGGAACCTCCGGATACGACGACGACGATTTCCTTGGCATTGATGAGTTCGTGGGCCACCGCGCGGTGGCCCCATTCGAGGTCGGCGGGAAGGGGCTCGGCCTTCGTCTCGAAGCGGATTCCCGCCTCGGCCGCGGTCGGCATCGAGATGCTCACGCACGAGGTGAGCAAGCTGAGTGCCGCGAGGGCAAACGGGAAAAGGGTCTTGTTCATCGGTTGGTCTCCTTCAGGAACGTGTTGATCGCATCGGCAACCTGTTGCGGCTGGTCGAGGTTGCTGAAGTGGTTGGCGTTGGTGATCCACTTCAACGTGACCCCCGGAAACTTCGAGGCGTCGGCGAAATTCGCCACGGGCTGCGAGGCGTCGCTGTCGGCCTGCAGTTGCAGCACGGGGAACGGGAAGGTGTTGTTGGCGACCTTGGTCACAGCGGCCTCCAGGTCCCAATTCTCGTAACGGAAGTACTGGGCGACCGCCTCGGCCACGCCCGGCCGCGCAAACTCGGCCACGAAATAATCACGGTCGGCCTTTTGCAGCGTGGTGGTCATGCGCGTCGGGTACACCCGGTCGATCACCATCGCGGCGTCCTTGAGGAAACCGATGGCTTTGGGCGTGTCTTGGAACAGCTTCCACTGCGGCTTCAGCTCGTAGAGGCGCTCGAGGCTTTGCCCGGGGTCGTAGACCAGGTCGGCCTCCATGCGCACGTACCCCAAGAACCGGTCCGGGTGGTCCACGACCATGATGCTCGAAATCAGAGTGCCCCAGTCATGACCGACGATAAAGGCTTTTTGCACACCCAGCGTGTCGAGCAAAGCGAGCGTCTGGTTGCCCACGTGGTGCCAGTTGTAGTTGGTATCGACCGAGGTGGACCGGCCGTAGCCTTTCATATCGGGAACAATGTAGTGGTAGGCCGGATCGAGCAGGGGCAACACCTTGCTCCAGGAATACCAGCTTTCCGGTAGGCCGTGGAGCATCAAGACGACGGGGCCCTTCGGATCACCGGCCTCCACGAAGTGCCAGTTCACGCCCCCCGCCTGGACGAACCGATGGGTGTAGTTCGCGTCCACGGCCCTATGGGCCGGCTCGTCGGCTTGGGGCGTGGTGGCACACCCCGTCAGAAGCGCTGCCAGCACCAATCCTGCAGCCCAGAATCCCTTCATGAGAACCTCCGTTTCGGCTCGGCTTTGAAAATAGGACTGGATCGCAACTTTGTCAACACTGTGTTGATTTCTCCGTCTTAGCGGGGAGCCAGACTCGCCAGCCCGTTCTTCAGTAGGCCCAGGGTGAGCAGGGCGGCTTCCTCGGCGGGTACGGGCGGCTCGAGTTCCAGCCACCAGAGAGCCAGGGAGTGGATGGCGTTGGTTACCATCCGCCGTTCGAACTTCGCCACAGCTTCGACGCGCAACAAGGCCTGATACTCTCGGCGGTGATCGTGAATGTGGCGGAAAGTCCGCAGGAGCCCTTCCATGGGACTCCCCGGACCAGGGTTGACGGCCGTCAACTCGGCGACAACTTGAAGCTGGGACCTCTCCAGCAGAGCTTTGCGGAAGACCCGCTGGGTTTCGAGGGTTCGCTCGGTTTGTGCTTCGCGGCGCGCCATGACGCTATCTTAGCCGGATTGGCTTGAACCAGCCAGCGGGAACCTGGTGCCTGCCACCGGAATCCCGATCAGCCGCGGAGCAACCGCGCACTCTGAAAGCAAGTCAAAATTGTGCTTGACAGTTCAGGCTTGCGGGTTCAAGCTGTGTGAAATATCAGCTAATATATTAACTGATAGAAGAGGAGGCTCTGATGAAAAGGATTCTGGTTGCACTTCTGTGCATCGCGTTTATCAGTACGGCAGTTTTCGCCCAAGTTGCGAAGACCAGCCCGGTGGCTGATGTCAAAGTCCGGCAGGCTCTGGCCTATGCCATCGACATGAAGACGATCGTTAACTCCCTGATGAGCGGCAAGGCCCTCGTGGCCAACTCCCTGACACCCAACGGTGCTTGGAAAATGCCCAACATGAAGACCTATACCTACAATCCGCAGAAGGCCCGCGATCTGCTCAAGGCTGCCAACTGGGACCCGAACTACACCCTCGACGTGGTGTTCTATTACGGTGACCAGATGACCGTCGACCTGATGACCGCCGTGCAGGCTTACCTGGCCGATGTGGGCGTCAAAATGACCTTCCGCAAGCTCGAAGGCGACCTGGCCTCGCAGTTGTGGGTGCCGCCGACTGACCCCGTGAACGGACCCGCTGCCGTCAAGTGGGACTTGGCCTACGCCGCTGTCGCTGCCCTGTCGATGAACGAGTACTACGACCGCTTCATTCCCGGCGGCACAGCCAATTCGCACACGCCCACCGACCCGACCCTGGCCAAACTGATCGACGCCACGCACGTGGTCGACGTCGCTGCCCAGAAAAAGGCGTTCTACGCCCTGCAGGCCTACGAAGGCGAGAACCTGTTTGCCCTGCCTCTGTACTACCAGCAGGTCTTTGTTGTTCAAAACACCAAGCTCGACCGCGCGGGTTCGGCCTTCGGCAACGAGCAGTTCAACTACGACTGGAACATCACCAAGTGGACCATGCCCGCTGATGCCAGCGGCAAGAAAGTCCTCAAGACCAACGGTGGCCCGGTGAGTTTCTTTGAAACCCCGTTCCTCAACCCCGGCCTGTTCATGAGCACCAAGGTCTTGTTTGACCACCTGGTGGTGGCCGACGCCAGCCTGACGCCGTCGAAGGGTCAATTGGCCTCGGACTACAAAGTCAGCGCTGACGGCAAACTGATCACCTTCACCCTGCGCAAGGGCATCAAGTGGCACGATGGCTCGGACATCACCCCCGAAGACGTGAAGTGGACCTACGAGTTCACCGCCAAGGTTCCTACGCTCAACTCGGTCTACGGCAGCATGCTCAAGGCCCTCGTCGGCTTCCAAGACTTCAAAGATGGCAAGACCGACGGCATTGCCGGAATCACGATCAAGGGCAGCACCGTCAGCTTCCAATACACAACGGCCGACCCCAATGCTCTGCTGTGCTTCTCGCAGTTCCCCCCACTTCCCAAGAAATACTTTGCCGATGTGGACCCCATGAAGTTCCAGCAGGCCGCCTTCTGGCAGAAGCCCGTAGGCTCGGGCCCCTTCATGGTCAAGGACGTGTCGATGAACAACTTTGCGACGTTCGTGCCCTTCAAGCAGTACTGGGGTGGCGTGGCCAAGCTCGACGAAATCCAGATGTACCCGAGCGGCGAATCGGACCCCAACTTCATCAAGAACGCTTCGGCTTCCCAGCTGGACTACGGTTACACCAAGAGCGTCGACGATGTTCTGGCAGCCGAGAAGTTGAGCAACCTGAAGGTGACCCCTGTCGATATTCGCTACACCCGGCTGTTCTTCGTCAACAAGTTCCCGAAGCCCTGATATCGTGAACACTAGCTTAGGAGACCGCCATGTTTGCGTACGCCGTCCGCCGCTTGCTCACTCTGATCCCCATGCTTCTTGTGATGACGTTTCTGATCTTTCTGGGGTTGGAGTTCATGCCTGGCGATGCCGTATCCTTCGTGGCTGGTCCCGAGGCTATCGCCAATATGGATCCCCAGCAACTGGCAGAACTGCGCCAGTCGCTGGGGCTCAACGACCCGTTTCCGCTGCGTTACCTTCGCTGGCTCGGTGGCCTGTTGACGGGCAACTTCGGGTACTCGCTGACCAGCGGCGTGCCCATCGGTGACATTCTTGCCCAGCGTCTACCGGCCACCCTCGAACTTTCCTTTTTCGCGCTGGTGGTGTCGACGCTCCTTGGCAGTCTGCTGGGGTTGCTGAGCTCGCTGCGCAAGGGCAAGCTCTTGGACCAGGGTCTCACCGTGGTCGGCATGATCGGGGTTTCTATCCCTGAGTTTTTCTTTGGGCTGGTGGCGCTTCTGGTTTTCGCCATCCAGTTGCAATGGCTGCCCATCGGCGGGCGCATCCGACCCGAGTACACCAGCTACTGGGACCACCTGCCCAACCTGGTGCTCCCGGTGCTGGTGCTGGGCATTTCGATGACCGCGGGCGTGATGCGTTACGCACGCTCGAGCATGCTCGACACCATCAATAAGGACTACGTCAAAACGGCCCGCAGCAAGGGCCTGCCGGAATGGCGGGTCAACCTGGTGCACGGCTTCCGCGTCGCCATGGCGCCGATCGTGGTGCTGGTGGGGTTCCGGTTGCCCATCTTGATCGGTGGCACGGTGGTCATCGAGCAGATCTTCCAGTGGCCCGGCATCGGCAGCGAGTTTCTGGCGGCGGTCCGGGGTCAAAACTCTCCCTTGGTCATGATGATCGCCCTGCTGTCGGTGACGGCTGTCCTGTTGGCGAGTTTTTTGGTCGACCTGCTGACGGCGGCGCTCGACCCTCGCGTCAAGTTTCACTAGGACTGGTGGAGAACCTCATGAAGCCCAACCGAAAGTTCGACCGGATTCGCGATACCCTGCCGACCACTGGCAAGCCCCGCTTCGCCGGCAGCCGCGCTCTCAAAAGAATGATCTCCAATCCGCTGTCGGTTCTGGGGCTGATCGTGTTTTCGATCATCGTTTTGTCGGCCGTGTTTGCGCCGCTGATCAGCGCCTACAGCCCCCTCAAGATCGACCTCAGAGGCATCCTGAAACCGCCGTCGTGGGAACACTGGTTTGGCACCGACAAGCTGGGCCGCGATATCTTCGCCCGCGTCCTCTACGGTGGTCAGATTTCTATCCTCATCGGCCTGGGCAGCGCCTTGGGCGCGGCGGCGATCGGGGTGGCGCTGGGAGCCTACGGTGGCTACAAGGGCGGCTGGATCGACAGGCTCTTCCTTCGGGTTTCTGAGATCTTCATGTCGTTTCCGCAGATCATCCTGGTGCTATTGCTGGTTTCGATCATCGGTCAGAGCGTGACCAATTTGATGGTCATCTTCATTATTACTGGCTGGGGAAGCATTTATCGCATGGCCCGCTCGCGCATGCTCTCGATCCGCGAGGAAGAGTACGTGCTGGCACTCAAAGCATTCGGGCTTAACGACCTGATCATCTGTTACAAGCACATGTTGCCGAACGCCATGAGCCCCATCATCGTCAACATCACCCTGAGCACCGCGATGTTCATTTTGCAAGAGGCAGCCCTCAGCTTTCTGGGGCTGGGTGTACCGCTGGAGATTTCCACGTGGGGCAACATCCTCAACGTGGCCAACGACCTGAACGTGCTGGCCCGCTACTGGTGGATCTGGCTGCCGGTGGGCACCGTGATTTCGCTGTTTGTGCTCAGCGTCAACTTCATCGGCGACGGCCTTCGGGACTCCACCGACCCGTCGCAACTGGGATAAAGGAAGAGCCATGCATGACGACGTGCTGATCAGCGTCCAGAACCTCAAAACCTTCCTCTACGCCAACGGCCGCTGCAACCGTGCGGTGAACGACGTGACCTTCGAAATCCGCAAAGGGCGCACCCTCTGCGTGGTCGGCGAATCGGGTTGCGGAAAAAGCATCACCGCAGCTTCCGTGATGCAACTGCTGCCGGAGTTGAGCCGCATCGAGGGTGGCCAGATCGTGTATCAGTCCCCCGGGGGGCCGATCCGAATCGATCAGTTGGCAAAAAACGGCAAGAAAATGCGAGCCCTGCGCGGGGCCGACCTCGCGATGATCTTCCAGGACCCGATGACGGCGCTCAACCCGGTGTACACCATCGGCCAACAGATCAGCGAGAACCTGCGCTACCATACCAAGCTCAAGCCGCGTGCCCGCCGCGCCAAGACGATTTCGCTGCTGGCTGAAATGGGCATTCCGATCCCCGAACAGCGGGTGGACGAATACCCCCACCAGTTTTCGGGGGGTATGCGCCAGCGGGCCATGATCGCCATGGCGATGGCCTGTGACCCCCACGTGCTGATCGCCGATGAGCCCACCACCGCCCTCGACGTGACCATCCAGGCCCAGGTGTTCGAACTGATGGAAAAGCTGAAAGCCAAACACCAGACCGCCGTGATGCTCATCACGCACGACATGGGTGTGGTCACAGAACTCGCCGACGACGTGATCGTGATGTACATGGGCAACATCGTCGAAGGGGGCACCGTCGAAGAGGTTTTGCGCACTCCGCGCCATCCGTACACGCGGGCCTTGCTCGACTCCATTCCCGTGCTCGGCCGGGGCAAAGACCAGAAGATCGACCCGATTCAGGGTACCACCCCCGACCCCTACGAGCGGCCACCGGGGTGCCAATTTGCCCCGCGCTGCCCCCGCTGCCAGCCCCTGTGTGAGCAGGCTTTGCCGCCCGAGCAGGTGTTGGGGGAGTCTACCCATCGCCTCCGTTGTTTTTTTCCTGTTGGGGGACCAAATGAAGCCTGAACTGCCGCTGGTGTCCCTACGGGGACTCAAGACCTCGTTTCCTGTCAGAAAGGGAGTCTTTCAGCGCACCGTGGGCCAGGTGAAAGCCGTGGCCGGGGTGGACCTCGAGATCCGTCGCGGGGAAACCCTGGGCCTCGTCGGTGAATCGGGCTGCGGAAAGACCACGCTGGGCAAAACCCTTTTGCAGCTGACCAAGGCCAGCGAAGGCCAGATCCTCTACGACTTTGACGGCGTGCAAAAGGACCTGTGCCAATTGTCCGTCCGCGAGATGGACGAGGCCCGCCGCAAGCTACAAATCGTGTTTCAGGATCCCTATTCGTCGCTCAACCCGGCGTTCACCATCTTTGGTTCGCTCGAAGACCCGCTGCGTCGCTTCGGCGTGCACAAACGGGCCGATCGCCGCCGCATCGTCGGCGACCTGCTGGAGCAGGTGAACATGAAAGCCGACTATATGGACCGCTACCCCAACGAGTTTTCGGGCGGTCAGCGCCAGCGCATCGGTATCGCCCGGGCTCTGTGCGTCAACCCCGAACTCCTGGTGTGCGACGAGGCCGTCAGCGCGCTCGACGTGTCGATCCGGGCTCAGGTTCTCAACCTCCTGCTGCGCCTGAAGCAGGAACGAGGACTGACCTACGTGTTCATCACCCATGACCTGAGCGTGGTGGAGTACATCAGCGACCGCATTGCCGTGATGTATCTGGGCAAGATCGTCGAACTCGCCGACGCTGTCGACTTGTACCGGGGTGCCCTTCATCCGTACACGCTGGCGCTGCTTTCGGCGGTGCCTGTGGCCAACCTCGACCACGTGAAGAACCGCATCGTCCTGGGCGGCGATGTCCCTAGCCCGGTCAATCCACCTTCAGGTTGTCCGTTTCACCCCCGCTGTGCCCACCGTCTGGCCCGCTGCGAAACCGAGGCTCCCCAACTCAAGAAACACGTCATCAACGGGCACGACCACTCGGTGGCTTGCCATCTGATCCAGGAGTAACGCTATGAGCATCAAGCCCTTAACTTCCATCCGCGGTGTGATCCCCGCGCTGATCACCTGTTTTGATGAGCACGGGGAGTTCGATCCCAAGCGTCAGCGGGCCGTCGTCAGGTTCCTGCTGAGCAAGAAGGTCGACGGACTTTACGTCACGGGCAGCACCGGCGAGTTCTTTCTGCTTTCGACCGAAGAACGGCGTCACATTCTTGAGCTCGTTCTGGACGAAGTGGCGGGCCAAGTGCCGGTCATTGCCCATGTCGGCGCGGTGAGCACCAAAGCGTCGGCCGAACTCGCGCGACACGCCCAAGCCAGCGGCGCCGACGCGGTTTCGTCGGTCCCCCCCTACTACTGGAAGTTCACCAACGACGAGATCGTCGACTACTACCAGCGGGTCAGCGAAGCCACCGAGATTCCCATGGTGGCGTACAACATCGCGCTTTCGGGCCTTTTCGGCTTTGACTTGATCCGCCGTCTGGCAGCGCTCCCCAACGTCAAGGGCCTCAAGTACACCGCGCCCAGTCACTTTGAAATCGGACGGATCAAGACCGAAGTGGGCCGCGACTTCGTGGTCTACTCCGGCGCCGACGAAATGGCCTTTTCGGGGCTTTCGGTGGGCGCAGACGGCATCATCGGCTCGTTCTACAACGTCATTCCCGAGGTTTTCCAGCGGCTCTACGCTGCGGTGGGGCGTGGCGCTCTCGACGAAGCCCGACAACTTCAGGAGCAGGCCAACGGGGTGATCTTCCGGGCCTTGGAGCACAACCTGCTTCCTGCGGTCAAAGCCCTTTTGCTCGGTGCGGGCATCGATGCCGGCCCGTGCCGACACCCGCTCTTGCCGCTTTCCCAGGCAGCGGCCTCGACCCTTCGCGCCAGCGTCAAAAAATGGCGAGACGACCAGAACCTTCGCGGCGTTGCTGCGCTGGACGGGTTGTGACCATGAAGCGAATCGACAGGGGTCCCCCCGAAGGAGTAGGATCGTCGGCGATGAAACAGAAACCGACGAAAAAAGTGCCTGCGGTGTCTTTGGCCCAAGATGTTTACGAGAAGCTCCTGGAAAAGTTGGTGAACGGTGAGTTGGTGCCAGGGCACATCCTGAACCGTCGTGAGGTGGCCGCCGAACTAGGGGTCAGCGTCGCTCCCGTGCTTGAGGCCATTTTGCAGTTGGAGCTCGAAGGGTTCGTCGAAACCCTGCCGCGCAAGGGCACCATTGTCAAACCCGTCGAGGAAAACGACTTTTACGACCAACTGGTGTTGCGCGAGGCACTGGAGTGCGAGGCCGCCCGGCTTTATTGCGGCGCCACGGTACGCGAAAACTTCGAACAGCTGCAAACCCTGGCCATTGCCGTCGATGGCTCCGAGGCGGGCGACCCGTCGCGCTGGCAAAATGAGATTAACTTCCACGCCACGCTGGTCTCGCTCTCGGGTTGCAATTCTTTGGTGACAACCTTTCACCGCGCCATCCGGTTGGGAACATTTTACAACATGCACCGGGTGTACGTGGAACGCATTCGACGCGATGGAATCGAGCCCGACAGCCATATCCACCTGCCCCTGGTCGAAAAACTTACTTCCGACGATCCCGACGTGGCAGAGCGCGCCATTCGCAATCACTTGCGCAGCGGTCGCCAGCAGATCTTCGAACGCCGTGGACGTTAGGGCCCCATAAACGTTTCCGAAATATCACTAAGGAGTGAGCCATGAAACCAAGAGAGAAGTTCCAAGGGGTGACCGTTGCGTTCTACGCACCCTACGACAAGAAAGGCGAGATTGACGTGGTCGCTGCCGTGGCCCAGGCACGCTTCTATCGAGAACGAGGTGTCAGGGGACTTTACCTGAACGGAAGTTCCGGCGAGGGCTTTCTGCTCAATGTTGAGGAACGGAAGAAGATCACCGAGGCCGTGAGCCGCGAAGTCGCAGGCAAGATGAACCTCATTGTGCACATCGGCGCGGCTGCCACCCGCGACAGCGTGGAACTGGCCAAGCATGCGGCCACCTGCGGCGTCGACGCCCTTTCGGCGGTGCCGAGCGTGTACTACCGCCTTTCCGAGGCCAGCATCGAGCACCACTGGACACAAATGATCGCGGCCACCGAACTGCCCTTTATCATCTATAACATCCCGCAACTCACCGGTTACGATTTGACGCTGGGCCTTCTGGCGAAGATGATCCGCAATCCCAAGGTGATCGGCGTCAAGAACTCCTCGATGAGCACGCTTCAAACCGAGCAGTTCAAAAAGGCCGGCGGACCCGATTTTCTGGTGTTCAACGGCCCCGACGAGCAGTATCTCGCCGGCCGCATCATGGGTGCCGACGGCGGCATCGGTGGTACCTACGGCGCCATGCCCGAACTCTTTGTTCACCTGGAGAAGTGTTACGTCGAAGGCAAGATCGCCGAGGCCCAAAAGTGGCAGGTTCGCATCAACGAAGCCATCATGGAATTGCTGGACTACCCCAACCTGTTCTCCGCGTCGAAGGAAATCCTGCGTCTACGCGGGCTCGACGTCGGCTCGGTCCGTTCGCCCTTCTTGCCGCTGACGCCCGCCGACCTGCCCAAGGTCAAGGTGCTCCACGACAAGCTGATGGCCTGGACGGCCGAGATTTAGGAGCTTGCCATTTTGTCGAGCAGGAGCACGGTGTTGAGCTGAAATCGCGGAACGTGAAAGGCTCCCTTGTAATGGTTGCCTTTCACGTCGTTGGCCACTGTACCATCGCGATGCAAGTAGCCAAACCACTCGCCGTGCACGGGGTCTGGAAAATGCTTCCAGGTCCAGTCGTGCAGGGTACCAAACCAGCGTTCCCACTTGCCGTCACCGGTCAGGTGATACGCCAGCAGCGCCGCGTAGGTGGCCTCACAATGGGGCCACCAATACTTCATGTCCCATTCCACCTGGGCCGGTTGCTTGCCTTCCAGGTCGACGAACGAAAACAGGCCACCGTGCACCGGGTCCCAGCCGCGTTCCAGCGACCATTGCAGAATATCGAGACCCATCCCAACCAGGTCAGACTCGCCGCGCCAACGGGCTTCTTCGAGTAGAAACCACGCTGTCTCGGTGCCGTGACCCGGATTGAGACAGCGCCCTTCGGTCCCTTCGGCCAGCGACCCGTCGCTGTTCACCGTTTCGAGGATGGCCCGCAGGTCAGGCCGGTAAAAGTAGCGCTTCAACTCGTCAATCTGCTGGTCGATCAAGCCGGTGTATTCCCCGGCGCGTTGCGGCTCAACGTCCCGCAGAATCTGGTACACGTGGATGAGCATCATGGTTTCCGAGTGCCCGCGCAGGGAGCGGACCTTGGGGTCGAGCTTGGGCTCGAGCGTTCCCCTCGTCGCGTGAAAAAGCTCCAGGGTCTTGTGCGCCGCCGCCAAGTACGACCCCTCGCCCGAGGCCCGCGAAAACTCGGCGAGACCCAACACGGCGAAGAGTTCTGAAAAAAGGTAACGGCGCAGAACCAGCGGATGCCCCTCGCGGGTCACTTCAAAGTAGCCACGGCCCCCCGGACCCGACAGCACCTTGTCACGCACAAAATCCGCGCAATTCCGCGCTGCCGCCAACCACTGTGGCCGCTTTTCCAGCTCGTTCCAACAGCGGGCCAACACCCACGTGAAGCGGCCCTGAATCCAGCCACCCTTGTCAGTCGAAAGTGGCGACCCGTCGCGCGCCAGAAAGTCCAGCAGTCCGCCGTGCTCGTGGTCCAGTCCATGGTTGAGCCAGAAGGGCAGGGTATCATCGACCAGCTCGCGGCGGTAGAACTCACGCAGGCGTTGAATTTCGGCAAGCAGCATAGCGTTTTCCTCTCAGTTCGGGACGAGCAGTTTCTTGGCGACGTCCTGCAGGTTCTTCTTGTCGGTATCGGTCAGCGGGGTGAACGGACTGCGGCAAGCTCCGCAGGGAATGCCCTGCAAGTCCATCAGGTACTTTTCACCGGCAAGCAACTTGCCCGTGTCGATGAGCACCTGGATCACCTCGTTGGCCTGGCTCTGTTGTTTCTGCGCCAAGGCCATTTCACCGGCCATGAAGTGCTTGCGGATGGCAAGGAACTTTTCGGGCATGAAGTTGAACGTGCTTCCGATGGCCCCGTCGGCGCCCATGGCCAGACCGGCCAGGCAGATCTCGTCAAAGCCGTTGTACACCACAAGGTCGGGGTCGGCCTGCTTCATTTGCTCCAGCTGGAACAAATCGTTGGAGGTGAACTTGACCCCCATGATGCGCTTGTGCTTGCGAAGCCTTTGGATCAGCGGCCCGGTGAGAGTGACCCCCGACAACGCGGGAAAATTGTAAGGAATAATCGGTGCGTCAAGTTTGTCAGCCAACTCGGTGTAGTAACCCACCACCTCGTCGCCCGAGAACTTGTAGTAGAACGGCGGAATGGACGAAATGGCGTCGGCCCCATGGGCCACCGCATGGCGTCCCAGATCCAGGGTCAGGTCTGTACCAATGGCACCGACGTGCGCGATCAGCGTGACGCGGCCGGCGTTTTCGTCGGCAACGATCTCGAAAACGCGCTTGCGTTCTTCCGCGGTCAGCAGAAAGGCCTCGCCGGTGCTGCCTGCGACATAGAAGCCGGTAACCCCGCGGGCGATGTTGACCGACACCAGGCGGCGAAGGCTCGCTTCGTTGAGGTGGCCCGTGGCGTCAAACGGCGTCAGCAGGGCAGGAAAAATACCTTTGAGCTGTTTCATCGGAACTCCTTTCAGGACAGCTCCAGAGTAGATCCGGGAGCAGAAAATATCAAGTGATATATCAATCCGCCTTCAGTCGGAATACAGCCGGTCCAACTCTGCTGCGGCCAGTTCAACCAGAAACTCTGCCACCTTGGCGGTGGTGGCTTCTAGAAACGCCGCGCCCTTTTCTGCCGTGGCAAACTGGGGGTTGCCGACACCGGTGCTGGTGGTCACCGAGGTCCATTGACGCTGGCTCCACACCCAGCCCTCGCGCAGGCCCTTCACGGCAAAGCGTTTGGCGGCCCCGTTTCCGGCCTTATCGAGGGGAAGCACCAAGTCCGGATGCGTGTTCAGCATCACGCTGGTTTCCCACTCCCCGGCATGGTCTCCGGGCTCGACGAAAAAGGCCTTGAGGTCGCACGCCTTCCACCAGTCCAGGGCGCAGACAAAGACGCCCGGGTGCTTGACCGACAGCTCGCGGATCAAGGGCTGAAACTGATTGCCCCCGTGGCTATTGAGGATCACCAGCTTTCGGATGTTGTGCCGGGCCAAGTTATCGACCAGGTCGCCCAGCAGAACCAACTGTGTGGTGGGGAAAATATTGAGGCAAAGCTTGAGGTCGGTTTGGCCCGTGTTGACGCCCCACGGCACGGTTGGCAGCACGATCGGTCTCGCCCCGAGCGACCACGCTCGCCCTGCGCTCCGGTCTGCCATCGTCGAGGATTCGTAGGTGTCAGTTCCAAAAGGAAGGTGGTAGTTGTGCGGCTCTGTGGCACCCCAGGGAAGAATCGCCACGTCGTAGGTTTGGTTCTCCACCTCGCTCCAGGTCGTTTCTTGCAGTATCCAGGGTCTTGCGCTCATGCGTGCCTCCGATCCCTGCAGTATAGACCCGCAGCACCCCGAAACGATTCCCAAGCACCTGAATCTGGGCGATTTTGCTTGCGGGTCAAGGGCCAGCAGAAGTCCTTTCCCGATTCTAGGGTGGACGCGGTGGCACGAGCACCAGCGGACTCTCCTGACGGCAAAGAAGGCGACGTGCTGACCGTGGACTTCACCGTGATGGGAGTCCCCCGCATCGGTCTGAACGGGTTCAAGCCGGGCCGATGGAATCGGTCAGTCGCCACTCTTGCCTTTCATTTCGTGGATGCTCTCGACCACGAGTTTCGCAATGAGCTCACGCGGCAAATCCTGGTCAGCTGGGAACCAGACAATTGCCTTGGTCGACTTAAGCTTCTTCAGGCCGTCGTGGTTGTTTTCCAGGACAGGTGGGCGCACGTGAAGCCGGACATGGGGCTTCTGGTAACTGAACCATGCGAACATCCCGTTGTAGTCGTAGCCCGGGTAAGAGTACCCGGGGATCTGAAAGTAGCTGACGGTTTCAACGGCGTCGGGGGCACATTCCCGGATGAGGGCCCTCAGTTGCGTCAAACTCTTGCGGCTAGGTTCCGGCTGGCCTGCGATGTACTCGTCAACGCCACCCGGAACAATCAAACCCATTTTCTTCTTTGACATCCTTCCCCCTTGGGGAGCAAAAACTTTGCTCCGACGCGCCTGGTTACCCCAGCACCCGGAAAATAGCACGCGCCACCGCTTCCCGAGACGCCAGCTCCGGATGCGTGCTGCAATACGTGAGCACCCCCAACAGACCTGCAATTCGGTACTCCAAGGCAAGGTCGCGCTCCAACGGATCCTCGGGCAACAAGGCAGTCCCTTTTTCCGAGGCCCCCTCCTTGCCCAGGAAGGCCGCCTTGGTTTGGTCGATCAGTCGTCGTCGGAAGGACGGGTCCCCGTTAACTCCCAGGAGCACGTTGTAGTACGCCGCCTTGGCTTCGTAAACCGCCAAAAAGGTCTGCAAAAAGTCGGGCGAGGGCTCGGCGGACAGCAGCGTCGGGGGCAGTTCGTCGAGGTTTGGTAGGCAGAGCTGCTCGATTTCGTGCAGGCATTGGTGCACGTCGTCAAAGTGTTCGTAGAAGGTGCTACGGTTATAGCCTGCCTTAGCGGCCACTTCTTTGACGGTGATCTGGTCGATTCGGGACTGGCGATACAGGTCCCAAAAGGCTTCGAGCAGGTGGGCACGGGCTTTTTCCGACAAAGTTCCCCCCGGTGTTGGTTGTTTCCCCAACACGTTGTTGGAATACTGTAGCACAGGAGACCTTCATGATCACCATCCTTTGCTCCGGCACCCGGGGCGACGTTCAGCCCTACCTGGCGCTGGCTCAAGAACTGCAAAAGCTGGGTTTGGCCACACGCATTGCCACCAATCACCACTTCGAGGCTTTTGTGCGCGGGTACGGGCTCGACTTTTACCCCATCGCGGTCGATTTCGCTTCGGCGGGAGTGGACCCCGAGATGGTCCGCCAAGCCCAGCGGGCCGACAACCTGCTCAAGATGATGGGCAGCTTCCAGAAGATGAAGGCCTACGGGGTGCACATGGTCGAGGCCTACCACGATGCGTGCTTGGGCAGCGATGCCTTGGTGTACCACCCAGGGCTCACCATCGGGTACTTCATGGCCCAGCGGCTGGGAATCCCGTCGATTCTGGCCAGTCCTTTCCCGCTACACCGCACCTCGGTGCGGTCTTCGGTGGTCCTTTACGGAAAGTCACCCAACTGGGGACCCCTCAACCGCCTGACCTATTCGGCCTTGCAAGGCATGTTGTGGATGGCCTCGGGGGCCTCGCTGGCCCCGTTTTGGAAGCAAAAATACGGCAAACTACCCCCCGGCTTCGGCCAACCCTTCGAGAAGCACACCACCGCCCGCACGCCGGCCCTTGCTTCGTGCAGCGAGTTCGTTTTTTCGCGACCCGCCGACTGGCACCCCCACGTTCACCAGGCCGGGTACTGGTTTGTCGAGGAACCCGGCCCGTACCAACCTTCGCCGGAATTGAGCGCTTTCCTGGCGGCGGGCGAAAAGCCCGTCTATGTGGGCTTCGGCTCGATGTTCGACAAGGGCGATACCGAAACGGTGGGCCGAACGGTGGTCGAGGCGCTTGTCCTTGCCGGAAAGCGCGGCGTGATCAACGGCATGAGTGGGCTGGGGCTCCCCGAAGGAATGCTGGCAGTGGACGGGGTGCCTCACTCGTGGCTGTTTCCGCGAATGGGGGCGGTCTGCCACCACGGTGGAGCCGGGACTTCGGCGGCTGGCTTCCGGGCCGGGGTGCCGAGCGTCATCCTGCCTTTTGCCCTGGACCAGTTTGCGTGGGCTCAGCGGTCGTTTGAACTGGGCGTAGGGGCGCCTCCGCTGCCGGTGAAGAAGCTCACGGCCGCCAAACTGGCGCAGGCGCTGGAGCTCGCGCTTCAACCGGGGGTGATCGCTGCGGCCGCCGAGCTCGGTCGGGCCCTTGCCACCGAAAACGGAGCGCGGGAAGGAGCGAGGGTGATTGCCGCCGCGCTCGCCACGACCCCCGACGGCAAGGCCACTCATGCCTAGCACCGCGTGGAAAAGGCCTTTCTTGACCCTGTACTCCGGGCAGGCGATCTTTCTGGTGTCGTCGACGGCCGTCCAGTTTGCCCTCATTTGGTGGATCACCGTGCACACGGGCTCTCCGCTGGCGCTGACGCTGGCAAGTTTCTTGGGGCTGGTTCCGCAAATCGTGTTGGGGCCCTTTGCAGGGGTGCTCATCGATCGATATCCCCGCAAGGTGACGATGACTCTGGCCGCGACCCTCGTTGCCGTGGCCAGCGCCGCGTTGGCCGTCAGTTGTCTGTTCGGCGAGCCGGCGCTCGGGCTCGTCTACCTCATTCTGTTCCTGCGGGCTGTGGGCGAGACCTTTCAAAAGCCGGCGCTTCAGGCCGCCGTCCCGTCGCTGGTTCCAACACAGGAACTGCAACGCGCCGGGGGCCTGGGGCAGCTGATGGTGTCGGTGAGCGCGATGGCGGGTCCCATGCTGGGAGCCCTGTTGATGGGCATTGCTCCGCTTGGCGTGGTCGTGTTGATTGATGTGCTCGGCGCCCTGTTGGCGATCGTGACGCTGGCGTTGGTCAGGTTTCCCTCACCCGCCGCTTCGGCGCCGGTCCGGGGCGTGTTTGCCGAGATGCGGCAAGGCTTCCGGGCGTTGACCAAAAACAAGACCATCTTGGCTGCCACCGGCCTGGTCTTTTTGACCGGGATGGTGTTCCTACCCCTCGGTTCGCTGTTGCCGTTGCAGGTCAAGGATTTTTTCGCCGGCACGGCCTGGCAAGCTGGGTTGGTTCAGGCTTTGTTTTCGGCGGGCATGCTGCTGGCCGCCCTCGTCCTTGGAGTTCTGGCGGGAAACCAGAAGCCGTTCACGAGGATTGCGCTTTCTACCACCGGGCTGGGGGTGTTTCTGCTGTCCGGGGGGCTGGTTCCGGCCGGTGCGTTCTGGCTGTTTTGCCTTGTGGTCGTCGGCATTGGAGCTGCCGGCATGGTCGGCAATATTCCGTACATGGCGGCCATTCAAGCGAACATTGCACCCGAGAACCTGGGCAAGGTCATTGCGACGGTCACCAGCCTGATCAGCCTGGGCGTCCCGCTTGGCATGGCCGTTGCGGGCCCGGTTGCCGAACTGATTGGCATCAGCCTTTGGATGGTGGGCGCCGGTATCGTGGTCTCGCTCTTGGGAGGCGTCAGTCTGTTCTTGTTCCGTGAAAGGAAAGCACTGTAAGCTTGAACTTAGCGAACCAGGTGGCAGACGCCCTCTGACTTCGCCTTGGTGCAGCGATGTTGACGATCACGAAAGAGCCTTACCTCCTTGAGCGAACTGCTGTCGGTTACCTGGGGATTCGCATCACCACTCCCATGCGCGGTATGCACCCGATGGCCGACAAGCTGCGCAGCGAACTGGATCGGTGGCTTTCGGTTCGTGGAATCAACGCCCACGGCCTCCTGGGGAACAAGCTCTTGCTCGAGGCGATGAAGAATCGCAACTGGGTTGCCGACCGGTGGGACGACCCCAAGGGGGATGCCTTTGCCTGCCGCTGTGAAACGGTCCTAACCGATCGTCGGCAGTTTCGTCTCAAGAAGACCTGGGAGATCGAGGTTTCCATCAAATTACAGGGGGGCGCTGAGGAAGCGGCCCCACGGCTTACGTGCGCAGGTACGAAGCGCCGTCGATGCTGGCGTCAGATTTCAGTGAGTCAGAACCTGCTCCACGTAGGCCGGTTGTCTGTGAACCCCGTGGCGATTCAGGTCAAGCCGAGAGTCACTAAGTCCCGGATCTGCTGACCAGGAACCGTGATAACTGGTCCTTGGTCACCGACCAGACCCGGTCTTCATCACCAATTTCCATGGCCAAAGGACGTGTTCCTTTGTCTTGGCCCGTCGCGTAATAGTGATCACGTGACAGCTGTTCGGTTGCCTGCGACACGGTGGAAAAGACCTGTTCTGCAGCTTTTCGAGTTGAAATGGCTACAAATGTCATTACCAACAAGATGAGAACCCGTTGGAAGCCCGGCTCGGTGCTCAGGATCTTGGTTTTGACTAACCCCGGCATGAAAATGTTCATCGGCACCTTGCTGCTCCGGTTCCACACTCGACTGAAAACCTGGTTGGCCCACTGCCAGCGTCCCAACGCCACCATCGCCCTGAAGTTCTTGCCCATCGTCAGGTCTTCAAAGTCGAGTCGTTCAAGGTTCAACCCCACGGTACAGAGAATCTGAGATCCGGGCGTCGCGGCCAGGATCGACTCCAGCTTCCATGCCATCAGGGCGCGCCCGAGGTGCCCCACGGCGAGGTTGGCCTCGAAGCCTTCGGAACTGATCGTTCGCTCCTGGGTGATGGTGTTGGCGTTGAGAAAGAGCAGGTCCAGGGTCTGGTGGGAAGCCAAGAATCGGTCGCACACGGCCACAACCTCTTCCATGATTCCGAGGTCAGCCTGAAGCGTCTCGACCTCGGCCCCGGGAACCTGTTCTCGAAGTTCGCGAGCAACGTTCGCCAGCTTTCCAACATCCCTTCCCACCGCAACGACCGCCCAGCCCTCCCGCGCAAAACGCCAGAGGGTGGCTTTTCCGATGCCATCGGTGGCCCCAGTAATCAGCGCCAGTTTACGCATGAGATTTCTGGTTGGCGGCCCGGAACATCGTCACGAAGATGACCGCCTCGACCACCATGAAGCCCAAGGGCATGAGGACTCCCATCGTCAGACCGGACTTGAGAACACCCAGGACCAGGTCTTGGCCCTCGATCAGCAAGCGGATCAGCATCGTGATCGCAATGCTTTCGGGAACGCCGGCGACGCTGACCAACAGGATGGCCAAGCCAATGGCGGTGTTGCGGGCTGAGAACTGCTGGGCCAAGTCAACGCCATTTGCCGTGACATACCCCATCACGCCGAAGGCTGTGTTTGCCAAGCCCAAAAAGGCCGTCAGAATGCGGGTCCACACGGGGACCAGTTTCTTCGTATCGCTCATCAGAAACTCCTTACTCCTCAGACTTGTTGCGGATCAACTCCGGAACGACAAACAAAAAGGGCATCACAATCATGATGGCCAGGGTGATCGGCACCCAAACGAACGCCAGGGCCGCTGAAACCAGATTGACTAGCGCCGCGATCGTCTCCTGGCGAAGGCGAGCTTTCTTCTCGGCAGCGGTCAAAGTGTTCGGTGCCAAGTTGCTGTCAACAAAGGCGTGCTTCCAGAACGCGCGCAGCACCACCGACGACATCGCCATGTTGAGCGGGAACAGCGCCACCACCCATGAGTTGAGCGGGTAGTCACCGATGAAGGCCGTCAGGAACGGAAACAGGCAAGCGAAAAACAACAAGAACATGTTGAGCCACAGGAGCTTCGCGTCCACCTTCTGAATGGCGTGGACGAGGTGGTGATGGTTGACCCAGAAGATGGCCAGGATGAAGAAGCTGAACAAGAAGCTCAGAAGCTTGGGAGCAATTTCACCCATCGCCGCCAAGAAGGTCGGGAACGAGGAGTCAGCCAACTGGGGCACCTTCAGTTCCAGCACCAGCACCGTGAGGATGATGGCAAACATGCCGTCGCTGAACGCTTCCAGTCGATTCTTTCCGGTGGTCATAGCCTTCTTCCTCCCGCCAATCTATAGTAGTCTAGTTATGTGCTCAGGCACTCAAAACAAACTACCTGCGTGCGCACGCAGTTGTCAAGCAGAAAGGTCAGGAATTATGAATGAGCCATTCACGCCACTGGAACAGGATTCTTGGGGAGGGCTTCTGTGGGCCCATAGCCGGATGATGGGCTTCATCGAAAGTGACCTCCAGGAAAAGTTCCAGATCTCGCACCCGGAGTTTGAAGTCTTGTTGCGCCTAGGCTGGGCTCAGGATCACAGAGCCCGCATCCAGGACCTCGCCGCTGACAGCGTTTTGACGCGCAGCGGTGTCAGCCGGCTGGTCGACCGGCTGGAGAAGGCTGGGTACGTTACCAAAGAGGTGGCTCCCGAGGATCGCCGCGGCGCCTACGCGGTGCTGAGTCTCCAGGGCCAGGAACACTTTGAGAGGGCGCTTAAGGCGCACGTGAAGATCGTGAACTCGTACTTTCTTCAACACTTCTCCGAGCTTGAGCTGACGCAGATGGCCGAGTTCTGGAAGCGGATTCCCCGAAGTTGAACTTCTCAGGGGCCTCGGCGTTCCGACAGCTCAAGTAGAGTTTGAGAAGGCGAGATTGCTGCGCAATTCGGAAATCTCGCCACATTCCGTTCCACCAGTGAGGCAAACCAAAAGGCATCAATATCGGCGTCAGGGGCTTTCGGGGACTCGCCCTTCCCGTTGGCGGCACGTGCGCGCCTGTGGTCGGTTGTGGTGGATTGAGCGGCGACGGAAATCGGAAATTGTATGGACATATGCCGTACAATTGTAATATCTTCTGTACTCAGGAGTGGTCAGTATGCATGCTTCCATCAAGGCTGATGCCCGCATCGAACTGAGAGCTTCTCGTCCGGCCAAGGATTTGCTCGAGCGGGCGGCCCGCCTGGCCAACAAGACGATCTCTGCTTGTGTGCTTGAGACCATGCTGAAGCGTGCCGAGGAAGAGGTCACCCAAAGCCAGACCTTCACGCTAAAAGAGCAGGACAGCGCAGCGTTCTTAGCCGCGATCAGCTCGCCCCCGGAACCCAACAAGGAACTCCGGCGGTTTTTCGCTCAAACCAACCCATGAGCTTTCGTCTCGAACGAATCTCTCGGAGCTGGGCCAAGAGGCCGTTCCACTGCGGCAAACCTTCCCTGGACGACTACTTCAAACACTACGCCCTCAAGAATGACGCTGCGGGAATAAGCCGGGCCTTTGTCGCCATCGATGAGGCTGAAAATGTCGTAGGCTACTTTACGCTCAGCTCGGGCCACGTCGAAAGCCCTTATTGGCCAGAGTCTGTCCGGCGGGGACTTGGAAAATATCCGCTCCCCGTCGCGTTGATCGGAAAGCTTGCTGCCCGTGACAAGGGAAAAGGCGTCGGATCGTGGCTATTGCGGCAGGCCTTCGAGAAGGTGATTTTGGCGTGCGGCGAAGTGGCAATCTTCGCAGTCATCGTCGATGCTCTCGACGACGAAGCCCTGGGGTTCTACCGGCATGTTGGCTTCCATCAGTTCTTGGATGAACCAATGCGTCTGTTCGTCACTGTCGCCGAGCTCGTTGACGCCAAGGCAAGACCAGAAATCTAGCCTCTGGGGTCGTTGTCAGTGCGTCAGAACCTGCTCCACGTAGGCTGGGTCCTGGGCAACGACCTTAAGAAGAGCACGAGCCGGACCGTCAGGCCTCCGACGTCCCTGTTCCCAATTGCGTAGGGTTCCCAGGCTGACACCGATCATGAGGGCAAACTCGTTTTGAGACTTCTTGGTTCCCTCACGGATTGCTTTGATGTCCAAGCTGGTGACCTCAATCCTGCGACTGGGCTGTGCCTCGCCTCGCATAATCGCACCGGCCTCTTTGACGCTTTCGACCAGTTCAGCAAAATCCTCGTCTTTCATTTCCACTCGTCCTTGACCAACTTGGTCAGCACCGATCTTTGCTCCACCGACAGATCTTCCTGCTTGTGCTTCGGGTACGCGTACAAGAAGTAGATCTGTCCGCGGTCGTTTTTGAAGTAATAGATAACCCTCAGGCCGCCACGTTTCCCTCGGCCTTCCGCGCCCCACCGGACCTTGCGGAGCCCTACGGTGCCCTGAATTAGGTCGCCCGCCTCCGGACGGAGGATAAGTGCATCCTGAAGTGCCCGGTATTGATCCGAGTCGAGCAAGGTATCGATGAGCCGCGTGAAGACCGAGGTCTCAAGGAACTCCATGATCAAATATACGCCATTGGCGCATAGCAAGCAAGTCGCAATTGACCACATAAGCTGCGGGACACCCCAAAGTCTCATACCCGGGGGCCAGAAGCTTCCAAGTCGGGAAAGTCGCCGAGGATCTCAATCACAGAATCACCTTGAGCCCTGGGCGCGAGAGGTTCGGAAACCTGCTTCGATTTGCATTGGCGATCCGTGGTTGAGTCCGTTTCAAACAGCTTTGCGGGGCAACCCAAACGGTGTGAGAACGACGGCGACCACCCAAATCACAGGGCCTGAAACGCTAGCCAGGTCGAGGGTGATGATGCCGGGCGTTACCAGGAAGAACGTGAAAGCCAAGTCGCAGATTCCGATGGCAACGGCACCGATGAGGTACCCGAGCCAAGAACCCTGCTTCCAGATCATCCACGCAACGATTATGCCGAGCACACCGTAGCCTCCCACATCGACGACAAAGTTCCCAAACAGGTGAGACAGGGCGTTGAGCGTAACCTTGTCGGTGGGAAGCACGATCTCACTCCACGTGGCATTGGCTCCACCGAACAGCATTTGGAACTGAGAACTCACCGGCGCGGTCAAAAAGGCAATCAGCCCCGCGACGCCGACATAGACATGCAAGATGCTCCAAATGAGAAACAGTACGGCTCCGATCTTGGCCATTAAACCAGCCGGCGATCCTTTCTTCGATATTTCCATATTAACTCCTTGTGGATAAAGTATTCGGATCTTCCAAGACCTCCCATGCACGCAAACCGGATTTCTTGGCACTTTTCCGAGAAATGACCACAAGGGGACTTGAATGCCTCAGTTGGCTCGGTCCAT
This sequence comes from Spirochaetales bacterium, assembly GCA_037142615.1. Taxonomy (GTDB): domain Bacteria; phylum Spirochaetota; class Spirochaetia; order JABEVK01; family JABEVK01; genus JAIFLN01. The sequence goes on along the minus strand of JBAXAI010000009.1, from coordinate 100,077 downwards.
GTTAGGCCCATGAGTATCTTGGTCAGGCAACTCCAGCCGTTCGATCCGGAGAGGCGGTTGGCGACCAACGACGATTACCAACTGCTCTGGGTGACGCGTGGAAACGCCGAGGTCACGATCGACTTCGAGTCCCACCGGGCAACAGCGGGCTGCTTCTACTTCTGGGCACCGAGGCGAGCCGGGGGTTGGACGCGGAGTCCGGACTTTTCTGGTTGGTAACTTCGGTTTTCAATCGACTTTCTCGATGGCGGTCCGCCAGACCAGCGACTCTTGCGCACTCTCGGCTATTTCCACACCATCGACCGTCAGCCTGAGCTCAAGGTCGAAGCCGCAGACCGGTCGGTCCTGGAGTTACTCTTCCTGCAGTTGGAAAGCGAAACCGGGACTGGAGACTTCGGGGCGACCGTCGTTCAAAAGTCGCTCCTCAGGATTCTGCTGGTGACGCTACAGCGCAAGTACCCCGACTTCTGGGCCGGCGTTCCGGCCAATGCGACCCGCCGTCTCGTCGAGGAATACTGCCTCATGGTCTCTGAAGAGTTCCTCCACCATCGCCAGATCGCCGACTATGCAAGCCGCTTGGGCGTCACCCCGGACCACCTTGCGGCGTCGTTTCGAAAGCTGCTGAAGTTCTCGCCGAGTCAGCTCATTCAGAACCACCTTGTTCTTGAAGCCAAGCGGCTCCTGACGCACACCGGGCTGACGATAGGAGAGATCTCCAACCGGCTCCGGTTTACCGACCAGGCCTATTTCTCGAGGTTCTTTCGCAAGTTGGTTGGGCAGTCCCCCACTGACTTTCGGCTGAGCCCCCCGGCATAGTTGAACCAATAGATCACCGATCCAACGTGACCGCCTCGAAGAAATCCGAGCTCCAAAGCTCAAGGCTGCGCTGATCGCGGACAAAAGGCCGCGCGTCGTTCGCGGCTTGGGCAAAGTCCACTTGGGCGTACCGCTCAAGAAGCAACTGCAACAGACGGTGCCGATCCAGGGATTCAGAGCTGTCCCAATGGCCGGACTGGCGCATCCGGTTTTCGAGATGGACAAGATTCGGCGCCACCGACTTCGACAGGTACCACAGAAGGTCGTAGAAGTCACGGCCCTTCACCCTCGACTTCCATTGGCGGCAGAGGACGGCATGAAGCTTTCCCGCAAACAACGAGGGAAGGTCGTATAACCGCACCGAGTACGGAATGGGATTGAGCTGGTACTTCACCTGGTACGTGGCCCCGGCGGGAGGGTCGGTATCAACCTCGAACTTGATTTTGAGCTGCTCGGTCGGTGGAACCCCCGACACCGGAGGTGTGAGCGAGGCGACCTTGAGCAGATGGATGAGCGTGCCACCCTTGATAAACGCAGAATGAATGGCCGTGTCAGGCGACTTCTCCTTTTTCTCGACCTGTACCTCAAAACCGTACGCGGCGAGTTCGTCCCGGACGGCCCTCGTGTAGTTCTGGATAGAAAACTCAGGATCGGGCGACGAAAGAGTGAAGTCGAGGTCTTCGGAGAAGCGGTCGAGCCCGTGGAAGATCCGCAGGGCAGTGCCCCCATAGAAGGCGCCATGGCCGAAGAACCCCGAGCGCGACAAACCGAGCAGGGTGATCTCCTGGATGATTTCCTTCAGCGCATTGCGGTAGTCATCGGCCGTTTTGCACTGGTAGCCAGCAAGCATATCTTGGACAGGATTAGGCATAAGTCATCGACCCCCAGTTTGCGAGAGCTTTTACGGAACGCCCCCCATACAGGGGGCTCCAGTCCCGAATCTGATTCCAATCAAAAGCGTGCAGGCTTGACGGCTCGATACGCAAGTCGTCGAAAAGCAGGTCACGGACATCACCGGGACTTTGGATTCCCGAACGCTTGTAGACCACGTCGGCCAGAGCTTTCTCGGGGCAAGCGATCAGAAAGTGATAGCCCCCTTCCTCCTTTCGCTCGAGGCCGTACGGGTAGGCGGCCCTGGGCAGGTAGGCGTAGGTGAACTCGCCGTAGGGCGTTGTGAAGGCCTTGTCTTTGTTTTTGCCGTAAGCGGCCGAGGTGAAAACGGAAACCCGCTCAGGAATAAGTCTGTGGAACGCCAAGGCGAACTCGAACGAAAGGTAGGACGGACCATAGATCACCGGCGCGAGGGCGATTGGCGGCGGTGGGGAGCCTTCGACGTACAGACCGCGACGAACCTGCGTGACGGCACCCGACTTGACCAGGCGACTGAGCTTGGTCTTGGGGTTCCCGTATGCGGCGAGGTCTTGCATCAGGCCCAGAGTGTCTTTGAGCAAATCACCTCCAGAAAGTATCAGTATACGATACTTTCTGGAGATATTCAATTGCCGTCGATACTGGCGTCAGTTCTCAGTGAGTCAGGACCTGCTCCACGTAGGCTGGGTCCCGGGCAACGACCTTGAGAAGAGCACGGGCCGGACCATCGGGCTTTCGGCGTCCTTGCTCCCAATTGCGGAGGGTTCCCAGACTCACTCCGATCATCAGGGCGAACTCATTCTGTGACTTCTTGGTTCCTTCGCGGATTGCTTTGATGTCGAGGCTGGTGACCTCGATCCGGCGGCGGGGCTGAACATCGCCCCGCATGATGGCTCCAGCCTCTTTGACGCTTTCGACCAGTTCTGCAAAATCCTCGTCTTTCATTTCCACTCATCCTTGACCAACTTGGTCAGCACCGATTTCTGCTCCGCTAATGTTCCGCATCGAGCAGGGTTTCGATCAGTCGCGTAAAGATCGAAGTCTCAATGAGTTCCATGCTTCAATGTACGCCATTGGCGCACAGGGTGCAAGTCCAAGAGGTACGACATAATGGACAGGAAAAGGTGCAACATAATGCAACTTATGCCGCCGAAATTGCCCGTCTCAGCAGAAGTATCCCCGGCGCCTCGGGACGTTTCGTAGAGGTCGTACGAAGTGGTGCCCCGGACATCGTCCTCCGGGACACCACCAGTTGTCCGTTCCAACTATCGGGATGAAATCGCCTTGGCCATCTCGGTCAGCGAGGTTTCGATGGGCGTCGGCTTCCACCTCAGGACCTCGAAGGTCGCCCGGTTGTCAAACGACGCCTTACGGCCTAGGAAGGGCGCGAACCCCTTGGCCTGCGCGTCAAACAGCGCCATGAACCGAAGGAGGAACGACGGAGCCTTCATCGAAGGGACTTTGGGAAACCCAGCCCCCCGCAAGATGGCCGCCAACGTCGTCATTTCGACGGGCTGGGCCGTCGCTGCGATAAAGCGTTTTCCAGCGGCTCCGGGAGCGGTCAGGGCCGCGACGTGAAGGCGGGCGACATCACGCACGTCGACCATCCCCATGGCGGCATCGGGCAGCATGGGTGTTTTGCCGGTAATCATGCCCCGGACGATGGTCACGCTCTCTCCCTCGATAGTGTCGCCCACCGGGGGGCCGAAGATGCCGCCGGGGCAGACCACCGTCAGTTCCATCTTCGACTTCTCTGCCGCCTTCCAGGCCGCCTGCTCCGCCAGAGTCTTACTCTTGTTGTACGCGCCGATGTTTTTCTTGAGGTCCGACCACGTTTCGGGGCCGTAGGTGCCGGTTTTGCGCCCCGCCATTACCGCGACGATGGACGAGGTGAGAACCAGACGCTGGACGCCCGCCTTCTGGGCAAACGCCATCACCCGCTTTGTCCCTTCCACTGCGGGAGCGATCAGCTCATTCTCGTCCTTGGGCTCGGCGCTGAAAAACGGCGAAGCGACGTGCAGCACAAACTGACAACCCGTCAGGGCCTCGGACCACCCCGCATCGGAGAGCAGTTCCGCCTGAGCAAAACTCAGTTTCTCGACAGGCGCCACTTTCGCAATCGCCACCTTGGTCGCTTCCGCCTTCTGGGTCGAGCGCACGGTGCCGACCACCTCGTACCCTTGGCGGAGGAGCTCGGCGGCACAGTGTTGGCCAACGTAGCCAGTGATTCCTGTTAAGAGGACTTTTTCGTTCATAAGGTGGCTCCTTTCAAAACCCTTCGAGGATGACGACACGGCCGGCTTCCGACTGGATCTCTTTGATCCGGAGCTCGCGGTAGGGCTGATATTCGACGTCGTGGTACCAGTTGCGAGCCGCCTGGACGCTCGGAAACCGGAGCACGGCCGCCCAATTGCCGTTCCACTCGCCTTCCTTGACTTCAGGCGTCGCCGTCCCAGCGATCATCTCTCCCCCGTGTTTGGCCAGAATGGGAAACACATGGGGTGCGTACCGTTCGTTCAGGTCGTCGAGGCTGTGCACCTTCATGTGGACCATGACAAAGCCGGGTTTGGAGGCCGGCTCTGGATTGTTGTTTTCGTTCATTTCAGTTCTCCTGTGCCTTCTAGAGGGGGTGTCCGCTGGTTCCCTTACGTAGCTCTTGAACTTTCGGACGGATTCCCTGACTTTGAAGGGGGAAGGTCGAGGAGGAGCTTCGGTGACGGAACGCGACAACGCACGCTGGATCGAAGACCTCTCCTCGGAAGACGGGCGAAGGACCGAGGCTCTAGGCGACCTGCGCATCATCCTGCTGCGGGGGTTGGTCGGCGCCTTGCATAACGTGCTGCAGCAGGACCATCAGGATTTTGCCGGCTATTGCGAGGATTTTGTCCAGGAGGCGCTGATCATCATCCTGACGCGTCTGGGGGACTTCCAGGGGTTGTCGCGGTTCACCACCTGGGCCCACAAGATCACCATCCGCGTGGCCTTGGCCGAGCTTCGTCGCGCCCGCTGGAACGACGTCCCGCTGAAGGACGACGAATCCATTGCGAGTTCGCCAGATGCTGCCTTGGAAAGCGTGGAGGACCACATGATGCTGACCTGGGTCCAGAAAATCATGGATGAGGAGCTGACACCCTTGCAAAAGACAGCACTGACCGCGCTGGCCGTTCAAGGAATGTCGTCGGATGCCGTCGTCGTCAAGCTCGGCACGACGAGGGGTGCTCTGTACAAGATTGTCCACGATGCCCGACTTAAGCTCAGGCAGAGGCTCCTCAGGGAAGGAGTAATGGTGGACCCTACAGGGCAAAAGCCAAAAGAAAGAAAATCCCCAGCCGTCCCCTCTAGAGAGGTGGAGCATGCTTGATCGTCGTGCCAAGGAGATTCTGGTGACCCCTTTGAAGGACCTTCTGCAACCCGGCTTCGGCCCTCCCTCGACGATGCCGGACCTGCGGACCATTCTGGAAATGACGGACGAGGAGGAACTCGACTGCGACCAGACCTGCGAACTCCTGGATCAGTATGTCGAGGGTTTGGAGCGTCACGATAACGTCGGAACCCTCTTTCCTGGCGTTGACCGGCATCTGAAGCGTGGTTGCCCCGACTGCAACGCTGAACTGAAGGCCTTGCAGGCCGCCATAGCCGCGGCTGACTCGATTCCGTGACACATGGGCGATAAAGATTGCTCGCGGACTCTTTCGTTCAAGCTCAGGATTGGGCAGAGTCTTCCTTGGAAGGGTTCCTAATCCCGAAATCTCGCCACATTCCATCCCACCGGCGAGGCAAACCAAAAGGCGTCAATATCGGCGTCAGTGCCCCGAAAAGCCTTCGGGCAATAAAAAAGAGCATCTTGCGATGCTCTTTAATCCCTTTCACTGCAAGGAATTAGCAGTTGCCCAGAAGAGGACTCGAACCTCCACGCCTCGCGGCACTAGTACCTGAAACTAGCGTGTATACCAATTTCACCACCTGGGCAGGTGTGCCGACAACTTAGCGGGAACCCGGGGGTGGTGTCAAGGGTTGGCGATCACGACTTGAGCTTGAACCTCTGCGTGAGCGCCGTGAGGTCGGCGACCACCCGCGACAGACTTGTTGCCGTCTCTTTGACCTGTGTCATCGCGATGGCAGAATGTTCCGCGCCGAACGACTGTTCGCCCATTGCCTCACTGATTTGGTGGCTGGCATCTTCGACCGCTGTCAGGCTTTCCCTCACGATTTGACTTCGCCGAAGCTGATCAACCAAGGTCTGCGACAGTCCCTCGTAGAGCTGGGTAAACTCCAGCAGTCCTTCCGACAACTTCGAGTCCTCTTCCTCTTGCTTGACCATTTGGAGCGAAATCGACAAGCCCGAATTGCGAACCGAAGCGATGTCGCGCTGAATGGCCTCAAAGCTGGCTTCCGTCGCCTTCGACTGAACCAGGGTCTGGTTCACGGCCTCCGCGATTCCTCCGAGAAGCCGCTTGATGGTTTGTCCTTGGGCCGCGCTGGTGTCGGCAAGTTTGCGGATTTCTTCGGCGACCACCGAAAAGCCCCTTCCGGCCTCGCCTGCGTGGGCCGCCTCGATGGCTGCATTCATCGACAACAGGTTGGTTTGACCGGCAATGTCGAGGATGATCTGAACGATGTCTTGAATCTCGTGGGCCCGTTGCGCTACGGCCGAGATCTCTTCACTCAGACGGATCAGGACTTGCTGTCCGCTGTCGCCCGAATGGCCGAGCTGCTCGGCAAGCCTGCCTGTAGTCTGGGCTTCCTGCGATACGGCCTGGATTCCTTTTCGGTTGGCCTCCATCGACTGGCTGAACAGGAAGAACTGCGAGGCCATGCCGCCGGCCGAGCGGTCCGAGCTCTCGATGCCTTCGAGGATGACCCGAACTTCCTCGACCGACTTTTGGGTGTCTTGAGACTGAAACTGGGCCTGGCGGGCCACCGCACTGGCCGTCGCCGACAATTCCTCGAGCGTGGTTGCCGATTGCTCTGCGGCCGAACTCAGCGAGGATGACAGGGACTGCACTTCGTTCGACAACTCCCGCAGCTCTTGCACCAGTAAGCGAAGCTTGCCTTGAAACGCGTTGAAGTGGCTTACCAGTTCGCCCAGGCAGTCGGATGACTGGAAGTCGATGTCTTGGCTCAGGTCGCCCTCGGCGCTGCTGAGCACTTCGAAGCGCCGCGAAATCATGCGGATGACCCGGAGAATGGTGAGTCGCCCGATCACGTACGAGGCCAAACCGACGACCACGCCCGCGACCAGGCAACCCAACACGAACACCATTTGATGCGCCGGGCTTTTGAACTCGACAAAGAATCCCGCGTACACGGGAAATACCAGTCCCATGGCCAAGCCAAAGGCGAGGCAGAAGACCAGATAGAAGAAGACGATTCGGCGGTTGGGCTTCATTGTCCCCAAGGTTAATCGAAAGGGTTACTTTCCGCCAATCCCTTGCTCAACCCTTGATATCGACCTTGACGCCTTCTTTGGGTGTTACGATCGACTTCGAAGGCACCGTGATTCGAAGCAGGCCGTTTTTGAACACGGCGCTGATCTGGCTCTGCTCGAACTTGTCGGCAGGAACGAAATACTTCTGTTCCTCAACGGGCTTAACCTTCAAGCGGCGCTTCAGGTAGCGCAGGCCTTCGGTCTCTTCGACGTTTTGGGGCTTGGCGCTGAACACCAGGTTGTCGCCCACGAACTGCAGACTCAGGTCTTCCTGTTGGAAGCCAGCCATGGCCATTTCGATCACGATCGACTTGTCGGGGGTGAGGTAAACGTTCATGGGGGGGTAGGCGTAGCCAGGGTAGAAATCCAGGCCTTCGCCCCAAATGCCGTGGCCGTGAAAGGCGAAACCCTTTTCCATCTCGGTCTGCAGCTTTTCGCTGATGGAATCGACCTGGCCGAACACCTCATCGAGAAGCTTGTTCAGGTCAGGGAACGGGAACTTGTTGTCCTTACTCATCTTGACTCTCCTAGACGCCCATCTTGGGCATCAAGTTGGGATATCCGGACCCCTTCGGCGACCGGAGCGGCCCAACGGGCCACACGACCAATATACTCCCCTTTCGCAGGGAGTCAAAGTGAGGTAGGCTCAGGCATGCGAGTGCTCTACGTGGCCGAAATCGTCGGCAAGCCTGGAATCTTCACCCTCAAGAGCACTTTGGCCGCCCTCAAAGACGAGTTGAAGCCCGACTTCATTTTCGGCAGCGGCGACGGCACCACCGGCGGCTTCGGCTTGGGCAAGAACCACGCGTTCTACCTCCACAAGCTGGGCCTCGGCGCCGTGACGCTGGGCGAGTGCGCCTACTTCAAGAAGGATCTGCCGCCGGCGCTTTCGACGATGAGCTTTGTTCTTCGGCCGGCCAACTATCCGGCCGAGTCACCCGGTCGGGGGTTCAAGGTGTTCGACACCCCGGCGGGCCGGATCGGCGTCATTTCGCTGCTCGGCCAAAGCGGCTTTTCCAAGTCGCACGTGCCCAGCCCCTTCCTTACGCTCGACGCCGTGCTCGAGAAAATCCCGCGCGAGGTCAAGGCCGTCGTGGTCGACTTTCACGCGGCCACCACCGCCGAAAAGAACACCTTGTTTCACTACGCCGACGGGCGGGTTTCGGCTGTCATCGGAAGCCACGGCAAGATCGTCACCGCCGACGAGCGCCTGATGCCCAAAGGCACGGCCGTCATCACCGACGCTGGTCGCACGGGGTCGGTGCAGTCGGTGCAGGGCTTTTTGCCCACCAAAGAAATCGGCCGCTTCTTGACCGGGTTGCCCGACCGCAGCCAGGAAAGCTGGGAGGGTCTGGTTTTTCAGGGCGTTTTGATCGATATTGAAAACTCGGGCCGGCCCAAGTCCATCGAACGGATCTCGCGGCCCTGCTTGGAGGAAGCGCATGAACCGTCAGGGAACGATCAAGAAGATTGAAGGCAAGAACGTGTGGATCAGCTTTGCTCCGCTGGCCTGTTGCAGCGGCGACGGCTCGGCCTGCCACTGCGCCAGTTCTACCGCCCTGGTCGAGTTCAAGGCACTCAACAACAAGAACCTCAATCTTTCACTCGGCGACTACGTCGAAGTGAGCACACCGACCGGTGCCGCTTGGGGCGGAGTTGTTCGCCTCGTCGTCGTTCCCGCGGCGTTGCTGGCCCTCGGCTTGGTGTTCTGGAACGGCTGGGTGGCTGCGGTGCTCGCCGCTGTTGGTCTAGGCGCCAGCCTCATTTTTCCGCAAAACCCGGAGTCGGGCCACCCGAAGGTCGAGGCTATCATCCCCGTGGGCGACTTCACGCCATTTGCCGCTCGGGCTTAGGCCTTAGCGAACTGCTTGGCCAGCGAGTTGAGCGTGGTGGCCATTTCGGCAAGGGCAACAACCTTTTCGGCGTGGCCCATTTCGATAGCGACCTTGGGCATGCCGAACACGACGCTGCTGGCTTCGTCTTGTGCCAACGTGAGGCCACCAGCCCGATAGACTTCGCCGATCTCGGCCGAGCCGTCCTTGCCCATGCCCGTCATGATCACTGCAAACGCGCTCGCCCCGTACTGTTTGGCCACTGACTTGAACAGCACCCCCGCCGACGGCCGGTGCCCGTTGGTCTGTTCGGTTTGGGTCACATGCACAATCCCTGCCAGCGACCGTTTTTCGACCTCGATATGGTAGTCGCCGGGTGCGATCAGGATGCGGCCCTTTTTGACGATGTCGCCTTCTTCGGCCTCTTTTACCTCGAGCGGGCAGTTGCGGTTGAGTGAGCGGGCAAACTCGGCGGTGAAGCCGGCCGGCATGTGCTGCACCACCAAAATCGGCAACGGGAAGTTCGGATCAAGGTCTTGGAAGACCTGGCGCAGCGCGTTGGGCCCTCCGGTCGAAATACCGATGGCAAGGATCTGCAAATTGCTATGCGGCCGAAGGTTGCCCGAAGGAAGTACCAACGGTTTGGCCGGTTGGCCCACGTACGCGGAAGGCGGAGCGTGGGCCACCGGCGCCGGGACGTGCACCTCTGGCGAGGGTGTCGGCGCCACCGGCCGGGGCATGTAGGCCGCCAGCGGCTTGCGCCGTCCGCCGTACACGCGAAGCAGTTCAATCAGCTGTTCGCCCACCAGATGAATGTCTTCACTCACGGAGCCCGACGGCTTCTTCACAAAATCCGAGGCTCCGAGATTGAGGGCTTCCATCGTGACTTCGGCACCCCTTCGGGCGATGGAACTCAGGATGATCACCGGAACGTCGATGCGCAGTTCACGGCGCTTCTTGAGGAACTCGATGCCGTTCATTTCGGGCATTTCGAGGTCAAGAACGATGACATCGGGTGTCAGAGTCTCGAGCTTCTTGAGGGCAAACAGGCCGTTCATAGCCTTGCCTGCGACCGCGAAGCCAGGGGCCGCCTCGACAATTCGGCCAATGAGGTTCCGCATCAGCGCGGAATCGTCCACGATCAGGACATTGATGGTTTGTTCGGTCATTCGTTAGTCCTGAAGCTTGGTGTACAAGACGGCCCACTCGGTCTTGAGGAACTTAAACTCGGTCTTCATGCCGAACAGCGACTCGGAATGGCCGATGTACAGAAAAGCATGGTTGGTCATCGAGGTCCAGAACCGGTCAATGACGTTCTTCTGCGCCGCCTCGTCAAAGTAGATGAGCACGTTGCGGCAAAAAATGATGTCGAGGTTGCGGAGTCCCGAATCGAACTTGAGGTTGTGATAGTCAAACTTGATGCGGTTCTTGATCTCATCCTTGGCCTGATAGCCATCACCGGCGCGGGTGAAGAAACGGCTCAGGTAACCGTCTGGGATGCCTTGGATGCGGGCATCCGGATAGAACCCCTGGCTAGCGGTCATCAGTGACTTGAGGCTGAGGTCCGAAGCCGTAATGTCGTAAGTGAAGTCGGGAGGCAACCTGTCCTTGAGGATCATCGAAATGGTGTAGGGTTCCTCGCCGGTGGAACAGCCGGCGCTCCACACGCGGATCTTCTTTTCGAGGTTTTTGGCGCGTTTGTGCTTGATGAGGTCAGGAAGCACGTGGTTTTCCATCGCATCGAAGTGCGCCTGGTTGCGGAAGAAGCGGGTCAGGTTGGTGGTGATCGAATCGAGGAAGGTTTTCATTTCGCCTTCGCTGCGTTTGATCAGGTCAAAATACACGCCCACGTCGTCGAGTTTGGCCAGACGGAGCCGTTCCCGGAGCCGACTTTCGAGAATGGGGCGGTTCGAGTTCGAGAACGTGATGCCGCTGGAATCGTAGATGAGACTGCGGAACTTTTCAAAGTGCTGATCCGTAAGGAACTCCGACATTTCCAGTCTCCCAAGGCTGAAGTCTAGGCTTGGCGACCAGTCAAGTCAAGAAAACCTTTGTTGACACACCCGTGCCTTAAGGGGAGAATGAAATCCCATGAAGAAATACATTTTCGTCACGGGCGGGGTTTGTTCGAGCCTCGGAAAAGGCATTGCGGCCGCCTCGATCGGCACCCTTTTGGAGAGCCGGGGCTTCCGCGTCAGCATGATCAAGATCGATCCGTATCTGAACGTCGATGCGGGCACGATGAGCCCCTACCAGCACGGCGAAGTGTACGTCACCGACGATGGCGCCGAAACCGACCTCGACCTAGGCAACTACGCCCGCTTCACCTCGAGTCCGCTGAGCAAGGCCAACTCCATCACCACCGGGCAAGTGTACCAAACCGTCATCAACAAAGAGCGCGAAGGCAAGTACCTGGGCAAAACGGTGCAGGTGATTCCCCATATCACCGACGAAATCAAGAGCCAGATCCTGCGCATCGGCGCCTCGAAAGAAACCGACATCACCATCGTGGAGGTGGGCGGCACGGTGGGCGACATCGAATCGGTGCCCTTCCTTGAAACCGCCCGGCAGATTATTCACGAGCTAGGCCGTGAAAACGTGCTGTCGGTGCACCTCACGCTGGTGCCCACCGTCTCGGGCGACGAGATGAAGACCAAGCCGACGCAGCACAGCGTCAAAGAACTGCGTGAGATCGGCATCCAGCCCGACATTCTGCTGTGCCGAGCCAAAAAAGAACTCAGCGACGGCATGCGCAAAAAGATCGCCAACTTCACCAACGTTGACGTCGAATCGGTGCTGTCAGCAATTGATGTCAATACAACCATTTACGAGATTCCTTTGATCTACCACCAGCAGAAGCTCGACGAAATCGTGCTTCGCAAACTGCACCTCGATCTGAAGCCGGCGCAGGTGGACCATCTGTCCGCGATGGTTGAGGGCTACAAAAACGCCAAGAACACCGTGACCATTGCCATGGTGGGCAAATACGTCGACCTGCACGACACCTACAAGAGCATCGATGAGGCGCTCGTACACGCGGGCATGGGAAACAAGGTGAAGGTGAAGGTCCTCAAGATCGACGCCGAGAAGTTCGAAAAGGGCGCCACCGCCGAGGACCTTCTTGGTCACGCCGACGCCATCCTGGTACCCGGTGGCTTTGGTCAGCGGGGGGTGGAGGGCATGGTCCTGGCTGCTCAGTACGCCCGCGAGTCCAAAAAACCCTACCTGGGCATCTGCCTGGGAATGCAGATCATGGTGATCGAGTACGCCCGCCACGTACTGGGCCTCGAAGGGGCCAATAGCACCGAAATGAACCCACAGACCGCGCACCCCGTGGTCAGCCTGCTCGAGGAGCAGGAAGGCATCACCAAGATGGGCGGCACCATGCGTCTGGGCAAGAGCGCCACGCACACCAAGGGTCACACCCACATCCGCTCGGCCTACGGCCACGAGGTGATTTGGGAACGGCATCGCCACCGTTACGAGTTTGCCAACGCCTACAAGGAGGCGCTCGAAAACGCCGGTTTGAAAATCTCGGGCTACACCCCCGACGGTGGCCTGGTCGAGTCGACCGAGTGGAAGGACCACCCCTGGAGTACCGGCGTGCAGTTCCACCCCGAGTTTACCAGCAAGCCGACCAAGCCGCACCCGCTGTTTCAGGCGTTTGTCGCTGCCTCAGTGGCCAAATGAAGAGTGGCCTCCCGTTCAGCCTTGTTTTCGTTCTCGCTGTTTCGGGATGCACGCTTGACTTGACCTCTACGCCCACCGTCAACCCCGACGACGTTCCCCTTCTGGTGATGCAGGACTTCGAGCAGTCCACCGTGCGGGATGGACGCGTATTGTACTCCGTACAGGGCGCAAGAGCTGAAAACTATAGTTCCCACCAAGAGATACGATTGAAGGACTTCACCTTCCAAGAGTATGATGGCGAGGGCAAAGTGGTGTCGCAGGGGAGTTCGCAGGCGGCGATCATTCATACCGACACCAATAACGCGCACCTCGACGGAACCCTGCGGGCCTCTTCGACCAAGCAGGGTGTCGCGCTCACCATCATCGGTGGCCCGGGTGGGAGCGTCGAGTGGAAGAATCAGGAGAAGGTGATGACTACCCTCGATGGGAGCAGCGTTGTGTTGAAGAAAGACGACGGCTCGCGCATCACCGCGCAGGGTATGGTTCTCAACCTCAAGAGCAACGACCTCGCTCTCGACAAGGCCATTACCGGCGTCTGGCAGACCAATGAGGAAGCCCCGTGATGGGTCGTCTGCCCAGGCAAAGCTTGCTCGTGTCGGCCTTGTGCCTGGTGCTGGCCGCACCGGTTTTTGCCGCCGAAGACCCGTTCACGTTTCGGGGTGACCGGCTCACCAGCCACTTCACCGCGGGCCAGGAAAAAACCCAACTGACGGGCAACGCCACCGTGAGCACGGGCAACCTGACCATCCAGGCCGACTCGATCGAACTCTCGGGCAAGTCGTTCCGGTATGCCACCTGCAAGGGTCAGGTTGTGGTCGTCGATGGCAAAAAGAACATCACCATCAAGGCCGATACCATGGAGTACGACCGGGTGCTCAAGTTGAGCCGTTTCCGCGGCGTTTGCGAAATGCAGGACCCGACCAATGAACTGAGCATCCGCTCGGGGTACTTCGAATACGATGAGGCCCTGGAGAAGTTCAACATGCAGATCGGCGTCAAGATCTTCAAGAAGGACCTCGTTTGCCGCAGCGAAAACGCCGTGTACGCGCGTACGAAAGACAGCTTGGAACTAACAGGGTTGCCGCAGGTGAACAAGAAGAAAGACGAGTATAAGGCCGGCACCATCCGCGTCAACCTCAAGACCGAAGAGATCCTGCTCGACGGCCGGGTATCGGGCAGCATCACCCCTGCCAAAGAAACCCCGGCAGCCCAGGAGGCTCAACCGTGACGCTTTCGGTACAGGGCCTCAAAAAGCGCTTTGGCAAAAAAATGGCCGTCCGCCAGGTGAGTTTTTCGATGAATGCCGGCGAGATCGTCGGATTGCTCGGCCCCAATGGCGCGGGCAAGACCACCGTGTTTTACATGATCGCCGGTTTCCTTCGCCCCACGGCCGGAAAGATCCTGCTCAATGAAAAGGCCATCACGCGCTACCCCATGTACAAACGGGCCCGCGCGGGCATCGCTTATCTGCCGCAAGAGGCTTCGGTGTTCCGCAAACTGAGTGTCGAAGACAACATCCGGGCCGTGCTCGAAACGCGTCGGGGCATGAACGGCAAGGCCCGCAAGGCCCGACTCGAGGAACTGCTCGTGGAACTGGGCATCGAGCGCCTGCGCAAACAGAAGGCCTACACGCTGTCGGGTGGCGAGCGGCGCCGCACCGAGATCGCCCGGGCGCTGGCCATTGAACCGAAGTTCCTGCTGCTCGACGAGCCGTTCGCCGGCATCGACCCCATCGCCGTGTACGAGATCAAAAAAATCATCCGGCAACTGGCCGACCAGGGCATTGGTGTGCTCATCACCGACCACAACGTGCGCGATACCCTCGACATCACCAGCCGCGCCTGCATCATTAACGTGGGCGAGATTTTGACTCAGGGCACCCGCGACGAGATCCTCGCCGACGAGCGAGCCCGACAAATCTATTTGGGAGAACACTTTAGCATGTAGGCCCTGCTAGGTGGCGAGCCTACAGCTTGTAGCTGCCGCCGAGTTGGATCGACAAGCCCCGCAAAAGGGCGGCTTGGGTCGTCGATGTGAACGGGGTCGAGGCGGACCAAAAACTGCCCGCCTGGCCGCTGGTGACGTTCGCCGAAAGGTCCAGCGGAATCCTTAGCCAGCGGTATGTCGCCCCGAGATCGACGCTGATGGCGCCGAAGTTTACCCCGAAGGCCCCACCGGCAACCCAGCCGAAGCCGAGCCCCTGCTTGATCACAACGTCGGTGGCCACGGCGAGGGCAGTCCTGTCCGTGACGAGGGCCTGCGCGAACGATGCGGTGGGCCGCAGCGAAAAGGCCCACGCGGCCGCTCCGCCACCGTGAGCTTCGACGTAGACCAGCGACCCCAAGCCAACGTGCATCTTGACCTGAACTGAAGGGATGAGCACGTCGCCATAGAGGTCGGGGCCAACGTGATCCGGGTGCTCGGCGGGATCGAGGACGAAGCTGCCGGCGGCATGGTAGGCCACGCCGATCGGAATGCTCAGCAGGTCCCCGAAGCCAATCGATGTCGACAGCCCCTGCTCGAAAGCCACGGTGCCTTGGCCTGAGGTGTAGAGTTCCTCGGGAACGAAGACCGACAGGCCACCCCCAACCGCCTGGGCGGTGAGGCTGACAAACGATAGGCACAATAGCACAACGACGAGCAGAACTGATTTCATGGGATACTCCTAGAACCCAGCATCGGGAAACGGTTCGGCACTGTCAACGGGTTCGGTTCTTCCGGAACTGTTTGATTTGGCCCCCTTCTTGCACTACCATGGAAGCCAGAGGGGGGCTAACGTGCAGTTTCAACGACCGGTTATGCGGCAGGAGCAACGACAGAAGATGTCCCTCCAGCTCATCCAGTCCATCAACCTGTTGCCTCTGACTCTGAACGAACTCAAACAGCGCATCGAAGAAGAGCTCGAAAAGAACCCGGCGCTCGAGGCCGTGGGCGACAAGACACTCGTCAGCTACGATGAGCTCGACGCCATGTCGGGCCATCGCATCCGGTCTTCCGGCTCGTCCTTCGATGACGAAGACACCCAGCGGCGCTTTCTGGAGGGCGTCATCAGCCGCGGCGAAAGCCTGCACGAGCACTTGCTGTGGCAACTTCGCCTGCAACCGCTCCCACCGGCCTCGCTCGAAATTGGCGAGCTGCTTATCAACAACTTGGACGCCGACGGGTTTCACCTCGAGCCACCCTCGATGCTTTTTCCCCTGACCGACGGTGTTGCCTGCGTTGAGGCCGAGCTGATCGAGGAGTTGCTCGAGACCATCCGCCGTTTGGAGCCCCAAGGGTGTGCCGTTTCGGACTGGCGGGAGTCACTGCTGGTCCAGATGCGCCTGCAGCATTTTGACGAGGAAGCCACCCACTTGGTCACCGACGGCTGGGAGCTTCTCGAAAAAAAGAAGTACAAAGAACTCGCCAGCCGCCTCAAGGTGAGCGAAGACGAAATCCAGGCCTTGCTCGAAGATCTGTCGAGCCTGACGCCTTTTCCTGGCCGCGCCTACTCGCTTCAACCCCCCGGCTACGTGGTCCCCGACGCCGCCATCGGCTTCAAGAACGGGCAACTGCAGTTGGTGTTCAACGAAGAAGAAATCCCCGTGCTGAGGATCGACGATGGCTTCCAGAGTGGGTTGGGCGGAGGCCTGGTCGACAAAGACGCCCGCTCCTTCGTGAAGCAAAAGGTGAGCGAGGCCGAGCGCTTCATCCAGAACATCCGTTATCGGCGCAGCACCCTTTTTCAGGTCTGCCGGTCGATCATGGAGTTTCAGGTGGAGTTCTTTCGCCGAGGACCCAAGTACCTCAAGCCCCTGACGTTGCGCGACGTGGCCGAACAGATCGAAAAGAACGAATCGACGGTGTCGCGCATCACCACCGGCAAGTATGTGCAAACCGAATGGGGCCTGTACGAACTCAAGCACTTCTTCAGCAACGCCATTTCTTCCAGCGAGTTCTCAAAGGAAGGCGTCAAGGAAATCATCCGCGAAATCCTCTCTGCCCACGAAGCGGGCACCCGGGCGGGGGCCGGGACCAAGAAGCTGTCAGACCAGAAGATCTCGGACCTCTTGAGTCAAAGAGGCATCGAAATTGCCCGGCGCACCGTTACCAAGTACCGCCTGGAACTTTCGAAAGAGTACGCGTAAGAAGGAGCACGAACATGAACATCACCATCAAGGGTGTCCACTACGACATCAGCGACCGGACCCGGGAGTTTATCAGCGAGAAACTGAGCCACATTGACCCGTTCAAAGACTTGATCGTTACCGTGGAAGTGACCGTCACCAAGGAAAAGGCGAGCTTTCAGGTCGAGTCCAACGTGCACTTCCGTTTTGGCTCCAACGTGCACCTTACCGAATCCCATTTGGAACTTTACCCGGCCATTGAAAACCTCATGCACAAGCTCGACGCCAAGGTCTCGAAGGAAAAGGACAAGCTTAAGGAGCACCACCCGCACGGCCACACCGTCAAAGAAGAAGAGGTCGAATAGCCGTGACCAAAGCCTTCACCGTCCTGGACTTGCTCGACCTCGACCTACGGGCTCACAATGCCCTGCATCTGGTTTGCAAAGCCGGGCGGAAAGGCTTGTCGAAGCCGATCACCCAGCCCGACATCAACCGGCCGGGCTTGGCGCTGAGCGGCTTCTTCGACGACTTCAACGCCATGCGGCTTCAGTTGTTCGGCAACGGCGAGAGTGCCTACATCCGCAAGCTCGAGCACGAGAACAACTGGGCCAGCGTGGAGCAGGTTTTCCGCCTCGAACCGCCCTGCATGATCTTCACCGCCAATCACCTGCCGCCGGAGCGGTTCATCGAGCTCGCCGAAGTGCACCACGTGCCCGTCCTGTCGACCACGCTCAGTTCGTCTGACTTTTCGGTGCGCCTGATCCGCACCCTGGCCGACATTTTCGCGCCGCAGAGAACCGTGCATGGAGTGTTTGTCGAAGTGTCGGGCATGGGTGTGCTCCTGCTGGGCGACAGCGGGGTCGGCAAGAGCGAGGCGGCGCTGGAACTGATTGAGCGGGGCCACCGCCTGGTGTGCGACGACGCGGTCGACATCCGCTGTGTGAGCGGCAATACCTTGCTCGGCAAGCCCGTGAATCCCACGTTGGGTCACCACCTTGAGGTTCGCGGCATCGGCATCATCAACGTGGCCCAGTTGTTTGGCGTTTCTGCCATACAATTCCAGAAAGAAATCGAGATGGTGATCGAACTGGAACTGTGGGACCCCAACAAGGAGTACGAGCGCTTGGGTACCAAGGACCAAGGTACCGAGATCCTCGGTGTTCGCATGCCCTCCATGAAGATTCCCGTCAAACCAGGGCGCAACATCGCCATCTTGATCGAAACCGCCGTGATGAACCATCGCCTCAAGCAGATGGGTTTTCATTCAGCCCAAGAATTCAACCAAAACGTGATATCATGGCTTGAAAGCGAGAACGCGCGCAACGTATATTTGAGGAAAAACAAGGACACTCCCGTCTTATAAAGGTCGGCTCATGGTTGAGAAGGACGTGACGGTGAAGAACAGGGCGGGTATCCATGCCAGACCGGCAGGGATGATCGTCACTCTCGCGAACAAGTTCAGTTCGCAAATCTTCATCGAGAAAGAAAATGAGAAGATCAATGCCAAATCGATCATGGGTCTGATCACTCTGGGCGTCCTATGCAATACGGTTGTCAAGATTACTGCCAGCGGCTCCGATGAGGCTGCGGCCGTGGATGCGTTGGTCAAGCTCATCGACAACCGTTTTGAAGAGTGACCTCTCTACCTCCAAACGCTTTGCCCCGTTCCTAAGCCTGCTGGGCCTGTTGGTCCTGCTGGTCGCCTTCACCCTTTTTCTGTCGAGCCAGATTCTTGCCGATGTCGCCGACACCAAACGTCAGTTTGACGCCGTCCTCATTCCCGTGGTGCTGGTGTTGCCGCTCACGTTGCTTGGCGCCGTCGGCTACCAGATCTGGACCCTTCTTCGCGACCGCAAACAGGGCAAGCCCGGCACTCAGCTCAAAATGCGCATCAGCCTGTTCTTTGCCCTCACAGCGGTGCTGGCTTCGGTGCCCCAAACCATCCTGTCGATCAGTTTCATCGATACGGCCATGAAGACTTGGGTGAACCAACGCTGGGGCGAGGCGCTTCAAGGCGGGCTCGACACGGCCCTGGAGTATCACCACGACCGCATCGAAGAACTGACCAACATTTCTCAGTCGCCGCTCATCCCCGACATGGTCCGCCGGGCGCTTCCAGGACGGGATGTGGCCCTGCTTGCCAACGCGCTCGAGGCGTCGAACCTCAAGCCCGATGCCCTTCAGGTGTTTGACCCGACAGGGAGCGAGCTTCTGTCGATCGGGGAAAAGAGCGCGCGCCTCACCAGGTCAGCCGGCCTCCCGATGGTTGATGGCCCACTTCCCAAGGAGACCTCGGGTTCGGTGACCCTCCTCCGTCAGCTCCGCCACGTGGTCGCTGGAGGCATTCCGTACTCGGTCGTGGTGTCTCAGATTCTGCCAAAAGGTTTCGAGGAGGCCACTCAGAGCCTGACCGAAGCCGTCGAGACGTTCAAAAAACTGCAGACCAGCAATGACACCTTCCGGAATCTCCTATCCTTGTTTTTCTTGCTGTTTGCCTTGCCCATCCTACTGATTGCCCTGCTCATCTCGTTCACCCAGAGCGACGAGTTGATCCGTCCGCTGATCAACCTTGAGTCGGCGACCCGCCGTATTGCGTCGGGTGACTACACCACCAAGATTCTAACCCCCGAGCGGGACGAGCTGGCTTTTTTGGCCGAAAGCTTCAACGCCATGACAGCCGAGTTGGCCGTGAGCCGCACAAAACTGCAACAAACTGAAAAGGTCACGGCTTGGCAAGAGATCGCGAGGCAGTTGGCCCACGAGCTTCGCAATCCCTTGACCCCCATCCGCCTGTCGGCCGAGCGCATCCTCCGCCGCGCCCAATCGGACCCTTCGCGCTTGGTCGAAATCGTGGAGCCAGCCGTCGAAGCCATTGTGACCGAGGTGGTGCGCCTCGACACGCTTCTCAAGGAGTTCGCCGGTTTCGCCCGCCTACCGGCCCCCCAGAAGAGCCGGGTCGACCTGAAGCCTCTGATCGAACGGGTGCTGGGAACCTACGCGGCCTCGCAGGCTGAACTGACGGTCAGTGCCGCCGGGGTGCTAGCCGACGTGACTGTCCAGGCCGACGAAAGGCAGCTGGAACAGGTGTTCGCCAACCTGGTGAAGAACGCCGTCGACGCCATGGGGGGCAAGGGGCAAATCACTGCCGTGTCGAACCTTGTCAAGAAGGGCAACATTTCCTATTGTAGGGTACAGTTACACGACAACGGGCCGGGCATCCCGGCCGACCTGCGTGACCGCGTGTTTCACCCCTACGTGACGTCGAAAGCCGACGGCACCGGGCTCGGCCTGGCCATTGTCGAACGGATTCTTTTCGACCACCAGGGACGAGTCTGGTTTGAGTCCGAACCGGGGTTCGGCACGACGTTCTTTTTGGACCTCCCTTTGGAGAGCGCGACGTGAACCAGATTCTGATCATCGATGACGAAGACGGCATCCGCAACGTCCTGAGCGACATTCTGACCGACGAACATTACCAGGTGTTCAAGGCAGCCGATGGTCCCGAAGGCCTTCGTCTGCTTTCGGTCGAACTCATCGACCTCGTCTTCCTCGACGTCTGGATGCCTGGGATGGGCGGCCTCGACGTGCTCAAGGCCATACGCGAAACCTATCCTGAGTTGCCCGTGCTGATGATTTCGGGGCACGCCAACATCGACATGGCGGTGCGGGCCGTGAAGAACGGGGCCTGGGATTTTCTGGAAAAGCCCCTGTCGATGGACAAGACGCTGGCCGTGACGCAAAACGCGTTGAAGATGGTCGAGTTGAAGCGCGAAAACCGCGAACTGAAGACCGTGTTGGCCAGCGAGGATCAGATGATCGGGTCCGGCAGCTCAATGAAGAAGGTGCACGACCTGATTGGCCAAAGCGCCGGTGCCAACACCCGGGTCATGATCCTGGGTGAAAACGGTACCGGAAAAGAGCTCGTGGCCCGCGAGATCCACCGACGCAGCCCGCGCGTCCGCAAACCCTTTATTGAAGTCAATTGCGCCGCCATTCCCGACGCCCTGTTTGAGAGTGAGCTGTTCGGTCACGAAAAGGGCGCCTTCACGAGCGCTGTGAGCCGCCGCAAGGGCAAGTTTGAGCTGGCCGATGGTGGAACGCTCTTCTTGGATGAGGTGGCCGACCTGTCACTCCCTGCTCAAGCCAAACTCTTGCGGGCCGTTCAGGAAATGCGGTTCGAACGGGTGGGTGGCGAACAGACGCTGCAGGTCGATGTGCGGATTATTTGCGCCACCAACAAGGATATTCGCGCCGAGGTGGCCACAGGCCGGTTCCGCGAAGACCTGTTCTACCGCCTCAACGTGGTGCCGATTTCTGTCCCCGCGCTTCGTGAGCGCACCGACGACTTGCCCGAGTTGATCGCCTACTTCTTTCGGCGCTTTCACCGGGTGCAAGGGACCGAGGGCTCGCTTCCCGTGTTTTCGGCTGAGGGCCTGGCCGTGCTCAAGGCCTACCCCTGGCCGGGCAACATCCGCGAACTGCGCAACTACCTCGAACGCGTTTCCTTGATGGTCGATGACGACGTGATCGGCCCCGAAGCGGCGCAGCTTTTTCTGGGACACACCACGCAGAGCGGCGAGCCCGTGGCCAGCGAACTCGACCCTTGGGAGCATCTGGGGCTCAACGACGCCAAAGACGCGTTCGAGAAGGCCTTCATCGAAGAAAAACTCCGCAAAAACCAGTATAATATCGCCAAGACCGCGCAGGCTTTGGGGCTGTACGCCAGCAACCTGCATACCAAACTCAAGAAGTTCGCCATCGAGGTGGAAAAATGAAGGCTGCGACCCGTCGGCAGGAAGAAGTTCTCGACTTCGTCAAAGAGTTTCTGCTGCTTAACAAGTACCCTCCCACCATCCGCGAGATCGCCGACCACTTTGACCTTTCGGTGATGGGCGCCTACAACCACGTCAAGGCACTGAGCAAGAAGGGCCTCATCCGCAGCAACAGCAACCGGTCACGGTCGATCGAAGTGATCCAAGACGGCGACGACGAAAGCCCGGTCATCTCGATACCGATTTTGGGACGCGTCGCGGCGGGCATCCCTATCATGGCCGAAGAAAACCTCGAGGGGAACCTGCTGGTGACGCAAGACTTTCTTGACCGTGGCAACCACTTCGCGCTCAGGGTTCGGGGCGACAGCATGACCGGCGCAGGCATCCTCGACGGCGATTTGGCCGTCATCAAGAGCCAGCCGACCGCCGAAAACGGTGAAATCGTCGTGGCGATGACCGGCGACGACGCCGTGACGCTCAAACGCTTCTTCCAGGAGCGCACCCGGGTCAAGCTTCAGGCCGAAAACCCCGCTTACAACCCCATCTACACGCAGAGTGTGCGAATTCTCGGCAAGCTCGTCACCGTCATCCGGAAGTACTGATGGCCGCTTCGGACCGGGTATGCCTGCTGATGGGGCCCGAGCACGGTCGTCGTCAGGAACACCTGAACGCCCTGCGCGACAAGCTCACCAAGCAGTTCAAAGAGGCCCCCGAACAGCACAAGTTCTACGCGTTTGAGGCGCCATTCACCGACATTTTGTCACTGTTGCAGAACGGCGACCTGTTTTGCGCGCACAAGCTCGTGGTCGTCAACAGCGTCGAGGACTACAAAAAAGCCGACCTCGACTTGATCAAGGGCTACCTCAAGCACCCGGCCGAGGAATCTACCCTCGTGCTGGTCAGCGACGAAACCAAGCTCGAAACTCTGACCCGGGTGCTGGCCAAAGACCAGGTGCACGTGTTTTGGGAGATGTTCGAAAACGAGAAGAAAGGCTGGCTCATCCACCATTTCAAGGACATCGGTTTGGGCTTGACCACCGACGCGGCCGAGTTCTTTCTCGAAATGATCGACAACAGTACCGACCAGTTGCGCATGGAGGCCCAGAAGCTGCTGGCGTTTTTCGAGCGCGGCGCCACCATCAGCCTCGACGACCTCGAGCACTACCTGGTCCATTCACGCGAGGAAAACGTCTTCACGCTGTTTGAAAAGATCACCGAGGCGCAGTTTCCCAAGGCGCTCGAAGTGCTCAAGAAAATGATCGCCTCGAAAGAGACCGAAGGGATCGGCCTGCTTGGCGGGCTGACATGGCAGTTCAAGAACCTGCTCGCGTTTCAAGTCAAACTGATGGAGCGCAATCCCGCCGAAGAGGCCTTCGCCCAGCTCAAGGTGTTTGGAAAGAAGGCTCAGGCAGGGTTGCGCAACGGTGCGCGCCACTACAACCTGAGTGACCTCCAGAACATCCTCGTGCTGACCTCGGAGTTTGACCAAAGGCTACGGCAGTTCAAGGGCGAACACCACGGCATGTTGCTCGAGCTGTACCTCTACTACGTCATCCAGAAGAAGGGTCGGCTACCCGAGGTTGCGGAACTCTAGCCCTCGCGTCAGGTCACGGGTGCGGGCCTGCAGCGTTTCAACGTGTTCCCGGGGCACCCGTGCGGTGACGGTGACGGTTTCGGCGAACACCTCGACGACATCCTGGGCTTCGGCCTCTTCCAACAGCGTTTTCAGCGGGCGCAGGCTCTCATACGGGAGTTCCAGGCCCAGCGAGACCAGGTCGCGCAGCGTGGTCCAGGCTGTGACGGCCAGCACGGCCCGCGTCGCCTCGGAGTAAGCCTTCACCAGCCCCCCTGTGCCCAGTTTGGTGCCGCCGAACCAGCGGACCACGGCGACAAAAGCATTCGAACCTCCGCTGCCGGCCAACACATCGAGCACGGGCCTCCCAGCGGTACCCGGGGGTTCGCCGTCGTCGCTGCAGCCGGAATTGCGGGAGTTGCCCTCGCCGAGCACAAAGGCGTGGACTACATGGCTGGCATCGGCGTGCTGGGCTTTGAGAGCCTTCAAGTGAGCTCGGGCCTCTTCGGCCGAAGCGATGCCTTCGATGAGGGCGAGAAAGCGTGACCTCGACACCGTCAATTCGGCCCGGGCGGGCAGGAGGGGAACTCGCACCTGCTTGTGTTATCATAAACGGGAAGTTTTTTCCCGTCAGGGCCCACTGGCGGAAAAAATTTCACAGAACCTTCGCCGAAAATGGTCTGTCGGACTCGCTCGAACTGCCAATAGCTGGCACGGCGTTTGCTCAACTACGGATGTGTCGGGCCACAACGAGCCCCAGCATGGAGGAAGAAATGAAGAGACGATTATTGACAGTCCTGTTGCTCGCGGGGTCGGCCGCGCTGTTTGCCCAAAACGGTCCTGATCCTTTCGGGGGTGGTGGCGGAGGCGGTAATGGCGGGGGTGGCTTTGGCCCTGGGGGTCCTGGCGCCGGGGGTTTTGGTGGTCCGCAGGTGACCTGGAAGGCCGGCGTGAGCGTGCTGCAGGAGTACAAGGCGCTGACCGGCGTTATCACGCTGGGAGCCAACAATGCAGCCACCCTCAAGGTGGGGAGCGTGGTCTACACCCTGACTCTGTTCCCGAATCAGGTGCAGCAACTCGGCGTGAAGACCGGCGACAAGGTGGCTTTTGAGGGCGTTCTGACCACGGTGAAGGGCCAGGACGTGAAGCCGAGCTACCGACCCCTGACTGCCACCATAGGCGGCAAGGTGATCACCCTGCAGGCCTTCGCCCGGCGCGGTGGGGACGATTGAGGAAATCGATGATGAAAAAGACTCTCTACACACTGCTGTCGCTGGGCCTTGGGTTCGTGCTTTCCGCTCAGTCTTTGGGAACTCCGACCAACCCGTTTTCGAGCACCGGAGCCCCGGATGCCCTCGGCGCGGCGAGTACCGGCCGCAAGGCTGCGCCTGCCTGGAACAACCAGCAGTCGTTCGGTCAAGGCCAACAGCAGTTCGGCCAAACCCCGAAGTCCAGTTCTACCCAGTCGCTGACGGGCAAGGTTGTGATGGACGCTTGGGGCACGGTGGGCCTGACCGTGGGCAAAAAGCAGTACCTCCTGGCGATCGCACCCGACACGCTGGCGTCGATGGGCCTCAAGTCGGGCGACACCGTGACCGTCCAGGGCCAGATCCTTCAGGCCCGCACCGGCAACGTTTCATTGGTGCTCGTTTCGAACGTGACGTCAGGCGGTAGGACCAACGCCGTGTCCCAAGCGTTTGTTGCCGACCGCCGCGGCAGTTTTCAATCGCAGAGCCGCAGTTTCGACTCGGAAGACGATGATGGTGGACGGCGCGGCGAATCGGACGACCGAGATTAGCAAAGTGACCCAAGGAGGACGACAATGCGGAATATGAAGCTTCTGAAGCACATGCCCCTCGTCGTCCTCCTGACACTCTTTTTGACCGGATCGGTGTTGTGGTTGCTGTTCGTCCACGAGCAGCAGTCGCACCTCGACGAGGTCTTTCAGTATCAAACCGAGCGGCTGGGCGACGAACTGGTGCGGGTGACGCTCCTGGGGCAATTGCCCCCGACTCTGCCCGCTGACATTGTGGGTTTCGGCCTGTACACCCGCACGGGTGAAGCCCTCGTCCAGTACGGTGAAGCACCCGCAGAGCTTGTTTTGCCCCTGATGAATGGTGGGGCTGGACGCGATGGCCGGGTGTTCCGGCAAGCCGGACTCGGAGTGCTGGATTTTCTGAAACGCCTCGACCGGCCCGGCCCGATGATGGTCACCGACGACGAAGGCGAGGCCGACCATCAGCCCCGAAGATTGGGCGGTGCCGCCCTGTTCCTGCGCCTCAAGGAAGACTCGCTCCTGTCGCAAGGGGTGGCGTGGACGGCTGCCGCCGTGCTGGGGCCGCTGGTTTGGGCGGCCTTTCTGGTCTTCATCGGGTGGTTGTGGAACCGTAGCCGCCAGTATCAGGCGGCGATCAGCAACAACCGCGAGCTGCTGCAGTTTGCCGAGGCGGCGCGAACGCTTTCACACGAAATCAAGAACCCGCTGGCGGCCATTTTGCTTCAGACGGCCCTGCTCAAACGCAGCGCGGGGGCCGAACCGCCGCAAGAACTCATTCTCATTGAAGAGGAAACCCAACGGATCAATCACTTGGTGAGCCGGGTGCGCGAGTTCCTCAAGGATCCGTCGGGCCAGCCGGTGGTGGTCGACCTGGGCGAGGCTCTGGCCTCTCTGCTCGAACGCTTTGCCGAGCCGATTCGTTGGAACCGCGAACCCGGCCAGAGTTGGCGCGTCAGTTTTGACCCGCACCGGCTTCGCTCGGTGCTCGAAAACCTGCTCAAGAACGCTGTCGAAAGCGGCCCCGACGCCCGGCCGGAAGTGCGCCTGAGCCATCCCAAGGCCGGTTGGGTACGCTTCGAGGTGCTCGACTCGGGTGCTGGCTTTACCGGCGCAAGCCTCAAGGAGGCGTCGACGCCGTTCTTCACCACCAAGATCCAAGGTTCCGGAATCGGGCTTTCGATCACCGAGAGTTTTGTGAAAGCCGCCGGCGGAGCCCTCAAGTGGGAGAACCGGCCCGAAGGCGGTGCCAGGGTGTACATCGACCTGCCCGAGGCCAAGGTCTCTGAAAGCCATCCTGTGGAGGGAACACCGTGAAAATCCTGGTCGCCGACGACGAGAAGAACATCCGCGAAGCGCTGGTCAAACTGCTCCGCTCGTCGGGTTGGGAGGCCGAGGCCGCCGAAAACGGTCTGGCTGCCCAGCGCCGTTTGCAAGAAGAGGCCTACGCGGGCGTCATTGCCGACCTCAAAATGCCCGGCATGGATGGGCTGGAACTGCTGAGCTGGTGCCGAGCCGAAGGGCCTGATGTGCCCTTTGTGATGATCTCGGCCCACGGCGAAATCGCCGACGCGGTCGAAGCCATGAAGCGCGGAGCCCGCGATTACATCACCAAACCCTTTGATCCCGACGAGCTCGACTACCGGTTGAGGCAAGCCCTCGAAGCCCACCGCGACCACCGAATTGCCCGCAGCGTGCAAGTGCAGCCAGCCGACAGCCGCACCGCCGGTGGACTTGGTCCGCAGTCCTCGGCCTGGGTGCGCATCGACGCGCTGGTCAAAAAGGCGGCACCGACCACCTCGCTGATCCTGATCACCGGCGAAAGCGGCACGGGCAAAGAAGTGCTGGCGCGGCGCATCCACACCGAGTCGGCCTTTGCCAGCGGGCCCTTCTTGGCCATCAATGTCGGTGGCATCCCCGAGAACCTTTTGGAAAGCGAGCTGTTTGGTTTTGAAAAGGGTTCGTTCACCGGCGCCGACAAACGCAAGAATGGCCTTTTCGAGCTCGCTTCGGGCGGCACACTGTTCCTCGATGAGATCGGTGAAATGCCGTTGCCCCTGCAGGTGAAGCTTCTGCGGGTGCTGCAGGAACGCAAGATCCAGCGCATCGGCGGCACGGTGTCGATCCCGGTGGAATCGCGCATTCTGGCCGCGACCAACCGCAACCTCGCCGACGAGGTGAAGGCCGGCCGCTTCCGCGAGGACCTGTACTACCGCCTCAACGTGGTGCCGATTTTGCTGCCGCCCCTGCGCGACCGGCTCGACGATCTGCCGTGGCTGTGCTCGCGTTTGCTCGATAAGTTGTCCAAAGCCATGGGCAAGAAGGTTTCGGGTTTGACCGGGGCCGCCATGGCGAGGCTGCGGGCCTACAGCTTTCCGGGGAACATCCGCGAGCTCGAAAACCTGCTGGAAAGGGCGCTGATTTTTGCCGAAGGCGAAGTCGTCACCGAGGCCGACCTGGAACTTCCCCTGTTGGAAGCCGGCGAGGCGACCGACTCAGAACCGGTGGCCGGTGGCACCCTGAGGGAACTGGAGCGCAAAGCCATCCAGGAAACTCTGCTCAAGTGGGAAGGCAACCAGACCAGGGCCGCCGAAGAGCTTGGCATCACCCGGCGGACCATGTTCAACAAGATCAAAGAATACGGATTGGCAATTTCGGGCTAGAGGGCCGACAATTCGTGGTGATGGAAATTTCAGTCGCCACTTTCAGTGCCCTGTTCAGCGCCTGGTTACGCGCCACCCGCCTTTTTCCCGACCGGTCGTTGCACATCGACCTGCTGGTGAACCCGCACGCTGGAGCCTTTCGCCACAAAGGTCGCCTCAGCCGCCTCATTCAGGGCTTGGTAGAACGGCCTGTTGTCGCAACCCCGGGGCGAAAGGTGACCGTCAGCATCCGTCTGACCAGCCCTGAACTGCCACCCATGGTGGCGCACCCCGTGGGTCCCGATCTTCAGCTTGTCATCGTGGCTGGCGGCGACGGCACCTCGCGTGCCGCCTTGATTTCTGCCCTGGGCATGACCGACGAGGAAAAGGCCAAACTCCTGTTTTTCCGGCTGCCCTTGGGGACAGGAAACGACGCTGCCGACGCCGACGACTGGAACACTTGTCTCGACGTGCTCTCGGGCGACGAGGCCCCCGGTTTTGAACCGCGCCCGCTCGACATGCTCGAGGTACGCGCGCCCCGGTTGGGTCTGCACCACAGCTTCAACATCGGCAGTGTCGGTCTCGACGCCTGGGTGGTGTCTCTCACCAATCGCTTCCGCAAAGTGATGCCAGGCAACACGTACAGCCTCATGGTCGACGCGGCGACGCTGTTCTATGAGTGGGCCACCAAGATGGTGGTCATGGACGTCGAGCTGACCCAAGACGGCAAGCCGGTGGCGGCGTGGAAAGACCAATTGCTGCTGGTGGCCTTCGGGACCTCCGGGCACCGGACCTACGGGGCCGGAAAGCATATTTTGCCCGACGAAGACAACCTCGTGCTCGCCCACCGGGTGAACCTGCTGACCAAACTCAGCTACCGCGAACCCATTTACCGGGGGACGCACCGGGGCTTGCCCGGCATCGAGTTTGCCCGGGGCGATTCGCTGTCGGTTCACCAGTCGGCGCGGCTTCCTCTGCAACTCGATGGCGAGGAGTTCTGGCTGGAACCAGGGGATTTTCCCCTGACGATGAAACGCGTGGCCAGCGGTCTGAGGACGTTGTCACGTAGTCATTAGGAGGCGGCCCATGAAGAAGACGTTGACCCTGCAGGTTTCGGCGAGTCAGCACATCCCCAAGGGGAAACTGATCCTTCATCCCAACGACGGCTTTGACCTCGGCCTGATGCGCGTGAAGCACGAAGTCCAGCTTTGTGGCGAAATCAGTGTCCAGGACTACCTCAAGGGCGAGTCCGGAACTCGTAGCCCAGCCGAGGTCGATATTCTCAACGAGTGCCCCCATCAGACCCTTCAGCTTGGCGCTTCCCACTGGAAACTGCTCGGCTGTCCTCCCAAGGCAGTGGTCTTCTACGACGGTGAAAGATTGTTCATCCAGCCCCTGCAGACGTAAGCGTTTGTTGACTTTTTAGAGTGTCCAACGTACCGTTATTGCGTCATGCAACAACCCACCGTGGAGCGATTCCTTTCTATTTATGAAAGCATCGTCAAGTCTCGGGAGGTCGACCTCCTGGAGCAAGACTACACCCAGCGCGGCGAAGCGTTCTTCCATGTTTCGGGAACCGGCCACGAAAACATCGCCTTCCTGAACCCCCATTTGACTGCCGACGACTACCTGCACTGCCATTACCGCGACAAGGCGCTCCTGATCGACCGCGGTATCAGCCCTTACCAGTTCTTTCTGAGCTTGTTTTGCAAGGACGGCAGCCACAGCCGGGGCCGCCAGATGTCGGCGCACCTCAGCGACCCAGCGCTCAAAGTGCTCAGTCTGGTCGGGCCCGTGGGCAACAACGCGTTGCAGGCTGTCGGCGTCGCCTCCGTGATCAAAGAGCAGCCCAGCCGACCGCTGGTGGTTTGCGCGTTGGGTGACGGCACCACCCAGCAAGGTGAGGTGCTGGAGGCCATCGCCCACGCTGTGCGCGAGCATCTTCCAGTACTCTTTGTGGTGGAAGACAATACGTGGGCCATCAGCACCAAGACCAAGGGCCAGACGTTCTACAGTCGGCCCAGCGGCGACGCCCAGGAGTTCTACGGGCTTCCGCTCTTGCGCGTCGATGGTCGCGACCCCGTGGCAAGCTACGAGACTTTCGGCCGGGCCGTTGAAGGGGTCCGCGAGCATCGGGGCCCTGCCATCGTGATCTTTCAGGTCAGCCGGCTCAACAGCCACACCAACGCCGACGACCACCGAAGCTACCGCTCGCTCGAAGAGATCGAAGAGACCCGGCGCCGCGATGACCCGCTGCCCCGCCTCGAGGCTTGGCTGGAGCACAACGGTGTCGCACTGGACCGGCTTGCCGAGCTGCGCGCGCGCCTGAAGGACGAGGTGCAGGCCGACTCCCTTCGGGCCCAAGACAGCGCCGAGCCCGAACCAATCTATACCGCTAAGGCCGACTTGCCGTCGCACCTGACCAACCCGGCCGAGGAGAACACCGGTGTCGAGGGCGGCGAGCAGATCACGATGCTTGAAGCCCTGCGCGAAGTGCTCCGCCACCGCTTGGAAACCGATCCGGCGGTTAGCCTGTTTGGCGAAGACATCGAAGACCCCAAAGGCGACGTGTTCGGCGTCACCAAGGGACTCAGCGAAGCCTTCCCCGGCCGCGTGAAGAACTCGCCGCTGGCCGAGTCAACCATTGTGGGCGTCAGCGTGGGGCAGGCCCTGGCCGGTCGTCACCCCGTCGGTTTTTTGCAGTTTGCCGACTTCTTTGCCATCGCCTACAACCAGATTTTCGCCGAAATGGGCTCGATGCACTGGCGCACCGACGGTGGTTGGAAGGCGCCGATGATCCTGATGGTCAGTTGCGGTGGCTACAAGCCAGGGTTGGGGCCGTTCCACGCCAGCAGCATGGAATCGATCGCCGCGCACACGCCCGGCCTCGACGTCTTTTTGCCAGCCACCGCCGGCGACGCGGCCGGCCTGCTCAACGCCGCTTTCGAGTCCAAGCGCCCGACAGTGTTCTTTTACCCGAAAAGCTGCCTCAACGACCGCACGCAGGCCACCAGCAAAGACATCCGCCAGCACTTGGTTCCCATCGGCCGCGGGCGCTTGCACCGGCATGGCGATCAGTTGACGCTGGTGGGCTGGGGCAACACGCTGAACCTGTGCCTCAAGGCTGCCGACGCGCTGGCCGCCGCCGGCAAGCCCTGCGACGTGATCGACTTGCGCTCGCTCTCACCCTGGGACGAGCCGCTGGTGCTCGAGTCGGTGCGCAAGACCGGCCGACTGATCATCGCGCAGGAAGATTCTCACTCGGCGTCGATGGCGAGTGAAATCGCTGCCACCGTCGCCGAAAAGGCCGGGGTGCCGGTGCAGATACGGCGTGTGGCACGCCCCGACACCTACGTGCCGTGCAACTTCGGCAACCAGCTCGAAGTGCTCCCGTCGTACAAAAAAATCCTCACCACCGCCGTCGACCTGTTTGGCGGCGAACTGACCTGGGAGCTCGACCTGAAGATCGAGGCCGGCTTTGCCTTCGTCGAGGCCGTCGGTTCCAGTCCCTCGGATGAGTCGGTGACCGTGCTGGAATGGTTGGTAAAGCCGGGCCAGAAACTCACGCCGGGCCTGAAGCTGGCCGAGCTTGAGGCCGACAAGGCCGCGTTCGACCTTTCGAGCCCGCTGGAAGGTACGCTCGCAGAGGTCTTGGTCCCCGTCGGTGAGCAGGTGAAGGTGGGCACACCCTTGCTCAAAGTGGCCACCGGCTCGGCCCGCGTTTCAAAGAAGCCGATCACGCTCGAGAACCCCGGGACCCCGCACATCGTTTGGCTCGACACCGGGGCGCAGTCCCAGCCGACGCACCGCAGCGCCCGCGCACCGCTGGTTGGTGTGGCCGGCATCCGCATCGCCCCCGGTTCGCGTACCGTGACCAACGAAGAGATCGCGGCCCTTTGCCCCGACTGGACCCCCGCCGGCATCGTGAAGCGCATCGGCATTCATACGCGCCAGTGGGCCACCGACGACGAAACAGCGCTCAGCCTGGCGGTCCGCGCCAGCCGCGAACTCCTCGACGCCCACAAACTCGCGCCCGAGGACCTGACAGCGGTTTTTTGCACCACGGGGACCCCCGCCAGTTTCACGCCCTCGATGGCTTGTCTGGTTCTGGCCGAATTGACCAGGGGCCGAAGTGTGGAACCGCTCATTCAGGTCAACGACATCAACGCGGCCTGTTCCGGCTACCTGTACAGCCTGCAGGCGGCGTGGGACCATTTGGCTTACAACCCCAACGGGCGCGTTTTGGTGATTACCACCGAGGTGCTCAGCCGACGAACCGACCACACCGACGTGCAGACGGCCCCCGTCTTTGGTGATGCCGCCACCGCCAGCCTGGTGGTCGGTGCCGACAGGGCCCACGAAATCCTGGCCGAGTTTGACCGCCCGGTACTTTCGGGCCGTGGCGAGGACGGGAGCAGCCTCAAGGTGCCGCTTTCAGCCGAAGAGTTCATCAGCATGGACGGTCCCAAGGTGTACCTGGAAGCCGTGAAGCACATGGTGCTCCTGCTGGAACAAGCTTGCCACGCCAGCGGTATGGCGCCGCACGACCTCGACCTCGTTGTGGCCCACCAGGCCAACCAGCGCATCTTGAACGCCGTGCGCCAAAAGACAAAATTGACGGCCGACAGGATCTTCTCGAACATCGGGCACTTTGGAAACACGTCGTCGAACTCGATTCCGTTGGCACTTTTCGAGCTGACCCCCGAGTTGGTGCCCGGCAAGGTGGTCGGGCTGTGCGCTTTTGGCGGCGGCTTTACCTTCGGCGGCGCCGTCATGCGAACGCGCTGACAGACCCCTCCGGGCAAACCTTGCCCGAGGGACGGTTTCTGCCGTAATCTGGCAGGTATGAAAGCTTCTTGGTTCCGCAGTGTGTTCCTCGCGCTGTTCACGGCTTCGGCGGTGTGGGCTCAGGTGCCCGAAGGGCTGACGCTCAAGGCCGGCGACGTGCGCATCGAGAGCCGTGACGACGGGTTCCACCTGATCATCCGGCAGACGACCGGTCTTTCGTCGGTGATGTTGGTCGAATCCTACGAACTGCCCGACCACAAGCTGGCCACGTATTCCTGGAAGTCCGTGGGTGACTACCCTTCCGGGGCGAACGAGAAACGTCTGCTGAACGGCGTGCCGCTCAAGGCGCCCAACTCGTTTCTCGTGTCATCGACGGTGGTGGCAGACCCCCGCTTTGGCGCCTCGTTCGAAGTCGTGATCCCGACGCTGATCGAGTACGGCAGCACCACGGCGCCCGGGGCCCGCTATGGCAAGCTCAACGTGTCGCAGGAGTTGGCCAAGGCCGGTGGCAAGGTGTGGTTCTCGATCCGTACGTTCGCCAAACCCTACGAGGACTACACCGGCGCGTACAAAGACAACGCCTTTGAGCTTTCCACGCTGACAGTCGTGGCCGAACTGCCTCCCGACCATGGCAAGTACGTCAAAGGCGCCGAGGACCTGTTCCGGCGCCTGGGCCCGACCGAAAAGGCCCTCGATCCCGCCGACGGCGTGAAGCGGTTGACGGCCACCTTGCGCGACAACGTCGACCTGGTGTGGGCCATCGACACCACCAAGAGCATGAAGCAGGACCTTGCCGCTGTCCGGGAAACCTTGGCGCCGCAGATCGAAGCCCTCACCGAAGGCCTGGCCGGGCTGCGGCTCGGCTTCGTGTTCTACCGCGACTACCAGGAACTGTACTTGACCAAGACCGTCAAGCTGACCTCGGACCGCTCGGTTTGGAAGAGTGAACTGCTCGGGGCGTCGGCCGATGCCGGAGGCGATGTGCCCGAAGCGGCGATCGAGGCCCTTTCGGCCGCGCTCGACGTGGTGGCGCCTGCGGGTAGCAAAGCGGCCAACCCCAGGCAGGTGGTCGTCTTCGCCGACGCGGCCCAGCACGATGTCGCCCGCGGCAAGCTTGGCGAGACGGCGACCTTGGCCAGGGTAAACGAGGCGGGCGTGACGCTCCAGTTCATCCTGTTGCCGCTCACGACTTTTTAGCCCAGGGGTGGAGTTACAAGCCGAGCGAGTTGCGGACAACGCGAAACCCGAGGTCGCTGTCGCGCGAGTCGGGACCGTCATCGGCGCGGAAGTACGGGCGGAAGGAATCGACGAAGTCGTCGTTCCAACCGCCGCCCCGGTTCACCTTGTCGGAGCCGACCAACGGCCCCTGCGGGTTCACTTCCGGCAACGACGACCGATCGAAGGTGTACCAATCCCAACACCACTCCCACACGTTTCCGGCCAGCCCGTACAGATTCAACTCGTTGGGCTTTAGGGATTTGACCGGGCGGGTTTGCTTGCCGGAATTGCTGAAGCTCCAGCCCACTTCGTCGGCGGCGCCGCTCCCCGGGAACGCGTAGTCGTGACCTTGCAGACCCCCGCGCGCCGCAAACTCGAACTCGGCCTCGGTGGGAAGCCGCCAACCTTGGGCCTCGTGGTTCCACGTGACCTTGGTCCCTTCGACACTGTAGGCAGGCTCGAGGCCGTCGCGGACCGACAGCAGGTTGCAAAACGCGATGGCTTCGTACCACGAGACTTTCTCGACAGGGTTCTCGGCGTTGTGGAACCAGCTCGGATCGCTCCCGGTGACCTCTTTGTACTGGCGCTGCGTCGTCTCGGTCTCGGCCATCCAGAACGACGAGACGGTGACTTTTTTGCCAGCGACCATCGGTTCGATGGTGCGGTTGCCCTGGAGAAAGGGGCCACCGTCGACCAAAAGCGCCTTCACGACCGGCACGGACTCGGACTGCGCCGCGAGAGGCTGGGTCGCGAGCGTCAGCACCATGACAACGGCCCACCCAGCGAGCGTGCGGACGCAGGGAAGGGGTTTCATACCGTCAGATCCACGTTGGTTCCCCGTGCTGAATCACTGGTTTGCTGGCCCTTGCGGTAGGCCTCGACCCGCGCCTGTGCCTCGATCTGGGTGGCGGAGGCGGCGACCGACTGATCGGCCGCGCTGGGTTCCGAAGGCGCCAAAGCGGCCGCCTTCACCAAAGCCATTTTGCTGAGAGTGGCCTGCGGATTCCCCGAAACCGGGCTCGAATCGATGCCGACCTCACCACCGATGGCGTAGTTGCGGCCGTCGGGGCCCTTTTGGTAGCTGTAGTGGGCACCACCGGTGATCACCCCGCCGCCGGCCCCGATATGGGCGGCTTCGTGGTTGCGGACCGTTGCATCGCGCGACTGCAACTGGCGCACCATTGCCATCACCGCTTCTTGATTATTGGTGCGGGAAACCGTCAGTGACATGCCCGTATTGTAAACCCGAACGCGGTGCACGACAATGGACCATCATGGGAAACCCTGCCAACCTTCTTGCCCTCGTCTTCCTCGGCCTGACTCTTTTGGGTCAAGGCTTCATCCTGCTTTTTGAGGCCTTGTTCTTCCACAGGGCGTTCACCACCTTGCTCAGCACCCTGTTTGTCACCATCCCCTGGGCTCTTGTGATGGCGATCGGCGGGGCCGTGGTGATGCGGTGGCGTGTGAGGGCTCTGCGCAAACCCCAGTTGGAAAGGACCGAGGTCTGGAAGGTCCTCGCGGGTCTTCCGCGTTTTTTTGTGGTGTCGAACGTGTTGGTTTTTGTGTTGGGGACCACCGGTCAAACCCTGTTGCTCGACCTTCTGGCTGGTGGAAAAATGGCCGCGCTGGATCTGTGGGTCAGCGTGCTGTTGGGTGTAGCTACCGGTGGGATGGGGATTCTTCAAGGGTTGGCCATGTCGGACAGCGTCTTGGTCCGCCTTCGTGAGAAGCTGGGAGTGAGGGAACTGCCGCCCCAGATCCGCGACCTCAGTTTGCCCAGCCGGCTGCTGTGGACTGTCCTCGGGTCGGTGTTCTTGGGAAGTATTCTCATGTCGGTGGCAACCCTCGGTTTCTACCGCGAAGTGAGTCACTACTACTCTCAGTTGGCCGCCGATGCTCTGGCAGGGGCCACCGTTTCGGGCGATCAGGCGCTGGCTTCCAGCGAATTGGGCGTCGTGTTGCAGATGGGCGGTCTTGCGGCTTTCCTCGTCATCTGGACCGTTTTTCTCATTTTTGTCGTGGTCGATAACCTCCGCCGTCAACTCAGGCGGCTCGATACGAAGATCACCGAACTCGCCACCGGGTCTTCGGACCTCACGGTTCGGGTTCCCGTCGTTTTTTATGACGAAATCGGCCGCCTGACGGGCCACATCAATCAGTTTCTTTCTAACCTTCAGCCTTTGGTGGCCGAGGTGAAGGCCAGCGCCACCGAAGTCTCTGGGTCGTCGACTCAGGTCCAGGCCGAGTCGGCCGACGCCTCGCTGACCACCATCAGCCTCGCGGGCTCGCAGGGCAACGTCCAGCAGTCCGTCGAAGAGCAGGTGAGCGCCATCCGGCAAGCGGAGCAGTTGCTGGCGAAGGTCGGGGAATCGACTCTCATCGTCGAGACGCGGGTTGAGGAACAGGTGCGCTTGGTGGGCGAGAGCTCGACGGCGATCGCCCAAATGGCCGGAAACATCACTTCGGTAGGCGAGATGACCCGAAAGGCCGATATCGTGGGTCAAGGTTTGGCCGAGATCACCCAGGCCGGTGCGACCGCCATGGGCAACATGTCGCGCTCGATGGGCGAGATTCAAGACGCTTCGCGCAGCGTCAACGAGATTGTGGGCTTGATTGCCAAAATTGCCGCGCAGACCAATCTTCTGGCAATGAATGCCGCCATCGAAGCCGCCCACGCAGGGGACTCGGGGAGCGGCTTTGCCGTGGTCGCAGACGAGGTTCGCAATCTGGCCGAGACCAGCGCGCGCAACGCTCGCGAGATCCGCACGCATATCCAGGACATGGACCGCAAGATCCAAACCGGGGGCCAACTGGCGGGCCAGGCCGGCGACGCTTTTACTGAAATCGCCCGCCGGACCGAAGAGACCTCGACTTTGCTGCGTACGATCGCCTTGACCATGACCGAACAGCAGACCGGCACCGATCAGGTTCTCGGCTCGACACAAGGGTTGGTTGAGGCGATGAACGTGATCCGCGACCTCACCCAGGAGCAGAAGGGCCATTCGGTCGACGCCTCGCGGGCGATGGCCGAAATCATTCAAGCCACCCGTCGCATCGAGCAGGCTGTCACGTCGCAATCCCTCAAGACCCAGCAGTTGACCAAGGCCATGGCAGCCGTCGCCATGGGGGCCCAAGCCAACGCCGAAGCCGCGTTCCGCCTGCAGGAACGGGTGAAGGGCTTCACCGTCTAAGAAAGTCCTTGCGCGCTCGAAAGACTGGGTGTATCGTATTTCAATCGTTTCGATAGGGTCTTTAGGCACAATCGAAACGTATCGATGGTTATAGGGGTTCACTCAACATGGCCGGACTGAAGGAAATTGCCCTTCGCGCAGGGGTTTCTGTTTCGACGACCTCTCTTGCTCTCAACGGCGACAGCCGGGTGGCTCCTACGACCCGCAACCGGATCCTTTCCATTGCCCGCGAACTCGACTACCGACCGCACGAAATCGCCCGTAGCCTCAAGATCCGCGAAACGCGCACGGTGGGCTTCTTCGTGAACGACCTCGCCGGGCCGTTCTACCACGATGTGCTCGCGGGCGTGCGGCACCAACTGGATGTTGCCGGGTACGACCTGATTGTCTGCTTCCGATCGCCACGGACCGATTACCTGCGCGGACGCCGCCTCGACGCCGGCGTCATTCTCGACGCCGCCATCCCCGACCAGAAGATCCTTGAGGCCGCCGCCGCGGGACTTCCCTTGGTAACAATGGACCGCAACCTGAAGGCCGCAGGACTTTCCAGTTGCGTGCTCGACAACGCGGGTGGGCTCAACCAGTTGCTCGATGGTCTGGGCTCACCGCCGAGGGAAGACCTCGTTTACGTCGGGGGACCCGAACACTCCCACGACGCCGAAGAGCGGTTGGCCGCCATGCACCTCCGGTTCGGAAAGGACCTCCGGGTTCTTGGGGGAGACTTCACCGAAGACGGTGGCCACCGGGTTGCCCGCCAGATTCTGGGCCTGAAGCTTCGGCCAAAGCTTGTTGTGTGCGCCAACGACGAGACGGCTTTGGGCATCTACCGCGTGTTCACGGCCGAGAAGGTCGAGCTGGGTCAGGACATCGGTGTTACCGGGTTTGACGACATCCAGGTGGCCGAGTTTCTTCACCCGGCGCTGACGACGGTTCAGGTGCCTCGCGCCGAGTGGGGCCGTCAGGCGGCCGACATCCTGCTCAAGATGTTGGCTCACCCCGGCTGGAGTCAGACCCGACTGGTAGCGCTCAAACCCGTTCTCCGCGCTTCGCACGGCGCCGTTTTGCAAGGGGGAACACCATGAAAAAGCTGAAACTCGACAACGGCTACGGCGGCTTCAGCGCCGACGGCAAGGAATACGTCATCCGCAAGGCCAAGACGCCACGGCCGTGGTCGCAGATCGTCTCGAACGGCGAGTGGAACTTCCTGGTGAGCCAGGTGGGCGCCGGCTACTCGTGGCGCGACAACGCGGGGCAGAACCGCGTGACCCGTTCGTTTCAGGACCTCGTCCAGGACGCCATGGGAACCTGGTTCTACGCCCGCGATCTGACCCCGGGTGCGACCTACCACGACGTCTGGAGCCTCACCTGGCAGCCCACCCGAAAGACACCCGACGAGTTTGAAGTGCGCTACGGCGCCGGTTTTGCACGCTTCTTGCAACGACAGGGCGACATCCGCAGCGACCTGTGGCGCTATGCCGTGCCCGGCGCACCGATGGAACTGGCCGAGCTTCACCTGACCAACACCGGCCTGAAGCCACGGCGTATCGAGTTGACCAGCGCCCTTGAGTGGGAACTGGGCCAGGCCCCGGCTGAGCATCGCGAGTTTCACAAGCTGTTCATCGACACCGCGTGGCACGCCAAACAAGGGGCCCTTACCGCAAACAAACACCTATGGGGCTTCCCCGACGAACTCGGTCGGTGGAACAACGTCAGTTGGCCGTACACCGCCTTCCACGCGTGCAGTGCCGAGGTGCAGTCGTACGACGCCGACAAGCTGTCGTTCCTAGGGGGCTGGGGCAACGCCGCCGCACCCGCTGCCCTCGAGGCCGACGAGTTGGCGCGCAATACCGGCCGTATCGGCGATGCCATCGCCGCCCTTCGCACTATCGTAGAGTTGGAGCCGGGTCAGACGGTCATCGTCGTGTTCGCTACGGGCGCTGCCCGCCACGCCGACGCCCCTCCGCCGTTGTCGCTCGCCCAAGGAGGAGCCCAGCACGGTCCCGGCGGCTACGCCACCAGCGTGAAGACTCCCGTTGCCGCCGAGGATTGGACCGCCCTGGTCGCCGAGCATTGCCACCCCGAAGGCGCCCGCAAGGCCCGTGAGGCGGTTCACGCCTTCTGGGACAACTTGCTCGACGTCGAGACTCTGTCGACGCCCGACGACGCCTTCACGCTGTTTACCCAGCGGTGGAGCCGCTATCAGGCCATCGCCTGCCGGCTGTGGGCCAAGAGCGGCCCCTACCAAGTGAGCGCCGGCTGGGGCTTCCGCGACCAACTGCAAGACAGTCTGGTCTGGCTCGAGAGCCACCCCGAGCGCACAGCAGACCAGATTGTGCTGCACGCCGGGCATCAGTTTCAGGAAGGGGACGTACTGCACTGGTGGTTCACCATCCGGGGAGGGGGCCCCCGCGGCACCTGTTCGGACGACTTGCTGTGGCTTCCCTTTGCTGTCGAACTGTACCTCGAAGAAACCGGCGATGAAGCGATTCTCGACCGCATGGCCCCTTGGCAGGACGGCGGCGAAGCAACGATCCGCGAACACTGCGAGCGCGCGCTCAAGAAGGCCTTCAGCCGCTTCTCTCCCCGGGGAATCCCACTGATGGGTGACCACGACTGGAACGACGGCCTGTCGGCGGTGGGCAACCAGATGAAGGGCGAGAGCATGTGGGTGGCCCAGTTTCTCGGCTTCATCCTCGAGCGTTGGGCCCCGCTGGTCGAGAAGCGCGGCGACCCTGCCTTCGCCAAGACCTGCCGTGGCCTGCGCGCGGGCATGGCCAAGGCCCTCGAAGCCCACGCGTGGGACGGAGCCTGGTACCACGCCGCCACCAACGACAACGCTGAGATTCTCGGCACGGCGTCGGCGAGCGAGGGTCGGATCTTTCTCAACCCGCAGACCTGGGCGGTCATTTCCGGGCTGGCGCCCGCCGAGCGGCAGGCAACGGCTATGGCGAGCGTCGAAAAAGAGCTGCTCGAGGCAGACGGAGCCGTGCTGTTGCGACCGGCCTATCACAGCCCCCGCACCGACATCGGCTACATCACGCGCTACGCCCCCGGTCTTCGCGAGAACGGCGGCACCTACAGCCACGCCGCGACCTGGGCCGTGTGGGCTTGGGCGCTGTTGGGCAACGCTGAGTTGGCCTGGGAGGCCTGGGCCCGAATCTGCCCTCCCAAACGGGGGGCCAACCCCGAGCGCTGGCAGGCCGAACCTTACGTGATGCCCGGCAACATCGACGGCCCCGATTCGCCCCTGCACGGCCGGGCCGGCTGGAGTTGGTACACCGGCAGCGCCCAGTGGATGCACCGCATGGCCGTCCACTGGTTGCTGGGCGTTCGACCCGAGGGCGGGAAGTTGCGGGTGGCGCCGCTGGTACCCGCAGAATGGCCGGGGTTCCGCTACGGGCGCCCCTTCCGCGGCGGCCGGGTCGAGATCGAGGTGAAGCGGGTGGGTCCTGGTAACCGGGTGCGCTCGTTGGTGCAGGACGGGGTACTCCGTCCCGATGGACTAGCCGAGGCTCCGGCCCCGGGTACATCCAGCTCAATCGTGGTGGAAATCGGGGTCTAAACCCCGTGGTGGTCCGTAGGACTGCCGGAATCGATTTTTTGGAGGAAACCATGAAGAAATTCCTGGTAATTCTGGCCATGACCATGCTGGTCATTGGTCTGTCCGCTCAGACGGTCACGCTCAAGTACGCCAACTGGAACTTGGGAACGGCCGAAGAAAACAACATCGAACGGCAGATGATCGCTGCGTTCATGGAAACTCACCCGAACATCGTGGTGAAGATTGACGACCGCATTACGGGCGACTGGCCCGCCGCCCTCGCCGCTGCCGCCGCTGCTGGTGGCTTGCCCGACGTGTTCATGCTCCAGACTATCCCCGGGGCCTTGGCCAACGACTGGGTGATGGACATCAGCGCCCTCGCCAAGGCCGACAAAGAGTACAGCACCCTTCCCAAGGTCGTCTCCGGCGCCACCGTCTACAACGGCAAGACCTTCGCCGTTCCGTTCGCCCTGCACATGATGGGCTACTTTGTGAACAAGGACGTGTTCGAAGGCGCGAACGCCAAGGCCCCCACCACCGCGTGGAAGCTTGCTGACTTCACCAAGATCATGAAGGACTACAACCAACCGGCCAGCGGCGTGCTGCCCCTGAGCGAAGAAGTCCAGATCGTCGACTGGTACGCCTCGGCGGCCAACCCCAAGATGGGCTACTTCACCTGGGATGGCAGCAAGTTCAACCTGAACAGCAAGGAGTTCCTCGAAGGCATCGCGCTCGCCAAGAGCTTGTGGACCGCTCCCGCCGTTTGGGAAGCCCAGCCCAAGGACATCAAGGACAAGTTCCCCGGTGGCTGGCACGGCGAAGCCTGGAACAACGGCAACATCGCCCTGCGCTGGGACGGAACCTGGGCCGTTCCCGATATCACCAAGCTCGCCAAGTTCAACTGGGACTTCATCGGCGTTCCTGGTGGCCGCACCATCATCGTCAACGACTACGTTGGCATCGCCAACGGGACCAAGCGCCCCGCCGAAGCCTACGAGTTCGCCAAATGGATGAGCTGGGGCAAAGAAGGCTTCCTGAAGCGTCTGCAACTCGCCGCCAAGGCCAATACGCTGCCCAGCACCCTGCCCATGGTGACCGACAAGACGGTGCTCGACGCGTACTTCAAAGTGCAGACCGTCCCCGGTGTGAAGGCCCTTTACGCCACTCTCGACAAGGGCGTCGTCGAAGCCTTCAAATGGCTCCCCGGTTACATTCCCGCCCGCTGGGATGGCCAGGTCAAGGCCGGACAAAAGATCGGCGACCTGCTGTGGAACTCGGTTCGCGGTGACGTAAAAGTGGCCGACGTGATCGACGAGCTCAACACGCTGTCGAACACCAAGTACAAGGAAGCCGCCCGCAAGCTCGGTTTCATTAAGTAAGTTGGGAAGAGCGCCGTGAGAAACCCGAACCTGTTCAAGGTCGTCGCTGGAGTTCTCGGGGCGCTTGCCCTTCTCTTTGGGATATTTGTTTTGCCGGCGACCTGCCGTCTGCAGGCGTCGGCCCTATCTGCCTGGTCTCCCCCGGGAGTTGGTTCGGTCGCGGCGTCGCTCGCTCCGGCCTCGCCCACCGAGGGAGGCCAGCCTTTTCGCCTTGCCGTCGACCTCGAACTCGACGCCAATTTCGCACCCCCCGCACTCGTGAGCATTGTTTGGCTCGACGCCACGGGCAAAGTGCTTTCGGAACTTCGAGGCCGTGTGCCGCTGGAGTTTGTTCTCGACTCCGACCCCCGCACCGACCGCTTTGGAAATGACCTTCGCGCCCGCCGCCACCCCGCCGCGACTCAAACCGCGCGGCAGTTGAGGCTCAACGATGGGACCCTGGACCTGCTGCTTTCGGCCCCTGCTGGAGCCAAGTCATACCGGGTCGAGGCTCTCAGCTCGGGGATGGTGGTAACGGGGTCTGTCCCTCAACCGGCAGCTCAGCCTTGGCCGCGCC
The DNA here is from genome assembly GCA_037142615.1 of Spirochaetales bacterium. Lineage (GTDB taxonomy): Bacteria > Spirochaetota > Spirochaetia > JABEVK01 > JABEVK01 > JAIFLN01. The sequence continues at coordinate 57,901 of JBAXAI010000009.1, read as the reverse complement.
TTTCGGCCGGTGAGCGACACGCCGAGGGTTCGCCGTCGTACCTGGAAGGGGAGCGTGCCCTGGCCACCTCCGACTTGGCTGTTGCGTCCGAAACCTTCCGTGACCCCGAACTGTCGCCTTACGACACCGACCACTTGTTGCTCAACGCCGTCGGTGGCCGCGAGTGGAAGACCGCCGGCCAGTCGCTGACGTGGCAGTTCACCACGGCCGTCGCGGGACCCCAGGAAATCTGGCTCCATTCCCGCATCACGGGAAAGGTGAACGGAGCGAGCTTCCGCTTGGCCCGGCTCGACGGCCGCCCGGTGACCACCGACGGCGTGGTGCGACTGCCTGCGGTGCCCAGCTGGACGTCGGCCCCCCTTCTGGACAGCACCGGCCAACCGCTCGCCTTCGAGCTGGAACCCGGAACGCACACGCTCGAGTTGACCGTGACGCTCGCCCCGCTCGCAGGGGTTCTGGCAAAGGTCGACACGGTGCTTGCCACCACCCGCGACCTGGGCCTGCAACTGCGCGCTCTCACCGGCGACACCCAGGACCAACTGCGCGACTGGAAGCTCGACGACTACCTTCCGGGTGCTGGTGAGTTGCTGGTGGCTTGGGCCGACGAGCTGCAAGCGGCCGGCAAAGAGCTCTCAGCCGCGGTGGGCACCGCAGGAGAAACCCGCGAGGGTGTGAACCTGCGCATCGCCAGCGACCGCCTGCGCCAGTTGGCCCTCGAGCGCGACCAGTTGCCGTACCGCCGAAGTTGGCTTTCCGAAGGCTCCGGCTCGGTATCGGGAATGCTGGCCGCCACCCGCGCCCTGCTCGAGGATCAGGCGCTCGACCTCGACCTGATCACGGTGGCGCCCGTCGGCTATCTGGCGAACTCGCCGCGCTCGGTGAACTGGCTCGAGCGCTGGTCCGACGGAGTACGCCGTTTCTGGCTGTCGTTCGCCCCGGCCGAGTACAACCGCCGCGACACGGCCAGCGCCGCGCTGTCGGTGTGGGTGAACCGCCCCCGCGCTCAGGCCGAGCTCATCCAGCAAATGGCCGACGAGGAAGTGCCCGAATTGGGGGTTCGCATCTCGCTGATCCCCGACGAAGGCAAGATCATCCTTGCCAACGCGGCGGGCCGGGTTCCCGACGTCGGACTCGGGCTCAGCAACTGGCTGCCCTTCGAGCTGGCCCTTCGCGGCGCGCTGACCGACCTGCGCGGCAAGCCTGGGTTTTCGAAGTTGGCCAGCGAGTTCATGCCGGGGTCGTTCCTGCCCCTTGTTCTGCGTGAGGGGGTGTACGCCTTCCCGGAAACCCAGGACTTTTGGCTCACCTTCTACCGCAAGGATATTCTGGGCAAGCTGGGCGTGCACCCCCCCGACACGTGGAAAGACCTTGTGAACCTGGTGCCAACCCTGCGCCGCAACGGGCTCCAGGTGTACCTGCCCATCGCCGGCGGCGCGGGCTTCAAAAGCTTTCCGCAGACCCTGCCCTTCGTGAACCAAGCTGGTGGCCGGTTGTACAAACCCGACGGCTCGGGGACAGACCTCGGGAGCGAGGAAGCCCTCGCCGGCCTGCGTTTCCTCGCCGAGATGTTCACGCTGTACAGCCTGCCCATGCAGGTGCCGGTGTTCTTCGAGCATTTCAAGGATGGCAGCATTCCGCTGGGCATTGGTAACGCGACCAGCTACGTTCAGCTGTTGTGGTCGGCTCCCGAGCTCAATGGCTCGTGGGACCTGGCTCCCCAGCCCGGCATAGCCGACGCCTCGGGCAACGTGCAGCGCTGGGCCCCCGGTTCCGGGGCCACTGCGGTGATCTTTTCGGGCAGCAAACACCCCGACGCGGCCTGGAAGTTTCTGCAATGGTGGCTTTCGGGCGACACCCAGGCCCGCTACTCGCAGCGCGTGCTGTCGACCTACGGCCTGAGCAACCTGTGGTTCCCGGCCAACCTCAAGGCCTTCGAAAAGACCCCCATTCCCGCCAGCCACAAGGCCGCCATCCTGGCCCAGTGGAAGTGGCTGCGCGAGGCCCCCAAAATGCCCGGCACCTACATGGTCGAGCGGCAGATGAGCGACGCCTGGAACAAAATGGTGTTCAACGGCACCAACCCCCGCGAAGCTGTGGACCAGGCAGCCCTCGCTGCCGACCGCGAGATTCTGCGCAAGTTGGCGGAGTTTGGCTACGCGGCCGACGGCAAGCTCACCAAACCGTGGCCCGTGCCCGACATCGACACCATCCAGACTCTCTTGGGGACCTCGCCATGAAGAAGAAGTTTGACCCCACCGTGCTGGTGCTGCTGGCACCCTACTGGCTCCTGTTTGCCATTTTCATCTTGATTCCCACGCTGGCGGCCATCGCGCTGAGCTTCACGTGGTTCAACACGCTGCAACCCCCGCGCTTCATCGGTCTCGACAACTACGTTCGCCTGTTCACGCAGGATGAGACCTTCATGAAGAACGTACTGCCCAACACACTGCAGTTCGCCATTGTAGCAGGGCTCGGCGGCTATTTGTTGAGCTTTGTGCTGGCCTGGGCGTTGGCTCAGGTTCCGCGCCTCCCGCGCACCATTCTCAGCCTGTTCATCTACGCGCCGTCGCTGACCGGTGGCGTCATCATCTCGGTGGTGTGGTCCATCGTGTTCTCGGGCGACCAGGTGGGGTACCTCAACAGCCTGTTGCTCAACGCCGGGCTCTTGCGCGAGCCTGTGCAGTTTCTCACGAATCCCCTGTTCCTGATGCCCATCATGATGGTTGTGACCATTTGGGGGAGCATGGGCGTCGGGTTTCTGGCGATGCTCGCCGGCGTGCTCAATGTTGATCCGCAGTTGTACGAGGCCGGCGCTCTCGACGGAATCAAGAACCGCTTTCAGGAGACGGTGTACATCACGCTGCCGAGCATGCAGCCACAGATGCTCTTCGGGGCCGTCATGGCTGTCGTCGGGACCTTCCAGGCAGGCGCCATCGGTGTACAATTGTCGGGTCAAAACCCCACGCCGCAGAACGCCGGCCAGCTCATCGTCAACCACATCGAGGACTACGGCTTCTTCCGCTACGAGATGGGCTACGCGGCTGCCGTGTCGGTGGTCCTGCTGGGTCTCGTCTGGATCGTGGCCCGCCTGGCCTGGAAAACCTTCGGGAACAAGGAGGACTGAGCATGAAACACGCCCGCTTCAACCCCGAACGTTTTCACAAGGCGCAGCTTCCCCTCTACCTGTTTTTGTTCCCGCTGGCGCTGTTCATGGCGTTGCCCATCCTGTTCATCGTGTTCCACGCGTTCAAGCCGCTCGACGAACTGTTCGCCTTTCCGCCGGTGTTCATCCCCGGGCATCCGACGCTGCAGAACTTCAGCGACCTGTTCGGTCAAATCGATAAGGGAGGTATTCCCTTCAGCCGCTACCTGGCCAACAGCCTCGTGGTGAGCCTGAGTGTCGTGGTGCTCTCGGTGCTCACCGGCAGCCTGGCCGCGTATGCGCTGTCGAAGAAAAAGTTCGGCGCCAGGTCACTGCTGTTCGAGATCAACACCCTGGCCCTGATGTTCCTGCCTATCGCGGTGACCATTCCACGCTACCTGGTGATGAGCCAACTGGGCATCCTCGACACGGTGTTCGCCCACATCCTGCCGCTGTTGGCCATGCCGGTGGGGGTGTTCCTCATCAAGCAATTCGTCGATCAAGTGCCCGACGAGCTCATCGAAGCCGCCCGCATCGACGGCGCCGGCGACGCGCGCATTTTCTTTCAGGTGATTGTGCCGCTGGTCGCTCCCGCGTTGTCGACGGTGGCCATCCTGAGCTTCCAGGCCGCGTGGAACAATGCCGAAACCAGCTCGTTGTTTGTGGATGGTGAAGACCTCAAGACTCTGGCGTTCTACTTGGGTACGCTGGCGAGTTCGAGCGGAACGACCGTGGCCGGGCAGGGTATGGCCGCGGCCGCATCGCTGCTCATGTTTGTGCCCAACCTCATCGTCTTCATCGTGTTCCAGGGCCGCGTGATGAACACCATGGCCCGCTCGGGGATCAAATGAGGGGCCCGAATTGGGCGGCCGGCCGCGCGCTGGCACTGGCCCTCCTGTTGGGCGGCTCGCTCGCAGCGCAGACCGCGCCGTGGTGGACCTGGACCAGCGGCCGCCTCGGCTGGTGGGTGGGCAGTCCCACCGCCTACCTGCCTGCACCCGACCTCGAGCTTCCGCTGGGGCTGGCCGACCCCGAAGACGTGGCCACGGACGCCGCGGGGCGCATTTTGGTCGCCGACACCGGGAACGGCCGCCTGCAACTGGGCACACCCGCCGAAGCAGGCTGGAACTGGGTCACCGTCGGCGAAGGGACGCTGCAAAAGCCCTCCGGTGTTGCCTTTGGCCCCGATGGACGCTTGTGGGTGGCCGACGCGGGCGACGACACGGTCTCGGCGTGGTCCCAGCAAGGTGAGCGCCTTCTCCAGTTAGGCCGACCCGACTCCAAACTCTTTGGCGAGAAACGTGAGTTCAAGCCCCGCAAACTGGTGGTCGACCATCAGGGCACGGTCACCGTCATGAGCCAGGGCTCAAGCAACGGCCTGGTGGTCTTGTCCAGTGTCGGCGAGTTCTTAGGTTACTACGGGGTGAATCCGGTCAAGCTCGACTTACAACTTCTCTTTCAGCGGTTGATTTTCAACAAGGAACAGCAGGCCCGGTTGCTGAGCTCGGTCCCACCGTCGCCGGACAACCTGTCGCTGGATCAGGAAGGGCTCATCCTCACCGTTACCAAGGGTGATAAGGCCGGACTTCGGCGGCTCAACGTCGCCGGCTCCAACCTCTTGGCCAGCGGTTACACCGGCAGCAAGTCCTTGGCCGACGTCGCCACCGACGCGCAGGGGCATCTCCTGACCGTCAACGCCGGCGGTTTCGTCACCGTGCACGACCGCGAGGGCAACATCATCTTCGGCTTCAGCGCGAGTGCCGACCCGCAGTTGGCCGGTGGCGTGAAGTCGGCCAGCGGTCTGGCAGCCTTGCCCGACGGCAGCCTGCTCCTTCTCGATAACGCGCGCGGCCTGCTCATTCACGCGGTGCCGACCGCCTTCGCCCGCCTCGTGTACCAGGGCCTCGACCTGCACGAGCAGGGCAAATACCTCGAAAGCCGGGGCCTCTGGGAACAGGTTCTTGCCCGTGACGCCTTATTTGCCCTGGCGCATCAGGGCATCGCGCGCGGCCAGTTCCTCGCGGGTGACTACGAAACCGCGTTGGGTTCGTTTGAGCGCGGCAACGGCCGTCAGGGTTGGTCCGACTCGTTCCGGGAACTGCGGGACCGCTGGTTCGGGCAATATCTGGCTCCTACCTTCGGAACACTCCTGCTGGTCTTGTCCGTGTGGTCATGGTTCGCCTCGCGCCACCGCAAGGCTCATCCCCGCCTCGAGATTCCCGTGTACCGCCGTATTCTTCCGTGGCAGTTGAGCACGGGCACCACTTGGCAAGAGAAGTTGACCCTGCGGTTGCAGTTTGTCGGTTGGTTCGCCCTGCACCCGCTCGACGGTGCCACGGCCATCCGTCGCCACCAGGTGTTCGGCCCGACGGCGGCGTTGCTGGTGTTGCTTGGCGCGACCCTTCTCCACCTCGCCAGTTACTGGCTGGCAAGCTGGCTGTTTGCCCGTCCCGACCTCGAGTGGCTCAACCTCACCACCGAATTGCTGGTGCTGATCGTGCCAGTCGTCGTGGTCGCACTGGCGAACTGGCTGGTCTCGACGCTCGACTTTGGCAACGGCAAAGGAACGCAGGTCCTGTCGGTGTTGGCGCTTTCGCTGGTTCCCCTCGTCATAAGTTGGCCCGTTTTCGCTGTCGTTTCACGCGCACTTTCGCTTCAGGAGGCTTTTTTGCTCGACTTCGGTGCCGCCGCAGCCTGGGGCTGGAGCGTGAGCCTGGGGCTTGCCGGTCTGGCCGAACTTCACGGCTTCAGTTTCCGGCAAATGGTCAAGAATGTGCTTCTCACCGTGTTCGCGGCGCTCATCCTGGCCCTCGTCGCCGGCTTTCTTTATGTCCTTTGGGACCAGCTTGCAGGCTTCCTCACCAGCCTGTTTTCGGAGGCACAAGCCCATGCGAGACGCTAGTCGCCAGTCCCGCCAGTGCCAAAAGTCCTGCCGGTCCGGCTTTCCGGCAGCCCTCACCGCAGGTCTCTTCTTGCTTTCCTTCGGGCTGTCGGCCCAACCCCTGACCCTTCGCATGAGCCCTGTGGACCTGTCCATCCAGGTCACTGACAGCCGCAACCGGGTTCTCTGGAACTCTGCGCCTCCCGAAGCTCAGTTGGCTGACCTGAACGACGCCTGGGCCGGATTTGCCAAGAGCGGCGTCTCGATCGACTGGTACCCCAAGGCCGCAGTTGTGACCCGTAGGGCCAGCGCCGCCACCGAGGGGTCCGTGGTCAGTGTGACCGAACTTCCCGGTGGGGCCCGAGGCACCGTCAAGTTCGCGCAGAGCGGCATCGAGCTCGACGTCGAGGTTACCGTGGCCGACGACGGTATTTTGGTGCGGGTTCCCGCGAACGGTGTGCGCGACGGCGGCGACAACCGGCTCGCCCGCGTCTGGCTTTACCCCTTCCTCGGAGCCGCCAAGGGCGCCGACCCGAAGGGCTATCTGGTTCTTCCCGATGGCCCCGGGACGCTGGTTCCTTTCCGGGAAAAAGCCCCGACGGGAAGCGAGGCCTGGGTCAAGCCTGTGTGGGGCGTCGATATGGCCGACGGCACCGAGCCGAGCTGGAACAGTTGGGACAGGGTTCAGTGGCCGGTGTATGGTCTTGTCCGCGAAGAGCACAAAGCGGCTTGGGTTGCTGAACTGGTTTCCGGCGGCGAGCTCGCCTCCATCCAAGCCTGGCCTGCCGGAGTGACGACGGGGTTCACGTGGTTGACGGCCAGCTTTCAGGTCCGCAAGCCCTACGTTCAGCCAACCGCACGAACCGGCGCCGGAATCACGGTAGTGCCTGTTGAGCGCCAGAAGACGGATCTTTCGGTGCTGTATCGCTTTGTTGCCGGCGAACAGGCCACTTGGCTCGGACTCGCCCAGCGCGTGCGAAAGGCCTGGCTTGCCTCGGGTGTGCAGAAGATCGATACACGGCCCGCCTCCTGGAACCTAACCCTCCTGGGCGCGGCCTCGACCGGGCAACTCGTTGGTCGCGGCGAAATCGTGATGACCACAGCTGCGCAGGCCCGGGCCCTGGTGGACGAGGCCTCTACCTTCGCCCGCGCCCCCGGGCAAATCGTACTCGCCGGGTGGCAGAATGGCGGCGAGGGTTGGGGACAGCCTGCCACCAATCAAGTGGGCAAGGGCTTTGCCGGCACCGCCGACGGGCTTGCCAAGTTGGTCGCCGACCTGAAAAAGAAGGTGCCCGTGGTTCAGTTGGCTGGGAGCGTGATGTTGGCCACCGACGGCAACCCCGGCTGGAATCTTTGGACCGACCCGGCCCTTCGGTACAACACGACGGCCCTGCGGTTTGACTTCCAGGGCGAACGCCCCGCTCTCACTTTGCTCTCGCCGCCCGCCATGGCCGAGAAAGCTCGGGCCTTTGCTCCGTTTGCAAGGGCGACCGGAGCCGGTGTCGCACTCTGGGACGAGGGGAGCCTCCTGAGCGGTTGGGGAAACTCAGGTGGCGGCGGCCGCGTCAGGGCCCTCGAGGAGCGCCGGGCCCTGCTGCAAAACTTGGTTCAGTCCAGCGGTGCCGAGCTGACCCTGCTGGATCCTGCCCAATGGGCCCTACCGACGGTGCGCTCGATCATCGGCTTTCCGGCCTGGTCTTCCGGTCTGCGCTGGGGCGGGGCCAGTGTTCCGTTTATTCCCAACCTGCTCCACGGGTTGGTGGCCCTGTACGGAGGCGACCTAAACTACTCACCAGACCTGCCGCACGACCTGTTGCGCATGGTCGACTTCGGGCTCGGGCCGAGCGTCTATTTTACCGCCGAGCCAACCTGGAAACTCGAGATGAGTGCCCTGCGTCTGTTCAGCAGTTCGTGGTCGGACTGGAAGGGCCCCCTGAAAGAGGCCCTGGCCTGGATTGCTCCCGCGCTCGACCTGGTGCAAACCCGCGCGCTGGTCAGCCGCGTCGAAGAAGCCGGGCCCGTTGTCACCGAAACCTTCGACGACGGGTCGGTACTCGTGCTTGACTACCGCGACGACACCTACAGCCTGAAGCCCGGCAAGGAGGCCCGCCCGTGACCCTCAAGCACCTTCGCCGCGCCCTGACCGGTCTGGCCTTCAACCTCCCTTGGCTGGCCGGGTTTGTGCTCCTCACTGTTTTCCCTTTGGTTCGCTCTTTTCTGCTGAGTCTGGCCGAAGTGAAAATCACCAACACCGAGGGCATTGTCACCAAGGACGTCGGCCTGGCCAACTACGCCTGGGCCTTTGTTACCGACACCGAGTTCGTCACCGCACTCCTCTCGAGCCTCCAGCACTTGCTAGTAGCGGTGCCTGTCATCGTCATCTTTGCCTGCCTGATCGCCCTGATGCTCTCGAGCAGCTTTCCTCTGCGGGGGCTGTTCCGCACGTTGTTCTTCTTGCCCGTGGTCATCATGAGCGGCCCGCTCATCCGTGAACTGAGCTCGCAGGGGGCCTCGACCATCCCGCAGATCGAAAAATACGGCATTCTGGCCTTCTTGCGCGACTGGATGCCGGGGTTCCTTGCCGACCCGCTGAGTTGGCTTTTCAGCCAGCTCATCCTCATCCTCTGGTTCTCGGGCGTGCAGATTCTGGTGTTCCTCGCCGCGTTGCAAAAGCTCGATCCCGCGATGAACGAAGCCGCATCCATCGACGGCGCCAACGCCTGGGAACGCTTCTGGAAGATCACGTTGCCGACCCTCAAGCCCCTGATGCTGGTGAACGCGCTGTACACCATCGTTCAGATGAGCACCTTCAGCGAAAACGAAATCATCCTTCTCATCACGAGCAACCTGTTCAACGTCGCCACAGGTTTTGGCTATGCTTCGGCTCTGGCTTGGAGCCAGTTCGCGGTGACGACGCTGTTGTTGGGCTTGTGCGTGTGGCTTTTGCGGCCAGCCCGTGAGCGGAGGCCCGAATGAAGCGGCTTCGTCCTTTGGGCCTTCGAATCGCGCTCTACGCCGTCCTCGCTGGCATAGCCTACGTGTACCTGTACCCCCTGCTGTTCATGGTGGCCACCAGTTTCAAGAGCCTTACCGACCTGCTCGACCCCATGGTGCAATGGCTGCCACGCCAGCCCGACGTCGCTAACTTCACCAGGGCCTGGGTGGTGCTCAACTTCCCGACGACGCTGACCCTGACGCTGCTGGCGGCCCTGCTCCCCGCCTTGGCCCAAACGCTGGTATGCGCCTTGGTGGGAACCGGGTTTGCCCGTTACCCCTTTCCCGGCAGTCGACTAGCCTTTGTGCTCATGCTCGTGGTGTTCATACTGCCCCCGCAGGTGCTTCTCATCCCGCGCTTCCTGGTGTTCAAAGACCTGAATCTGCTTGGAGGGCTCGCTTCGACCGTTGTGCCCGCGTTGTTGGCTCAGGGCATCGGTGCCTCGCTGTTCATCCTGCTGTTCTTCCAGTTTGCGCGCATGATTCCCAAGAGCCTCGAGGAATCAGCCCTGGTCGATGGAGCGGGCGCCGCCAAGGTGTTCCTGCGCATCACGGTGCCGCTCATGGCGCCGGCCTTTCTCATCGCCTTCCTGTTTTCAATGGTGTGGTACTGGAACGAGACGGCTCAGTCGGGCCTGTTCTTTGGCGACGGCTGGACGACCCTTCCGTTGCAGATCGACCGCTTCACGGCGGCCTTCGAGAAGCATTACCCCGGCGGTGCCACCGGGTCGGTCGACAAGATCAACGAGGCCGTGCGGATGGCCGGACTGCTGCTGGCGACCGCGCCCTTGTTGGCTCTGTACGCGGTTATGCAACGATGGTTTGTGCAAAGTATTGACAAGGCTGGAATTACAGGAGAGTGACCATGCGATACCCTGACTTTTCGAAGGCGGACCACAACCTGTGGCAAATGCGCGAGTTCGGCATGCAGCAGAGCGAGCGCGGGAGCACCGAGGCTGTTGCGGCGGTGTTCGCGCGCATCGAGGGCCAACTTCAGGCCGCAGTGGCCGAGATCGTGGCCCTGGAGCCCGAGGCCGAGTTGGCCCGGCGCGAGCCCAACGACTTGGCCGCAATTCGGGCTCTTCGGCCCCAGGGGCCACGGACCTTGCTTGACCGTCTCGAGCCCAAAACTCTGGCGGACACGATGGCCGGCGCGGTGCTCGGACGCTTCGCCGCTTGTTGCCTGGGGCTGCCGGTAGAAGGCTGGCCCATCGAGAGGATGAAGGACTTCGCCCGCCAGACGGGTACGCCGTTTCCCCCCACCGAGTACTGGCACGAGGTCACCGACCCCGAAGGCCTGCACTATGGGGTCAGCCCCCGCAAGGCCTTCAGCCTGACCGGCATGAACGGCGTGCCCGTCGACGACGACCTCATTTACACCCAAGTTGCCCTGCTGGTGCTCGAAAAGTACGGCTTCGACTTCACCACCGACGACGTGGGCGCCTTTTGGCTCGAGCACCTGCCCATCGCGTGCACCGCCGAGGACATCGCCCTCAAGAACCTGAAGGCCGGGGTCCCCGCAACCCTCACCGGCGAGGTGGACAACATGTGGACGGGCATCATCGGCGCCGCGATCCGCTCAGACGGGTGGGCCTGGGCCTGCGCCGGTCGGCCCGAGCAGGCGGCTGAACTCGCCTATCGGGACGCCTGGCTCAGCCACCGTCGCAACGGCGTCTACGGCGAGATGTTTTGGGCCGCAGCGCAGGCGGCCGCCTTCTGCGAAACCACGGTGCGCGGTTGCCTCGATGTGGGGCTCTCCGAGATTCCGGCGGATTGCGAGTTGGCCCGCGACGTGCGCTGGGCCCTCGAGCTCGGTCCAAACCTCTCCGACTACCTCGCGGCCCGGAAGGCCGTCGACGAGCGCTTCCCGGGAATGCCCTCGGCGCACACCCGGAACAACGCTTGCCTCACCATTTTCGGCCTGCTCCTCGGCAAGGGCGACTTCACCAAGACCATCTCCGACACGGTGGCCATGGGCCTCGACAACGACTGCACGGCCGCCACCGCTGGCAGCCTTCTGGGTGCCCTCGTCGGGAAGGCCGGTATCGACGACCGCTGGACCCGCGGCTTCGCGAACACGGCGCATACCTACCTGACGGGCTTCCCGTCGTTTGCCCTCGACGATCTCATTGCCCGCTTCGTGAAGCTGGCCGAACTCAACCCGAACCGAACCTCCAGGAGCGCCTCTTGAACCGAACCCCCTTTGTCCTTCTGCTGGTTGCTCTCCTCGGCCCGGCCTCGTCTGCCGAGGCCGCCTGGCTGGCCAAACTGACGCCCGCCGAGCAGACCGAGCTCAGGCTCTCGACCAAGTTTTTTCTCGAGCAGGTCAACACCGGCAAGGACTCGCCCGGCTACGGCATGATCCGCGACCGCTGGCCGGGCAACGCCAATCTGGCCAGCACGGCTTCCGTGGGTTTCGGGCTCGCGGCTCTCGTGGTGGCGGCCGATGCCGGTTGGATCGATCGCAAAGAGGCCGAAGTCCGCGTGGCCGGCACCTTCACCACCCTCGAAAAAATGGACCGCCAGTTCGGCTTTTGGTACCACTTTGTCGACATGCGAACTTCGCGGCCGTCGCCGGGAAGCGAGGTGAGCAGCGTCGACTCCATGCTTCTGATTCTCGGGGCGCTCGCTGCCGGCCAGTACTTTTCGCCGGCCCTGGCAGCCCGTGCCGAAGCTCTGGCCGAAGGCATGAACTGGCTCCGGTTCACCAACAAGGTTAGCCAGCAGGTGTTTATGTCGTGGACCGACGAACCGATGTTCAACGGCAAGTGGGACTTTTATGCCGAGGGCTTGGGCATGTACATTTTGGGCGCCGGCAACACCAAGACTCCTCTGACCGGCGAGGAGTTTTACGCGTTCACCCGCCACAGAAGCTCCGGGGGCTTTATCAACTCGTGGTTTGGAAGCCTCTTCACCTACCAGTACAGCCACGCCTTCATCGACTTCCGCGGACTCAAGGACAAGCAGGGGGTAGACTGGTGGCAGAACTCGGTCGATGCCAGCGTGTCGGCTCAAAAGTTCACTGGAACCGATCTTTGGGGCTACACCGCCAGCGACTCGCAACACGGCTACGAGGGCCGCTACGGCTCGGCGCCTTCGGGGTTCAATAACGACCAGCACTTCGTGGACGGCACGCTGGCCCCGGCCGGACCTCTGGGAAGCGCCATGTTCGTGCCTGAGTTGGTTGCCCGCGCCACCGACGCGTTGGCCGCCGTCCCGGGGCTCAGCGGCACCTATGGGTTTGCCGACGCCTTTAACCCGAAGAGCTCGCCCGTGTGGATCAACCCCGATGTCATCGGCATCGACAAAGGCATCACCGTGCTGTCGTTGGCCAACCTCGCCAGCGGCGTGGTTTGGAAGGCCGTCATGAAGTCGCCCACCATCCAGCGCGGCCTGAAAAAGGTGGGTCTCACCGCCGGGGGCAAAAAATGAGTCAAACCCGGTTCCGACTTGCGGGGGCGGCCCTCGACGAGGCTCGGGCGAGTTTCGACTACTTTTGGGAACAAACCGTTCACGGGCATGCCCGCGACGGTTGGGGCGAGGCCAAGACCGATCAGCCCGGTAGCATTGCGGCCACCGGTTTTTCGCTGGCATCGCTCCCTATCGGCATCGAGCGGGGTTGGGTCACCCGGGCGCAGGCCGAGCAGCGCGCCAGGGAAGTGCTGAAGGCGCACCAGAACACCCCCCGTGTCCACGGCTTTTACTATCACTTCCTGGTGCCCGAAAGCGGCCTCAAGGCCTGGAACTGCGAAGTCAGCGTCATCGACACGGCCTTGTTGGCCGCCGGTTTCGTGACGGCCGGCACCTACTTCGGTGGCACCCTGGGTCGGCAATTTGACGAGCTGGTCGAAGGCATCGAGTGGGACTGGTACCGCACACCCGACAAAAAGTACTTCGCCATGGGGTACTACGGGCCCGAACGCGGCTTTGAAGGCTCGTGGGACCATTACGCCGAGCAGCTCTTGATGTGCGTGCTGGGCGCAGGGAGCCAAAGCCACCCTGTGCCCGGTTCGATGCTCACTGCCTTCGAGCGCAATGTCGGCTCGTGGGGCGGTTTGCCGGAGTTCGTTCATTGCCGCAGCAACAGTCTGTTCGTGCACCAGTTTTGCCAGGCTTTCCTGCCCGTAAAAGGCCTTGTCGATCCGCTCGGGCTGGACTGGTGGGAGAATTCGTATCGTGCCAGCGTCACGGCCCAAGCGTGGTGCACCGCCAACCCCGAAGGCTGGAAGGCGTTCTCGGCGCACAGTTGGGGACCCACGGCCTGCGACGGACCGAAGGGTTATTCGGGTAGCTACGGGTCGCCCCCTTCTGGGGACGGCAGGCAGCACAAAGGGCACAAGAACGACGGCACGTTGGCTCCCTGCGGCATGGCCGGGAGCTCCATGTTTCTCCCCGATCAGGTCAGCGAAAGCCTGGAGCGCCTTCGCGCCGAACAACCCAAACTTTGGGGCCGCTACGGGTTCCTCGACGCCTACAACTTGGAAGGTTCCCAACCTTGGTATGCCGAGCGTTCCATCGGCATCGACAAGGGCATCACGCTCTTGTCGCTCGACAACGCCGAAACTGGCCTGATTCCCAAGATTCTTAGCCAAGCGGCCGTGATTCAGCGCGGGCTCGCGGCCTGCGGCTTCCGGAGGCCCTCATGACGACCCGCTCCGCGACCTACCGGCTCGACGGCCCGAGCCGTCCGTTCGCCAAGCTGCACGCGGAATGCGTGGGTAGTTGCCACGCCTACCTCACCCTGCGCGAGGATTGGCGCGAGCACTTTCGCCGCGTGCAAAAGGCTATCGGCTTTAAGCGGGTGCGCTTTCACGGCATCTTGCACGACCTGGTGGGCATCTACCGGGGCGACCACGACCAAAAAGACCCCTACAACTTCCGCAACCTGTTCAAGATCGTCGACTTCTTGCTCGAAAACGGCGCCCAGCCCTTCCTGGAGCTCAGCTTCATGCCCTACGGCCTGGCCAGCGGCGACGCGACGATTTTTCAGTACCGTGGCAACATCACGCCTCCCAAGGACGAGGGCAAATGGTCCGATCTCGTCACGGCGTTCACCACGTCGCTGATCGACCGCTACGGGCTGGCCGAAGTGCGCAGCTGGTACTTTGAGGTGTGGAACGAGCCCGACATCGACGCGTTTTGGTCGGGCGGCCTCGACGGCTACCTGCGGTTGTACGAGTTGACCGCCCGGGCCGTGAAGGCCGTCGACAGCCAACTGCGGGTGGGCGGTCCGGCTACCAGCAAGAATCAATGGATCGACGAGACCTCGGCCTTCTGTGCCCAGAATAACGTTCCTCTGGACTTCGTGAGCACCCACCACTACTGCGCCGATGTGGCCCTCGAAATGGGCCGCGTCGTGAAGGACTTCGCCTACCGGGGTCAACCGACCATGGCCGCCGAGGTCCGCGACACCGTGGCCAAGGTGCGCGCTGCAGACTCCGTGGACGCTGGTCAGCCTGCGCGCGAAGTTCACTACACCGAATGGAACATCAGCCCCATCCACGAGGATGTGTTCGGCAAAGACAGCGCCTTCAGCGCCGTGTTCGCCCTGCAGACGCTGCGCGACGTGACCGGTCTGGTAGGAAGCTACAGTTGGTGGACGCTCAGCGACATTTTCGAGGAATCCGGCCCCGGTCTCGACCCCTTCAGCGGCAAATACGGCCTGATCAATGTCGACGGGGTCAACAAGCCTGTGTTCCACGCCTTTCGGTGGCTCAGCGAACTGCACGACCACGAACTCCTGCCCGAGGGACAGATCCCTCGCGACACCATCGCCACCCGTGCCGCCAACGGCAATCTGGCCATCCTCAGCTGGAACTTCAGCGAGGCCACCAAGGCCCACTTCTTTGGCGAGGATTGGACACTCGACCGGGCCGAGATCGACCGCAAGCTCCGGTTCGAGGGCCTGCCCGATCGGCGCTGGCGGGTTCGTCAGTGGGTGGTCGACGAGGTGCGCGGCAACGCCTTCACCGCGTGGCGAACCTCGGGACGCCCCCGCTACCCCCGGGGTAGCGAGCTCGAGGCCCTCAAGGCCGCCAGCGAACCGGTGATGGTCGAAGACCGGCTCGTGGACTTGGCGCACGACGAAGCCCTTGACCTCCAGACTCTCCAGGGCGTGTGCGGCGTGCACTTCTGGACGGTAGAGCGGACCTGACCAGCCGGCTATACCCCAAACTCCAACCGCACCAGCGTGGCCGGCCAAACCAACCGCGCCGAGGTGATTCGCCACTGCTCGGGTCGGGGTCCCGGTTCAACCTGCCAGTCGTCCGAGGTCTGCGGTACGCGGCCACCGGGGCAACTGACGAGCAGCGTGTCCTGGGGTTGGTTTCGGCGCAGAGTCAGGCTTTGGGAATCGGCTCCCTCGAGTTCGGCGGTGGACCAAACCACGCGCACCCCCGCAGGGCCACCTGCCGGGAACAGACCCAACGGCAACATCCGTCCTTCCTTGGGTCCTAGCACCAGTTCGCATTCTTCGAGGAGGGCAAGCCCGTTGTCCCAGAGGTGGGTCCGGGTCTCACAACCGTCGAGGTTCATCACGTGCAACACGCGGCCACCTTCGGGGTCGCGGGTGGTTCCCACCACCAGGGCGCTACCGTCCGCATCGTGCGTCAACCCCGGTTCACAGCCCAGCCAGCCCAGCAGTTGCCGCGCAAGTTCCGAACGACCCTGCAGTTCACCGCCGAGCACAACAGCAAGGCCCCTTTCTACGGTGACCGCGAACCCCGCGACGGCCCGATTGTGGTACGCGCGGAGCAGCACCACGGCATCGGCTGGCACCTGAAAGGTCTCGGTACGGCCAATGCTCGCTTCGGCCCAGCCCGCCAGCGGTCCCTCGGGGACCACCGACAGATGAAAACCAGCCCGTGCCTCAAGGGTCCCCGCGTTCGAGGCCACGAGCTCGTCCGCCAACAAGGTGCAGGGGGTGCCGGTCAGCGTGTGGGTCGGCAACGGGCCCCACAGCACCAGCTTGCCACCGGCACCGACCCAATCGACCAAACGTTGCTGGATGTCGGCATTCAAATGCAAGCAACTCCCCAAGAACAAGACCGAGCCGGGTTCGGGGGTGTGCCGCGACAGGTCAACGGCGGCGAACCGGTAGCCGGCAAGCAGGCTCCAGCGGGCCATCAGGTCCCAGCTGACGCCGGAACGGTGCCGCTCCAAATCTTCCCGCAACGCCTTGGCCCGGTTGCTGTTCGGAGGAAGAGCATCGGTCATCCACCAGTCGGGAACGAAGCCCCAGGCCAGATTGTCGGTCTCCTCGGTGGCGGTGCTCAGGTGGTCGGCCAGAACTCTTGCCGCGCGCACTGTGCGGCCGATCCGTTCCCACGTGGTATTGCGCCGGCCTTCCGGATCCATCGGCGCGGCAAACCCGTGGCGTTCGCCGGTGAACGCAATCCGGTCGTTTCCGTCGGCCGGCTTTTCGTCGAGCCGGTAGTTTCGACCGCCCGCGTACAGATAGTAATTGAGGATTGTGAAGCCCTGCCGAAAGCACAAACGAGCTTTCAGGTCAGCCGCCGAGGGGTCGTAGCGCTGACCCTGATTCGAACCATAGTCGCCATCGCCGGCTTCGAACTCAACGCTGCCCAACCTTTGGCCGGGGAGCAGCGTGGCCCGGGTCGCCGCGTTGAGCAGGTACAGGTCGGCGAGGTTGTGCACGCCAAGGTCACCCAAGTAGATGTCGGTTCCCACCGTGACGTCGGGGTGATCCTGCCACGTTTTCAGCAGTTGGCTGATTCCGATGGGGAAGGGGTGCCCACGCCCCCCACCAGTGCCATGGACGTTCACCACGTTGGCCAGCGGGCCCAACCCCTCAATCGCCAGGGCGTCTTTCAGAAAGCCCACGTAACGGCTGAAGCGGAGGCGCAAAAAACGGCCGAGGTCATTCACAAACTCCAGCGCCCACGGTTCGGCCGGAACCCAGAAGTCTTCCAGGTGCGCACGGCCTGGCACAAACCCGTAGCGGGAGATCAGCTCGGCTTTTGTGTACTGGTCGAGCATCCAGTCGCCAAAGTCGGTGATCACCTGCTCGCTCAGGTCGGGACTGTTGGCCACCCAGCTGAGCATGCCGATTTCGTTGTCGAGTTGCACAGCGGTCACCGGCCCTCCCGCGGACCACAGGCGCGGTCTCAACACCTGCGCGACCTCGTGGTACCACTGTCTGGTGGCGGTCAGGAAGGCCTTGGCCGAGTAGTCCAGATTCTTGTTGGGCACCGGAAGGCCCTTCCAGGTGGGGGAAACCAATTCGGGGTGGTCCTTGTAAACCCGGTAGGGGATGCCCTCGTTCTTGAGCTCGGCCATCACGAACGGACCCGGCCGCGCAAAAAACTTCAGCCCCCTGGCCCCACACAGGTCGATGAACGCGCCAAGGTCCAGCTCGGGCCGTGTGCTCCCAGTCAGGTCAAACTGCAACCGGTGCGGCTCATGGCACAACCACGGAATGTAACTGGCTACGGTATCGAGGCCGGACTGCTGGAGCGCGTCGAGCCTCGACTCCCACTCGGACCGTTGCAACCGGAAGTAATGGATTTCGCCGGCCAGAACCAGCCCATGAAGAAAAGGGTTTGTATCCATGATGTAAGTGTAAGCCCAAACCATCGCCCAGGGGCCGACCACTTGACACTTTATTTCCTGTGAAGTAGTGTACTAGCAGACTACTACACTAGAGGAGTAAGTATGATTCATCTGGAATCCCTGACCTTCGGGTACGGGAAGACGGTGCTGTTCGACAAGCTCGACCTGAAGCTCCCGGCTGGCTCCATCGGCGGCCTTTTGGGGCTCAACGGCGCGGGCAAGACCAGCCTGCTCAAGCTCATCGCGGGGGCGTTGTTGCCTCAGGCCGGAAGCATGCAGGTCTTCGGCCGAAACCCGGCCCGCCGCGAGGCCGAGCACCTGGCGGCGGTTGCTTTTGTGCCCGAGGACCCCTGGGTACCGGCGCAAAAGCCCGAGGCCTGGCTGGCCACCCAGCTCCCCTTCCGGCCTGCGTTCGACCGCGCGCTGTTCGACCAGTTGCGCCGCGACTTTGCGCTCACCGAAGACAAGCCCCTGTCGAAGCTCAGCTACGGCCAACGCAAGAAGTTCTGCCTGGCTTTCGCGTTGGCCAGCGGCGCGAACACGCTTTTGCTCGACGAGCCGACCAACGGCCTCGACATTCCCGCCAAGGTCACCTTTCGCAAGATGTTGGCTGCGGCGGCCCGCGAAGACCGCGTTATTCTCGTGAGCACCCACCAGGTTCGCGATCTCGAGAACCTCATCGACCCGGTGCTGATCATGGACCAGGGCAAGATTCCCTTTGTGCTGCCGGTCACCGATCTCGCCACCGAGTTGCAGGCGCAAGGCCTCGGCGATCTTGAGGCGCTCTTCAACACCGCACTCACCGAGCCGGGCCGGCTGGCCGCGCTGGTCGGCGCAATCCAAGGAGTCGCCCATGCGTAATCTTCAGCCTAAACGGGTCTATTTCCTTATCCGATCTCGTTTTGTTTCTGACTTCATTCCCATCCTTCTCGGTGCTGCTATTCTTGTTGGGCTCAACGTGCTGGGCTGGGTTTTCACCATGTTGTTGAGCGGTGGCGCTGCCTCCTCGATGGGCCAACGCGACAACTATGGCTGGCCGGGTTTGGTTGTCCTCGCCTGCTTTCTCACCTCGGCACGGGCCTTCCACGCCATGCAATCGCCCAAATCGACCACCGACTGGTTGCTTCTCCCGGCCACCAGCGGCGAAAAGTACCTGGCGGCTTTGCTTCAGACTCAGGTGATTGTGCCCGTCGTCACCTCGCTGGTCGGCTTGCTGCTCTGGGTGTTCACCAACCGCGTGGAGCTCCCCGTCGAGTTCGGCGTTTGGCAGATGTGGGGGCTCTTCGTGGTGATGAACTTGCTCCTGTTCACCGGTTCGGCCGTGTTCGGCAAGTTTGCTTTGCTCAAGACGTTTGCCTCGCTGGTCGGCTTCGCAGCGGCTTTGGCCTTGCTGGGGAGCCTGGGCCTCAAACTGTTCGGCGTACTGGGCCCAGGATCGAACGTCTTCGTGGGCATGGAAAATGTCGGGCCCGACGGCACCAGTGCCGCCGACTGGCAGTTCCGTAGCTTCAACGGCAGTTTCCAGCAAGGCCTCCAGTGGTTCTGGCACTTCGGCATCTTCGTCTTCACCCCGGTCTGCGCCCTGCTGTTCGGTTCCTTCCGCGTCGCGGAAAAAGAGGCGCGCCATGCGGTTCAATAACGACAAACCCATCTTTGTGCAGATTGCCGACACGCTGATGCGCGACGTGATCGCCGGCCGTTTGGCTCCCGAAGCACGCCTCGCCTCGGCGCGCGACCTGGCTACCAGCCTCGAGGTGAACCCCAACACGGCCGTTCGGGCCCTGCAGATTCTGGCCGACGCCGGCATAGCCCGCAACGAGCGGGGTACCGGCTATTTCGTGGCTGCCGGTGGTGCCGAACGGGCCCGCGAGTCGCTCCGGCGGCAGTTCTTCGACGCCGAGCTACCGGCCGTGTTCCGAGCCATGGACCAGTTAGGCATCACGCTCCAAGAAGTCGAGCAAAAATATCAGGAGAAATCGCATGAAAAAGAGTAATCTTGTACTAACCACCTACTTGGTCATCAGCTTTCTCGCTGTTCTGATCACGGTGGGGGTCTTGGCATTTACCTAAGGTAGACGCCGCACGAGGAGGAACATGGCTCGAATCTTGGTGGTGGAAGACCACGAGTCCATCCGGGAAGGTGTCGCCGCCTACTTGAGGCAGGACGGTCACGAGGTTGAGACCCGCAGTGAGGGAAACGACCTCCTGGCCGTCGCCACGCGCTTCGACCTGTTCCTGCTCGATGTGATGTTGCCCGGTCGCGACGGCTTTTCGCTGGCTCGCGACCTGCGCAAGCTGACCCCGGCCCCTTTCTTGTTCCTGACAGCCCGGGGCGACGAGGCCGAGCGCCTCGCCGGCTGGGAACTCGGAGCCAGCGACTATGTCGTCAAACCGTTTTCGCCGCGCGAACTGGTCCATCGGGTTCGGGCGATTTTGCGCCGCCGCACCGCTGAACCTGCCCAGGCTCTGGTGCGGGCCTATGTGCTCCCCGGATCGAGGGTGGGTGTACACCGCCTCGAGTTTGATGACGCCTCGCGCAAGGTGTTCATCGACGGCGACGAAGTGCTGCTTACCCCAGGGGAGTGGGCCTTCATCGACACCTTCACTGCGCGTCCCGGGGTCGCACTTTCGCGCCGTGAGCTCATGTCGGGAGCTTTGCAGTACTACGTCGACACCGGCGAGCGCACCGTCGATACGCACATGAAGAACCTCCGAGCCAAGCTCGGCGAACAAGTTTGGATCGAGACCGTGAGAGGTGTCGGCTACCGCTTTGCCGGGTTGCGCGTTTGAGTCCCTCTCCGAGCCTGTTCGCTTTGCTCATGCGGAGCGTCGTCAAGGCGCTGGCCGTCTTTCTGCTGGTGTTCGCGGTCGTCTTCGTGGCCGGCTACCTTTTTAGCCGCGACCGCTGGCAGCAGGAAGCCACCGGGGCGATCCACAGCGTCCTGCTCAGCGAACTCGACCATTTGCTGGGTCAGACTGGCGATCTCGAAGGCGAAGAAGTCAGCCGAGCGCTGATGAACTACCTCGAGCCTACCGTTTTCGCCTTCGTTTTCCGCGCCGACGGATCGCTGGAGTTCTGGTCGTGGCATGGAAAGTCCTGGTACGAGGAAGACACGGCCGGCGAGAAGTCGAGTCAACTCAACCGCGACGGTGACCCCACCGAACTCTTGCCTGCTGAAGACCGCCCCGCCGCCGGCGAAACCCTGTTCAGCCATCTTCAGGCCCGGGGAAGTCTGACGCCGCTGACGCTCGGGGGGCGCACGCAGGGCTACTTCTGGTCGGGCCACCACACCTTCGAGCTCATCGAAGAGAACCGTCAGTTCCTGGCCAATCTCGGCTGGGCACTGCTGATCGGTCTGCTGGTCGCGGGTTTGGCTGCCTCCCTGTCGTCGTGGAAGGCCTTTCAAGAGAGTTCGGCCCAGGCCACCCGGGTGCAGCGCGCCCTGATCCGCGAGGCCGACCTCCGCCGCCAGTGGGCGCAAGACATCGCCCACGACCTGAGAACCCCGTTGGCTGGGCTGAGAGTTCAGCTGGAGGGTTTGGCCGACGGGGTGCTCGAGCTGGGCACCGAGCGCCTCCCTTTGCTGTTGGGGGAAGTCAACCGGCTCGAGGCCCTGACCGGCGACCTGCTGGCCCTCGGTCGCCTCGAGTCGCCCGAAATGCGACCCGAACTCAAGCTCTGCCTACTGAGCGAGCTCATTCCCCCGCTCCTGACTCCTTTGGTCGAGCTCGCCGGGAGCCGGGGCCGCACTTGGACTTCGACAGTCGTCGACGGTACCTTCGACGCTGATCCCGAGCTTCTGCACCGCGCCCTCGCCAACCTGCTCACCAATGCCTTGGCTCACGCTCAGGGTCCGGGGCTGCTCACCGTCGACTGGTCTGCCTCAGCCGGGGGGGTGCTGGTGGTGATCACCAACCCCGGTCGCCTCGCTGCCGAGGAGCAAACCTTCTTGTTCCAGCGGCTGCATCGGGGTGAAAGTTCGCGTAACCGGCCCGGCAACGGGCTGGGTTTGGCCATCGCCAAGGCCATCGTCGAATTGCATGGTGGAACCCTGCTGCTGCAAAACGTTGGCACGGGCCGGGTGGAGGCTCGACTTTTCCTCCCTTCACCCAATCTTCACAGACAAGCTGACCGAAATTCTCGACAATGGGTTCGAGGCGCATAGCCTCAAGGAGTTTCCATGAACATTTCTTCGGATCTGTCGTCGTCGGTACAAAAGCTGGCGATGCAGACCCCTGCCCCGGTCGAAGCCGGTGAAGGCCGCGAGGCTGCCCCCGACAACGAAGCCGTTGAGGCTTCGCCCGCCAAGGCGCCTTTGCGGGCCTATCAAGGCACCAAGGTCGACGTTACCGCCTAGTCTCGAAGTGTTGAGTCTGGCAAGGGGAGCGTGAGCATCACCTCGGTTCCCGAGTTCGGGTTCTCCCGGAGCGCGCGGAACTTGAGGCTCCCCTTGTTGGCGAGGGCAAACGCCTGACACAGCCTCAGGCCCAGGCCCGTCCCCGGCTCACCTTCGCTTCCAGGCGCCGGAGTCAATTGACGGTCGTTGGCAAGTTCGTCCAAAACGCGAGCCGACATACCGGGCCCGGTGTCCAGGACGCGGACGACCACCAAGCGTCCAGTCTGCCAGGCCTCGACCGTGACCCTGCCACCTCGGGGCGAATACTTGATGGCGTTCGAAACGAGGTTCCTGAGCACCGTCTGGAGAGTCGAGTCATCACCCCACACCACGAGGTCGGGATCGGTTTTCACCGTTAGGGTCAGGTTCTTGCGGTTTGCCGTGGCTTGCAGGGGGTGCATTGACTCCCGGAGCAGTCCTTCCACCGAGAGGACCTGCGGAGTCAGCGCCAGATCACCCCGCTGGCTACGCGCCCAGCTCAGCAGGTCGTCGAGCAGGGTGTAGCTTTCACGCGCCGCCTCGGCTGCCACGCGCAACGTCGCCGCCTTTTCTTCGTCGGTGGTCCCTTTTTCGCCTGCGACCTCCAACAAGGCGGCCAAGTTTCCAACGGGTCCTTTTAGGTCGTGAGCAATGAGTGCAAACATCGTGTCGCGGGTTGCCAGCGAGACTTCGACCAGACGCTGACCTCGGTACACTTCGATGCCCACCAGACACATGGTCCACGCTACCATTCCCACGGTTGTCGACAAAAAGATGAGGGCCAAGGAATTGCTGGGGTCAAGCACGGTCCGCGAGTTTTCACCGAAGACCAATCCAAGGCGAACCACGTACGAAAGGGCCACTGCAACGAGTACGCCCTCAAAAAACCGTAGCATCCAGGGGTTGTGCCTTCGATCCTGTGCCAGTCCGGTTCTGGTCAGCACAAGCATTCGGACCACGGTTAAGAGCACAAGCCCTGCATGGAAGACGGTCCGCAGCACGAGGGAATACCAACCGAACGTCAACACGACAAAACCGGCGAACAGCACACCGAAGAAGACCCACAGATACCAGGGCTCGAAAGGCTTTTCCGCAAATCTGCGGAGACCCGCTTCCAGCAGGACGAAGCCAGCAACGATGAGCCCGTTGGCCAACACGATCGACAGCCAGGCGGTGATCGAGTCCTGACCCAGCAACAGGAATACTCCAAGCGTCAGGCTGGTGTTGGCGCAGGCCCACGACACGCGCCAGCGGGGCGACCGTGGACTCAAGACCAAGGACCAGCTAAAGAGGCTCAGGACGAGCGCGACCACGAGCGAGAAAGTGATGACGGTGACGCTGTCGAGCGGCATTCTTCAAGAATCGCACTGGACCCACCGTTTGCGCTAGTCCGAAAGCGCGCTTCTAGTCGTGGACGAGCACGCCACCGGCCACGAACAATCCCGGTGCGGCGAGTTCCAGGTTGAACAGCGGAAGGTTGGACGGGTATTCCCGTTTGCCGAGCACCGGGATCGACTGCGTGCCCTTGGTGGCCAGCCCCACCAGGTCGCCTGCGGGGCCCTGGCCGGCGAGTGCCGATAGTTTGACCAACCCGCCGCTTGCTGTGGCAACCCAGAGGTTGCCGCTGGCTCGGAGTGTTCCCTGCGCTGTTCTCACCGCCTGGTAGGCGTTGGCATTGAGTCGCACCACAGCCTTAAGAACCACAGAAACCGGGCCTTTTCCGTTCTTCCAGCCTTGCAAAAGGTCGCCCGCAACCAAGTCGGAGGCCGCCTTCGCGGTGCCATCAGCCAGTTGGATGAGGGTGTCGCCGGCCAAGGCCCCCTCTCCCGAAGGACCCGGGGTCGAGGCTTGAAACGTCAGCAGACTGAGCAGAGCCAGAGGCAAAATAAACAGGGGCATGGGGTTCCTCACCTCGAAGTATAGTCTGGACTTGCCTTTTGGTCTTGACGGCGCCAGACTGAGCGTGTGAATCCTTCGTCGCCGGTGACCAGCCGCCAAACAGCGCCGCATCCCCGACTCAACGAAACTGTCCTCAAGCACGCTAGCCAGCCTTGGAAGCGTCCGGTGGCCGCCCACAACCTTGCGTCCTTCCGCGAACTCGAAACCGTCGTCGAGGCCTGGGGCGGGCCGCTGGTGCTCGACACCGGTTGCGGCACGGGCCTGAGCACCCTGGCGCTATCACGCCGGTTTCCCGAGGCGCTCGTTCTGGGCCTCGACAAGTCTGCTCGCCGGTTGGGCCTTCACCTGTTGCCCCGCAATGAAGTCGGGGGCCGTTACGTGTTGCAGAGGCTCGACTTGGAAGACTTTTGGCCGCTGGCGCTAGCCGCAGGCTGGACCTTTGTCTACCAAGCTTTCTACTACCCCAATCCGTGGCCCAAGCCCGAGCACCGACTGCGGCGCTGGCCCTTTCACCCGGTCTTTCCGGTTGCCCTGCAGACCGGCGGCGTTTGGGAGCTCCGCACCAATTGGGCCGTCTACGCCGCCGAAATGGCGCAGGCGTTTGCCGTGCTGACCGGTGTCGAACGCGCCGTCGAGACCTGGAACCCCGAAGTGCCCGAGACACTTTTCGAAAAAAAATACCTGGCTAGCGCTCACACCTTGTACCGGTGGACCGCCGAAGTTCCTGCAGACTACAAGCCGGGAATCAGCAATACCACGCTCGCCACCAGCAAGTTGACGATGGACAGCAACAGAGTGTAGCGGGTGAAGGTCCAGAACTTCAGCTTGTAGCCACTCTTGCCCGCAATGCCAGCGGCGGCGATGTTCGCCCAGGCCCCAAAGAGCGTTGCCGAACCTCCCAAGGCTCCACCCAGGACGAGCGGGAGCCAAACCGGCACAGGCGACACCGGGGCCCCTGCCAGCGACTGGACCAAGGGCGCCAGCACCGTGACCGCCGTCACGTTATCGACCAGAGCCGCCAAAAGGCCCGAAAACCAAAGCAGCGGAACAGGGAAGAGGGCCAGGGCCGGCAACAGCACACCAAGAACGCCGGAGTCGAGCAGGCCACCCACCAGCAGGAACAGGCCCGCCACGAACACCAGGGCGTTCCAGTCGGCCTCTCCCAAATGTTTCAAGGCATCCTTGGGTCCGGTCAGCAACAAAAGGAGTCCCGCACCACCGAGGGCCACCAACGCCACCGGCACCTGAAACCAGCCCGCGACAACCAGTCCGACCAGAGTTAGCACCAACACGCCGAGCACCGGTGTCAGGAGCGCTTGATCAGGACGGGAACGGCTGGCGTCAAAGTCAAGGATCCGGGCCTTCCGCTCATTGGTCACCTTGAGGCTGGAGCGAAACACGAGCACGAGGGTGCCAAAAAAGAACACAGCGGTGAGGCCCAGCACCGGCGCGACAGAACTCAGGTAAGTGGTGTAGTCCACCCCGAAGGTCGAGGCGACCACCATCGAGGCCGGGTCACCCACCAGAGTCAGGGCGCCGCCCAAGCCCGCCGCCACCGCTTCGCCGATCACAAAGGGAAGCGGCGAAATGTCGAGCTCAACCGCTACCAGAAGCGAAACCGGTACCATCAGGAACATCGCGGGCACACTCCCCACGACGGCCGAGAACAGCAGTGCCAGCGCGGCGTAGACCAGCAAAATCGCCACGGGATTTCCGCGCACCGCCTTGGCTGACCACAACGCCAAGTACTGCGACAGGCCCGTTTGCCGCAGGGCCCCTGCCAGCACAAGCATGCCCAGCCACAGGCCCAAGACCCCAATGTCGATATGGCTCAAGGCTGTCGATGGGTGCAAGACCGCCACAAACACGGCGCCGCAGAGCACCAGCGCCGTTCGGGCCTCTTTCCAAACGGTGATCAGAACCAAGGTTGTCAAAAACCCTGCCAGGGTAAGAACTTGCACGGTATCCATGTTAGCCCCTCATCACTTTGTCGAGAATATCCATGATGCTGACCACCCCGACGAGGCGGCGCCCCTTGATGACCGGGCAGTGACGCCGGCCTTTTTGGATGAGCTCAAAACACAACTCAACGACGGGAGCCGACGGGTCGCAACTGAACGCGAGCGGCTTCATCAGATCCTTGACCAGCGAGGTCGACTCGCGGGCCAACAGGTTCTCAAACGGCTCGAAGGTTTTGAGAAACTTCAGGTTTCCCATCTGCGCCGTGTAATCGGGAAAGCCGGCTTTCATCAATTCCGACAGCGTTACTTCGCCCAGGATGAGGCCTTCGCCATCGACCACCGGGGCATAACTCAGGTGATGCTCGTGAAACACGTCCATCAGTTCACCCCAGGTGTTTTCGGGCTGAACGGTGATGGCCTGGGTCTGCATCAGGTCGTCAACGGTGACCACCTTGACCAGCGAATAGTCGAGCGCGGCAATCTGGTCGATCACGGCCTTGGGGTGAGGCGTTGCCAGCACTTGGGCGAAGGGCTCTGTTTTCTGGGAGAACTTCAGCACCGAACTCAGGCTGTTCAGGTACAGCGACGGCTTGCTTTGCGAGGTCAGCATCAGCACGACCAGCCTGACGGGTGCTACAGGGTCCGGAATGGGCTGTGAGGGCCGCAGAATTGCCACCACGATGTCGTTGAGAGAGTCCAGCCGGGCGTGGGGCACGGCGATTCCCGTCGGGAACGAGGTTCCCCCCAGGGTTTCCCGGTGCATCACGGCCGCCAGTAGTTCATCCATATTCAGTTGGAAGGGGTAGTGGTTGAGGATAGCCCTGAGCAGCAGCCTCACCGCCTCCTCTTTGGTGGCGGCAGGCCGATCAAGAAGGATGAGGTTTTCGTGCAAAAGGTTGTGCAGCTTCATCGTCTTTGGAGAGTAATCCCAAAGGCTACTTCGTGGACAGTCCAAAAAGGATGGTGGGTGTCAGGAAAAGCAGACACTTTTGCGCCTGTTTGAGCCCATTCGCGATCCACGGAATTGGGTCATTGTTTTATCTCTCTTGCCAGAAAGGATTTGAGAGCAAAGCCCAGAGCACTTGCTTCCGTGGCATGAATCTTGCTCACAAGTTGGCGAGGTTTTCTATGGTTGCTGTTTCCATTACATTTGCCAGCCGTTCCGACGAAATCCGGACCGAAGTCCTCCGCAAGAGCATCCACCTCATGATCGGCATGACTCCGCTTCTGGCTAACTTGAATCTGCTGGCCACCATGGGTCTGCTTTCTGCCGGCATCGTGGTCTACAGCTGGGCCGAATCGCTTCGGCTTCAGGGCAAGTCGCTGGGCTTTGTGACCTCGGTTACCCGCTTGGCCAGCCGCAAGCGCGACCACAACAAGGCGGTCATGGGTCCCATTACCCTCGGTTTGGGTGCGCTTCTGTGCCTCATGCTGTATCCGGAACCCGCCGCCACGGTGGGCATCTATGCCCTTGCTTTTGGAGACGGCCTTTCCAGCCTGGTCGGAAAACTGTTCGGGCGGATCAAGTTGCCCTTTACCGGTGGCAAGACTCTCGAAGGCAGCCTTACAGCGTTTCTGGCAATTTTCGTCGCGGCCTACTTGGCTAAACCCGATGTCCGCATCGCCCTGACCGTGGCCGTTTGCGGCACAGCTCTGGAAGCCCTTCCCCTCGAAGATCTCGACAACCTGGTCATTCCCTTGGGGACAGCCTTGGTTTTTGCCACGCTCGTTCCCGTCTGAACACACTTCGCTACAACAGGGTATCGCGGGCCTGCTGACCCAAAAGCACGATGCCCGGTGCCATCAGCGTGAGCCACCAGGGATTCCAAAGCAATCCACCAAGCCATCCGCCAGCTACGAGAACCCACACCACCATGAGCAGGGGGATGCGCCGTCCGGCATCAGCCGAGGCTTCGCTTCGGTGGTCCTTCCACCAGGCCAACGCGTGGTTGGCGGTAGCCACCAGCAAAATCAAACCGAAGAACAGCGCGAGCCCCAGCGTGTCGCCCAGCGGATACAACCCGTGGGCATCGGGCAGGCTGGATTGCAGTGGCAAGCCCACGACCAGCAGCACGCACGCCGCCGTACCGGCCAGCAACAGCGTCCCGTAGCCCTCGTAGCTAAAGTCGAGGAGGAACAGGCTGGCAAACAACAGACTGAACAGCGAGCCAAGGCGCAACGCCCACACCGTCTTGGTGACCAGCAGACCGAACGAAAAAGGTTCCCGCGCTAGTGTCAGGAACACCTGCGCCACCCGCAGGCCGTCGGCAGTCACGCAAAACAAAAAGACGGTGAAAAAAAAGACTGTCGGGGCACTGGTCTTGCGATACACCCGCCTCAACCAAATGACCCCCGCCAGACCCACGACAACCGAGGGTCCCGCATCGAGCACCGTGAGCAACTCCTGTTCCGGCAGTTGGAGCACCACCGCTGCCAGATAACTGGCCGCCAGGTAGCTCCCGGCCAGCAAGAACGTTACAATCAAAAGCAACGTCAGCAGCCGATTCCGGAAGGTGATGGTCATAGCGTCATTAAAAAACATTTCAGGAATAAAAAAAAGGCTTCGATATTGGAAGGGAAGAACCGGAGGGGCAGCGATGAAGAAGAGCGTTAAGGCGAGTTTGACCGCCATCTTGATGATGTGCGGTGCGGTGGCCCTTTGGGCTGGTGACGTCGCGGTGTTCCGCAACCTCGGCTTCTCGCCGGACAGTCGGTATTTCCAGTTTGCGCAGTACGGCCTCGATGGCACAACCCAGAACCCCTGGGTGCAAGTCGACACGGTCGACGTGCTTCGAAACCAATTCACGCCTGCCGGGATGACGAAGTCGCTCTACCCTGTGGGAGCCACTTTGGGCGATGACGGCCTCAAAGCCCTGTTGGCCCACCTGGATTCGATCACGGTGCAACGCAAGGGCCTCAAGCTCGACTACCTGCAGCAGGGCCGCCCCATCTACTTCCGCGTGACTGGCGAGGCCGCACCCGCGGACTACGACAACTTCCAGGTGCTCGACTACAAGACGGGCAAAACCTACACCGTGGCCCTGCAGAAGATGGTCAACACCGTCGGCACATCCACTTCTTCGTCGTTCCACATTGGCCTCGAAGTCAAGGACAAGACCGGCAAGGTGCTCGGGAGTTATCAGATCGGACACCCCAACGTGGTGCGCAAGGGTGTGCAGAACTACACGGTGGTTCAGATGATTCTCACGCCCAGCGAGCGCGCGATCGTGCTGGTCGTCGAGAAAGAAGAAAGCGACGGCAAGGGTGGAATCAACCTGCGCAGCATGGTCGAAACTTTGACGTTCTAGGCCGAATCTGATACGCTCGGCCTATTATGGCCGAAAAAATCACGCCCCGCGCCACCGACTATTCGCAGTGGTACATCGACATCGTCATCAACGCCAAGCTGGCCGACTACTCCCCCGTTAAAGGGTGCATGGTCATCCGGCCTCGCGGCTATGCCCTATGGGAAAATGTGCAGAAGGTGCTCGATGGCATGTTCAAAGACACGGGGCACTCCAATGCCTATTTTCCCATGCTCATCCCCGAAAGCTTTCTCAAAAAAGAAGCTGAGCACGTTGAGGGCTTCAGCCCCGAGTTGGCCGTCGTCACCCACGCCGGCGGCGAAAAGCTCGAAGAACCGCTGGTCATCCGCCCCACCAGCGAAACCATCATCTGGTCGACCTACAAGAACTGGATCCAGAGCTACCGCGACCTTCCTTTGCTGATCAATCAGTGGGCCAACGTCGTGCGCTGGGAAAAACGCACCCGCCTGTTTTTGCGCACCACCGAGTTTCTGTGGCAGGAAGGGCACACCGCGCACGCCACCGCCGATGAGGCTCAGGAAGAAACTCTGAAGATGCTGGGTGTCTACAAGACGTTTGTGGAAGACTACATGGCCATCCCCGTGCTCGAGGGCGAAAAATCGGCCAGCGAGAAGTTCGCCGGAGCCGTCACCACCTATTCCATCGAGGCGCTGATGCAGGACCGCAAGGCGTTGCAGGCCGGCACGAGCCACAACCTAGGCCAGAACTTCGCCAAGGCCTTTGACGTGAAGTTCCAAACCAAGGAAGGCTCGCTCGAACACGTGTGGGCTACCAGTTGGGGAGTCTCGACGCGGCTTATCGGCGCGCTCATCATGACCCACAGCGACGACAAGGGCCTGGTGGTTCCGCCCAAGTTGGCCGCCACCGAGGCCGTGGTCATCCCCATTTTGCGAAAGGACAACAGCGCCGAGGTGATCGCCTACGCCCAGTCCATCGGTGATGAGCTCAAGACTGCCGGCGTCAAAGTCGTCACCGACCTCGACGAGACCCAGTCGTCGGGCTGGAAGTTTGCCGAGTGGGAAATGGTCGGCGTGCCCGTTCGAATCGAGGCCGGCCCCAAGGACATGCAGAACGGCCAAGCTGTTTTGGTGCGCCGCGATACCGGCGAAAAGCTTTTCGTCGCCAAGGCCGACATCCCGGCCAAGGTGAAGGAACTGCTTGTCTTGATCCAGAAGAACCTCTATGACCGCGCCTTGCAGAACCGCCTCGACCACACTTACCAGCTCAGCACCTGGGCCGAGTTCACCGAACTGATGAAGGGCGACGCCGGCTTCGTCGAAGCTGCCTGGTGCGGCGGCGCGAAATGCGAGGCCGAAGTGAAAGAAGCCACCAAGGCCACGATTCGCAACCTGCCGTTTGCGCTCAAGACCAAACCGGTCGACAAGCCGTGCCTCAAGTGCGGCGCGCCCGGCAAGCACTGGGCCATCTGGGCCAAGAGCTACTAGCCGGGGAGGGCGCATGAACACGCGGTCGCGAACAGTCTGGATCCTTCTCGCCGGGTTGCTTCTGCTGGTGTCGTGCGCCGACGAAAAGGCCGTCAACGCGGCGTTCTTCCAAAACAAGGTGTCGTGGTACGTGTTCGACCCCGCCTCGGCGACGGGGGTTCAGCCGCTGGCCGGTTTTGACCAGCCCCTCCAGGTCGTTTGGAAGCCCGCTCCGGCCGCCATCCTGGCCACCGACCTGGAGGCCACCGACAGCGGTCTTGGGGCCCTTGCCGTGTCGGGGCTTGGCTTGCTGATTCTTGATGACAGTTCGGGGTTGTTGACGTTTCTCAAGCCCGCTTCTGACCCCAACCTGAAGGACTACCGGACCGGAGTCATTTTTCGCTGGGACCGGAAGACCTTTGTTACACTCTACCGCGAGACACAGGCCGTCTTGGCGACCCCGGCCCTTCCCTCGGTGACTCTGGCTTGGTGGTCCGAGGGCAACGATCGGCTGGCCTTCTACCCGGTCCTCAGCCAGAGTTTCGACACCCAGCGCCAAGCGGTTCGTGTCGATGCCTCCGGGGCCTCCCGAACTCCTGCCACCGTCGATTTTGAGTGGAAGATCCCGACCCAGGACGACGCTGCCGCGCAAGTGACGCGTTTGGATCTGGCCACGGGGACAGAAACCTCGCTCCCATCGACCGTGGGGCCCGAGCTATTGCCTCCTCCGGCCGGGTTCGAAGCCCTTTCGCAGCGCTTGGCCGCACGACTGGGTGCCGTAGACGTCCTCTGGGCGCAGAATGGCGACCACCGGTTGTTGTTGACGGCCCAAGGCTGGGCGGCGACTGGTTTGCCCGGGGGCGACTCGCGCCTGTACCACCTGCCCGAGATTGGCGCTGCCGGGCGCTACACCCACGTCCTTGCGCTTGCTCGCGGCTATGCCCTCAGTTGGGAAACCCGCGCCCGCGGCTTCGTCGGCGCTGCCGGACTGGTGTACGTGCCCTACGGGGTTTTGGCCCCCTGATGTGGTAGACTTGACCCATGCGAAAGGTTGTTCTGGTCTTGCTATGCTGTTTTGCCTCGCTTCCTTTGCAAGCAGCCGTCGTTTGGGGCGTTGATATTCCCGGTCTGGAACTCCAGTTCGGGTATGACTTTGTGCTCAACTCCATCGACGACAGCGCCCCTAATCCCGTGATCAGCAACTCCCTCGGGTTGTCGGTTCCCTTCGTGGTGCTTCCCAGCCTCATCTTCCGTCCCGAGGCCGCCGTCTTTTTCGAGACCATGGAATACGTGAACTCTCGGCCTCAACCCGTCGAGTCCGACTACCCAAATGTGACCATCTTGGCCTTGCTTCTGAATGCCAACTTTGGGTACGAGTTCCAGCCGCTGAAAACCCTCACCTTGGTGCCTGAAGTCGGGCTCGCCTTTGCGGTCCGTTTCCCGATCTTCGCGGCGGGAACCTCGGCAGGGGATATGGCTCTGCCGATCACCGGATGGTACTTGGCGGGGCGCTTCGTGTATCCCAACCTCGGCCTAGGCGTGCTGTACCAGTTTTCGGACCGCTACACGCTCTTCTTGCGGGTTCAAGGTATGGACCCCGTGTTCAACCTCTGGGACAACTGGACCTGGTGGGACCAACTGCTCGTGAACTTGAACCTCGGGGTCCGTTTCTCATTGTAACTTCGGGCGCGGTTCGACCGAATTGCCGACGATATGAACCTCGTTGTGTGGCCTGCCGGCTTGGTCCGTCCACCGGGTCTGGTGCAAACGGCCCAGGATGCGCACGCCCCGACCCCTCGTCAGCGCACGGCGGAGTTCCTCCTTGGGTTCGCTCACTTCGACGGCAAAGACCGAAACCTCTTGGTCCTGAACCTGCCATCGTGAAGTAGCGACCTCAAAGCGGTACACCGCCCGGCAACCCTCGAGGCCCGAACTCTCACCAACCTCGGGTTCACCCAGGACCGTCCCTTCCAGCCAAATCGAGTTCAACTGCTGGTACGGTGCCGGGGTGAACCGGCCCGAAAGGTCAGAAAACCGGTTCTTTCTCGGCATCTTCGGGAACCCTGACCTCAGAAGGCTTCTTGTCGAACTGGGTCTTGAACTCCACCGTCTCGGCAACGACCTTCACTTTGGAGTGATTTTTGCCCTCCTTGTCGGCCCAGCGGTCCTGTTTCAGCCGCCCGACCACCCGCACGCCCCGGCCCTTCGACAACGTCTTGAGGCAGTTGTCGGCGGTACGGTTCCAAACCTCGACGTCGAAGTAACTCACCTCGCTCTTCTTCTCGTTGTCTTGGCTGAACCAACGGTTCGAGGCCATTGTGAAGCGGCAGAGCTTCGAGCCACTGTCGAAGTCCTGTTTTTCGGGATCCCGTACGAGATTCCCTTCGATGAGCACACTATTCAAGCTATTCATTCCCTTTCCTCCTTGGGTTTTGTGTCTCTCACCCTTCCAGACGGGGGATTCGCTCGTTCTGCTTGAGCAAAAATCAATGCTATACGCAAACATTTTTCAAAATTGCCTCTTTACGCCGTTTTGGAGTGGGTTTATGGTGACCGAGTAGTTCAACCTATGGAGGTTTCCCATGAAAATTTCGATCAAGGGTTTGCTTGTTGCGACAGTACTGTTGCTCGCCGCCCTGCCCATGACTGCACAGACCGCCCCGGTCTACCTGGTTTTTCAGAACTTTGAAGCAGGCGACGGCCTGGCTGCGGCCCAAGGCTCAACCGCAGTTATCGAAGCGAGCGGCTTTGTTGACAAGAGCACCAAGAGCGCCAAACTGTCGTTCGACACCTCTGGAGACCCGCACGAGAACCTGCAGAATGTTGTGGTCACCTCGTCGGACGGCAAGGCGGTCGATGCCAGCGCTTACAAGTATCTGGAGTTCTGGCTCAAGGACACTCAGGGTTCCAACACTCACATGGTGAGCGTTCTCGACGCGGCGGGCCACATCTATACCGGTTGGGATGACGTCAAGTCCCAGAAGGACAAGTGGGTGCTGATCTACTTCCCGCTCAAGACCCTCACCGAAAAGGGCGTGGATGTGAAGTCGATCAAGGAAATCCGCGTCGGCGAATGGAATGCAGGCACGTATTTCATGGACGACTTCATCTTTACCAGTGACTTCAAGGCCGCAAAGTACCTGAAGTAGACGCCTGCGGGCGTTGCGCAGGGCCATCCCCGGGGGTGGCCCTTTTTTTTTTGTCCGATATGCCTATACTTGCATCCTATGGATCTCCTCGAAAAACGAATTACCAGCGAATGGATCGAGATCCGCGAAAAACTCTCCTTGCCATCCAAGCTCAAACAGTACCTCAAGCTCGACGATCTGAAGATCCAAACCCTACCGGCCACGTTGCGTGCAGCTTCGATGGAGGGCGTGGTAGAGGTGAAGAAGAAGTTCGCCAACGGTGTCTTTACCTTCCTCACCCGTTTGAGCTTCACGACGCCCGACCAGGCCGAAATTCTTGCCATCGAGGGAGAGCTTCGGTTGCTGGTTTACCTGTTGTCGGTTCAGGTGCTCTATGCCCAGGGCCAGCTCAAGCCCAACAAAGAAGTGGAAGGCGAACTCGCGGGCACCTCAAGCCGCAACCGCGTTCCCGTTGAGCAGGTGATTCAAGAGGTGAAGAACCGGATCGGTGGCAATCCCGAGTTGGCGAAGAACATCCACGTCAAGAACATCTTCATGGAGATCCAGCTCTACCAAAAAGAGTTTGGCAATTTTGCCCAGATGTCGCCGCAGATTCCCGATGACCGCGCCGCGACCTTCTTCATGAACTACAAGAAGCGCCTTGACAGCATTCTTGACAACGTTCACATGCACTACCGCGAAATCCAGATGGCGGAAGACGAGGCCATGCGCAAGGAGTTTCAGCGGCAGGAAGAGGATCAGTTTGTGCTCCCTGAGCTGGCAAAGCTCCTTCAGCAGCAGGCGCACGAAATGTCGCGCGTGCGGGCCACCATTTTCCACGCCATCCAAGAGGGTTCGCAAGTCCGCAAGATCCTGCTCAAACTCGTCGAACTTCAGGCGCCGTTCATTACCTTGCTGGAGGAAGAACTGCGCATGCTCGACTCGCGGCAGGACACGGCAGCCCGCGGGCACCCCGCCGCCGTCAAGCTCGGACGAAACATGGCTGTGTCGCTCGAGTCCAACTCGCTCAAGAAAATCGGCTGAGCCTGCGGTTTGCCTTATTGGCAAACTTGGCTTAGAATCAAACCCACAGGAGAAATCTATGGACAAAAAAGCCGATATCGGCCTGATCGGACTGGCCGTCATGGGCCAGAATCTTGTACTCAACATGTGTGATCACGGCTACACAGTGGCGGTCTTCAACCGCACCACCAGCAAAGTGGACGAGTTCCTCGGCGACGCAGGCAAGGGCTTCACGAACCTGCTTCCGTCGCACTCCATCGAAGAGTTTGTCGGTCTCCTGAAACGTCCACGCAAGGTCATGCTCATGGTGAAAGCCGGCGAAGTCGTCGACCAGTTCATTGATCTTGTCGTGCCTCACCTGGAAAAAGGCGACATCATCATCGACGGCGGCAACAGCCACTTCCCCGACTCGAACCGCCGCACCAAGGCTCTGGCTGAAAAAGGCATCCTTTTTGTTGGGTCAGGCGTTTCCGGGGGCGAGGAAGGCGCACGCAACGGTCCTTCGATCATGCCCGGCGGCAACGCCGAAGCCTGGCCGTCGGTCAAGCCGATCTTTCAGGCTATCGCAGCCAAGACCGACAAGGGTGAACCCTGTTGCGACTGGGTGGGTGGCACCGGTTCGGGCCACTACGTGAAAATGGTGCACAACGGCATTGAATACGGCGACATGCAGCTTATCAGCGAAGCCTACCACCTCATGAAGAGCTACGCCGGGATGGACCACACCGAAATGACCAAGGCCCTGCAGGATTGGAACAAGGGTGAACTGAACAGTTATCTCATCGAGATCGCGGCGGGTGTCATGGCCTACAAAGACGCCGACGGTGGACCTCTGCTCGAAAAGATCCTCGACACCGCCGGACAGAAAGGCACCGGCAAGTGGACCGCGGTCGACGCCCTCGACATGGGCATTCCCGTGACCCTGATCGGCGAAGCGGTGTTTGCCCGCTGCCTGTCGGCCCTGAAAGACGAGCGCGTCAAGGCTGCTGCTGTGCTGGGCGGTGGCAATCGCCAGAAGTTCACCGGCGACAAAGCGGCGTTCCTCAAAGACCTCGGCGAGGCCCTCTTGGCCAGCAAGCTCGTCAGCTACGCGCAAGGCTACATGCTGATGCGCGAAGCGGCCAAGGAATACGGCTGGGACCTCAACTACGGCGGCATCGCGCTGATGTGGCGCGGGGGTTGTATCATCCGCTCGGTCTTTCTCGACAAAATCAAGGCCGCCTACGACAAGAATCCTAAGCTCGACAACTTGCTGATGGACGACTGGTTCAAGAACGTCATGCTCCGAGCCCAAGACTCGTGGCGCCGCGTGATCGGTGCCGGCGTGATGGCGGGTATTCCGCTCCCCGCCATGAGCACGGCGTTGGCCTTCTTCGACGGCTACCGTACGGCTCAGCTGCCTGCGAACATGCTTCAGGGCCTGCGCGACTACTTCGGCGCCCACACCTACGAGCGCACCGACAAACCACGGGGCCAGGTCTTCCACACCAACTGGACGGGGACGGGGGGCAACGTCAGTTCCAGTACTTATAACGTGTAAACCCGACTGGCGCGGGTTTACAGCGCCGCGTTGGTGCGGACTACGCCGCACATCGCGGCGAAAAAAAAGCCGACCCTTGCGGGCGGTTTTTTTTGTACGGCCATCGCTTCGCTTGGCCTTTGCTTCGCTTGGCCATCGCTTCGCTTGGCCGGGGGCAATGCTTACGCGTGTTTCATCAAGAGGAGCCGGTTTCCGTGCCAACGAAAACCGGCCTCTTTCATTTCGGGGGCTCGTGGACTGTCGGCCACGGGAACTCCGTTTAGGGTTTCGAGGGTCCAGAAGGCCTTGGTGGTGGGGCCCGCCCACAAGAGAGCGGCCATCCTTCGGGTCAGCATGGGAAGTGTTTCGTCGCCGGGCTCCAAGAAAAGGTCGAGGCGTTTGCCGTTGCCACTCACGACTCCTGCCAACTGGCTATCACTCCACCACAACCAGGTTCCGGCAGCGCGCCGGGGCAGGGGGTGTCCGGTCTCAACACCGCGCCCGCACAAACTGGACGGGTCCTGCGCATGCTGGATAAATAGGGCTGGACCTCCCGAACTTTCCACGGCGTCGAGTTCGAGTGTGCGAAGGGCCTCTTGGCTGGCGAACTGGAGACCCAAGGGGCCCTCGAAGAACCGGCCAGCGCTGATTTCGCCGGACAGTTCCATCAACTTCAGTGCTGGGAACAACGCCTTCCACTGAAAGGGCGGCGACTCCAGCGCCAGCAGCTCGCGGCAGACGATCCCGTAGCGTTCGAGCACCAGCCTTGCCCGGGCCTTGGCGTCTTCGAGGGCCGCAACCCGGTCGTCCTCGGTGTCAATTTCCACGCCACTGCCCTCGTCGGACCAGGACCGCCAAATGCTGCCGCTGCGGGCGTTCGACCAGCGTTGGAAGCCCCGCGAGGCGGAGCGCGCTGACGTGGTGCTTCCGGGGTTGGCGTCGAAGGTAAACTTGCTGGCCAACCCTCTACGGAGCACCTCGAAGCGCGTGCCCGACGCAAGCCCCTTCCACGCGAGGCTCCAAAGCTTCTCGGTAACGGCCGAAGTGGACTGGCGTGTGGACGAAGCCAACTCGCCGACTTCCGCCTCGCTTCGGTTCCCGAACAGTGCCAAAAGCTCGGCTTCTTCACCCTGCGTTGGGCGGGCCAACCCCAGCCTCGCCTTGTCTTCCGCGAAGCCAAACAGGACCTCTTCCCGGCCAGCCCCGAACCACGCGAGGCCGGTTTCTGCCAACAAATTGTCGAGGCTCGCGGGCCAGTACGGGTCCAGTCGGCACGGGAGGACCGCCGCCTCCCACAGTGCAGCTGGCAACGGGAGCCCGAGCAGTTGGCCCAGCCGCCGCTGAAGGGCTTCGGGGCCTTGCTCCCGGTGGACGAGGCCTTGCCACGTCGCCAGAAAGCCGGGAAGTTGGGCCGCGGGTCGGGTGACGACGGCCGTTCTGCGTTGCTGGCGCTGTCGTCGGGCCAGCGACTCCCAATGGGAACGCAGGCAGAGCTCGTCTTCGGTCGCTCCGGTTCTCAAACGGCCTACCACAACAAGCTCTTCTTGGATGGCACCATCGAGCCAATGGGTCCACAGCTCGGGGTCGACATTCCAAAAACGGCGGACCGCCTCGACGGGCTGTGGACCATACCACTCGAGCCAGCGCGAGAGCCACGGGAGGGGTTCGGCGAGCAAAGGTTGCCAGGCGGCGACCAGAACACGCTCGGGCGCCCGGGGCCCAGAACGGTCGAGCACTACACGCCCAGCGAAGTCCTTCTCGTTCATTGAACCTGCCTTGAGCAGGGCTTGCCATTCGGGCAGTGGCAGCGCGACGCGGAGTTCGAGCAGATCGAGGGCTTCTTCCGCTGTTTCGGGGGCATACCCCGACCTCAGTTGCTGCAACCTCGCTTCCCAGTCGCTCACGAGTTGTGGCGATAGCGCGGGGAGCTCGCCGGAGAGCACGGTTTTCCAAACCTCGTCGTCCAGCTGCGATCTTTGACCACCTTCGAGCGCGTCACCGGCGTACATATGCTCGCTCACCTGCTTCCACAACAGCCCATCGGTGAACGGGGAAGGGTCCGCCGTGCGGCAAACGTGAAGCCGAACGGCGCCGGTGGCAACTTCATCCAGCAGTTGGCGCAGCGAGGGCAGGTCGAACTCGTCGTGCAGACACTGACGCCAGGCCTCGACCAGAATGGGAAAGTCGGCGTATTTCAGCACGGCGGCCATGAGGCTCTTGGCCCGAAGCCGGGTCATCCACAGGGGTTGCCGTTTGCCAAAGCCCGACTTGGGCAACAGCAGCGCCCGGCCGGCGCTTTCGCGGAAACGGGCACCGAAGAACCCCGTCGACTCGAGTCGCCGCCTGAGCAAACCTTCGAGATTTTCGGGCGTCACCAACGCGAGAAAGTCCTGTGGGTCTGCCTCGGGTGGAACCAAAATCAACACCTGGTCATCGCCCGCCCACAACTCTAGCCCGGCGCCGTGGAGGTCTTCCCACGCCTGGGCCAGCGCAAACGCCCACGGTCGATTGACTCGGGCACCCCAAAAGTTGTGCAGTATGATCTGCGTGCTGTTGGCCTCCGGGTGGCCGGCCTTGGCGTTGGTCACCACTTCGGCGACCAGACAATGGCGATGGGGCAGAGTTCCAGTGAAAGCCCGCTGTTGCGACAAAACGGCCAACATGCGTTTGGCTGCCTCGGTCGAAAAGCCCTCCACTTCGATAAGCTCGCGCTTCAGCCGCTCGGGGTCGGCGGCCAGTTGCCGTTCGGCGCCTTCGAGGAACTCACCGATCTTCTCGGCCAAGAACCAGCTGCGATCTTGGTCCTCGGCGATCCAGAACGGGATGTTGTCCGACTTCTCGGGCACCGGGACCACTTCGACCGACGTGTCGGTGACAGCGGCGATGCGCCAAACGTGGGGGCCGAAGGCAAAGCGGTCGCCCAACTGGCGCTCCCAGACGAACTCCTCGTCGAGCTCGCCCAGCCGGGCCCCGCTGGCCTGGTCACGGAGCGTAAAGTAGCCCCGGTCGGGAATCATGCCGCCCGACGAGAAGAGCAGGAAAGGCACCTCGTCACGCGCGCTGAGCAAACCTGAAACCGGGTCGCTGACGATCCGGGGCTTGAGGTCCTTGAGCCGCGTGCCCTCGTAACGGCCCTGCAGCAGGTCGAGCACCAGCCCGAAGGCCAGCGGGGTCAGATTGCGGTAGGGCCAGGCGCCACGTACGCGGGCAAAAACTTCCTCCGCCGACAGGGCCTCGCAGCAGAGCATCGACAGGATGGTCTGCGCCAGCACGTCGAGGGGGGCTTCGGGCACCACCAGCGGCTCCACCGTCTGCTCGCGGATGCAGCGGGTGATCACGGCCGCCTCGACCAGGTCGAGCCCGTGCGACGGGTACAGGCGAGCGCGGCTGACGGCTCCGATCGTGTGGCCTGCACGGCCCACTTTTTGGATGGCCGAGGCTGCACTGCGGGGGGTCTGGGCCAGCACCACCTCGTCGAGCTCGCCGATGTCGATGCCGAGCTCCAGCGAGTTGGTCGCCACCAGCGCCCGGATCTGGCCGGCCTTGAGCTTTTGCTCCACCTCCAGGCGCAGGTCCTTCGACAGCGACCCGTGGTGGCTGTACGCGATCAGTTCGGGTTCGTCTCCGGGTTTTGGGGCGTTGATCAGGCGCGCCAGTTTTTCGCACGCACGGCGGCTGTTGGTAAAGATGAGGGTCGATGCCTGAACCCGGGTCGTCTTGCGCAGATCGAGCGCCAGGCTTTCCCAGAACACCTTGCCGGTTTCGGGGTCGGACTCAAACTCCGGAAGGCAAACCTTCACGTCGTACTGTTTGGAGTACGATGACACCACCGTCGCGACCGGCCTAGGTTGGCCCTCGCGCCCCAGACCCGCCAGGTAGCGGGCCATCAGGTCGGGTGGGTTCACCGTTGCGGATAGCCCGATCCGTTGAAACTCGCCGGCCCACGGCACCAGGCGTTCCAGCGCCGTCATCAGGCTGGTCCCGCGCTTGGTCCCGGCGACGGCGTGGATCTCATCGACGATGACAGCCTTGAGACCCCCGAACAAGAGCGGAGCCGACTTCTGCGTGAGCAGGATGTTCAGACTCTCGGGGGTGGTGATGAGAATCTCGGGAGCCCGTTTGCGCAGTTGCCTCCGTTCCGACTCCGGCGTATCGCCCGAACGAACAAGCACCCGGACGGTCGGAGGCTCCAAGCCATCGGCGCGGAACTGCTCGGTGAGCCCCTGCAGCGGGGCCAGGACGTTGCGCCGCACATCGTTGTTCAGCGCCTTCAGTGGCGAAAGGTACAGCACCCGCAGGCCCCCGCCGGTCCATTCGCCGGTCAGCAGGCGATCGAGGGCAACGAGAAACGCCGCCAGGGTCTTGCCTGTCCCTGTGGGGGCGGTGGCCAGCACATTACCGCCCAAATGGATGAGCGGCCAGGCCTGCGACTGCACGTCGGTCGGAGTTCCCACGCGGTCGGCAAACCAGCGCTGCGTGCTCGGGTGGAACGGCGGGGAGGGGATCACACAGAGCTACCCAACACCATGCCCGAGATCATGGGGACCAGCCAGATACTCCAGACGACCAGGCTGAACTTGTGAAAGCTTTTGATCAGCGCTTCGTCCTTGCGGATGAGGACCACCGTTGCCCAGACCGCGTGGAAGAGCATCAGCAAAATGGCCAGCATGCCGGTGAGGCCGTGCAGGTTGAACTGGATGAGGCTGCCGGCCAGCAGGCCCATGGCGCCGGTACCGATGGTGTCGCAGGTGACGCCGAAGTAGAACACGACGACGTGCCACCACTTGAGGCGCCCGCCGAGTTTTTCGGCCCAAACACCAACGGTGTACAGAATGAGCGCCGAGAAGATGAAGGTGATAGCGACGAGAAGAGTTGTTGACATGGTACAACTCTAGCATGACTTCGCGGAGCCTGAATCCCCAAAGTTGGCAACTCGCCGTCACCCACCTTCGGAGCGCCGACCCTGGTCTCGCCCCTCTGTTCGACGAGTTCCCCGGCGAGTTCATCCGGTCGAGCGGTGATCCGTTCCAAGTGCTTGTGAACGCCATCGTCGGCCAGCAGATTTCGGTGGCGGCGGCAGCGGCGATTTTTGGGCGACTGGCAACCCTGCTCGGCGAATGGACTCCGGCCGCCGTCAACCGGGTTTCTGACCTCGAACTCAAGGCCGCCGGGCTTTCAGTCCGCAAAGTGGAGTATGTGCGGGTGCTCGCAGCAGCCTTTGCCGACGGCACCCTCGACCCCGTTCGCTGGGAAACCGAGACCGACGCCCAGGTGCTGCGCGAACTGGTGGCGCTCAAGGGAATCGGCCGGTGGACCGCTGAGATGTTCCTCATCTTTCATCTCAGGCGCCCGGACTTGCTCCCCGTGGGCGACATCGGGTTGTTG
This sequence comes from Spirochaetales bacterium, assembly GCA_037142615.1. GTDB lineage: Bacteria > Spirochaetota > Spirochaetia > JABEVK01 > JABEVK01 > JAIFLN01. The sequence continues at coordinate 16,272 of JBAXAI010000009.1, read as the reverse complement.
CAGGCGGCCTCGCGGCAATTCGGCTGGGACTACCCCCTCGACGTGAAACTCCTCGAAGCGCGGGCCGAAACGTGGAGGCCTTGGCGCACGGTGGCGGTCTGGTACCTGTGGCGTGCCCTCGACCGCGAGGTTGTTGTCTACTGAGGCCCTTTCTGCTATAAAAGTGGCACCATTTTCTTGGGGAGCGCGTATGGACTGGGACTCGTTGGTGAAAAGCCTTCACCCGCTTGAGGTGAAGATTCTGCTGAGCTTTGGTCCTGGAACGGCGCTCACAGCGGAACTGCTGGCACAGAAGCTGGACTACAAAGTCGGACAGTCCAACCAGGCCTTCAGCTGGCTCGTGGGCAAAGCTCTGGCCGCCGAGTCCGGTCGCTCCACCAAAACCGTGTACGAGATCACCGACCTGGGCCGCGAGCAACTCGCCCACGGCACCCCCGAAGAAGACCTGCTCGAAGCGCTCGAAAAGGGCCCTATTCCCATGGCCGAGGCCGCTGGGTTGCTCGGTTTGGAGCAGAAGGACATGGGCAGCGCCTACGGCCAGCTCGCCAAAGAAGGCCTGCTCGGGATGGACGAGGCCAAGCGCATCGTCCGCAAGACCGCCGAACCTTCGCCACGCATGAAGATCCTGCGCTCACTGCTGTCAAAGGCCGCCGAAACCGAGCTTGACGAGGGGGGTCTGTCCCCCGAAGAGGCCGCCGTGATGGCCGGCGCGGCCAAGAAACGCGGCGCCGCCACCAGCCCGTTCAAAACCAGCGACCGCGAAACCGTCACCTACACCCTCACCCCCGCTGCCGGTGACGCTGCCACCGCGCTCAAGGCCAAAGGCGTCACCGGCGAAGAGGTCAACGTGCTTACCCCAGTCCTTCTGGCCAGCGGTGCTTGGAAAGGCCGCACCTTCCGCGCCTACAACGTGCAGGCTCCCGCAGCCCGGCTCATCATTGGCCGCCGCAACCCCTACCAAGAGTTCATCATCAGCGTCAAAGACAAGCTGGTGAGCCTGGGCTTCGAGGAGTTCGACGGGCCGCTGGTCGAAACTGAGTTTTGGAACGGCGACGCGCTGTTCATGCCCCAGTTCCACGCCGCCCGCGACATCCACGACGTGTACTACCTGAAGAACCCTACCCACGCCAAGGCCATCGAAGAACCCTGGCTGAGCAAGGTCGCCGCGGCCCACACCGACGGGGGCGACACCGGAAGCCGGGGCTGGGGTTACCAGTTCGACCACGACTTCACCCGCCGCCTGGTTCTCCGCTCGCAGGGAACGGTGCTTTCAGCCAAGCAACTTCCCAAGGCCAAGGTGCCGGGCAAGTACTTCGGCATCGTGCGCTGCTTCCGCTACGACCAGGTCGATGCCACCCACGGCGCCGACTTCCACCAGACCGAGGGCATCGTGCTCGGCAAAGACGTCAACCTCAAGACCCTGCTCGGCCTGCTCAAAATGTTCGCCATGGAGGTAGCCGGCGCCACCGAAGTGAAGTATGTGCCGGGCTACTTCCCCTTCACCGAACCGTCGATCGAAGTGCACATCAAGCATCCCGTGCTCGGCTGGTTCGAACTCGGCGGTTCGGGCATCTTCCGCCCCGAAGTGACCAAGAGCCTCGGCATCGACGTGCCCGTGCTGGCGTGGGGTCTGGGCATCGACCGCATGGCTCTCATGCAGTTGGGCCTCAACGACCTGCGCGAACTGTTCACCAACAATCTCGACTCGCTTCGCCAGCGGAAGCGGAGTTAAAGGAGCCCACCATGCCGAAAATTGATGTTTCCGAAAAGGCCTTTCACCGCTTTGCCCATATGACGCCCAGCGTGGCTGAGCTGGTCGAGCTGCTTCCCGTGCTCAAGAGCGAAGTCGACGGCCACGACGCCGCCACCGGTATCCTGAAGTTGGAGTTCAACGACACCAACCGCCCCGACCTGTGGAGCACCGCCGGCGCCGGACGCGGCCTGGCCACCTACCACGGCGGCAAGCTTCCCGACTATTCCGGGTTCTTGAGCGTCGCCGGCAAGCCCAAGGACAGTGGCAACCGCAAGGTCGAGGTCGACGCCGGTCTGCTCAAACTCCGCCCCTACATCGCCGCCTTTGCGGTCAAGGGCAAGGTCGACGCCGACACCCTGGCCGACCTCATCCAAACGCAGGAAAAGCTTTGCTGGAACTACGGCCGCAAGCGCAAGAGCATCGCCATGGGCGTGTACCGTTCGAGCCTCATCACCTACCCGGTGAAATACCTCGCCGCCGACCCCGACGCCACCAGGTTCGTTCCACTCGGCCTTACTGAAAACCTCAGCCTCCGCGAGATGCTGAAAAAGCATCCCAAGGGCGTCGAGTTCGGCCCCATCGTCGCCCACCTGCCGAAGTTCCCGCTTCTGACCGATGCCAAAGGGGGAGTGCTGAGCTTCCCGCCGGTGATCAACAGCGCCACCATCGGTGCCGTCGAAGCCGGCGACACCGAGCTGTTCATCGAACTGACCGGCACCGAGCTCACCCACCTGGCGCTGGCCGCCAACATCGTCGCCTGCGACCTCGCCGATGCCGGGTTCGAGATCCTGCCGGTGACGGTGGTGTACCCCTACGACACTGAGTTTGGCCGCGAAGTCACTTTTCCCCGGTACTTCCAAACCGAAGTCACCGCCGAGCTCGAAGACGTGAACCGCCTGTTGGGCGTCAACCTCATCGGCGACCAGGCCCAGCGGGCGCTCGAGAAAATGGGGGTGCGCAGCCGCTACTCCAACGGCGTTCTCACCGTGATTCCACCGGCCTACCGCAACGACTTTTTGCACCCCGTCGACATCACCGAAGATGTGATGATCGGCCACGGCATGGCGAACTTCGAGCCCGAGACGCCCAGCGACGCCACCGTGGGCCGCCTCAGCAACGAGGAGCTGTTTGGCCGCCAGGTGCGCGACCTGATGATCGGCATGGGCTTTCAAGAGATGATTTACAACTACCTGGGCAGCAAGAAGGACTTCATCGACAAGATGACCATCAGCGGCCACGACGTGCTGCAGATTCTCAACCCCATGACCGAGAACTACGAGTTTGTGCGCAATTCGGTGGCCCCCAACCTGCTCGAAACCGAGGCTGCCAGCGCCCACGCCGTTTACCCGCATCATATCTTTGAGGTCGGCAAGATCGTTCGGCTCGAGCCCAGCGACAACCAGGGCAGCGTCACCCGCAACAGCCTGGGCTGGCTGAGCGCTGGTGCCGACGAAGGCTTCAACCAGACCAACGCGCGCGTCGCCAGCCTGTTCTACTATCTCGGTACAGATTACACCGTCAAGGAAAGTGCCGACCCTCGCTTCATTCCTGGCCGGGGTGCGGACGTGTTCGTGGGCGGCAAAAAGTGCGGCGTGTTCGGCGAAGTGCACCCTCAGGTGCTCGAAAACTGGAACATCGGCGTGCCTGCGACGCTCGGCGAGGTCGACCTCGACACGCTGCTGGTGAAGTAGGTCGGGAAGGGGGGCGCCCCCCTCACCGGTCGGTGAGGGTCGGGGTGTCTCTGGGGTGCCGTTTTCGGCTGCGCCGAAGAACCCGGCGGAACGCTCAGCGTTCGGCCGGCCCGCCGACTCCCTGGCGCAAAGTGTGGATCTCCCGGCGCAGGATTTCGTTTAGGATCAGCTATGACTCGGCCGCAGACCTAGTCACGCGGTCGGCCCCGGTTGGTCGAAAACCACGGCCTGCGCCGGGATCATAGTTCCTAACAGTACGATTTCAGCATGCTGAAAGAAACACATTGATGAGGTGAATGTTCTCATTATACTTTAAGGAATGATGCAAGACGAAAGAACCTTTGATCGTGATGGATACATGGAGCGATTGCGCCCTTTTATTGGAAAAGGCGTCATCAAGGTCATCACCGGCCAACGGCGGGTCGGCAAGAGCTACTTTCTGCGTCAGATACGGAGTGAACTGAACCGCCTGGACGCTGGCTTGCGCATCGTCGAGTTTTCCACCGAGGACGAGCGTTTTTTAGGCATTCGCGATGCGGCTTCTTTTGGGGCCTGGGTCAACGAGCAGGCGAACAACGAACGGTGTGCTCTGCTGATCGACGAGGTTCAGGAGATTGCGGGTTTTACCGAAGCCTTGGCCGTCCTTTTGGCCCGCGGCGACCGGGACTTGTACTGCACGGGGAGCAACGCCCGGTTTCTATCGGTCGATGTCCTGGGACGGCTTTCGGGCCGGTGTGTTGAGGTTCGGCTCTATCCGCTGGGTTATCGCGAGTTCCTCAGGTTCCATGCGCGCCCGGATTCCGACGAGACTCTGGCCCTCTTCCTGCGGCTCGGGGGTTTGCCCTTCCTTTACCACCTCGATTTGACCGATGAGGTCGTGTTTGAATACCTGAAAGGCGTCTACGGGACCATTCTCTACAAAGACGTCGCCGGACGGACGGGAATCCGGAACACCGACTTGTTGGAACGTTTGGTCCGATTCCTGGCCGACAACGTCGGGTCGCTGGTGAGCGCTAAGCGCATTGCGGACTTTTTGAAATCGCAGCGCAGCACAGCGTCGCCGGCGTCCATTTTGGGCTACCTGACGGCCTTGACGGACGCCTGTTTTGCCACCCAGGTTCGACGCTACGACATTACCGGCAAGCGGTACCTCGAGGTGGGCGAAAAGTACTACTTCACCGACCTCGGTCTGCGCCACGTCGTGACACCCTTCCGACCGGCGGACTTGGGCAAAGTGCTGGAAAACGCCGTATTTCAGCACCTGGTTTGTTCGGGCTGGTCTGTCGCCATTGGGCACGACAACAAGCGCGAAGTTGATTTTGTGGGTCAAAAGGGCGACAAAAGGATTTACGTGCAGGTCGCGCTGCAACTCAGGGACCCCGCCACCCTGGAGCGGGAGTTCGGCAACCTGCTGGCCCTTCGCGATGCGTGGCCCCGGTATGTCATCAGTCTTGACCCCTTGGCGGCCGGGCAGGACGGGGTGATCCACGTTCCGCTGCGTCAGTTCCTCATGAAGGAAGAGGGCTGGTAAGCCTCACCGGACCAATCAACCCCGACTCGAGGCTCCCCCGGTAACGGGTGGGGATGGTCGTGTAGTGGTTGGCCAGGGTGTTGTACACGAGCACCTCGAGGGTGTTGGCGCCCGGACGCAACGCGGGGCTCAGGTCGAAGGTCCACGGTGGCGCGACGCGTACGCCTAGCGGGGTGCCATTGAGGGTGACCTCGGCGCCGGAAACCACCCGGCCCCGGTTCCGTCGACTTGGATGGCGTTGGTCATGTTGAGCACCACGGTGTTCGGCAGGGTCGAGGGGTAAATCAGCACGTGGCCGGCCGGGTCCGGAACCACCTTGCGGGCGGGTTCATTGTAGGTCAAGGTTTCGTGGGGGTTCATGAATATCTCCTTCCAGCCCGGCAATGCGGGGAAGTATCCCCAGCCTACCCGGCAGAGCCCAACCATTCCCGCACGGGCTTGCGAATCGTTAGCACGTGGTTACGGCGTGGCGGTCGGTATCGCCGTAGCGGAGCTTGTCGATGGTTGTGAGAGTTAAGTTAATTTTTATCAGGATTTTCTGAATAATCTTAACTTAACTGTCACATCCGCTCATTCTTGTTCCATGCGACGCAAGATCATCGGGGCGCTAAGACAGTGGAAAGACTCCCCTCAGCGCAAGCCGTTGGTTCTGCAGGGGGCCAGGCAGGTGGGCAAGACCTTTAGCTTGCGCGAGTTTGGCCAGCTCGAGTTTGCCAACACGGTGCATGTGAACCTCGAGGCCCAGCAGGCTGTGGCCCAAGCTTTTCTGGAAACGGTAGAACCCCGTCGCCTTCTCCCGGTGCTGGAGGCCGCTTCGGGGCAGCGCATCGAAGCCGGGAAGACCCTGATCATTCTGGACGAGATTCAGGCGGCGCCGAGGGCCTTGACGGCGCTCAAATACTTCCGCGAAATAGCGCCCGAATACCACATTGCTGCCGCCGGGAGTCTGCTGGGCGTGGCCATCCACCGCGAATCGGTATCGTTTCCGGTGGGCAACGTCACTACCCTCAACCTGAACCCGTTCGATTTCGAAGAATTCCTGTGGGCCATGGGCCAGGACGACTTGGCGTTGGCCATCCGGGCGGGCTACCACAACCGGGAACCGCTGAACGCCGTGTGGCACGAGGAAGCCGTGATCTGGTACCGGAAGTACCTGATTTGCGGGGGATTGCCTGCCGTCGTCGACCAGTTGAGGCAAAGTGGCAGTCTGATTGAGATTCCGACGCTTCAGAACCAAATTTTGAACGACTACGTGGCCGATATGGCCAAATACACCAGCGCGAGCGAGAGCGTCAAAGTCAGGGCCGCCTACCAGTCCATTCCGGTGCAGCTGGCCAAGGAAAACCGCAAGTTCCAATACAAGGTGGTTCAGCGGGGTGGCTCGGCGGCTTTGCTCGGCGCAGCCCTGGAATGGCTGGGTTCGGCCGGCATCGTGCTCAAGTGCCAGAAGGTCCAGCCGCCGTTGTACCCTTTGGCCACGCATGCCGACCTGGCCAGTTTCAAGTTGTACCTGGCCGACACAGGCCTGCTCACCATGCGCAGTGGCATTGCACCCCAGACCCTTCTGTCACCGATGGCGTCCGACCAGAGCTTTCTGGGTGCCCTGACGGAAAACTACGTTGCCCAGGCCCTGACCGCTGCCGGGCACCCGTTGTCCTACTGGGAATCGGAGGGTCAGGCCGAGGTGGATTTTTTGGTCACGGTGGGGAGTGATGTGATTCCCATCGAGGTGAAGGCTTCCACGCACACGAGGTCGAGGAGTCTTCATCGGTTCGGTCAACTCTACCCGCCGCCGTACTCCATACGGTTGAGCACCAGAAACTTTGGTTTCGAGAATGGGATCTTTTCGGTTCCCTTGTATGCCGTGTTCTGTTTGGCGGCGTTGCGGTAGCAAATTGACCCCCGACCCCTCCCGGGGTACACTTGACTCATGGCCCTGCCCAAACTGCCCATTGGCATCCAGAGTTTTGAGAAACTTCGCACCCAAGGCTTCGCTTACGTCGACAAAACTCCCTTGATCGCGCGGATGACGGAGTCGGCGGCGGTTTTTTTGTCGCGCCCGCGCCGCTTTGGCAAGAGCCTGCTTGTCGATACCCTCGACTTGGCTTTCAGCGGTCGCCGTGACCTTTTCCAGAGCCTTTTTTTGGACCGCGACGATTCGGGTTGGGATTGGACGCGTACCAACCCCGTGCTGCGTTTTGACTTCACCACCGGCGCACCGAACGATCCCGACGGTCTGGCCGCTTTCCTGATCCGAAAGATCGAAGCTTACGGTCGGCGCTTTGGTGTCACCTCTGGCGAAGGGTCCCCCGGCGAACGGCTTTACGCGTTGCTCGAAGCCATGGCGGCCAAGGGTCTGGAAAAAGCCGTGGTGCTGGTCGACGAGTACGACAAGCCGATTCTCGACAACCTGCTCGACACCCCTCTGGCCATCCGGATGCGCGAGGTGCTGAAACAGTTCTACGGCATCCTCAAGCCTGCCGACCCCTACCTGCGCTTTGTTTTTCTGACGGGCGTCAGCAAGTTCAGCAAGGCCGGAGTGTTTAGCGGCCTGAATCAGCTCAATGACATCACCCTAGAGGAAGCCTACGGTACCGTATGCGGCTACACGCAAAAGGATGTCGACACGTTGTTTTCCCCACATCTGGTCAAGTTCGACCGCGAGGTGGTACGCAACTGGTATAACGGCTACACGTGGGGCTCCGAGGGCGTCTACAACCCTTTTGACATCCTGCTGCTTTGCGCGAACCAAGAACTGCGTCCCTGGTGGTTCGAAACCGGTACACCCAGCTTTTTGATCAAGCTGTTGCGCGAACAACCCCGGTCTCTCCCCGAACTCGACACGCTCAAAATCGGTGCCGAATTGTCCGACAGCTTTGAGCCCGAGTCGATGAGCCTGCCGGTGATGCTGTTCCAGACGGGCTACCTTACCATCAAAGAGCGGCTTGTCGATCCCGAGGAGGGCACCCGGTTTCGTTTGGGCTTTCCCAACCACGAGGTCAGGATGTCGTTCTCGCGCCTCAACTTAGTGAACCTGACCGGTGACAACGATGGAACTTCCGACAACCGCAACAGGCTACGCGACATCCTCGAAGCCGGTGACGGTCCAGCCCTGCGTGACCTATTCACGGCATTTTTCGCGTCCATCCCCGCCGACAACTACCGCAACAACCAACTGTCGCGCTACGAGGGCTTCTACGCCAGCGTGGTGTACGCCTACTTCGCCAGCCTGGGCCTCAGCGTGATTCCCGAGGACGTGACCAACCGGGGACGCATCGACCTGACGGTGATTGGCCCGCACGGCATCTGGATTTTTGAGTTCAAGGTGAAAGGCCTCGACAAGAGCGGCAGCGAGGCCCCGCTGGCCCAGATCCTTCGCAAGGATTACGCCGCCAAGTACCGGGGCCGCACCAACGCCCAAGGCAAAGTGCTCCCTCTGCGTCAGGTCGGCATCGTCTTCGACGAGGTGGCCCGCAACGTGGAGAGCTGGGAAGAGGGTTGAGAGGCGACGGTGCGTTCAGGCGCCTGGTTGACCCGCCCCCAGTTGATACGCGGCCGGGGTAACGCCGGTGTACTTTTTGAACACGGTGAAAAAGTAGTTGGGGTTGGAATAGCCCACCATCGTGGCCACCTCGGAAACCCGCAGCGTGTCGTGACCGCGAAGCAACTCCTTGGCGGCGTCGATACGCAGGCTGTTGAGCCGGTTGGTGAAGGAATCGCCGGTGGAACCGCGAAAGATCTGCCCCAGGTAAAACGCGTTCATACCAAGTTCGTAGGCCACGGTCTTGAGGTTGATTTCCTGACGGTAGTGGTCCGCGATGTACTCATTCACTTTTGCCGCCAGGTGGGAGCTGCGGCTGAGGGGAGATGTAGACGCGGGTGTTTGCGGATCTTCGGGGGTTTCGATGACCTGCAGGTACGCGTCGTGCACCAATTCCATGCCACTGACGACTTCGGAAGCCCGAAAGACGGGAAAGGACTCCCCGTGAACCACCAACGCAGCGCGGAAACGTTCCATCGCGTCGTTGGCAAACCTGGCCAGCGACGGGGCGTCGCCTGCGGAAAACAGAACCACCAGGTTGCCCGGTACGTCGCGGAAAACCTCGGCGTCCATGCCGGGCGACATCGCAACACTCGTCCGCCACACCGCTGCCCAAGCGTCAGGCACGGGATTCTGGTCGGAAGACGAGACAAGGTCGACCCGGTAGTGTGTCGCCGCCAGCGGCAGCTTGAGAAAACGGCCTTTGTCCTGCAGCTCATTGGGGCTGATGCTGCCGCTCACCCACCGTGCCAGGATGTTCCCGCGCAGGAGGGGAGCCCCTTCGGCTTCGAGCCAGTTGCGCTGGGATTCGAATTGGATCTTGTCGATGGCGCTGAGCAGGGTATTGCGCAGTTCCACGGCTTCGACGGGCTTGAGCAGGTAATTCTCGATGCCGTAGACAGCCGCCCGCCGCACGTAGTCAAAGTCGCTGAAGGCGCTCAGGATGATGCGTCGGGTTTTGACGCCGCGGTCCACCAGGTTGCGGATCAGGTCGATCCCGTCCATGACGGGCATTTTCACATCGGTAATCAGCAGGTCGATGGGTCGGGTGGTCAGGATTGCCAGAGCCTCGCGGCCGTTGGAGGCCGTCGCCACCACCTCCATCTGGTCCTCGGCCCACGGGATAAGTTCCAGCAGTCCCTGGCAAATGGTCGGGTTGTCGTCAGCGATCAGAACCGTATACATGGTACCTTAACTCCTCCCAACTCAGTGCCTTCAGGTAGATGGTCACGCGGGTGCCCGCTCCAGGTGCTGACTCAATCTCCAGTCGGAACCCCTCGCCAAAGATGAGTCGCAGACGTTCCGCGACGTTGCTCAAGCCGATGCTCTCGGTCGCCAGGGGATTCGGCGACGACAGCCGCTCTCGAACTTCGGCCAACCTTGGTGCGCTCAGGCCACAGCCGTTGTCCTCGACCACCAGCACCAGTTCGTTGCCACGGCCGAGGCCCGGATGGCCAGGGTGTTCCTTCGGCCTTCCACGAAACCGTGCTGAAAGCTGTTCTCAACAACGGGCTGGAGCACATTCCGCAGAATACCTAGCTGCCGCACCGCGGGGTCAATTTCCAGGGTGACCTCCCAGCGGGCGTCCTTGAGACTCATGATGGCGAGGTAGGATTCGGTGCGTTCCACTTCCTCTCCCAGCGTGATCAGCAGTTCTCGCCCCATCGAGAACCGAAGAAGCCGCGCCAAAGTCATGATCATTTTCTCGGCGTCGTCGGCTCCTGCAGCCCTGGCCTTCATGCGGATCTCGTCGAGGGTGTTGTACAGAAAGTGCGGGTCGATCTGCGACTGGAGGCTTTGCAGTTCGGCCTGTTTGATGCGGAGCTCCGATCGGTACTCGCGCTCGATGTGCTTCTCCAGGTCGGCACACATGGCGTTGAGGGTCAGGGCCACGTCGGAGACCTCGTCGGTGGCGCGGCTCCGTGGCAACCTGACGGTCAGATCGCCGGCGGCGATTTTATCGAGCGCTACACGGATCGAGACGATGCGGCGGGCAAAAGACCGCGATGAAAGGTAGGCAATCAAAGGTGCCAGAACGATAAAAACCAGGGCGATAATCAGCACAAACCGGTTGATGGTGTCGGCCGTCCGCCGAATTTCGCTCGCCGCCGTCACGCCCACCACCGTGATTCCCAGGGGGTTGTCCGAAAGCACCTGTACCAACTGGTCACCCTGCGCCGAGTCGGTCAGACGGCCCTCATAAGGTAGGCCGACGCCACGGCCCTGGTTGTTGAACAGAACCGTGTGATCACGAGACACCAAAGAGATGTCGGTGGCGATGGCACCTTGGTAGAACTCGGCAATGAGGCGGCCCAGCCGGGTTTGGGAAAACGACAGCTCAAGCACCGCCAGGTTTTGGTAGGTGACCACGTCTTTCAGGTTGACCATCAGGAGCAGTTCGTCGGCACCTGGACCGGCCTCGCGCGGCGATGCCACGAAATCGGCATTGAGAATGCCCAGCTGTCCGAGCATGGCCGCCTGCTGCCCGGGGCTCGCGGCCGTGCCTCCGGCAGAGGTGCGGGGAAAGCGGTGAAGCGCGCCGTCGGACTTTCTCAAAACGCTGATGGCGGTGAGATCCTCGTCGACGCCGAGCATGGCAAGAAAGTGACGGCGGAAACCCTCGTAGTCGCGGATGGAGCGGCCTTGGTCGTCCGCCCCTTCAACGGCCAGAAGGAAATCCGAAACGGTGCGGTCGGTCGTGGTTTGGGTTTGCAGGGTATCGACCAGCACCTGCCGGGCCGAGCGCAACTTGGCGTTCACGAAATCGTTCACGCGGGCCAGCACCAAACGATTGTATTCGGTCTTTTCGGTTTCGAGCACCGAGGTGATCACGGCGGCCGAGAGAACCGACAGCAGGAGGAGCCCCGCCATCATCAGAACGCTGAAAATGGCGAGCAACTTCCAGACGATGCGGTACCGGAAGGCACGAAACAGGCTCGCAATCATAAGCCTCAAGGATACCACGGACCCGCTGACCGCGAAACTCTGGAAACCATGGCTTTGCTCCAATAAACGCAGGCAATGAAGTTCAAAGCTGGCCAGTGGTATTCAAAGTTTACGGTTCTTACCCGGTGGCCCTAACGTGAAAGCATGAAATCGGACAACACCAACAGATGGTTGCTCCTGGGCATGGCGCTTCCCGCTGTACTCTTGGTTCTCGTTTTTGCGTACGGACCCATTCTCGGTTGGGCGTTTGCCTTCTCGGACTACCGCATCGGGATGGCCTTCGACAGGATGAACTTTGTCGGTTTCAAGGCTTTTGAGGCGGCGTTTACCGACCCGAGCATGTACCAGGCCATCATCAATACGCTGGCCATGAGCCTGCTGGCGCTCACCATTCTCCCGGCAGCAGCCTCTTTTGCCATTCTGGTTTCTGAGCTTCGCTACCGCCGCTATGGCCGGTTTCTGCAGACCATTGCCACCCTTCCCAACTTCATGAGCTGGGTCATCGTCTTCTCGGTGTTCTCGGTGTTTCTGTCGCAAGGCGATGGCGTTGTCAACAACCTGCTGCAAGACCTGAAACTCACCACCGAGCCCATCAATTTTCTGGGCAATGCCGACCTCACCTGGACGCTCCAGACCTTTGTCCGCTACTGGAAGGAACTGGGCTACAGCTCGGTGATCTTCTTTGCGGCATTGGCGGGCCTGGACCCCGAGTTGTACGAGGCCGCCAAGATCGACGGGGCCGGCCGCTGGGCCACCATCAAAGCCATCACCATTCCTGGCTTGATGCCCACGTTCTTGGTGCTGTTGCTGATCAACATCGGGTCCATCCTTTCCTCGGGTTTTGACCAGTACTACGTGTTCTGGAACGGCATGGTGAGTCCCGCCATCACCACGCTCGATTACTACACCTACGCCATCGGCCTCAAGAACGACGACATTCCCTACGCCACCGCCGTCAGCGTAGCCAAAACGGTGGTGAGCGTGGCGCTGGTGTTTCTGGCGAACTCGCTGAGCAAAAAACTCGCAGGCAGGTCGATTGTATGAAGAGTCCCCGTTTTCAAGAACTCGCCTTTCAGGGTGCTGTGCTGGCGGCCGTCACGGCGTTCGCTTTCCTCTGTTTTTACCCGTTCTACTACATGGCCATTTATTCTCTCAGTGATCCGGCCGAGGTCGTGAAAACACGCCTGTACTGGCTTCCCGTGGGCTTCACCTTCAGCAATTACATCGAACTGATCTCGCTCAAGGGCGTGGCTCTCGCGGCGGTGATTTCGGTTTCCCGTACCGTGCTGGGAACACTTGTGACGGTGTTGGTCAGCGCGCTCTTTGCGTACGCCCTCACCAAAGTTGACCTGCCTTTCCGCAAGGTCTTCTACCGGTTCGCGGTGATCAGCATGTACGTCAACGCCGGGTTGATTCCCTGGTACGTGGTGATGTTCAAGCTCGGCCTCAAGGACAACTACCTCGTCTACATTTTGCCGTACGCAGTTTCGGTGTTCTTTGTCATGATCATCAAGACCTCCATCGAACAGTTGCCAACTGCCCTGGAGGAATCGGCCGTGATCGACGGAGCCAACGTCTGGACCATCTTCTGGAAGATCATCCTTCCCCTGGTGACGCCCATTTTGGCGGCCGTGGCGGTTTTTAGCGCCGTGGGCCAGTGGAACAACTGGACCGACAACTTCTTTCTGGTGCGGGACCCGAACCTGCAGACTCTGCAAATGACGCTGATGCGTTATCTGATGCAGGCCGACGCGCTGGCCCAGCAGGCTCGCTCAGGCGTTTCGGCCCAAAACCTTCATGCAACGCTGTCGCCGATTGCGATCAAGATGACGCTCACGGTGATCGTCGCGCTTCCCATCGTCATCGTGTACCCGCTGATGCAGAAGTACTTTGTCAAAGGCCTTCTGATCGGAGCCGTGAAAGGCTGACGAAATCATTGCCGAGGAGGAAAGGTTGCGCTTTGCGATAGTCCGAAGGGATTGGTTCCCTGGGACCGATAGAAAAAGGAGAAATACAATGAAGAGATCTTGGAAACAGAACATGAAGACTTGGGCCGCTCTCGCATTGCTGGTGGTTCCGGCAATGGCCTACGCTGCCGATCCGGTGGTACTTCGCTACGTCGATACTCAGGGCAGCCCGGCTACCATTGCCGACGGTGTGCAGACCGACCCCGTGAGCCTGGCCCTTCAGCCCGCAACCGGTGCGGCCTTGTCCTTCGAAGCGTCGGTCAACACGGCCGACAAATACAATGTGATGATCGCCAGCGGCGATATTCCCGACCTGTTTGCCTTCGGCCCGGAAACCAGGCCCAAACTGGGCAACCTGATCCAGGCCGGTGCGCTCCTGGACTTGGCGGCGCTGGTCGACAAATACGGCCCGAACATCAAAAAGGTCGCTGGGTCCTCCCTGAACTTCAGCAAGAAGGAGCTCAGCGGTGGTACGGGCAAGCTCTACGCCATTCCGGCGCGTCTGGTTGCCGGCGGCCCGCAGAATGTGTACTACCAACCGTACGTCGGCACCCATATGCGCTGGGACTACTTCAAGGAAATCGGCAAGCCGGCCCTCAAGAGTTTCGACGATGTGGCGAAAGCAGTGATCGCCATCCAGAAAAAACACCCCACGACGCCCGAGGGCAAAAAGATCTACGGCGTTTCGATGTGGAGCGACTGGGGACTGTGGCACTACACCGTGCTCAGCGAAGTCATGCGCGGGATCCAGGGCAAAGGCGGCGCCAATTTCATCGACACGAAAACCTACGAGTATGTCGACGGTTTGAAAGACGCCCGCTCGCCCCTGTGGATCGACAGCGCCTTCTACAATAAGCTTTGGCGCGCCGGAATCGTCGACCCGGATTCGTTCACGCAAACCTTCGACCAAGCCATTGCCAAGTTCAACGCCGGACAAGTGACCATGCAGGCAGCCTATTGGGTTCTCGGGGGGCAAAACAGCACCCTCGTGAAAACCAACGCCGATTACCTTTCCATTCCCGTGGAGGGGATGAGCTACAACGCTGCCCAATACAATCCCTTGGGCAGCAAGTTCTACGTGGTTTCCGCCAATAGCAAGAACCCCGAAAAGGCCATCCAGGTGCTCAACTGGATGTACTCCGACGAAGGGGCGCGGTCTTTGCTCGACGGGGCTAAGGGCGACACTTGGACCGTCGACGCTTCGGGGAAGGCCGTTCTGACGGCAAAAGGCCTGACGCTGAAAGAAGACAAAGACTTCGTGGTCAATTCCGGTGCCCAAAAGTACCTGAACTCGACGGCACTGGACCCCCAGGCCAAGGACTCCACGGGTAAGCAGTTCATTGACCTGTTCAACGAGCCTGAGGTTCAGGCAAAGACCCTGACCGAAGCGCAGAAGGAATGGCTTGCCAACTACAAAATGGATTCGACGCATAACCTGTGGAAGAAGTTCAACGCCTTTGCGCCGAACTCCGCCTACGACCAGTTTGCACCAGTCCCCTCGGACGAGAGCAAGCGAACGTCGTCGAAGATCGACACCTACCTCAGTACTGCGATTCCCAAGCTGATCATGTCGAAGACCGATGCCGAGTTTACGACCAACAAAGCAACGATCATCAAGGATGTCAACGCGATTCAAGGGTATGCTGCCATGGTTGCCGAAACCAAGGCGAACATCGCCAAAGCCAAGGCTGCAGGCGCAGGCTACTGATCGCCCAACGCCCAGACGGAAGAACTGAACCGGGGGGCCTAGCGCCCCCCTTTTTTTGTGAGGCAACGCCGATGAGTCAGCAAAATCAAGTCCTCTGGTACCGACAACCGGCCCGTGGGTGGACAGAGGCCCTTCCCCTAGGCAATGGCCACTTGGGTGCCATGGTTCACGGCGGCCTTGCCGAGGAAAGACTCGACCTGAACGACGACACGCTGTGGTCCGGCTACCCCGCCCCATGGACAAACCCGAACGCCTTGCCAGCGCTGGAGCACGTCCGTGCCCACCTTCGCGCGGGACGGGTATCCGAAGCGCAGGCGTTGGTCGAAGGCTCGATGGTGGGCCGCTGGAGCCAGTCGTTTTTGCCTCTCGGAACCCTGGCCCTCACGTTTGCCGACAACGCTGCCACCGGTTACCGCCGCGAGCTCGACCTGACGACGGCAACCACCACCGTGGAATATCAAACGCCACAAGGACGCGTGCGGCGCACCGCGTTCGTCTCGTGCACCGACGACGTGCTGGTCTACCGCATCACCAGCGATTTTCCCCTTTCGTTTTCGCTGGCGCTTCCATCGCCCCTCCGGTCGCAGGTGACAGTTTCTGGCCAAACCCTTGTTTTGAAAGGAGAAGCTCCTGCCTTCGTCGCTCCGCACTACGTGACCACCGACGAGCCGGTGATCTACGGCGACACGCCCGAGACCACGGGGATGCGGTTCTGCGTGTTGGTCGGCGTCCAGTTGGGCAGCGGCCGTGTCGAGGCAACTGCGACGGGTCTGATGATCCACGGCAGCACCGAAGCTATGATCGTGTTGAGCAGCGCAACCAGTTACGTCGACAGCGACACCCACCCGTTTTTGTGCGGACGCGACGAGATTGCGGTCGCCACCGCGACGCTTCGTGGGGCCTTGCAAAAGACCTACGCCGAACTGGAATCGGCCCACGTCGCTGAGCATCAGCGGCTGTACAACCGGTGTTCGATGCAACTGGGCGAGGACCGCGACGCCGAGCCGACCGACGAGCGGCTCGCCAAGTGCCGGAAGGGCACGCCGGATGCGGGTCTCGCGGCGCTCGTTTTCCACTACGGCCGCTATCTGCTTCTGGGCTCTTCGCGTCCCGGAACCCAGGCGGCCAACCTGCA
>JBAXAI010000008.1:0-133798 GCA_037142615.1 Spirochaetales bacterium | reverse complement strand
TTCAGCTGACCAGTACTAATTTGCCGTGCGGCTTGACCATATTATCAATACCCATTTTCTGTTCGGGGAACACTTGTTCCCCAGTTAATTTCGAAGTTCGTCTGGAGCGTAGCGAGGACGGGCTTGAGCAAGCGCTGAACGATGTGAGAAGCGGAGCGTGTCTGTGACACGTGAGCATTCGAACTCGGCAGGCACGCAGCTCAAGACCGCCGCAGTAGCTCCCGACGAAGTGAGTACGTTATTAACGCCTGGTGATCATAGCGAAGAGGTCCCACCCGTTCCCATCCCGAACACGGAAGTTAAGCTCTTCAGCGCCGATGGTACTGCTATTGCGGGAGAGTAGGTCGTCGCCAGGCTTTTTTTATTTCCCTCCCATTCTTGCTTTTTGACCTTTGGTCCGTTATTCTCGAATCGTGGGGGTCTTCCGTGGAAAAAGATGGTCAGAAGCAACTGGTGACGTTTCAACTCGGCAACGAGCAGTACGGCATCGATATCATGGATGTCCATGAGATCTGGAAGGTCGAAGCCATCCGTCCTATCCCCAATGCCCCGTCGTACGTCGAAGGGATTTTTAATCTCCGCGGCGATATCGTGCCTGTCATCAACCTTCACCGCAGATTCCACATCAAGAGGATACAGCTGAGCGAAGACGATGAGCTCCTGAGTGGCTCGATCATCATCAATATCAATGGCACAAAGATCGGTATCATCATAGACAAGGTGCTTCGGGTGGTGAGCATTGAGTTGGATCAGGTGCAACCACCTCCCCAAATCATTTCAGGTATTGGCGCTGAGTATATTCAGGGTGTAGTTCAGGGAGAGGATGGCTATCTGATCATTCTGGATATACAGCGACTGTTTGATTCCAAGGAACTGCAGCAAATTTCCAGTATCAGCCGTTGAGGTAGCGTGGCCCTTCCTTTGATCCGCCATTCGATCCGGCGAAAGGATCTTGATTTTCTGCTGGAGTCTGTACTTCAGGATAGGCTTGTCTCGGGGGTATTCTCCGAGAGACTTTCGCGAGAGATTTCCCAGTCCTTTCGCGCCCAAGGCACGGAATTGTTCGCTTCTCCGTCAATCGCTGTCTCCGCCGTAGTACGCTCTCTGAGGCTGCAGGCTGGTGATCGGGTTCTCCTTTCGGTATTGGCTCCCCCCTATTGGGCGGTGGGACTGCAGGACGTCGGTGTCGAGTGCATCTGGAGCGATGTCGATTCCGATTCCCCCGTGCTTTCCGCTGCGTCTTTGCCCGCTGGCGATGTCCTTGCTGGCTGTCGGGCCGTCATCGCCGACACTACGCTGGGTTACATTCCTGATTTCGTCCAACTGAAACAGTTGGGGCTTCCTTTGGTCTGCGATATCAGTCAGGGCCTGGGTGGGTGCTGGCAGGAAATCCCGGTCGGGCACTTCGGCGACATTACCTTTGCCAGTTTCGGCAGTGATTCGCTGTTGGCAGGGCCTGGAGGTTGTGCTGTAGCTTTCCGAAACGGGAACCGGGCCGAAGGCCTTGCTTGGGATCGAATGTCTGACGTGGTTGCTTCATTGCTGTTGTCCCAGTGGGCGGATGTTTCCGCTCTCGCCGAAGGAAAGCAGGCCAACTTTGGTATACTTTTCCAACGGTTGGCTCGGTCGTTCCGGCAGCCCAAACAGATAGGAAATGCATCGCCGGCTGGGCCCTACTTCTGCGTTCTTGCGGATTCAGGCGCCAAAGAGATTCTCGCCTTCGCACGCCGCAACGCCGTGGAGGCGGATTGGGCCTTTAGGGACTTTGCGGCAGAGGCGGTTGCCTTGCGGGAGGACGAGTTTCCCCACGGGCGCCGCTTTCTGCAACACACACTTGCTTTCCCTCTCTATTCCACCTTTGGGGCCAAGGAACTCGAGAATCTCGGGCGCGTCATGGCCTCGCTTCCCTAGGTAATGCGATGGACCTGAGCGATGTTGTCGTGATCGCCAATCTCGAAAAACCCGGTTCTGGCGAGTTTCTTGACCTGATTACAGGTGTCTTGCGAAGCCGGGGCGTGCGGGTTCACGGTTTGCCGTACCGCGGTTCGGAGGCTGCTGATTTTGATCGGATAGATCTACCGCACCGGGCACAATTGGCAATTGTTTTGGGCGGCGACGGCACCGTGCTCTTTAGTTGTCGGCTATCGGCCCACCGACCGATTCCGATTCTGGGGGTCAACTTGGGTACCGTGGGATTCATGGCCGAGGTCGTACGGGAGGAATGGCTTTCGGCCTACGAGAAGTATGCACGGGGGGAACTGGGCATTTCCGAGCGGTTGATGCTGAATGTCACCGTGTTGCGGGGCGAGCAGGTCATGATCAGCGAGACCGGCCTTAATGACTGTGTCTTGAGCGGGAGCGCCAGTTCGCGCATGATCTACATTGACGTCGAGTTGTCTGGCATTGAGTTGGGCCAGTATCGTGCTGATGGAATCATTGTTGCTACTCCCACCGGTTCAACCGCTTACTCTCTTTCGGCAGGTGGGCCCATCCTTCATCCTGAGACCGATGCGCTGATTCTTACACCGATTTGTCCGCATTCTTTGTCAAATAGACCTCTCGTACTTCCTGGGCACGAGAAAATCAGCCTGACGTTGAAGCAAAAGCAAAGAATTCCCGTTACACTCACTGTGGACGGAAGAGGGGTGTTTCAGCCCCGTGAAGGCGACGTGATCCAAGTGACCCGTCACCCGCAGAAGGCCTTGCTCGTCAAATCGGACAAGCGGTCGTTCTACGAGATTGTCCACGCGAAACTGAACTAAGGAGCCGGTGTGATTCAGGACCTGACCATCACCAACTTCGCCCTGATTGAACGGGTACGCGTGGAGTTCGCTCCCGGGCTGAATGTCTTGACCGGTGAAACCGGCGCAGGCAAGTCCATCCTGATCGGTGCTTTGGGCCTCTTGCTCGGGTCTCGTGCCGAGTCGGAGGTAATTCGACAGGGAAGCGACGAGGCCTCGGTTTCGGCGACTCTTGATGTCGAGCCGACGCCCGAACTCAGCGATTGGCTTGAGGCGAATGCGCTCAGATGGGTTTCCGATGAAGTGTTGATACTTCAAAGGTCCATTCGTCACCAGAAGAAGTCCGCCTCGACGATAATGGGGCAGCCGGTTACGCGGGCCCAGCTGGAGCAGATGACCGGCTACTTGGTTGACCTTCATGGTCAGCACGAACATCAATCGCTCTTCTCGCCCGATCGACACCGAAAGCTGCTTGACCAATATGCAGGGCTCGAGGGTGATCTCGGTGAGTTTCAGGCGTTGTTTCAAACCCTCACCAGAAGCAAAAAAGACTTTGAGTCGCTGGTCAGTGGTGAGCAGGACCGTGAGCAGGAACTTTTCAGACTCACACAGACTGTTGCAGAAATCCTCAAAGCGCAGTGGCGCGAAGGCGAGGAGGACGAACTGAAGGCTGAGAGGTTGCGGCTTGAGCAGCACGGGAAGCTAACCGAGGCCCTTCTGGCCTTGGAACAAAGCCTTTCCGAAGGTCGGCACAGCGCCATCGCGCAACTTCGTAGTGCCCGCCAGGCGCTGGGCGTCGTGACCACGATCGATGAGCGCTGGACCGGCGAAGAGACTCGCCTGGAGAACTCGTTGATCGAGGTACAAGACATTGGCGACACGCTCCACCGTTACCGTCTAGGCCTGAGCTTCGAGCCCGATCGCCTGGAGTCGGTGAATGACAGGCTCTCTCTGCTCCATGGGCTCGACCGCAAGTATGGCCCCGGCTGGCAGGCGGTTCAGATCGCCCGGGAAAAGGCAGAGACTCGCAAGGCGTTGCTGGAGAACTTCAGTTCGGAGCGCGAGAAAGCCGAGGCCGAAATGAACCGCGTCGAGAAGGAACTGATCCAGGCCGCGATGTTGCTCTCGGAAAAACGCCAGGCGGCAGCCCGGTTGCTCGAGCAGGCTGTCCAGGCAGCTCTGGCCGAACTCGGCATGCCCCATTCCGTGTTCCGGATCGGCTTTCAGCGCAAGCTGGCTGAGAATGGCAAGCCGGTCTGTACACCGTCAGGTTTGGACCAGATTGAGTTCCTGCTTTCGGCCAACGCGGGCGAAGCGCCCCGTCTGTTACGAGAGACTGCTTCCGGTGGGGAGCTTTCGCGGGTCATGCTGGCCCTGAAGACCATCTTGAGCGAAGCTGATAATATACCGATACTTATCTTTGATGAGATTGACACGGGAATCGGCGGGGAAATTGGACTGGCATTGGGGAAGTACCTGAAACGTTTGTCGAAGCACAAGCAGGTTCTGTGTATTACCCATCTTGCTTCGATTGCCTCGTTCGCCGACCGCCAGTTGAGGGTAGAGAAGTCGGTTGAGGGTGGGCGGACCCAGACGACGGTGAGTGCGATCGAGGGCGAACAGCGCATTCGCGAGGTTGCACGCATGCTTTCGGGCAATGTGGCGACCGAAGCCGGCCTCCAACACGCCGAAGAATTGATCAGGAGGAACTCCGCAAAGGGGTAACCATGTCGAAAGTCAGCGAAGATGCCCGGAAGAAGTACCTTGAAATTATCAAGGACTACAAGAAGACGATCGAGGATAGCGAGACCCGCGAAAGCTTGATTCTCGGAGTTCTCGAAAAGGACCCTACCGGTGCCGAATACAAGCGGCTCCGCCTCGCCGACGAAAACCTCAATCTCCTGTCGTACTTTGTCCTGATGAACACCCTTTCGGTGAATCTGCTCGGGGTCAAGAACGAGGCCTACCTCAACAACGCCCGCAAGCTCTGCTACAAGGTTGTCATCTACCTTGAACAGGTAGTCAGCAATCTGATTGACGTGCCGTTCGGCGATTACGAGGAAAAGATCGCTCTCATCTCCTCTTTTGATGCAACCCAGCGGTGGGAACTGATCAACAAAATGGGTTTTTCCATTCAGCTCGTCATGGAAGGCTATGGCGACAACACCAAGTGGAAGTGGACTTTTGTCGAGCTAGAAGCCCGGTTTGCCACTGTGGTCAAGAACCTCCTCAACCTGAAGACGTTGTTTCGTGACATGGATCCCGGAGCCGAAAGCTATGCCGTCAAAATGGCGCACCTGGCGTTGGCCCGCAAGCTGCTGGATCAAGCTGCCAACCGCTACCGCGAGAAATATGAGCTCTCTACCCTCCGCTTCGATGACTTTCGGCTTGCCATCAAGTACTTGGGGGCGTTGCGACTTCTATCCATCGCCATCAACAGGTCACAAGACGCCGAGGCGATCAAGAAGAAGATGGACATCTGGACCCAAAAACTCGAGAACGACCTCAAGCGAAAAGACATCGCCGACAAACAATAGGTCACTTGGCTGTCATTGACAGCAGGTTGGGGCTCCGGTATTCTCACCCGCATGGGTTTACTGCGGGAAACTTCGGCGCGCGAAAACAGTGCCACCGTCCTTACGGTGGTTCTCTCGGTGGGCTTCGTTATTCTCTACAGTTTGGCCTTTCCCCGAACTTTGGGGCACGAACTTTTCCTTGTCCCTGATTCCGTAGCCTCGCTTTCGGAGGATCTCACGAGCCCGCTCCAGCCGGGTGGTCGTTTCTTTGAGCTCGCCGGGCGGGAAGGTTACTGGGATAGTCAGGGCCGGTTGCTTCGTGCTCAGCCCCAGAGACCCCAATCGGTTTCTTCCGGTGATCGCATGGCCTGGTACGATGCCTCTCTGGATTCTGTGACCGTCGAGGGAACCCAAGGCGTACTCTTCCGGATCAAGGGTCAGAAGTACCCGTTCTGGTCGGGTGGGCAACTGTACGCCATGGACGAGAACCGTCTGGGCCTCACCGCGTACGATGTTCAGGGCCAACTCCTTTGGACAAAACAATTCTCCAGCTTGATTTCGGCCGTCGACTCAGCGGCGGGACTCACCGCGGTAGGAACCCTGGACGGCAGGGTGCAAACCTTTGATGCGAAAGGGGCTACCCCCGGTCCGTTTGTTCCGGGAGGCAGTCGCGTCCCGGTTGTGTACAATGTCGCCTTGTCGCACGACGGAAAGCGGATGCTGGTGCTCGCGGGCGTCGACCCCAAACGGTTTCTCATGCTCGAAAAGGGAGGGAGCGATTTCCGACCCATTTTCCACAAGCCCCTGAGTGAGAACAAGCCTTGGCCGACATGGTTGGGCTTTCTCGACGACTCGCTCGGATACCATGAGGCGGAAGGTGCCGTGGCAGTGTCCAAAGTGGGCGACTCGTCCGGTGAAACAATTCTCCCTTTTGACGGGGTACTCGGTGACGTCCATTTCCTGACCGACCGTCGGCTCGTACTCTTGATGTCGGGAACGGGCGACAGACACACGGTTCAGGTGGACTCGCTGGAGGGGCAAGCCGTGCTCCGACTGACCTTTCAGGCAAAAGAGGTGCTCTTTGCCCCCACAGCGAAACAATTCCTCCTCGGGTTGGATCAAAGTCTGCTCACCTTGCAGGTGAAATACCAATGAAAGCTCGTCTGGCGCTGTTGCTGTTGCTGTTCGGACTTTGTCCTTTGTTGTTAGCCTATGACTGGCCAGCTACCGACGTTCAGGTCACGCGCACCTTCGGACAGCGGTCGGTGGGAACTTCTTTTTCCGGCATCGAAGTTGTGACGACGGATTCGGCGCTTCGTGCTCCCGAGAAAGGCGATGTGGTGTTCGTTTCACGCCCCGGGTCGCAGTCGATACAGAATCTTCCGTCGGCGCTTGGCGGATTCATCATGCTTTCTCACGAAGATAACCTGAGGACAGTGGTCAGCCGTCTCGACCCTGAGGTGGCCCAAAGGCAGTTCCAACGCGGCGAACCGTTGGGCAAGGTCACGGTGGACCCCGGCCAGGCCGAGTCGAGACATCGCTTGTTCGTGTTTGACCAGCAATTGGGGGAGATGGTGAATCCCCTGCTGGTGTACCCACCCCTTGTCGACAAGAAGGCCCCTCTGTTCTTGGATGTCGAGGTGACCGGCGAGGCGGATCCCAATCCGCAGTCCCTGTTTGGTCGGTCGGTGCTTCCGGTTGGCTACTGGCAAGTGGCGATTGACATCACAGACCCCTCAACCCTGCTCACCGGGCTGTCCAAGGAAAAGTCTTCCGAAATCCAGCGCGGCGTCTACGCCATTGAGGCCTACCTCAATGGAACCGAGTTGTTTAACACCAGCCTCGACTCCCTCTTTGAGAAAGGGGGAGTTTGGTTCATCAAGGGAATGAGTCAGCCGCTCGACAAAGTGCTCGTCGACGATAAACGTTGGATGCTGGGGCAAGTCTTCTTCAACGAAGGCAACAACATTCTTGAGATCGTGGTCAAGGATTTTGCCGGCAACGAGACCGGCAAGACCTTCCGGGTCCGCGGTTTGCGAAACTAGTCCAGAAGTCGGTTGCGCAATTCCGTCGTGTCAATGAGGAGCAAACCGCCGAGACGAAGCAGGCGTTTCAGTTCCCCCAGCGCTTCGACCTGCCCTTGCTCGAGCGCCAGCAGTAGGGCGGGACCACGGGCTTGCAGAGCCTCAAAGACTAGCGACTGGGCCACCGTGATGTCGGGCTGGAAGTTCCATGCGAACAGCTTGCTCAGGAGGGTTTCAACAGCCTTGACCACCGACTCGCGGGTGAAGTCGTCCGGGCGCGACAGCGCTTGGAAGAGCCACCGCGAGAAGCGGGCGTTCAGTCGTTCCCGGTCGAGCACCAAACCGTAGTCCTTGGCAAAGGCCAGCTCTGCCTCCAGTTCGGCCAGGGCTTCTTCCTGGGGAACTTCGGCACTGTCGGCCAGCTCGAGGATCTTCCGGGTTACCGCGAGTTCCATGAGTGACTTGGTCATCGGGAGCGGCGGCACCGCAAGCAGACGAGAGTAGACCAAAGACTTGCGCAGAAGGGGAAAGAACACCTGCGTTTCGGAGGCAAGTGTCGCTTCGAGATCGGTGCCAAGCCACAAAACGATTTCGCCGCGTTCTCCCATCGGGAGCCACTCCAAGTCAAACGGCAAGGGTTTCGCGGTGCTGCCGACGGGCTTGAGGGTAAGCGTGACGCCTGTAGCTTCATTCTCTAGAAGCAGGTAGTCCAGTTTGTGCACTTGGTCGAGATCAGTATGCAGCAGATCGAGCCGTCCGGAGTAACGAACTCCATCGGCAAGTTCCTGACGGTCCTTGGTGAATTGGGTTACCTGATAGGTTCCCAACTGTTCCTGGTACCAGGACCTGGGACGAAGCAGGCGGTCAAAGAGAACCAACGCGGCCGGGAACTCGACGCCGTGGCGTCGCTTGAGCAGGTCTCGTTCCAACTGCAACCTCAGTGTTCCTCCCTGATTTCCTTCGATCGACAGACCCGCGAGAAACTCCTGAAAAAGCGGGGTTTCGAGTTCCGGCCCCGCGAGCTCAAGGGCTCGCAGCGCTTCCAGGAGGCCCCCGCGGGCCGTCGGGAACAACGGGTCGGCCTCGTGCCAAAGGGCAGCCTGCATCATGACCGTGGCATGGTGGGAGGCCCAGGCCCAGCGCAGAAGCCGCGACGCGACCACCTCGCTGGCGTCAGGAACCAGATGGGCTACCCACTCAGCCGGTGGACACTGCCTCAATAACAACGAGGGCAAGGTCGCCTCCCACTCTTCGGGCCTGACGTCCATCGACGCGAGCACCTGTGCCTCGGCCGCGAAAAGGCGTTCTTGGAGTCTGGTCATCGTTTGGAACAGCGGCGCCCGCCATCTCTGGTGCCAGGACGAACCTGATGCAGCGGCCGAGAACTGTTCTTCCACCGAGGAACAGCCGCAGTCGGCTTTCCATCGCTGCACGCCGTGGGGGCAGTCCCGGGAGGTGCCTTCCTCGTTGGCACCTTTCTTGAGGCGGATCTGCCACGTCGGAGGGTGGCGCTCCCAGAGCACTCCGTAGTTGACTACTTCGACCTTGTCTCCGACTCCGAGTTTGTCCCAAAGGGCAGCCAAACACATGTCGGCGAAGGGTTCCTCCTGGCCAAAAAGCGATCCGTCGGCCGAAAGTGTTGAAAAGGGACGGTCGATCACCCGTTCGCGGATCGCATGGGCGAACCTTGAGGCATCGCGCAGCAGGTGGTTGTTGTGGATTCCTTGCAGGAGCGCGGCGTCATCGAAGAAGATCCCGAGCGAACCTTCCGGACGGTCAAGCCTGTAGACTCTGTCGGCGGGGGCCGGCGCTTCGCCCAAGGACTGCCAGCTGCCGTCGTCGGCTGGCATGTGGGCCTCGGCCTGCCACGGTGAAAGCACCACCCAAGGGACACCCAATGCAATCAAGTGGTCGGCAACCGACTCCGAGAACCCTTGGTGCGGCAGCCAGAAACCCTCCGGACGCCGATGGAAATGCTTCTCAAATGCGGCGATACCCCATTTGAGCTGCCGGTGCACCTGGGGAGGAGTCAACAAGGGAAGCACCGAAGCGGACCAAACTTGGGCGAGGGCATTGCCGTGCCCGAGGGCCGCCAGACTCTCGGCGTCGGCCGCCACCACCCGGCGGTACACGTTCGGCGAGCGGGATGAGAGTTCGTCGAGCAGCGACGGTGAGAAGCTGAACGCCATCGAGGCGTAGTTGTTGACGATCTTGCGGATTTTTCCGTCGGGTCCAAGAATGCGTGAGGCCGAATTGGCACCGTAGCAGGTACGAGAAAGTTGCTGGAACCTCTGCTGAAAGTTTTCCCTGCTGGAATAGTCGTGCCGCAGTCCTGTCCATGGGTCAACTTCTGCGGGGGAGGTGAAGTGCCCGGAAAGTACAAACGATTTGGCCATGCTTCCACTATGAATCCGCATGACACCCTTGTAAAGAGACACACTTGTGGGACTCTCAGAGTCTGATCCTCGGCCCTTGACACCCCGGAGCCCTTTTCCTAGTGTAAGGACAGGGAAGGGGGTTCAATGACCAGAGAACGGCTCGACGGTCTGCCAATGCAAGCTCTCCTGGAACTGTCCCGAAAAGAGAGCCTCGAAGTGGATCCGGATCTCGGCAGGGATGAACTGATCGAAGAGCTTTTCGAGGCTTTTGAAGAGGACCGTCGTGAGCGAGAAACGCTCAACAACCTCATCATCAAGATGGAACAGGCCAAGTTCTCAGGCCTCGGAGAACGGACCGGCGAGTCGGCCCTCTCGCCCAGGGACCCGCTGGTTCCAGAAGCCTACGACGAGAACCGGATCAGCTTGGTCTTGCGAGATCCGACTTGGGCCCTGGCGCTTTGGGAAGTGCGCCGCAAGGATCAGGATACCCTCGGTCAGGACTACGCGTTCCGAGGCTATGGCCTCAAGGTTCTTGAGCACCCTCAACAGGTTTCACGGGCCCCGAGTGATCCCGCACCGCATCCGGTTTTCCTGATTCCAGTCCCGCAGGCCCAGGGCACCCGTTACATCCACCTTCCGACCGCCGGTCGCTGGTACTCGCTCGAACTACACGCTTTGTACGAGAGGGAGTCACGGCTCCTCGGTCGCTCCGCCTTGGTTTTTACTCCTCCGGAACTGCCGGCGAACCCTTTGGACCGAAAAGGACTCACCGCAGCCGAGAAACGCATCTTGGAACTCTCGGGGGCTTGGATCTGCGAAACGAATGTTGGTCCCGTCCCCGGAGCCGGTGCGGGCTCCTCCAGCGCGATTCCCCAGCGCGTCGGCGATTGGGACGAGGGAGTTCTCTCGTGAGTCGGGCGCGCATGGCTCTGTTGCTTAACGCCCACCTGCCTTTTGTGCGTCATCCGGAGTACGAGGTATTTCTGGAAGAACGCTGGTTGTTCGAAGCTCTTTCTGAGACCTACCTTCCCTTGCTTCGGGTGTTCCATCGGCTGGAAGAGGACAACATCCCTTTCCGTCTGACCATGTCGTTTTCGCCCACGCTCACCGCCATGCTTTCCGACCCCTTGTTGCAGGACCGCTACCGGCAGCATCTGGAGCTCCAGCTTGAGCTCGCAGAAAAAGAAATGGAGCGGACGGCGGGCGACCCCAAGGCTCACCGGGTGGCCAAGATGTACCGCCTGCTCTACAAACACAATCACGGTGATTTCAACGAGGTGTATCAGGGCAACGTGCTGCGGGGTTTTTCGTACTTCTTGAAAAAGGGCCACCTGGAACTCATTACAACCGCCGCCACCCACGCTTTCCTTCCGATTTACCAAGGCTACCCCGAAGCGGTGAGTGCCCAGATTCAGACCGCGCTTGAGAGCCACCAGCGGGCCTTCGGGCGTGTGCCCCGCGGAATCTGGCTGCCCGAGTGTGCCTACTACCCCGGACTCGAGCACCTGCTCAAGCGCAACAAGATTGATTACTTCTTCGCCTCGGCGCACGCTGTGCTCAACGCTCGTGACGTGCCCCAGAGGGGCGCTTTTGCTCCGCTTTGTCTGCCAAATGGCGTTCTGGCTTTTCCGCGTGACATGAGATCCACCAACGCGATCTGGTCGCATGACGAAGGCTACCCTTCCGATGCCTCGTACCGCGACTTCTATCGGGATATCGGGTTTGACCTTCCCATGGACTACCTCAAGCCGTATATGGCGGGCGTTGACGGGCGGCTCTCGACCGGTTTCAAGTACCACGCCATTACCGGCAAAACCGACCAGAAGGTTTTCTACGATCCCGAAAGGGCCGAAGCCCGTGTGAAAGAGCATGCGGCCAACTTCGTGTACAACCGGCTCCAGCACGCCCAGCAGCTGATCGATGCGGGTCTAGACGCCAGCCCCCTGTTCGTCTGCCCCTTTGACGCTGAGCTGTTCGGTCACTGGTGGTTTGAAGGATGTTCGTGGATCGAGGCCTTCTTCCGCACGCTTGTCACCGACGGGCCAGAACTGTCGCTGGTCACCCCCGGCGAGGTGATGCCCGAAGCCCCGGACTTCCAGCGTACCGAGCTTTCCTTCAGCTCGTGGGGCTCCGGCGGCTACGCCGAGGTCTGGCTCGACGGAAGCAACGACTGGATCTGCCGTCATACCTTCCAGCTGGTAGAACGCATGGCTGAGCTGGTGGACCGCTTCCCCGATGTTCAGGGACGCAAACAGCGAGCCCTCAACCAAGCAGCGCGCGAGGTGTTGCTGGCCCAGGCCTCTGATTGGCCTCTGATCCTCAAGATGGGAACCACGGTTCAATACGCCGAACGCAGGGTAAAGGAACACATCGCCAACTTCACCAAGATCTACGAAGCGCTTTCGGCCAACACCATGGACACCGAATGGCTAACTTCGCTCGAGAAGAAAGACAACCTCTTCCCAGACCTGGATTACCGTATTTTCCGACGCCTCGCCTGATTCCTTCCGTCCCCTAGTTAGGATTCCCTGAAAGACCGTACATCTGTACGGTCTTTTTTTTCGCTTGACGGCTAAATCGCAGATTTTGGTCGACTCGAATCGGTTGACAGGGAATTCAGAACGTCTATAGTAGGAATGGGTGGGGAAAAGTGGGGAAATTTAGGAGAATGTGGTAAATCAGAATGCTGACAGGCGAGTATCCAGTCACCATGGACGAAAAAAGCAGACTCCTGATTCCCACGCGGCTCCGGGGAGAGCTTTCGGGCGACACCCTGATCCTCACCAAGGGCATTGACCAATGCCTTTGGCTGTTCTCGGTTCCCAAGTGGGAGATCTTTTCGAAGACGGTTCAGAAATCACTCGGGATGTTTAACCCGCAGCACCTGATGATCCAGCGAAGGATCATCGGGAGTGCCATGGAGCTCGACGTGGACAAGGCAGGACGGATCGGTGTGTCGTCGCTGTTGCGGGATCATGCCGGGCTGAGCAAGGACTGTGTAGTGATGGGGATGGAGAACTACCTGGAGATCTGGGACGAGGTGCTGTACAAGGCCTACCTGACCCAGACTCAGCCCAGCTTCGGCGAGGCGGTTCAGGGGCTCAATCTGATTCCCGACTGGTCGCAGGGTTCGTGATGGAAATCCGCCACCGGCCAGTTCTCCTGGAGGAGGTCCTAAAGATCTCCCTCGTCCAGCCAGGAGAACTGGTGGTGGATGGAACCACGGGGGAAGGAGGGCACAGCGAGGCGTTTTTGCAACGCTTTCCGGCCTGCCGTTTAGTTTGCCTTGATGCCGACCTCGGCATTCAGGCCAAGGCCCGCGAGAGGTTGGCTGGTTTTGGTGAGCGCGTGCGCTTTGTACACGCTTGGTTTGATGAGTGGTTTGTCGAGCAGGGGGCGGTTGCCTGCCCCAACGTGGTGCTCCTGGATCTGGGGATCTCGGTGTACCACTACGAAGAAAGTGGCCGCGGCTTTTCGTTCCGCGGCGACGAGCCGCTGGATATGCGCCTGGATCCGTCCCAGGGCGAGTCGGCGGCGGATCTGGTGAACTCGCTGGGGGAAGTGGAGTTGGCCCGGGTCTTGTTTGAGTACGGTGAGGAGACCTTGTCGAGGCGAATTGCTCGCACGCTTGTCGAGGCGCGGAAGCAGGAACGGATTGAGACGGCCAAGCAACTGGCCGATAAAATCTGGGAGGCCGTTCCTGTTTCGGCCCGGTATGGACGCCTTCACCCGGCGACCAAGAGCTTTCAGGCCTTGCGTATCGCGGTGAACGGCGAGCTCGACCGGCTGTCCCGGGTTCTGACGGCGGCTTTTGCGGCCTTGGCTCCCGGCGGTCGGTTGGTGGTGATCAGCTTCCACTCGCTGGAAGATCGGGCTGTGAAGACCTTCTTCCGGGAGCACGCCAAGGCCTGTATTTGCGGTCCCGAGATTGCGCGCTGTCAATGCGGCGGTCGGGCCCTGGCTGACGACCTGACCAGGAGGCCACTCGTGGCTACGGAAGAAGAAGTGGCGCTCAATCCACCGTCTCGCAGTGCCAAACTGCGCGCGGTGAAGAAGTTACGGAGTTCGAGGAAGGAAGAATGACCCGAAAGTTTTTGCTCGTCTGCGCGTTGACCTTGCCCCTCTTTCTTTTTGCCGTCGTGGCCCAGTCGGTGGCCTTTCACGACGCGAGCAGGCAGGTGTCGCAGCGTATGGCGCAGCAGGACGCGTGGATCGAAAAGAACAAGAAGCTGCTGGCCGGCGTGACCGTTCTTGAGGCCCCAGGTCGGATTGAGACTCTGGCGGATTCGCTGGGACTCGCTTCCGTGGGAGCTTCCGGCACGCTGAAGATCCGTTTTGGGGCTCAGGGAGGAACTCCGTGACCTCGCCCTGGCCCGTTGACCGCTGGAAAGAAGTTCTCCCCGACGCCGAACTGTTCGGCGATTTGTCGTTGCTCGAGACCGTGACCGACTTCTTTCTGGACTCCCGAACGCCTTTGGCGGCCGCGATGTTTGTGCCCTTGAAGGGCGAGCGCGTCGACGGACACCAGTTCATCGTGGACCTTTGGGATCGCGGGCTGAAGGCCACCTTTTGCGCGCGGGGCCAGTGGGATTCCCTTCGGCCCGCGTTCGAAGCGCGCTCCGGCTTGGTCGTGGTCGTTGTCGAGTCAGTGCTCGGTTCACTCTCGGAGTTCGCGGCCGCTCACCTCGAAAGATTCCCGTCGACCCTGCGCATTGGCGTGACGGGCAGCAACGGCAAGACAACCACCAAAGACCTTCTGGCGGCCGCGCTTTCGGCCCACGGCTCGACCTACTCGAGCGCCGGGAACTTCAACTCTGAGATCGGGTTGCCGTTGATGGCTCTTAGGCTGACCAAGGGCTTTCAGTTTGCCGTGTTTGAGATGGGCATCAATCACAAGGGGGAGATGGACGCTCTGGCAACCATTGTTCAACCTTTGCTTTCGGTTATCACGAACGTAGGGACTGCCCATATCGGAATCATCGGCAGCCAGCACGAGATAGCTTTAGAAAAAAAGAAAATCTTTTCCCGCAGCGGGAATGTCGCGCTGGCGGTTCTTCCGACTGCTGACAGCAGTCTGGATGTGCTTCGCGAGGGTTTTGAAGGCCGAGTTTACCTGTTTGGAACCTCGCTGCCCGGGTACCACCTGCTGGAAGATCGCGGCCTGGCTGGTTCCACTTTTGAATGGAAAGGCACGACCTACAGCACCCGTCTGCCGGGCAAGCACAACCGCGACAATGTTCTCGCCGCGTTGACAGCTCTTGAGGCGTTGGGTCTGGATCCCCGAAAGAGCCGAGACGCGCTGGCCGCCGTCGAGCCGTCTTTTGGTCGAAGTCAGTTTTTCAAGGGTCGGGTTGACCTCTACCTCGATTGCTACAACGCCAACCTCGATTCCATGCTGGGGTTGCTCGACCTGTTGAAGGCTCTGCCCCCGGGGCAACGCAAGGTGGTCGTGCTGGGTGCCATGAAAGAACTTGGTCCGCAGACGGCGAACTTCCATCGCCGGCTGGGCGAGGCCGCTTCGGTGCTCGAGGTCGAGGCGCTGTACTTTTTCGGAGAAGAGGCCCAGGACGCGTTCCAAGCCGCTGCCGACAGCGAGTTTCCTGGCCACCTGTATTGGACTTCGGACTTTGAGCAACTCCAAGAGGCCCTGGAGGACTTTATTCTCCCGGGTGATTTGGTGGTGCTCAAGGGATCACGCGGTGTGGCGCTCGAACGCCTGCAAGACCGACTGCTCAACCCCAAGGAGGCTGGGAACCGTGTTCTATAACCTGCTTTACCCCCTGGTGGGGCACTTGTCTCTGCTCAATATCCTGAAGTACATCACGGTTCGCTCGGCGTACGCGGCGGTGACCGCGCTCTTGCTGGCCTTTTTGCTGGGCCCCTGGCTTATCCGCAAACTCAAGGAACTCAAGGCGGGTCAGTCCATCCGTCAGGATGGGCCGCAGTCGCACCTGGTGAAGTCTGGCACGCCAACCATGGGCGGACTTCTCATGCTTATCGGCGTAACCGGCGCGGCTCTGCTTTGGATGGATCTGACCTCGCCCGTGACGTGGATTCTGATGCTGGCGCTGCTCGGCTTCGGAGGGCTCGGTCTGGCCGATGACCTGCTCAAAGTACTCGCCCGGAACTCCAAGGGACTCAACAGCACGGCCAAACTTGCCGGGCAATTCATCGTGGCGCTGGCCTGCATGTTGTGGCTCTACTTCTTGCCCGGGTTCCAGACCGGCCTGTATGTCCCGTTTCTCAAGAACCCTGTGATGGACTTGGGTCCTGCAGCGATCGCTCTGGGCATCTTCTGGATGATCGGGTGGTCCAACGCCGTGAACCTGACCGATGGCCTCGACGGCCTTGCAACGGGGTTGGTGATCTTTGTGGGCCTGGCCCTCGCGGTGATCGCCTACGTGTCGGGCCGAGTCGACTACGCAAGCTATCTGCAGATTCCTTATAACCCTTGGGGCGGTGAGATCGCGGTTTTCTGCTTGGCTCTCGTGGGGGCTTCGGTGGGCTTTCTGTGGTTCAACGGGCACCCTGCCGAGGTGTTCATGGGCGACACGGGTTCGCTCGCTCTGGGGGGCGTCTTCGGTCTGGTGGCTGTTCTGCTGAAGAAGGAGCTACTTCTGGTCATTCTCGGGGGCGTGTTCGTCATGGAAACCGTCTCGGTGATCATCCAGGTGTTCCATTACAAGCGTACCAAAAAGCGGTTCTTCCGGATGGCTCCGCTGCACCACCACTTTGAGCTTTCCGGCTGGGCCGAAACCAAGGTGGTGACCCGGTTCTGGATTCTCGGCGGCATGTTTGCGATTCTCGGACTTTCGACGTTGAAGTTGCAGTAGGAGCCATGATGACCACAGGATTCGCCCCCGAGGGGGTGAGACGCGAAAAGACTGATACCCTTCTCTTGCTTTCGCTGGTCCTCCTGGTCGGTCTAGGGCTCGTGGTCCTGTTTTCAGCTTCGGCCTTCAAGGGCGAGATTCTGGCCAATTCGCCTTGGTTTTTTGTGCAGAAACAGGTGATTCTCGAGGGCTTCGGCGTTGCCGGCGCGTGGTACTTGTCGCGGATTCCGCTTGACTGGGTGCGCCGTGCCGTCCCTTGGCTGCTTCTGGTCACCGGACTCATGATGGTCTCGGTGTTCCTGCCCATCTGGGATGTTCAGGAAATCTATGGCGCCCGGCGCTGGATGATCAAGTTCGGCCAGAGCTTTCAGCCGTCTGAGCTCGCCAAGCTGACCGTGGTGCTGTACCTCGCGTCGATGTTCGCCAAAAAAGAAGGGCGCCTTGACAACGTGGTCGAGTCGTTGCTGCCACCCTTCGCGATGAGTTTCCTGTTCGTCGTCCTCACCCTGTTGCAGAACGACTACTCAACGGCGATGTTCCTGCTGCTCGTCATCCTGGTGATGTTCTTCCTCGCCGAGGTACCGATGAAGTACTTCCTCGTCGTGGTCGCCGTCGCCGCCGGACTGGGCGTGCTCGGTGTCCTCTCGGCACCTTACCGCCTGGAACGCATCCTGACCTTCCTTTCGCCCGACCGGGACCCCTCAGGCGCCAGCTACCAGATCCAGGCGGCCCGCTCGGCGCTCGAGGCCGGGGGCTTCTGGGGCGTCGGTTTGGGGGCAGGCGTGCACAAACTCGGTGGGGTTCCCGAGGTTTACAACGACTTTATCGTTGCCGCCCTCGCCGAAGAAACTGGTCTGTGGGGCGTCGCACTCGTGTTCGGCCTCTTCGCCCTTCTGGCCTGGAAGGGCTGGCAAGTCTCGCTGGCGCAGAAAGATACCTTTGGGCGCATGACCGGAATCGGCATCACAACCTTTCTGGTGTATCAGATGCTGATCAACCTCGCAGTCGTCTCCGGGGCGGTTCCGGCCACCGGCGTCACGCTGCCGTTCTTCAGCTACGGCGGAACCTCTATCGTGATCAGCCTGCTCATGGGCGGGTTGCTGCTCAATCTGTCGCGGAGGATCCGTTCATGAACGTCGCCACCGGCTACCTGGCAAAAGAACGGGGCCGCGCCGCTATGGGGGTTGTGCTGGTTGTTCTGGGCTCGGTGCTCACTCTCGAAGTGCTGTTTCACCTCGCGGTAGCACCCAACCTTCGCCTGCAGAAGATCGAGATCACGGGAGCCAAGCCCGTGGGCGACGCCGAACTTCTCAAACTGCTGGGACTCCGCGACCGTGAGTACTACTTTTCGATCACCGAGTCCGACCTGCGGGAAAGGCTGGAAGCTTTGCCCTGGGTCAAGTCTGCGGTCGTGAGCAAGTCCTTTCCCGACCGGCTTGCGATTGGGTTGGTACCCCGTCAAGCACTGATTCTGGCCCTTGCGGGAAACGCGGTGCTGGCTCTGGATGAAGAGGGCGTGGTCTTGGATTCCAGCCCTTCGGCTCAGGGGTGGGATCTGCCGCTTCTGTCGGGAGTTTCCTGGGCCAGCCAAGAGCCGGGGGTCAAGCTGCCAGCAGCGCTGGTACCCCTTTTGACCCAACTGGAAGACCTGCGCGAGCACTCTCCTGCCCTCTATTCGCTGATCAGCGAATTGGATGTGAAGAAAAATGACCGGGGTTCCTACGACGTTGTGGTGTACCCGCAGCACACTCCTGTGCGGATTTTGCTGGGGGACCAGTGGAATGCCCAGGTGCTCCAGCAGATGTTCGTGCTCCTTGACCTGGTCAGGAAGCAGGGCTGGACGGCCAAGACCAAAGAGATCGATTTCAGGGCGACTCCCGTTGTCCTGCGTCCGAGGGAGAGTTGAAAGTGGACAACATGGTGGTGGGTTTGGATCTGGGAACCTCCAAGACGGTCTGCATGCTCGGCGGCCGCGATGAAAATGGCTTCCGCATCCTCGGGGTTGGCGAAGTCCCTTCCGAGGGCGTCCGTTCGGGGCACATTGTGAATATCCGGGCGGCGGTCAAGTGCATACAGGCGGCGGTGGCCCAGGCCGAGGCTTCGGCTTCCGGCGAGACGCCCAAACCGGAGTTCCGCGTTCGGCGGGTAACGGCCGGCTTGGCGGGAGGAAGCGTCGACGGGCTCAATTCCCGGGGGGTAGTGGCTGTGTCTGCTCAGGCCGAAATCGGTCCTCGCGACGTCGAGAGGGTGATCGACGCGGCGAAGGCCGTGCTGATCCCCATGGACCGGGAAATCATCCATGTCCTTCCCCAGGAATACATTGTGGACGATGTGCGCAAGCTCCGCGATCCGCTGGAGATGATGGGCATCCGCCTTGAGGCAGAAGTGCACATCATCACCAGCAGCCGTGCGGTGAGCAGTAATCTGGTGCAGGGCCTCAACGGCGCCGGGCTCGAAGTCGAGGAGATCGTGCTCGACACCTTGGCCTCGACGCTGGCCGTGCTCAACGAAGAAGAAAAGCAGGTCGGCGTTCTGCTCATCGACCTGGGGGCCGGAACGACCGATGTGGTCTTGTTCCATGAGGGGGCGCCGCATTTCAGCAAGGTCTACAGCCTGGGGAGCGAGCGGGTCACCAAGGACATCGCGCATGTGCTGCAGATTCCCGAGACCGAGGCCGAGCGCCTCAAGGTCGAGTCGGGCCACACCTGGCTCAAGGGCCTGACCAGCGACGACGAGGTGGTGGTGCGTGAAGTGGGTGCGCGGCCGGCCTTTGCCCTGCGCCGCAGCGAACTCGGCCGCATCATCCAGGCCCGGATCCGCGAAATCCTGGAGCAGGTGCTGCGTGATGTGCAGCGCACGGGCTTGCTTGATCAGCTGGGCGCGGGAATCGTCGTCACCGGAGGCGGGGCTCATCTGGAAGGGCTGGTCGAGTTGGCCGGCGAGGTGTTCGGCAAGACGGCACGCATGGGAGTCCCCTCGATGATCACCGGGTTGGGCGATCAGTGGCAGCGCCCGGAGTACACCGCGTGCGTGGGTCTGGTGAAGTGGGCCTACGACCGGGTCCCGGAAGACCAGCGCCCCTATGTCGCTGGAACGGAGATACCGGCGCCCCGGTCGGCTTCGGCTGACCGTCCGGCGCCAAGGCAGGCTTCTCGACCGGTTCCCAAACCTTCGGGCTCGAGCGGAGTTTGGGCGAAAGTCTGGGACTTCATCAAGAAGAACTTTATCTAGAGTGATTTTTCCATCTGGGGAGGGGAAGATGAGCGATTTTACGATAGTGGACGAAGAGCCGCAGCGACGTACGGTGATCAAGGTCATCGGCGTGGGTGGTGGCGGCAGCAACGCGGTCAACCGGATGATCGAGTCCGGCATCAAGGACGTCGACTTCCTGGCGGCCAATACTGACAGTCAGGCCTTGGGGAAGTGCCTGGCTCCGGTGAAGATCGCGCTCGGCCGCAACGTGACCAAGGGCCTGGGCGCCGGGGGTAAACCCGACGTAGGTGCTGCTGCGGCCGAGGAAGACAAAGAGTCGATCAAAGCCTGCCTTCTAGGCGCCGACATGGTGTTCGTGACCGCTGGTATGGGCGGCGGGACGGGAACCGGTGCTGCTCCCGTGGTTGCCCGCGTCGCCAAGGAACTCGGTGCGCTCACGGTGGCCGTCGTGACCCGGCCTTTTGGGTTCGAAGGCGGCCGAAAGAAGAAGCTGGCCCTCGAAGGCATCGAAAAGCTCATGAAGTCGGTCGATGCCATCATCAGCATTCCCAACGACAAACTGCTGAACTTGGCTGGGGCACACGCGCCGATCAACGAAGCGTTCCTGAAGGCCGACGACGTGCTTCGCATGGGCGTGCAGGGGATTTCGGAAATCATCACCGTGGAAGGTGCCATCAACGTGGACTTCGGCGACGTGAAGACGGTGATGGAGGGACGCGGCGTGGTGCTCATGGGCATTGGTCGGGGCACCGGCGAAAACCGGGCCATCGATGCCGCCACCCTGTCGATCCAGAATCCGCTCTTGGAAGACGTGAAGATCGACGGCGCCCAGGGAATCCTGGTTTCGGTGATCGCCAGCCCCGACTTCTCGATGACCGAACTCGGCGAGATCATGGACATCGTCACCGAGAACACCCACCCCGACGCCATCATCAAGTACGGTTACTCCCTGAACGACAATTTCCGCGACGAAATCTGCGTCACGGTGATTGCCGCCGGCTTCCCGAACGCGGAAGAAGAACTGGTGGCCGCGGCGAGCTCGAGCAACTACGCCCCCCGCGCGAGGGAAGTACCTGGTGACCTTTTTGGCTCGGCCGCGCGCAGCGAGGCAACCGCTGCCTCAGCGCGTACCGATAACTTCCTGCGTGCTTCCGTCCGCCCTCAGCCCCGTTCCCCTTCGTTGGTGGCCGGCGGCATGGAGCAATCCGACCTGGATATCCCGACCATTTTGCGTCAGGGGCATGCCTACAGTCAGGGGAACTGAGTGGAACAAACGGCGCTGCTCACCGCTTACGAGACCTACCTCCGCTTTCAGTTGGGCCTTTCCGCCCGGACCGTCGAGGAATACCTGCGCGAGACGACCAACCTCGAGGCGGTACGCGGCCGGCAAGGCTGGGACTGGCTGACCCTCGGGCATCCTCAGGTCATCGTTTACCTGGGTGAGCGTCGCGACGGTGGCGCAGGTCCCCGGACCAGCGCCCGCATTCTGAGCATCCTGCGAAACTGGTTCGAGTTCTTGCAGTTCCGTCAGGTCCGGGCCGACAACCCCATGGACCTCGTTGAATCGCCCAAACTTCTCCCTTCTACCCCGGAAGTGTTCAGCCTGGGCGAGGTGGAGCAACTGTTGGCTGCGATTCCTCTGGACACGCCCGAGGGACTTCGCGACCGCACCTTGTTTGAGCTGATCTACTCGGCAGGGCTCCGGGTCAGCGAGGCCACCGGGCTCACCCTCGACCGTTTGTATCTCGCCGAGGGTGTGGTGCGGGTCACGGGCAAAGGCGACAAGGACCGCTTTGTGCCCCTTGGTTCGCAGGCTCTGCGCTGGTTGGCGCGCTACCTCGAGGAAGCCCGTCCCCGGCTGCTCAAGGACAAACGGCTGGTCGCGGTCTTTCTGAACTTTCGGGGCGACGAGCTGGGACGCAAGGGCATCTGGAAGAACTTCAAGGTGTACGCCGTGAAGGCCGGGCTGGAAGGAAAGGTGCACACGTTGCGCCACTCCTTCGCCACGCACTTGCTGGCCGGAGGCGCCGACCTGCGCTCGGTTCAGGAACTGCTGGGCCACGTGAGCATCAACACGACGCAGATCTACACCCATGTCGATCAAGGGGAATTGAGCCGCCAGCACCGGAAGTTCCATCCGAGGGAGCGTTTGTCGCAAGCATAGCCGCACAAACCCGTGTTTGTTCGGTCATGGATGACCAATTGGAGCTCAGGCTCCTCATCAACCGGCTGGAGTTTCTCCACGCCGACGAAAAAGATCTGGTTCTGGAGCGGCTCGAGGGCCCGTGGGACTGGAAGAAGATCGGACCGCTGGACCTGCAGCATTGGCTGGGGCGGGTCGTACGGGGGCGTTGGGACCCGCAGGAAGTGGCCCGAAGGGTGGCCGGCGACCTGCGGTTCTTGGACCGGCCCGGGAGCTGGATTCTGCAGCGGGGCACCGCGGAGTTCCCGGCCGTGCTCGACGAGTTGCCCGACCCGCCGTGGCTGCTGTGGGGTCGGGGGCGCTGGCAGGAGGGTTTGCGGGTGGCGGTGGTGGGGACACGGAGCCCCAGCGAACCGGCCAAAAGAGCCGCGACCGACTTTGGTCGCGAGTTGGCGCAGACGGGGGCGGTGGTGGTGAGCGGCTTGGCGCGGGGAATCGATGCCTGCGCGCATTGGGGCGCCCTTGACGGTGGTGTGACGGTGGCGGTGCTGGGAATTGGGATCGACACCGTGTCACCGGAGTCGAACCGACGGCTGGCCGGCCGGATCTTGGCGGCCGAGGGAGCCCTGGTGAGCGAGTACGGCCCGGGCGAACCGGCGCTGGCCTACCGGTTTGTGGCCCGCAACCGCCTGATCAGCGGGCTGTGCCGGTCGGTGATGGTGGTGCAGGCGCCCGCGAAGTCCGGGGCGCTGATCACGGCTGACTTTGCGCTCGACCAAGGGCGCGACGTGGTGGTGCACCGGGCTGGTCTCGACGGCGAACGCGGGGCAGGTACCCGCGAGCTGGCGCGGCAGGGCGCCCCGGTCCTCGAGAATGCGGCGGGGTTGGAAGAGGTTTGGAACAGCGAGACGGCCGGTCGGGCCGGGGAACAAGTCTGGTTTGAGGGGTTCGCATGAAACAAGAGTATCTGGACTATCTCGAAGCCGTGCGAGGACTCTCGGAACATACACGCCTGGCCTACCGCCGCGACCTCGATGCCTGGGAAGAGTTTCTGGCTGCCCGCAAGAGCCTTTTGGCCGAGGCCTCGCCCGCCCTGGCCGGCGAGTTTCTTCGCGACCTGGGCAAGCAAGGACTGTCGGCGGCCAGCGTCAACCGCGTGCTCAGTTGCCTCCGGGGCTTCTACCGCTACCTGCTGCGCACGGGTCAGGCCTTCAGCCATCCTTTCGCCGGCATCCGGAGCCTCAAGCGACCTCGCCACCTTCCTGTGTTCTTGTTTGAAGGAGAAATGCATACCTTGCTGGCGGGTAGCAGCGGCGGTTTCCAAGGAACCCGCGACCGGTTGCTGTTGGAACTGTTGTACAGCACCGGTTGCCGGGTCTCCGAAGTTGTGTTCGTCCGCTTTGACCAGGTCAGCGCAGGCCAGGATCGCCTCGTGGTGACCGGCAAGGGAAACAAGACCCGTACCGTGTTCCTGACGGCTTCGGCGCGGGTTGCCCTGAAGGAATACCTCCCGCAGCGCGAAACCCGCCTCGACCGTTGTGATGCCCAAGCCGCCAGCCTCCTGTTCTTGAATGCCCGCGGGCAGGGGTTGGGCGTCCGAGGCGTGCAAAAGATTGTGAATCACGCCGTGGCGCGCTCGGGTTTGACCAAGCATGCCAGTCCGCACACGCTGCGCCACACGTTTGCCACCCACCTGTCGAGCGAAGGCATGGACGTGCGCGTGGTGCAGGAACTGTTGGGGCACAGCCGCCTTGAAACGACGCAGGTGTACACGCACCTGAGTCTCGACCGTTTGAAAGACGTGGTGCGAATCGCCCATCCGCACGGATGAGCCATGCGCCCGCACAGCTAAGGGAGTTACGATGAGCGAAATCACGATGCACGGAACCACGATTCTGGCCGTGCGGCGAAATGGGGTCACCGCCCTCTGCGGCGACGGCCAGGTGACTTTGGGCACCACTGTCCTCAAGGGCAATGCCAAAAAAGTGCGCCGCATCGCCGGCGGGCGGGTTCTGGCCGGGTTTGCCGGTTCCACGGCCGACGCCTTCACGCTCCTGGAGCGGTTTGAGGTCAAGCTGGGGCAGTACCCGAACGACCTGCGCCGAGCCGCTGTCGAACTGGCCAAGGACTGGCGCAACGACAAGATCCTCCGCAAGCTCGAAGCCATGATGCTGGTTGCCGACAAGGAAGGCCTGTATCTGCTGTCGGGCAACGGCGACGTCATCGAGCCACAGGAAGACTGCATCGCCATCGGTTCAGGCGGAAGCTACGCTTACGCCGCAGCCAGGGCCTTCTTGCAGGCCACCGAGCTCAGTGCTCCCGAGATCGCCGAAAAGTCGCTGCGCATCGCGGGTGACATCTGCATCTACACCAACGGCAACCTCACCCTGGAGGTGACCGAATGAGCACTCCCGCCAAGCTTCAGCTCGACACCATGACCCCACGTCAGATCGTTGAGGAACTCGACAAGTACATCGTGGGCCAGACCAGCGCCAAAAAGGCCGTGGCCATCGCCCTGCGCAACCGTACCCGCCGCCAGCAGTTGGCCGAAGACCTGCGCGACGAGGTGTACCCCAAAAACATCATCATGATCGGCCCCACCGGCGTCGGCAAAACCGAAATCGCCCGGCGGCTGTCGAAACTTTCCGGCGCGCCCTTCATCAAAGTCGAGGCGACCAAGTACACCGAGGTCGGCTACGTGGGCCGCGACGTCGAGTCGATGATCCGCGACCTGATGAGCACCGCCCTGAGCATGGTCAAGACCGAACTTCAGGAAAGTCTGACAGCCGAAGCCGAGCACCACGTCGAAGAGGCCCTGCTCGACCTTCTGCTCCCAGGCAGCCGCAAGGATGGCGAAAGCACCGTCAACGAGACCCGCGAAAAGTTCCGCGAAAAACTGCGGCGTGGTGACTTTGCCGACAAGAAGGTCGAGATCCAGACCAGCGGCAAGACCGGCGGACCGATGATGGAGGTGTTCAGCGGCGCCGGCATGGAAGAAATGGGCCAAAACCTCGGAGCCAGCCTGGGCAGCATCTTCGGCGGCGGGCGCAAAAAACGCACTGTCACCGTCAAGCAGGCCAAGGACATCTTGTTCGCCGACGAGCTCGACAAGCTGGTCGACATGGATCAGGTCACCGAAATCGCCCGCGAACGGACGCAGAGCATGGGCATCATCTTCATCGACGAGATCGACAAGATCTGCAGCCGCGGCAGTGAGGGGCGGGGTGGGGCCGACGTGAGCCGCGAAGGCGTTCAGCGCGACATCCTTCCCATCGTCGAAGGCAGCAAGGTGAGCACCAAGTGGGGCACCATCGACACGGCCCACATCCTCTTCATCGCCGCCGGCGCCTTCCACATCAGCAAGCCCAGCGACCTGATTCCCGAACTGCAGGGCCGCTTTCCCATCCGCGTCGAGCTCGAGGAGCTGACCCGGGCCGACTTTCAGCGCATTCTCACCATCCCGAAGAACAGCCTTCTGGTTCAGTACAAGGCGCTGCTGGCCACCGAAAACGTCGAGGTGGTCTTCACCCCCGAGGCCATCGCCTGCATCGCCGACTACGCCTTCGAGGTCAACAACACAACCGAAAACATCGGCGCCCGCCGACTGCACACCGTCATGGAACTCCTGCTCGAGGAACTGAGTTTCAGCGCCCCCGAGATCCCGGGACAAAGCATCACGATCACGCCTGCGTACATCGACGAGCGGCTCAAGCCGGCCGTCAGTGACCAGGACTTGGCGAGGTTCATCCTATGAACAGTTCCTTTGACCCCACGGGGAAAACCTCCCCGGTGGCATCGCAGTTCCCCACGCCGGTGCCGCCCATCGACGCCCACGAGGTGCTCGAAGCCGTGCTCGGGCAGCTCTCGCTCGACGCGGTGCGGCCCCGCTGGCAACCGGATGTCAATATTTTGTCGACTCAGCCGATAAACAGGAACAGGGAGACCCTTCATGTTTGAAAACACCAGCTTTGGCAAGACCGTCGCCGTCCTCCAGCGCAGCCTCGATGTCTCTTCGTTGCGCCGCGAAGTCATCTCGAACAACATCGCCAACGCCGACACGCCGAACTTCAAGCGCACCACGGTCAACTTCGAGGCCAGCCTGAAAAAGGCCCTCGACGCCGAAAAGGTCTCGCCCGACCTGCAGGCCGAAGTGAGCGACCCTCGCCACATGAGTTTCGACACCCCGACCGACTGGAAGAGCGTTGGGCCGACCCGGGTGCTCGACTACCTGACGCAAAGCAAGAGCAACGGCAACAACGTCGACCTCGAAGAAGAGCTGATGAGCGCCCAGCAGAATCAGATGATGTACACCCTGATGGCCCAGGCCGCGGCCAACGAATACAACCAGATCAACATCGTGTTGAGACGGTAAGGAAGGTAACCCATGAGTCTCTTTGGAAGCATCCTGACATCCTCGAGCGGTCTCTCGGCCCAGCGCCTGCGCCTCGATGTGATTTCCGACAACCTCGCCAACGCGACCACGACCCGAACCGCCGAGGGTGGGCCGTTCCAGCGCAGCCGGGTCATCTTTCGGCCTGTGGTGAACCAGCCGTACTGGCGAACGCCGTTCTTGCCCGACAGCCTCGACAACGGCATCGGCAAGGGCGTGAGGGTCAACAAGATCGAAAAAGACAACTCGCCGCCGGTGCTCAAGTACGACCCGACGCACCCCGACGCCATCAAGACCGGGCCGCAGGCCGG
This sequence comes from Spirochaetales bacterium, assembly GCA_037142615.1. Lineage (GTDB taxonomy): Bacteria > Spirochaetota > Spirochaetia > JABEVK01 > JABEVK01 > JAIFLN01. The sequence continues at coordinate 107,249 of JBAXAI010000008.1, read as the reverse complement.
CTACGTGCAAATGCCGAATGTCAACGTGGTGAACGAAATGGTCGATATGATCGACGCCTCAAGGGCTTACGAAGCCAACGTCACGCTCATCAACGGGGCGAAAGCCATGTTCTCAAAAGCTTTAGAGATAGGGAGATAGCCTAAATGGACCTCATGAACATTTCGCAAGCCACCGGCAACAAAATAGACCTGCTACGCACCGATGTGCGCCAGTTCGACCTCGCCGGGAAGAACTCCGCGCTCGACGACCCGACCAAAGCAACCTTTCAGGACGCTATGGTAAGCGCCATCGAGGGCGTCAACAACAGCCAGATCAAGGCCACGGACCTGTACCAGAAGATGGTCACCGATCCGAACAGCGTCGACGTGCATGACGTGACTTTGGCCGCCGCCGAGGCCTCGATGAGCCTCAACCTGGCCAAGACCGTCGTGGAGCGCGCCGTGCAGGCCTACCGCGACATCATCAACATGAGATAAGACGACGAGAGTCGTTTCTTCGGGAGGGGAAATGAACGATTTCATCAAACGGCTGACGGAACAGATCAAGACACTTTGGGGAAAGTGGTCTCTGGTCCAGAAGCTCACGCTGATCGGCATCGTGGTCGCGGCCTTGGCCGGCCTCGTGCTGGTCACCACTATGTCGGCCCAGCCCAGTCGGGTCGCGCTTATCGGGCAGGTGATCAAGGATACCAACGCCGTGGCCGCCATCACCGCGCGCCTCGACCAGGAAGGCATTGCCTACACCCTGCCAGACGATGGTCGCATCTACGTGAACGACGCCAAGACCAAGACCCGCGCCAACGCCATCTTGTTCCGCGAAGGACTCATTCCGACCAGCGTGGATCCCTTTGCCATCTTTGACGTGGAACGCTGGACCATCACCGACTTTGAGCGCGACATCAACAAGCAGCGGGCGATGACTCAAGCCCTGGAACAGCACATCGGCTCACTCGACGACGTCGATGCGGTCAACGTCATGCTGGTGATGCCCACTGACTCGCTGTTCAAGGAAGACCAAAAAGCCACCACCGCGAGCGTGCGCATCACACCGCGCCCGGGCAGCGACATTGCCACCAACCGCAAGAAGATCGAAGGCATCGTCAAACTCATCACCTTTGCCATTCCCGGGCTCAAGGCCGAAAACGTCACCGTCACCGACCAGAGCGGCATCGTGCTCAATGACTTTGCGGGCATGGCCGGCATGGACCGCTTGGAACTCGGCAAGCGCGAAATGGACTTCAAGCGCAAGATGGAGGCCCAGTACTCCGACACCATCCTTTCGGCGTTGCAGACCATTTACAAGAGCGACCGCGTGCGCATCGTCAAGCTTGACCTCAAGCTCAACACCGACGTGCAGAGCATGGCCAAGGAAGAGCACACTCCCATCACGATGACCGCCGCCAACCCCGCTACCAACGAACCGGCCGTTGTGGTTCCCTCGATTGTCCTCTCGCAGTCGAGCAACAAGGAAAACTTCTCGGGTACCGGGTTCAACCCCGAGGGCCCCGCTGGCCAGGAAGGGCAAACGCCTCCCGCCTACAAGGATCTGGCCAACCTGGTGGGCAATTACAGCAAAGACGCCAACATCGTCAACAACGCCATCAACACCGAAAAGTCGACCATCGAAAAGAGCCCCATCCGCATCGACGGGGTGAGCTTGGCCGTGGCGCTCGACGGCACCTGGAAAAAGGTCTACAAGGCCGACGGAACCGTCGATGTCGAGGCCAACGGCAACATCAAGCGCACCTACGAGGCGCTGACCCAGCAGGCCATCCAGCAGGCCAAGTCCATCCTCCAGGCGTCGATCGGTTACAATTCGGCCCGAGGCGACCAAGTTGCCGTCGAGAACATCGCCTTCGACCGCACCGACCAATTTGAGAAGGAAAACGCCGAGTACCGGTCGCAGCAGCAACTGCAAAACACCATGCTCGTCGTCATCGTCGGTCTGGTGGTGTTGCTCGTGGCCTTTGCCGTGTTCCGCATCGTGAGCCGCGAGATGGAACGCCGACGGCGCCTGCGCGAAGAAGAGCTGTCGCGGCAGCACCAGGCGATGCGCGAGGCGGCCTTGCGGAGTGCGGAAGAAGAAGGCGTTCAGGTCGAAATGTCGGTGGCCGAACGGGCCCGCCTCGAACTTCAGGAAACGGCGATCAACATGGCGCGCGAGCATCCCGCGGACGTCGCGCAGTTGATTAGAACTTGGATGGCAGAGGAATAACCCATGGCTAAAGCAAAAGGTGCGGCACCGGCGGGCGAAGACAAGCCCGCGAAGGGTGGCAAGAAGGGCGGAAAGATGGACATGACCGGCCGCCAGAAAGCGGCGGTCTTCCTTGTCACCCTGGGCTCCGAAATCTCGGCCGAGATTTTCAAACATCTGCGCGAAGATGAGATTGAAGCCCTGACCTTCGAGATTGCCCGTTTGGACTCGGTGGACTCGGAATCGCGCGACGCGGTTCTCCTGGAGTTCCGCGACCTGATGATGGCGCAGGAGTTCATCACCACCGGTGGTATCGACTACGCCCGCGAACTGCTCGAAAAGTCCCTCGGCAACCAAAAGGCCGTCGACATCATCAACCGCCTCACCAGCAGTTTGCAGACGCGTCCGTTTGACTTCATCCGGCGCACCGACCCGGCCCACCTGATGAACTTCATCCAGCAGGAGCACCCGCAGACCATTGCGTTGATTTTGGCTTACCTGGAACCAGCGAAGGCCTCGGTGATTCTGGGCCAGTTGCCCAGTGAGATACAGTCCGACGTCGCCAAGCGCATCGCCACGATGGACCGCACGTCTCCCGACGTTCTGCGCGAAGTGGAACGCGTGCTCGAAAAGAAGCTCTCGACGCTGTCGAGTGAGGACTACACGGCCGCCGGCGGTGTCGACTCCATCGTCGACATTTTGAACATGGTCGACCGCACCACCGAACGCCAGATCATCGAAACGCTCGAAGAGGACGATCCCGAACTCGCCGAAGAGATCAAGAAGCGCATGTTCGTGTTCGAAGACATCGTCATGCTCGACGACAAGGCCATCCAGAAAGTTCTGCGCGAAGTGGATACGGCGGAACTCTCCAAGGCGCTCAAAAGCGTCGACAGCGAGGTGCAAGACAAGATCTTCCGCAACATGTCCAAGCGTGCAGCCAGCCTGCTCAAGGAAGACATGGAGTTCATGGGCCCCACCCGCCGAAAGGACGTCGAAGAAGCCCAGCAGAAGATCGTGGCCGTCATCCGCAAGCTCGAAGAAGCCGGCGAAGTCGTCATTGCGCGCAGCGGAGAAGAAGATGTCCTTGTATGAAACGCTTTGGGCCCTACTGCGGAGCCATCGCGACGGCGCCGAGCCCTGCCTCGAAGCCTCACGTGTCAAAGACACGCTGCGTCTCTCGGTGCGGGGTCGGCTTGCGCGCTGGCTTCCTCGCTACGGGCCGAAAGCGTTTCGCCTTGAATCTAGTGAAAAGGTAGTCCTCCATGGCTAAAAACGTTTTCCGACCCTACGAGTTCAAGAACACTCTGGCCGACATCGTGTCGATCAAGGCACCTGCGCAATTCACGCCCGCCGAGGTCGAGGTGCTCGAGGAAGCCGACGAGTATCACGGGCCGACCGCCGACGACCTGCGGCGCGAGGCCGACGCCTTCAAGGAACAATGGGCCTCCGAACGTGGTCGAATGATCCAGGAAGCCGAACTGCAGAAGCTAGAAATCCTCAAGGAAGCGGAGACGGCAGCGTTTGAGCTCATCAAGAAGGAAAAAGAAGACGCCCTGCAACTACGCATCGAGGCCGAAAAGACCGCCCAGTCGCTGATCGACGATGGAAGGCGCATCGCCGAACAGTCCGAGGCCGAGGCCCGGGCCCGCATCGCCGACCTTGAGGAGGCTGCCCGCAAAAAGGCCGCCGCCGAAGGCTATCAGCAAGGCTACACCGAAGGAGCTTCCGAGGTCGCCCGCCTGGTGGAGCGCATCCACGTTATCATCGAAAAGCTCATCGAAAAGCGTCAGGAGATCATCGAGGGCACCGAAACGCAGTTGGTCAGCCTCGTCATCCTCATTGCCAAGAAAGTGGTGAAGGTGATCAGCGAAAACCAGCGCAACGTGGTGATCAACAACGTGCTCCAGGCCCTGCGCAAGCTCAAGACGCGCGGCGACGTGGTGGTCCGGGTGAACCTGGAAGACCTCAAGGTAACCACCGAGCACATCAAGGAGTTCCTGTCGATGGTCGAAAACGTCAAATCGATCACCGTGATGGAAGACACCAGCGTCGACCAGGGCGGTGCCGTCATCGAGACCGACTTCGGCGAAATCGACGCCAAGATCGCCAGCCAGTTCGCCGAGATCGAAGAAAAGATCCTCGAAATGGCGCCGATCCGGGCCAAGACCGACGCCAAGCCCACCGGGCAGAACGGGTAGTTCTATGACGCTGCTCGACAAGTACCTTACGACGGTTGAAAACACCGACCCTCAGAAGTTCGTTGGCCGCGTGACCCGGGTGCAGGGTCTGCTGATCGAGGCTCTCGGCCCGCAGGCGGTGGTCGGCGAACTGTGCCGCATCGAACTGGGCTCGACCGGCCCCGGCCAGGACGCCCGCGAGGTGTGGGCCGAGGTGGTGGGTTTGCACGGCAAAGTGGTGCAGTTGATGCCCTACCAAGAGGTCGACGGCCTCGAGATCGGTTGCCGGGTCAAGGCCATGGGCGAATCGCTCCACGTGGCGGTGTCCGACAAGCTTCTCGGCCGCGTGCTCGACGGCATGGGCCACCCCATCGACGGCAAGGGCGAAATCGGCTCTACGCTCCGCTACCCAGCCGTCCACAACCCGCCCGAAGCCCTGGACCGCGGGCGCATCCACCGCAAAGTGGCCACCGGCGTGCGCTCCATCGACGCGCTCATTCCGCTCGGCCGAGGGCAGCGCATGGGCATTTTCGCCGGCTCCGGCGTGGGCAAGAGCACGCTCTTGGGCATGATAGCCCGCAACACCAGTGCCGACATCAACGTGGTCGCGCTGATCGGCGAACGCGGCCGCGAAGTCAACGAGTTCATCGAAAGCGAACTCGGCGAGGAAGGCCTCAAGCGGTCGGTGATCATCGTCAGCACGTCGAACACACCCGCCTTGGCTCGCCTGCGGGGTGCCTACGTGGCGACTGCCGTTGCAGAGTACTTCCGCGACCAAGGGAAGGACGTGATGCTGCTGTTCGACTCGGTGACGCGCTTTGCGTACGCCCAGCGCGAGATCGGGCTGGCCGTCGGTGAACCCCCGGCGCGGCAAGGCTACACCCCGAGCGTGTTCAGCCTGTTGCCCAAATTGCTCGAGCGCGCAGGGACCGCCAAAGTGGGCACCATCACCGGCTTGTACACGATTCTCGTCGATGGCGACGACATGGACGACCCCATCGCCGACAGCGTGCGCGGCATCCTCGACGGGCACATCGTGCTTTCGCGCCGACTGGCCGAACGCTCGCATTACCCGGCCGTCGATGTGCTCAAGTCGGTCAGCCGCCTGGCCGGCAAAATCACCAGTCCGCTGGCCCGCGAGGCCTTCCAGGTGCTCCGCCGTCATTTGGCCGTCTACACCGAGGCCGAAGACCTCATCAATGCGGGGGCTTACGCCGCCGGCTCCAACCCAGAGATTGATCTCGCCATCAAAAAGTACAAGGAGATCCGCGAGTTCCTCGTGCAGAAGGTCGAAGAAAAGGCCCCCTACCTGCAAACCCTGCAACGCGCCGCCGCCATCGCGGGGTTGGCTGCCCCCGAGGCCTCGACCGAGGACGCCTGATGGCCCGGCGCTTCCGCTTCCGCCTCCAGAAGATCCTCGACCTGCGCGCCGCCCAGGAAAAAACCGCCGCTCAGGCGCTTTCGGTGGTCAACGGGCAAGTGCGTGTTCTGGAACTGAAGATCACGGACTTGATGGTTCGACGGCAGAACTCTTTTCGCCAACGTGACTTGGCTGGCAACGACTGGAGCGCACTGCGCAGCTACGACCTGTACGGTCAGCGTTTGGGTCTCGATATCGAAAAGCAGGAAAAACTGTTGGCCGCCAAGCTCATCGAGCGTGACGACAAGCTCGCTCTCTACGTCGAGGCCCGTAAAAAAATGAAGGTGCTCGAGAAACTCTCGGAAAAGAAGCTCGAAGAGTTCCAGGACGAGGAAGAACACCGCGAAGTGTTGCGTCTGGACGACTTGAATACGGCGGCGTTTATCCGCAAAATGACCCCGGTGGAGGACTCGCTTGGCTAAGACCCCTCGCAGAAGTGCCAATGTGCTCGGCCGTATTTTCGGCCTGCTGCTGCTCATCCTCGTGCTCTCGGCCGTGGGGCTCCTGTGGCTGGATATTTTGGGTCTGGTCGATGTGCGCACCATGGCCTTGCCCGCCCTCAAGTTGTTCGGCATGACGAGCACCGAGCGCACCATCAACGCTGAGGATCCTCTGCTCCTCGACCGCGAGCGGCTGATCAAGCGTGAGCAGTCGCTGACCTTGCTGCAAGAAGAACTCGGGCTGGCGACGGTTGACCTCAAGAAACAGAACGACGATGTGCTGCAAAAGCAAAATGCCCTGGCCGAGCAGCAAAAGGCTCTCGAAGACCAGCAGAATTCGTTTAACGAAGCCGTGAAAGCCGCCGACGATAAGAAGGCGAACCTTGTGCAGAACTCGAAGTATCTGACGAACATGCCGCCCAAAACGGCCGTCGAGATTCTGCTCAAGATGGAAGACCAAGACCTGATTGACCTGTTCCGGGTGACTGAAGACCTGGCCAAGGCCAACGGGACCGCTTCCATCGTTTCTGCTTGGCTTGCCAAGTTCCCTCCGGAACGGGCGGCCGCAATACAGCGGAAAATGGCTCGCAAAACCGGTAGCTGACGCTTCCCCTCCGGGAGGCCAAGGCCACCACGGAGGTTTGCATGTCGTTAGCCCTCCCGCATTTCGATGCGGGGAAAGCCCTGACCAAGAACGCCCCGAGCAAAAACGCCCTTTCCGGAGTTCCTGCCCCTTCGGCAGGCGCCGCTCCCAAAGCAGGTGAATCGTTCGAGGCCAAACTCAAGGCCCTGACCGCGAAGAAGCCGGTCACCGAGACGCCGAAGACCGAGGTCAAACCTTCCGATAAGCCCCTGGTTCCCCAGGCGGCTCCCGCGAAGGTCGCACCGAAACAAACCGCCGCACCCGAGGCTGTTCCCGCCAAGGCCGAAAAAAAAGCCGATCCCAAAGAAAAGAAGGCCGTCGGAGAAAGTGAGGCCGCGCTCGCGCTTCTGGTGGCGCACCCTGCGCAGCCGACCCAGGCCGCCCCGTCAAACACCGCAACCCCAGGGCTGTCGAGCGCCAAGGCCGCCAAGGAAGACTCGCCCAACGAGGCTGCCGAAAGAGCCAAAGTGAAGGTGGCTACCAAGCCTGCGGCCGAAAAACCAACCTCCGACAAGGCCCCGGGCGCAGAACTGCGCTTTGACACTCTGGTGAAGGCCGAAGCCAAGAAAGCCGAAAAGGATGACGCCAAGCCCAAGATCACCGTGGTCGACAAACGCACCGACAAGGACAAGGCCAAAAGAGCCGACGCCGAAGGGGAGGCGAACAGCCCGACGATAGCCCAGGTTACGGTCTCTGCCGCGAAAACTACCGAGACCAAACCGGTCGACGGGGTACAGGTTGTCTTTCAAACGGTGACAGGCAAAGGGCAGGGAAACAACGATGTTCAGCCCAAGAACACGCCCGTCGCTCCTCAGGATGCCGCCGCCTTCCAGAAGTTCCTGGTCGAAAAAGGTTACGGTCAACTGGTCGAACAGGCCCGCATCATCCTCAAGAACGACAACCAAGGCGAGATTCACATGACGCTCTACCCCGAAACCTTGGGCAAAATCAAAGTCGCGCTGAATCTGAACGACACCCATTTAGCCGGCGAGATTTTTGTCGAGAATCAAACCGTGAAGGAAATCCTGCAGGACAACATGGGGCAGTTGCTCCAGTCGTTCCGTGAGGGTGGCTTCGGCGACATGAACATCCAGGTGTCGGTAGGCAACGGCCAGCAAGGGCAAACCCAGGACCGGCAAGGCCGTTCGGCAGCCCAGGCGGCCACCTACGGCAAGAACGTGGCAGTCGATTCGGGCGAGTTTGCCGCGGCCAACCGCATCAGCGCCTGGACCGACAGACAAGTGAACTTGACGGCGTAAAAAGGAAACAACGATGGACGCAATCAGCAGCATCAATCCCCAGATGAGCACGATCGACCAGGCCAAAGTGGCCCAGCAGGTCGACACTTTCAACAAGATCATCGCCGGCGGGAAGGCCCAGGGCTCGCAGAATCTGGGAAAAGACGACTTTCTCAAGATTCTCATCACCCAGCTCACCACGCAGGACCCCACCGCGCCCATGCAAGACAAGGACTTCATCGCCCAGATGGCCCAGTTCTCGTCGCTCGAGCAAATGACCAACATGAGCACGAGCTTCGGCAAGGTGCAAAGCGTGCTCAACGCCAGCCAGGCAGTCAGCACGCTCGGCAAGAGCGTCGAGATCCTCGCCAACGGCGAACTCGTGAAGGGCACGGTGACCGAAGTGACGCCCGGGCAGTTCCCGCAGGTGCTGGTCGGCGACAAATATTACGACTATTCAACCGTTCAGAAGATCAGCCAAGTGGAGGGCAAATAATATGATGCGATCGCTGTACTCCGGTGTTTCCGGCCTTCAGAACCACCAGACGCGCATGGACGTGATCGGCAACAACATTTCCAACGTGAACACCACCGGCTTCAAAAAGGGCCGCGTGAACTTCCAGGACATGATCAGCCAGACCACGCAGGGTGCAGCCAAGCCCAACGAAGAGGTCGGCGGTGTGAACCCCAAGCAGGTCGGCCTGGGCATGACGATTGCCTCGATTGACACGCTCTTCACCCAGGGTGCCTTGCAGACCACCGGCGTCAACACCGACGTGGCGCTTCAGGGCAACGGCTTCTTCATCCTCAAGGATGGCGACAAGAGCTTTTACACCCGCGCCGGCTCGTTCGGCCTCGACAGCAACGGCACTCTGGTGAACCCTGCCACGGGCCTCAAAGTGCAGGGTTGGATGGCCCAGACTATCGACGGCGTGAGTGTCGTCAAGCCGTCCGGTGACACCTCGCAGTTGACTATTCCCATCGGCAGCAAGGACCCGGCCAAGGCCACCACCAACGTCGACTTTGCCTGTAACCTCAACAAGAACACCACGGTGCTGACCGCGACCTCGAGCAAGCAAGACATCGCCGACAACACCTGGGACGTCGACAAGGACATTTACGACAGCTTCGGCAACACCCACAAGCTGCGCATCACCTACCAGCGCGACCCTGCGGCTCCCGATGGTCCCAACCAGTGGCTGGCCACCGTGAAGATCGACCCTGCCAACACCACGTTCGACAACAAGCTCGGCCTCGGCTTCGGCACCCCGGCAACCGGCAACACCTACACCGTCAAGTTTGACAACTCGGGTGCGTTGACCTCGGTGACCGACAGCGCAGGCCAGACCCGCAACACCGGCAAACTGTCGATTCCCTTGACCTACACCGTCAATGGCGCGAACGCCGGTCAACCGGGCGAGACCCAGACGTTTGCGCTCAACATCGGCGAAGTGGGCAGCTACACCAATTCGACCACCCAGTCGGCCGCTGCCAACAGCAACAAGAGCTACCGACAGGACGGCTATGGCTTGGGCTACCTGGAAAACTTCGGCATCGACTCCAGCGGCCAGATCACCGGGGTTTATTCCAACGGAACCAGCCGCACCTTGGGCCAGGTGGCGCTCGCCAGCTTCACCAACCCGGGCGGCCTCGAAAAGGCCGGTGACTCGACCTATCAGAAGACCAACAACTCGGGCGACGCCAATATCGGCGCCTCGGGCACGGCCGGCAAGGGCAAACTCATCGCCGGTGCTCTCGAAATGGCCAACGTGGACCTCGCCGACGCGTTCACCGACATGATCGTCACCCAGCGCGGTTTCCAGGCCAACAGCCGTACCATCCAGACGGCTGACCAGATGCTCCAGGAACTGATCGGTCTGAAGCGCTAGTCGTCCTAAGTCTTGACTCAATAATGAAAAAGGCAGGATAATGATCCTGCCTTTTCTTTTGCCCGGTCGGTTATCACCAAGGAGCTTTCATGATCGAAGTGACCCGCCTCGACGGCAGTGTGTTCTACCTGAATCCCCATGAGATCGAAAGCATTGAGGCCCGTCCCGACGTGTCGGTCACCCTCGTTTCGGGCAAGCGTTACGTACTTCGTGACACCCTGGAAACTTTGCAACAGCGCATTGTTACCTACCGCAGGCAGTTGACCGACCTCAGTCTGGTCCGCGAGGCGGTCGCCGACGCAATTGGGGCTTTACATGCCCGCAAAAACGCCGATAAACTGGATAACTAGTCAACTGGGAGAGCCTTATGGCGAAAGAAAAAGAAGAAGAAGCCCTCGACGCAGCACCAGCAGAAGTCGGGGCGGAAGAGGGTGGCAAGAAAAAGGGCGGACCGCTTCCTGAGTTCGTCATACTCATTCTCAAAATCGTCGCCGGCGCCATCGGTGCCATTCTCCTTTCGGCCACGGTTTCGGTCATCGTGTTCAGCCTGATGCAGGGCGACAAACCCCAACAGCAGACCGTCGAGGCCTCGCCGGTGTATAATCTCAAGCCTGCCGTCTACGAATGGTTCGCCTCGGTTCCTGATATCCGCGCCACCACTGCCGATGACCCGGGGCGTTCGGTTATCCTCAAGGTCGAGTTGGCCTACGACAGCAAGGCCGATGTGCGCATCTATACCGAGCTTACTGGTCGAATTCCGCAGATTCAGGACCTTATCCGACGCTTGATCGGCACCAAAACGGGCAAAGAAATGAAGGAGCGCGAGGACGAGTTCAAGGAAGAGATCCGCATGAAGATCAACGACATCCTGCAGGATGGTCGGGTCCGCGATGTGGCCATCCTCCAGTTTATCATCGCCGAAAGTATCTAAAGGAGACTCTCCGCCATGACGGAAGTTCTGTCCCAGGACGAAATCGACCAGCTTCTCACGGCCATTTCCACGGGGGACATCGAGAGCGAGGACGTCACCAAGGTCACCGATCAAAAAAAGATCAAGATCTATGACTTCAAACGTCCCGACAAGTTCTCGAAGGAACAGATCCGCACGGTGAGCTCGATGCACGAGTCGTTCGCGCGCCTCACGACGACGAGCCTGTCGGCGCAGCTGCGAACCCTGATCCAGGTGCACGTTGCCTCGGTCGACCAGCTCACCTACGAAGAGTTCATCCGCTCCATTCCCAACCCGACGACGCTGGCCGTCATCAACATGGACCCGCTCAAGGGGTCGGCCATCCTCGAGATCGACCCTGCGGTCACGTTCAGCATCATCGACCGCCTGTTTGGTGGCCCCGGCGAGGGCGTCAAGGTCACCCGCGACCTCACTGAAATCGAAATGTCGGTCATGGAAGGCATCATCGTGCGCATTTTGGGCAACATGCGCGAAGCCTGGGCGTCGGTCATCGACCTGCGGCCGCGCTTGGGCCAGATCGAGGTGAATCCGCAGTTCGCCCAGATCGTTCCCCCCACCGAAATGGTGGTGCTCGTTACCCTCGAAACCAAGCTCGGCGATGTCGAAGGCATGATGAACTTCTGTATCCCGTACCTGACCATCGAACCCATCATCAGCAAGCTGAGCGCGCAGTACTGGTATTCGTCGGTGCGCCGCGGCGGCACCACCGAAAACCTCAACACCATCCGCGACCGTTTGGCGGGCATTACCGTCAACATGGTCGCCGAAATCGGCAAGATCAACCTGCCGATGCGCGATGTCGCGAGCCTCAAGCCCGGCGACATCATCAGGCTTTCGAATACAAACATCGAAGACCCGCTGGTTTTCACCATCGGCAACCGCAAAAAGTTCCATTGCCGCCCTGGCCTCATGGGCAACCGTGTGGCCGTCCAGATCACCAAGGTGCTCGAGGATCTTCAGCAGATGGATTTTGAGGAACTGACCGATGAAGGAGAGGATTGAACCATGAGTGACCTGACCCTGTCCCAGGACGAAATCGACGCGCTGCTCATGGGTGGTGGAGGAGGCGGCGGTTCGTCCAAGTCCTCCAAGAAGTCGCTCGCGGCTGCCGAAGAATCCGCGCTCAAGGCCCTGTTCAAGGATGCCGTCCCTGGGCTGACGAACTCCATCGGCGGCATGATCACCGGCAAGAAGATCACCCTCAACCCGCCAACCTTCGAACTGGTCGACAAAGACGGCCTTCTGGACAACCTCAGCCAGGAAGTGGTGGAACTCCGTGCCGACTTCGTGGGCGACCTGAGTGCCGACCATGCGTTTTACATCGACCCCGAAGACGCCGCGCAGATGGCAGGCGCCATCATGGGGCAAGCCGAGGTCGAACTCAACGAAACCGGCATTGGCGCCCTCGAGGAACTTGCCTCGATGCTGTCGGGCTCGCTCGTCACCTCGTTGAGCCGCAAAGCCAGTCAGGAGTTTTCTCCTGGTCCGGTGCAGGGCCAAAAAACCGTCAAGGCCATGATCCAGCCGAGTACCGACCAGATCATCACAGCGACGTGGACGATGATGGCCGACACCGATTCGTACAAGATCATCGAAGCCTTTGATGCGAACTTCTTGCGCACGCTGACTACCCCCGGCGGCGGCTCGCCCGCGCAGGGTGGCGGCGCCCAGCAGGGCAACGCGGGAATGCCCATGCAAAACTTTGGCCAGCCTCAACAGGGTGGCTACCCGCCCCAGCAAGGCTACCCTCAGCAGGGCTTTCCCCAGCAGGGTGGTTACCCCCCTCAGCAGGGTTACCCTCAGCAGGGCGGCTACCCGCCGCAAGGGTATCCGCAACAGGGTGGCTATCCTCCCCCCGGTTACCCGCCGCAGGGCTACGCGCCGCCACCCGGCATGTACCCCAACGTCCAGGGGGTACAACTGCCCAACCTGAATGCCGGCTATTCCTCGGGAGAGCAAGGAAATATTGGCCTGCTGATGGACGTCACCATGGAAGTGACGGTCGAGCTCGGCCGCGCCAAGAAGCAGATCAAAGAGATCCTGTCGATGGGCGAAGGCACCATCATCGCGCTCGACAAACTCGCCGGCGAAGCGGTCGACATCCTGGTCAACCACAAGTTGATCGCCAAGGGTGAAGTCGTGGTCATCGATGAAAACTTCGGCGTGCGCGTCACCGAAATCGTCAGTAATCCCGACAAGGCCCTCGAAAACTGAGCCCCGACTACAGCCGGGCGGCTCTCGATGAGTTTCTGAAGGGTCAGTCGACCCTGAAGGCCCTCATCGCGGGCTACCCCGGCGACTGGGAACGCAGCGACCGCGAACTGCGCTTGCTGTTAGCCTCCGGTGGTGTTCCGGCGGTGGTTCAAGCCGCCAAGGATTCACGGGCCGCGCTCGAGCGCATCGTCAAGAGCGGGTACAACCCGCAGGTTCTGGCGGTGTTTTTTCCGGTGCTTCTACGCTCGCGCATGATGACGCTGGCCTTGAAGAACTACACCTTGGCCGCCCAGACAAAAACCACGGGCGCAGTCCGCTTCAACCGGTGGAACGCCTTCCTGTTGCAAAACCTCCTGTTTGAGGGCCCCGGGTTTCGGCGAAAGGCCGTCAGCGGCTGGCACCACACGCTGGTGTGGCCACTGGTCACCCAGAAAGCCTTCCTGATGCCTCTGGTGAACAAGAAGGGCCTCTACTGCTTCTACGGTCGGTCGCTGATCACAGGATTGCGGCGGTTGATCGCCGGCTTGCCGTGCGTGGAAGTGGGGGCAGGCGACGGTACCTTGAGCCGTTTGCTGACCCAGGCTGGATGCTCCGTTCACGCTACCGACAACCATAGTTGGTCGTCGGTGATCGACTATCCTTCCGAAGTGGAATCGCTCGACGCGCAGGCAGCCCTGGAAAAGTACGCCCCACCGGTGGTCATCAGTTGCTGGCCCGACCCGGGCAACTCTTGGGAAAAAGCCATCCTTGCCCGGGCCTCGACGCAGGTGTACATCGTGCTGGGGAGTCTGGTCCCTGGTGCTACCGGCGACCCCGAACTGTACGCGAACCCGGAAGGCTTTGTCCGCACCGAACGGCCCGACCTGGCCCGGGGTATCCTACCGCGCGAAATGCGCAACCAGGTGCTGGTGTTCACCCGCCCGAGAACCTGGGAGGCGAAATGAAAGGTCTTGCGCTGTTCGGACTGCTGCTGCTCCCCTTGGGCTTGGTTGCCGCCACTTCAGCGCAAACCGTCGATGCGGCCGAGTTGGCTCCACCACCGACCTGGAACCTTGTCGACGCGGCCACCGCCAAGGCCATGGCGACCGTTTGGGCGCGGGCACTCGATCGCCTCCAGGATGATATGCCCCTGATGGCCACGGAGTCGGGCGTCAAAGTGACTTCGATGCTGGTTGGCACGGCAGGTTCTTTCACTCTCATCCTGAAGCTGGAAGGGGACCAGTCCCCGAACCCGCGCACGAAATACCTGCAGTTTGCCTCGGTCACTCCCTCGCTGCCGCTGGAGCTTGCGCGTGCCCTCGAGGCGCTCCTTCGGCCCGCTCAGGCGAAGGTTTCGGGGGTGACGCCGCGGTTGATCGACCAGTTTTCTTTGCAGGACCTGCAGGGACTGGATCTTCCCCTCGGAACCTCGTACTTGTCGCCGTATGGTCTGGCGCAGAGCCGTAGCGGTCACCTGCTGGTGGCCTGCATCAACACGGTTCTCGAACTCGATCAGCGGTGGCAGGTCGTCGGTCTACCGGCTCAGGCGTTGACCGAGGAAGGGCAGGTGAACTTCGCGTTCGGCCTGGCCGTCACTCCGGCGGGAACCCTCTACGTACGCTCTTCCGATGGTACCGGGCTATGGTCTTTCGTCGAAGGTTCCTTCAGCTTTCAGAAGCTAAGGGTCGACCTGTCTCCGGGATCGCTTTTCGGTCTTCTGGGCGAGGGCGTTCCTTTCGCCATCTCGCTCCAGCCGAAGTCCGCCCGCCTCTTTCGTCCTGGTGGTCCGGTGGACCTTCCGCTGCCACCCGACGCTTATTACTCTGCGGCTTGTCCGGGCCCGGACAACAGCCTGTGTCTGTTCGATCAGAGCAAGGGCTCCATCCGCATCGTTTCGCCCGAAGGGGATGTGCGCGACATCATCTACCCGGAACTGGACGCCGGTCAGGCGCTCTACAAGATGACGCTGCTCCCCGATGGTTCTTACCTGGCTGTGACCCTGCAAGACCTCCGCCACTTTGACGCCCGGGGAAACTTGCTATGGCTGTGGAACGGCAAGTCTGAGGGCCTGACGCTGACCTTCTCAACGTTGACCGATGTGGTGCGAGGCTCCGACGGAGTGTATTTTGTCAACGACTACGCAGGGCACCGCATCCTGCGCTTTTCCGAAGACCCTTCCAAGCTCCCGGTAGACTTGGCAACCATTGCCAGCGCCTACCAAAAGACTCTGGCGCAGCCGAGCAAGCCCGAAACGCACAAGGCCCTGGCCGAAGCCTACCGTTCCCAGGGGGCTGACGAAGCCGAGCGGGTGGTGCTGGACCGGTACCTGGAACTGCGTCCGATGGATGCTTCCGCGAGCGACCGCAAGGCAAGCCTGCAAACCTCACTTCTCAAGACTCGGGCCGCCGCCGCCGAAAAGTCCACTCGCGACCTGTTGGCGCGCCTCGGCCCTGAGTCGGCCCGGGAGGCCTACAGCCGGGCCATGAAAGTGCTGGAGCGGTTGCGCTCGCTGGCCCCGCAGGACCAGGAGGTGACCCGCCGAATCTTGTCCCTGCGCACCGATTGGGGCAAGGCTGACGACCGTCCCGCGACCGAAGCTCCGTTGCCTGAGGTCCGCCAGTTTGACCTGGCAGCCTTGTTCCCGTCGCTGCTGCAGGCCTACCGGACCCGCCGCGCCGGTACGCTTGTGCTTCAGAATACCCTTGGCGAGGCCCTGAAAGACTTGCGCGTCGAGGTCTACCTGCCGCACTTCATGGACTTTCCCTCGGCCGGGGCCACCACCGCTACGTTGGAGCCGGGCCACGAGGCTACTTTGCCTCTCCAGGTGCTGCTCAACGACCAGGTCCTCAACGTCGAAGAGGACTTGCCGCTGCAGGTGCAGATCACGGTTAGGTTCGCCGATTCGCAGGGGCCCCGATCGTTCCAGTTTCTGCGCCCTCTGACCTTGTACCGACGCACCGCGCTCACGTGGAGCGACACCGCCAAGTTGGCGAGTTTTGTGACGCCCAATGAGGACACTGTGGCCAAGGCAGCGTTCCGGATGCTGCGCATCGCCGACGGTGAGCCGGTTTTTTCGGGCGCGGTGGCCCGGGCTTCGGCAGTATGCGCCGCGTTGGGAGCGTTGCCACTACGGTACGTACCGGATCCGCGGTCGTCGTTCAGCCTGGTGTCAGCCGACCCGGGCCTGGTCGACACCGTGAGGTTCCCCCGCATGACGCTGGCCTACCAGGGGGGTGACTGCGATGACACGACGGCGCTCTTGGCTTCGCTGCTCGAAGCTTCCGGCCTGGGGACCGCGATTCTGACCACACCGGGTCACGTGTTCCTGGCCTTCGACTCGCAGGAACCCGAAGCTAACGGCTGGATGTTCCCCCCCGGTCTGGCCGTCCTCAAGGCACATGGCACGCTTTGGATTCCCCTGGAGTCCACCGACCTGCAGAATGGGTTCACCGCCTCGTGGAAGGCGGCCTCGGCCTTGGTGGCGAAGTACCAGCTGACCCGGGACTTCGAGATGGTGGTTGTCGCTGACCAACGGGCCACGTACCCCGCGCTTCCGCTCCCGCCCTCTACGCTTCCCGCGCCCCAGGCCGACAGCCTTACCCAGACTGAAGTTCAGGCCCGCGGCGCGCGCGACCTTCGCGACAGTCAATTCACCCCGATCTTGAAGGCGCTGGAAGCCGAGGCCAGGACCCAGACTGGTTCCGCGTGGTCCAAGACGATGAACCGGCTGGCCCAGTGGCAGTCCAAGTTCCTCGAGAACGCCTTGGCGGTCGCGACGCTGAAAGCCGTCGTTCAGAAGGATCCTACCTACGTTACCGCGTACCTGAATCTGGCGGCGCTCAGCCTCAAATCCCAGAAGCGCGAAGAGGCTGCCGCGTGGCTGTCCAGCGCGACTTCTTCCAACCCAGGCTCGACCAGGATCGCAAGTTTCGCGTCGCAAGTTGGCCTGGGCCCGGAGCCTGCCTCCAACCGGCTGGCGGCTTCGGGCAGCACGACGACCACGGGCGAGCCGGGGCGGGCCGGGGTGGGCGACGCCCTTACCTGGCAAGAGTAGGGCTCAGAAAGTCACCGCCTCGGCTCTTTTCCGCCGCCTGATAATTTGGTAGGTTGTAGGTGGGAGGGCCGCCGTGAAAATCCGCACCCTGTTCGCTGTGCTACTGCTCGCGTCGGCCACCTTGGTGGCCCAGACGCCAAAGCCCGCTGCCACCCCGGCACCGGCGACCGCCGCGACCGTGGTTGCCCCGGACGAAAAGGCCTTGGGCATCACCGGCGGCGACACCACTGCCGCTGATCCCGCCGCCAATACGGGCACCCCCGCGGCGGCCGCCAATACCGCCCAGCCTTCCGGCGACGTCACCATCTGGGACTACGTCAAGATGGTCTTCCTTTTGGTTCTGGTGATCGGCATGATCCTCGGTGTGGTCTGGTTCCTGCGCAAGATTTCGGGGCAGGGAAGCCTGGTCGAAAGCCCCATTAAAGTTCTGCATAATCACACTTTGGCAGGCAACCGAGCGCTGTTGCTCATCGAGGTTGGCAACGAGATCCTGCTGGTCGGAAGCGCCGAGGGCAGCGTCAATCTGGTGAAACAAATCACCGACGCCGAGACAGTGGATGCGTTGAGGTTGGCCGCCTCCGAAAAGAAGGCTGTCCCCCTGCAAGGTAGTTTCGCCGCCATTATCGGCACAATGTTGGGTCAACGTGAGAAAATTCGTCCGAAAATTGACGAACCGGTCGAGAATTCGACGGATTTCATCAAAAAGCAAAGGGAACGGTTGAAGAATCTCTAATTTCCGGGTTACAATGCCCGTCAGAGAACCATACTTCGATTGAAACAATTGATGTGAGTTTTTTTTTCAATACCTGGGGGGGGAATGAAAAAGAAATTACTCGTCGTGCTGGCTGTCGGCTTGCTCCTGGGGGGGGGCGCCGTACCTGAGCTGGCCGCGCAACAGCGGGTGGTCCAAACGACCAACGGCCTGAATCTGCCGTTTGTCGACATCGCGCTTCGACCGGCCCAGAACCAGCAGGAAACGGCCCTTTCCGTTCAGCTTCTTGTCTTGCTCACCGTCCTCAGCCTCGCGCCGTCGTTGCTCATCCTGATGACGAGCTTTCTGCGCATCAGCATCGTGCTCGACTTCGTCAAGCGTGCCCTGGGGTTGCAGCAGGCGCCTCCCAACCAGGTGATGCTCGGCATCGCCCTGTTCATGACGTTGTTCATCATGTGGCCGGTGTTCCAGCGCATCTATAACGAGGCGTATGTTCCTTACTCAGAAGGAAAAGCGAACACCACAGAGTTCCTGCAAAAAGCAGAAAGTCCGCTGAGGCTGTTCATGTACAAGCAGATGCAGAGCAACAACCACGACGACATCAAGCTTTTTATGCGGCTGTCCTCGCTCCCCAAGCCCAACAACCTGGCCGATGTGCCCACCTACGTGCTGGTTCCCGCGTTCATTCTCCATGAAATGACCGTGGCCTTCAAAATCGGCATCCTCATCTTCATTCCGTTTATCATCATCGACATGGTGGTGGCCTCGGTGCTGATGGCGATGGGGATGATCATGTTGCCACCGGTAATGATCTCGATGCCTTTCAAGCTCATCCTCTTTGTCATGATCGACGGCTGGACCCTGCTGACTTCCGGCCTTGTGAGGAGTTTCAATCTATGAGTGTCGGAGAAGCCGTATCGCTGATGAACGGGGCCATCATCCAGACCTTGCTGCTGGTCGCGCCAGTGCTGATCGTGGGCACCATCGTTGGGTTGATAATCTCGATTTTACAGGCAACGACGCAAATTCAAGACCAGACGTTGTCGTTTGTTCCCAAGATCCTGTCGATTTTCGGGGCCCTCGTCGTGTTTGGGCCCTGGATGTTCACGCTGCTGCGAACCTATACCATCGGGATCTTCAACCAGATTCCGAACATGGTCAAATAGAACGGGAGGTCGGGTGTTTCTCGAAAGCATTGCCCAGAACGCGAATCTTTTCTTTCTCATTCTGGTGCGGGTTTTTGCCATGCTGGCAGTGACCCCGTTGTTTTCGAGCGAAGCCATGCCCGACGCCGTGCGCATCGGTTTGGCGTTCTTCACGTCGGTGGTGATTTTTCCCTGGATGCAAGTGTCCGGGTATCCCATTCCCGAAAACGGGCTGGCTTTCGTGGGCCTTCTGATCGGCGAGGCGCTGCTGGGTCTGCTTCAAGGCTTCTTCCTCGTGCTCGTGTATTCGGCCTTTCAGATGTCAGGCACGTTCATCGCCCAGCAGATGGGCTTCAATGCCTCGGAAGTGTACGACCCGCTGGCGCAGATCGAATTGCCGGTGCTGGGCCAGTTCCTCAACCTTTCGGCCATGCTGGTTTTTATCTCAGCGGGGGGCTTCCAACAGGTGTTCCTGGTGAATGTCTGGGAGTCGTTCAAGGCGCTTCGCGCGGTCGATTTCCTTTCCCAGCCTGGACTTGTCAACACAACACTTCTCAACGGCCTGTCTGAGATGTTCCAGCGTTCTTTCCTGCTCAGCCTTCCGATTTTTGGCATCTTGTTGTTGCTCACGCTGGCCCTCGGCCTTATCGGCAAAGCGGCACCCCAGATGAACCTGATGATGATGGGCTTCCCGATCAGCATCGGTTTCGGTTTCGTGGTGATGATGCTGGCCATGCCTTTCCTGATCGAGGCGTTTGGGTCGGTGATCAACAACGGCTTCAACAGCATCGAGGACCTCTTCAAGGCCGTTTCCCCCCCAGGCCTGAGAGGGGCACTTCCATGACGCGAACGCCCGACCTGTTTGCTGCCGTGCCCTTCCCCGAAAGGGTGTTCCCGTGGCAGACGCTGCCCGATACGCGCTTCGCGTGGGACCTCCAGAGGTTCGCTGCCGAAGACGAAGGGCGTACCGAGGATCCGACCGAAGCCAAGATCCGCAAGGCCCGCGAGGAAGGCAAGGTCGCCAAGAGTCAGGACATCACGGCTGCCGTGGTGTTGCTGGTTCCGATCGTTGCCGTCGCATTTTTGGCGGCCAGCATCTGGCAGACTCTGGTCGAGATGATGCACTACTACCTGAATCAAGCGATGACGCTCGATCCCATTACCGGCGGTCAGGTGCTGGCGGGTACGTTCTACCAGTACATGGCTCGCCTGCTGCTGCCGGTGCTGGGCGTCGCCTTCGTGGCGGCTGCGGCGGCCAACCTGCTGCAGGTAGGCCTTCTGTTCACCCTCAAGCCCATCATTCCGGACTTCACCCGCATCATGCCAAAGTTCGGGCAGTGGCTGAAGCGTTCGTTGTTTTCGACCGAGGCGCTGTTCAACATCCTCAAGCAAATCGTCAAGGTGGTCATCCTGGCTGCCGTGGCTTGGGTGAATATTTCGGGCGAGTGGGTGCACCTGGTCAACACCATTCACGTTGCCTTCGCCCTCGCGGTCGATCTGCTGTTCAAGATCGCGCTCAACATCATCATCCAGAGTGCCGTGGTCATGTTGCTTCTCGCGGTTCCCGACTATCTGTTTCAGCGTTATCAGCATCGCGAATCTCTCAAAATGTCGCTTCAGGAAGTCAAAGAAGAGCGCAAGCAGCAGGAAGGTGACCCCCTTATCCGCAGCCGCCTGCGCGAGCGGATGCGCGAAATCCTGAAGCGGAACATGATGCAAAACGTGCCCAAGGCTGACGTGATCATCACCAACCCGACCCACTACGCGATCGGACTCCAATGGGACTCCTCGACCATGACGGCCCCCCTCGTCATTGCCAAGGGCCAGGACCTGATCGCCCAGCGGATCAAGGAAGTCGCGGCCGAAGCCGGGGTTCCTGTTGTCGAGAATAAGCCCCTGGCGCGGGCCCTGTACGCGGCCGTTGAAATCGGTGACCAGATTCCCCAGGAGTACTGGGAATTGGTCAGTCGCATCCTCGCGGAAATCTACCGCGTGAACGGAAAAGCCAAGGCGGTGGTGTCATGAGTGATTTTACCGGCGTGTTCCGTACGGCCTTCACCGGCAACCGAACCGACGCTTTTGTCGCGGCCGGTGTGGTCGGCGTGATTCTGGCCCTGCTCATTCCGTTGCCGACGCTGTTGCTCGACGTGCTCCTGTCGTTCAACCTGCTCTTGTCGATCCTGATTTTGCTGGTGGTCATCTACTCCCGGCGCGTTCTCGACTTCACGCTGTTCCCAACGTTACTCCTTGTGACGACAGTGTTTGGCCTGGCACTCAACATCAGCACCACGCGGCTTATCCTCGCCAAGGGCGGTGATTTTGACGGAGCCGTGATCAAGGCCTTCGCCACCTTTGTGGTGGGGGCGACTGCCGACAAGGTGACGCCGATCAACCTGGTCATCGGTATCGTCATTTTCATCATCCTCGTGGCGGTGCAGTTCCTGGTCATCACCAAGGGCGCCACCCGTGTCGCCGAAGTCGCGGCGCGCTTCACCCTCGACGGCCTCCCTGCCAAGCAGATGACCATCGACAACAGCTTTTCCAGCGGCTCGATCACCGAGGAAGAGGCGCTCAAGCGCAAGAGCGAGCTGCAGCAGGAAGTCGACTTTTTCGGTGCCATGGACGGTGCCTCGAAGTTCGTGCAGGGCAACGTGCAGATCGGCCTTTTGATCACCTTTGTGAACATCATCGCCGGCTTGGTTGTGGGGATGACGTTCCACGGGGAGCCCTTTGCCACGGCCATCACGACCTACACCAGCCTGACCATCGGCGACGGCTTGGTCAGCCAGTTGCCCAGCCTGATGATCAGTTTTGCCACGGGCTTGCTGGTTACCCGCAGTTCGTCGGGACAGAGCATCGGCAGCGACGCGCTGAAGCAATTCACGGCGCAAGGGCGAATCTACTGGATCGCGGCCGGCTTTCTGGTCGTACTGGGGCTCATCCCGGGGTTTCCGTGGTACATTTTGCTGCCCATGGCCGCGCTGATGGCCTACGTCGGCTATAGCCTGAGCCGCAAGGACCAGCAGGCCACCGCCGATGCGACAGCCGCCGCCAGCGGCAAGTCGGCCGACACCAAGGCTGATGCCAGCAAGGGGCCGGTTTCGGTGGCGCCTCTGGATCCGCTTTCGCTCGAACTGGGCTACGGCTTGATTCCCTTGGTCGATAAGGAACAGGGCGCCGAGTTGCTCGAGCGCGTCACCCGCATCCGCAGCGAAACGGCGCTCGAACTGGGTTTGGTGGTGCCTCGCATCCGCATCATCGACAACATGCGCCTCGAACCGTCCGAATACAGCCTCAAGATCAAGGGCATGGAAGTCGGCAAGGGCAGCATCCGCATGGGCCACTACATGGCCATCAACCCCGGGGGCGAGCGCGAGGAAATCCCCGGCGAGGCCACCAAGGACCCTGCCTTCGGACTTCCGGCGTTGTGGATCACCGACGAGAACCGCGACAAGGCCGAGCGCGCGGGCTATACCGTGGTCGACAGCCCCAGCATCATCGCCACCCACCTCACTGAAGTCATCAAGAAGCATTCCGGTGAGATTCTCGGCCGTCAGGAAGTGCAGAGCCTGCTCGAAAGCGTCAAGGCCGACTACCCGGCCGTGGTCGACGAGGTCACCAAGCTGTTCAGCACCGGCGAACTGCAGAAAGTGTTGCAGGGACTGTTGCTCGAACAGGTGTCGATCCGCAACATGGTGGTGATCCTCGAAACCCTCGGCGACTACGGCGGCATGACCAAAGACGCGGCCTTCCTCATCGAAAAGGTTCGGCAGGGGCTTTCACGCCAAATTTGCCTGCAATACGCCGATGACACCAAAACACTCCACGTACTCACCCTCGACCCGACCCTGGAACAGAAGATCATCGAGAGCCGCCACGACCAGGTGACCGGCCCGGTGGCGGCACTCGAGCCCGAGCTCATGCGCAAGTGGATCAACGCCGTGAGCAACTCCTTCCGAGGCGTTCAGAACTTGGGGTACTACCCCATGATCCTGGCCAGCGAAGCGGCCCGTCCGCTGATCAAAAACAGTACTTTGCGCGATCTCCCCGATCTGGTGGTGCTTTCGGTCCCCGAAATCGCACCGGGAATCCAGGTCGAATCGGTGGGCGTCGTGCGGATTGAGGGGCTTGAGTAATGTACCAGTACTTCACGGAAAACGGTGACAGCTTTCAGGAGACCGTCGAAAAGGTAAAGGCCCGCTACGGCGACAAGGCCCAGATTCTCGGTCAGCGTACCGTCGCCACGGGCGGGTTTCTCGGATTCTTCCAACGCGAAGAGATCGAAGTGTCGGGCTACATCAAGCATGAAACCGGTCCTACGGCGGCCGACAAGGCTCGGCTCGAGGACGAAAAGCAGAAAATCCTCGCCCTCGCCACCGCCAAGGCCAAGAGTCAGGCGCAGGCCGACGAGAAGAAAGACGACTCGATGAAGGCCGTGCTCGAGGAGTTCAAGGCGCTCAAGAGCCAGATTGAACAGCTTCCCGACCGCATCAGCCCGGCCGAGTCTCAAGCGAAACTTCTGGAACATCCCACCATTGTGGCCCTGACGGCGTTGCTCGAGGACAACGAGTTCTCGCCTGCCTACGTGCGCATGATCCTCGACCGGGTCAAAAAAGAGTTCACCATGGACCAACTGGAGCAGTCCGGGCTGGTTGAACCCACGGTCTTGGGCTGGATTGCCGAAGGCATTCAGATCCATCAGGAGCGAAAGGCCGGCAAGCCCCGCGTGTTCATTCTTGTCGGCCCGACCGGCGTGGGAAAAACAACCACGATTGCCAAACTGGCAGCGGTTTACGGGCTCGGCTTCGGGGGCAACGAGCGCCAAAAGCTCAGCCTGATCACCATCGACAACTATCGCATCGGAGCCAAAATGCAGATCGAAAGCTACGGCGAGATCATGGGCATCCCGGTAACGTGCATCGAAAGCTACGATGCGCTGCGCCAACGCATCGAACTCGACAGTGACAAAGACATGATCCTCATCGATACCATCGGCAAGAGCCCGAAGGACTTCGTCAAGCTGGCCGAGATGCGACGCCTGCTCGAAGGCACCGGGCGTTCGAGCGAGGTGCATCTGGCCGTGAGCGCGACCACCAAGACCAAGGACATCCGCGACATTTTCCAGCAGTTTGAGCCCTTTGCCTATCAGTCGGTCGTTCTGACCAAACTCGACGAGACCTCGGTGGTGGGAAACCTCCTTTCGTTGTTGTGGGAGAAACAGAAACCCGTTTCGTTTCTGACCGACGGTCAGTCGGTCCCCCAGGACATCCACCGTGCCAGCAAGGAAAAGCTGCTTAAACCTCTGGTGGGCTTCTCGCCGGAACATCTTAAACAGGCCTTGAAGGAAGAAAACCATGGCTGATCAAGCAGAAAAACTCCGCGAGTTGGTAAAGTCCAACCCGGGAACACCCACCGAAGCTCCGGTTTCCGGCGAAGCCAAGAAGACCCGCATCATCACCATCACCAGCGGCAAGGGTGGCGTCGGAAAAACCAACATGGCGGTCAACCTCGCGTTGAGCTTCGCCAAACTGGGCAAGAAAGTGACCTTGCTCGACGCTGACCTCGGCTTGGCCAACGTCAACGTCATCCTGGGCGTGATTCCCAAGTACACGCTCTACCACATGATCCGCCAGCAGAAGACGATGCGCGAAATCATCACCGAGACCGACTACGGCATCCGTTTTGTGGCCGGTGCCTCGGGGTTCACCAAGATTGCCAACCTGAACGACGAAGAACGAAAGACCTTCATCGAGGAACTGATGACGTTGCAGGACGCCGACATCCTCATCATCGACACCTCGGCGGGGGTGAGCCGCAACGTGCTCGATTTCGTGGCCGCCGCCGACGATACCCTGATCATCACCACACCCGAACCAACCGCCATCACCGACGCCTATGGGATCATCAAGATCATCGCCACCGAGTTCAACACCACGAACATGGGCCTTAAACTGGTGGTTAACCGCGTCGACTCTGTCATCGAAGGAAAAAAAGTCGCCGAGCGCGTGATCAGCATCGCCAGCCAGTTCCTGAACATCAAAGTCGACTACCTCGGCTTCATTTACGAGGACCCGTTGGTGCAGAGTTCGGTGCTCAAGCAGCGACCCTTTGTGGCGGTGGATCCCAAGGGTAAGGCGGCTCAGAGCCTGATGAACCTGGCCAGTCGTCTCGAAAAGGTCGAATACAAGGAAGGAAGCGGCCTAGGAACGTTCTTGAACCGTTTGTTGGGTCGGCTCGGGAGTTGACCCCCTATCGAGGTGAGACTAATCTATAGGGACAATGGGGGGACCAGCACGTGAACTTTCAGACCGCCGGAATTGGCGCCCTCGTTGGCTTCGTGCTGTCTTTTTTGGTGGCCCTTGTTTCGGGCATCCCTCTTTTGGACGTGTTCCTTCGGGCCCTTTTGTGGGGCGTGGTGTTCGGAGGCGCGACGCTCGGCGCCGAGGCCCTGTTGCGCAGTCAGCTTCCGGATTTGTTTGAGCCGGCAGCCCCCGCGACCGAGGAGCAGCAGGCGGCGTCTTCGCTCGGTGAGTCGGTGAACATTGTGCTCGACGACGAAAGCATGCCTGCACCCTTCGTGGAGGAAATTCACGAGCAGTCGGCCGATGATGCGCCCCAGGAGTTGCCTCCGGCGTTCATCCCGGCGACGCCAGGAATGGCGGCAGCTGCCCCTGCCTCGGCACCGTCAGGCGAGGAACCGCTGCAGGAGATCGGCTCGTTCTTGAACTCGTTCCGCCCTCAGGCGGAAGGGGATGAGGGTGGTGAAGAGGTTGCGGCTGGAGGCCAGTCGCCGGGAATTGAGGAATATGTGCCAGAATCCGGGGGATCGGGGCCTTCGGAACCATCGAGTGTCTATGCGCCTTCCCGGGGCGCTGATTTGGAGGGGATGGAGCAGGACCCTGCCATTCTCGCCAAAGCGGTCAAGTCCGTGATGAACAAAACATGAGGAACGAGGCACATGGCAGATAACGTGGTGGATGAAAAGTCGGAACTCGACCTTTGGCTGGAGTACAAAAAGACGCGAAGCCCGAAACTTCGCGAGAACTTCATCAAGCAGTACGCTCCCCTGGTTCGCTACGTCGCAGGCAAGGTCGCCATGGGTCTTCCCCAAAGTGTGGACTACGATGACCTGGTGGGCTTCGGTGTGTTCGGCCTGATCGACGCCATCGACAAGTTCGACCCGGCCAAGCACGTCAAGTTCAAAACCTACGCCGTGACCCGCATCCGTGGCGCGATTTTCGACGAACTTCGCGCCATCGACTGGGTACCGCGCTCGGTGCGCCAAAAGTCGCGCGAGGTCGAGGAAGCCATTGTGCACCTCGAGAGCAAACTGGGCCGTCAGGTTTCCGACAAGGAAATCGCCGGAGAAATGGGCATGAGCGAAGACGACTTCAACGACACCATGCTCAAGATCAGTGGAACGTCGGTCCTCAGTCTCAACGATGTCTGGTACACCGGCGACGAGAACGACAAGGTCAGCATCGTCGAAAGCATCGAGTCGCCGCAGGCGATGAACCCCGATAACCTCGTTGAGCGCGAGGCCATCAAAAAAGTGATCATCGAAGCCATGTCCGAGCTTCCCGACAAAGAGAAGAAGGTTCTCGTCCTCTACTATTACGAAGACCTGACCTTGAAAGAAATCGGCAAGGTGCTCGAAGTCACCGAGTCACGGGTTTCGCAGTTGCACACCAAGGCCATAGCACGCCTTCGGGCCCGCCTCATGAATGCCCGAAAGGGCATTTTCTAAGGAGCCGAAATGGTCACCCTGGAACAGTTGAAGGAGTTTATGCGCCAAAAGGCCGAGGACGACCGGAATATCAGGTCGGTGTCGGTGAGCGCAGCTTCCCTCGAGGATGCTCTGGCTTCGGCTGCCCTCGAATTGGCCGTTCCCGTCAAAAGGGTCGAGTTTGACATCGTGCAGAAAGGCGCCCCGGGGGTGCTGGGCGTGGGTCGCAAGACTTGGACGATCCTGGCGTACGAGGCGGCAAAGAAGGGCAAACTCAAGGGCGATACCGACGAGAGCTATCTGCCCGACCTGGACGGTATGGAAGGCACAGCGGTGCAAATCGAACCGGGACGGGCCTTCGTCCGGATGTGGCCCGAGGGCGTCTTCCTCAAGGTGACGGCTCCCCTTGGTTCCGGCGAGCCGGTCAGCGAGGAAATGGCGCTCCAGGAGCTACACAGCCATGGCGTCAAGGAGATCAACCGGCAGGTGGTGCGCGGCGCCGTCAAACTGCAAACTGGGACCTACGGAAAGGTTTCGGACTACGCCCACAACCCGATGAACGACACCGTGGTGAACATCGACTTGCAGGACGGCGACATGCAGGCCACTGTGACGCTCGGGCCGCGCGGGCCCGGTGGGGCCGATATGTCGGTGGAAGAGCTCGAAGCCAACCTCAAAAACCAGGGCGTGGTCTACGGCATGCTCGACGCCGAAATGGAAGCTCTCGTCGATTCGCCGGTCTACAACCAGAAGATCGTGGTCGCCGTGGGCACGCGGGCCGTGAACGGCAATGACGCCCGAATCACCTACTTCTTCGATACGCAGATGAAAGTGCGGCCCAAGGAGATCGATGGTCGGGTCGACTTCAAAGAACTCAACGCGATACGCAACGTGCTCAAGGGCGAGGAACTCGCCAAGAAGGACCCCGCACAGAAGGGTGTTCCCGGCCGCACCGTCACCGGGCGGGCACTACCCGCCAAGGATGGCCGTGACGTCGTGTTTGAACTCGGCAACAACGTCGGTTTGTCGAAGGACGGCCTGCGCGTGGTGAGCGGCGCCGATGGCCAGGTCATGGTCCTGCAGGGCAAAATCACGGTCGAGACCGTCATGATTATCCCCGGCGACGTCGACAACTCCGTTGGAAACATCAACTTCCTCGGTTCCATCCTGGTCAAGGGAAGCGTGGCCGATGGGTTTACGGTCAAGGCGGTGGGCAACATCGAGGTGCTGGGCAACGTCGGCAAATCGGTCCTCGAAACCCACGCCGACATCATCGTCCACCAGGGCATCAACGGCGGCGGGGAAGGGCGCGTCGACGCCGGTCAAAACATCTATTCCAAGTTCATCCAAAACGCCACCGCCGAGGCGGGAATGTTTGTCATCGTGTCGGACGGTATTTTGCACTCACGCGTCATCGCCGGCCAGAAGATTCTCTGCAAAGGAAAGCGTGCCAAGATCGTCGGAGGGTACCTGCGGGCCACCGAAGAAATCAATGCCAGCAGCCTCGGCGCCATCGGCTCGGGCGAAACGGTCCTCGAGGTCGGCATCGATCCAAGCGTCAAAGAGGAAATGGAGAAGCTCAACGAGCAGACCGAAGAAGCCAACAAGGCCTACAGCCAGGTCAACCTCAACCTGCAGTCGCTGCTCAAGCAGGAACGGGTGATCAAAATCCTGCCTCCCGACAAACTCGCGATGAAAAAGGACCTCACCGCCAAAGCGGCCCAACTGAGGGCCCAGCTTTCCAAAGTCAGCCAACAGCTCGAGAAACGCCGTCAGGAAGTGGAAGAATTGGCCACCCAAGGAAAGATCTGTTCCTCAGGGTTGGTCTACCCCGGTGCCCGCGTCATCATCCGCGATGTCGAACTCGAAATTATCCGCGAGTACAACAGCGTCACCTTTGTCCGTGACGGCAACCTGATCCGCACCGTGAAGTACGAAGAGATCGAAGAAGAGGAGTTCCTCCAGTGATCCGGCCCCTTGACCTCCAGACGCTGTACATGAACCTCGACAAGGTGGGCAAAGAAACGGCTCAGTCCCGCGACGCGGTCCACAACCAGCAGTTGGCCGAGGCCCAAAAACTGACCAAGGAAGACGAGGCGATGCGCCACACCGTGAACCGCACCGAAACGGGAGCCGAGACTTCGGATGGCAATTCGACCAAAGTGCACGGCGACGGCGGCCGCAAGGGTGGCAAAAAAGCCCCCGGCCAAGGTACCGGCACGGAAGAAGAGACCGAAGACGAAAAGGCCGAAGGCTTCACCGACCCAGAACTTGGCCGTCACATCGATCTGAAGGGCTGACCATGGATCTTCTGATTTCCCTTTTGCTGGCAACGGCGGTCCAGTTTCTGTTGTTTTTGTACCTGCGTGGGCGCATCGAGCAGCAACTGAACGCCACGGACCTACTGAAGAATGTGCAGACCGAGATTGATTCCATGGTACGCGAGCTCAATCTCTCGGCCGAGCGCAACATCGGTGTGCTCGAACAGCGCCTGTCGGAAATGGAAGGTCTGCTGGGCAAGGCCGACCAAAAAGTGATGCTCCTGCAGAGAGAGCTCGACCGCCGCGACCGGGCTACCGAAACCTACGCCCAGATGCGCCGTCCCTTGCCCGAGCCAGAGTCAATCCCTGCTGTCGCGCTCGAAGTTGCTGTGGTGCCGGAACCCGTTCCCGTTCCTGTTCCTGAGCCGATCGCCCGCGTCGAGGTGCCACCGCCGCCCAAGTCCCTCAAGCAGAAGGTCCTCGAATATCGCGCCGCTGGACGAAGTCCGAACGAAATTGCCACGTTGACGGGAGCCACTCAAGGCGAGGTGGAACTCATTTTGTCGCTGCAGCAGAGTTTGTTTGCCCAGGAGTCTATTCCCAGCGGCTGACTTCCGATTCGGGAGCCTTGGGCAAGAGCCGGTACAGATGGCCGGCTTCGAGCAGGCTCGTTCCCGTGTCGGCCGCGCCGTCGGACCAGTCGAGCGACAGCAGCAGCCCGTCGGGCCACTCGGCCAGAGCGAAACTTCCACTGGCCAACAATCCCTCGGCGGCAAGAGCTTGGCTCTTGGGGTCCCCAGCCAAACGGACGGTAAGGGGCCTGCCGCTTTGATTCACCACCAAGGTTTGCAGCGGTCCCAGACGGTAGAGCACATCGCGGCCACCGATCCGGGCTTGGTACAGAACCTCTCCGTCGGCGAGCGGCAGGTTGCCCAGACCCGGTACGGTCAGCTCGCCCCCGACCAGAGTCATCCCCTGGCCGGGGGGTAGCGTCACGCTGCTGACCCCCGAAGTCGTCTTCCAGTGGAAGACCGGATGGGTCGGGCCCAGATTCACCACAAGGGCCTGGGCCGAGAGCCCGGCCGCGCCAAGGGTCATAAGAAGTGCCAAAATCGAACGCATCACTAGGCCTCCACAAGGACAACGATACTTCGTCCATCCAGACGAACAGAGCCGCTGACCGTCGGGCCCGACTCGGGGGCCGAAAATCCCGGTTCGGTGGCGGTATTGACGACTTCGGTCCAGCGTCTTCCCTGTGCAGGTACCGGCAACACAAAGCTGCGGGCCTCCCAGTGGAAGTTCAGCGCCAGAAACAGGTTGTTGTCATCGTGGGTCGCCAGGGTGGCTTCGCGTCGGCCGTGCAACAGAGCCGAAAGGCAGAGCCCTGCGTCGTTCCAGTCTGGCGAGGCTCCGGCAGGGTTTCGCCACTCGATGTCGCTGCCACCCTGGAAGAAGGCTTCGCGTCGAAGGGCCGGATGGTTCTTGCGGAAGTGGATGAGAAAGCGGGTGAAGGCGTGGAACTCGGGCTGCGTCTCGAGCAGGCTCCAGTCCATCCAGTTGAGGCGGTTATCGTGACAGTAGGTATTGTTGTTGCCGAACTTGGTGGCACCGAGCTCGTCGCCTCCCTGTAGCATCGGTGTGCCTTGCGAAACCAACAAGAGGGTCATCAGGTTGCGGCGCTGGCGACGACGGGTTTCTTGAATGCCGGGGTCGCGGGAAAGGCCTTCCACGCCGCAATTCCAACTCAGGTTGTGCGAGTTTCCGTCTTGGTTGTGTTCGGCGTTGGCCCAGTTGTGCTTGGAGCTATAGCTCACCAGGTCGGCCAGAGTGAACCCGTCGTGCGCCGTGATAAAGTTGATGCTGTGCCAAGGGCGGCGGCTGGCCACATGAAACAGGTCGGAAGAACCCGAAAGGCGCGTGGCGGCCCGGGGCACCACTCCGAAGTCCGACTTGACCAACGAGCGCATGTCATCGCGGTAGTGCGAGTTCCACTCTGCCCATCCACGGGGAAAGGCCCCCACCTTGAACAGACCCGCCGCGTCCCAGCCTTCAGCGATGATCTTGCTGTTGCTGAGAATGGGGTCGTTGGCGATGTCGTTGAGTACCGAGTAGTTCGGAATCCATTCCCCTTCTTCGCCTCTGCCCAAAATCGCCGCAAGATCAAAGCGGAAGCCATCGACGTGCATGTCGACCACCCAGTAGCGCAGGCTATCGAGGATAAGCCGTCGGACCACCGGATGGTTGCAGTTGAGGGTGTTGCCGCAGCCCGAGTAGTTCTTGTAGAAACGGTTGTCTTCGAGCATGTAGTAAATCGAGTTGTCGAGACCCCGGAAGCAAAAAGTTGGGCCGTATTCGTTGCCCTCGGCCGTGTGGTTGTACACGACGTCGAGGATCACTTCGATTCCGGACTCATGGAAGTCCTTCACCAGAGCCTTGAACTCGCTCACGGCTGTCCGTCCGTCGCCGTCCGAAGCGTACCACGACGCCGGGCTGAAGAAGTTCATCGTCGAGTAGCCCCAGAAGTTCACCAGGGGTTCTCCGGTCTCGGGGTTGGTCTTGGTGTTCTCGCTCGGGTTGAACTCGTGAATGGGCATAAGCTCCACGCAGTTGATGCCCAGGTCCTTGAGGTAGGGAATCTTCTCACGCAACGCCAGGTACGAGCCAGGAGCCTGGCAGCCGGCCGAGGCATCCCGTGTAAGCGAGCGCACATGAGTCTCGTAGATCACCGCGTCCTTGAGCGGAATGTTCAGGGGTTTGTCGCGCTCCCAGTCAAACGCGTCGGAAGAAACGACGGCTGATTTCGCCGCCGCCGCGAAGTTGTTGACGCGCGACAGGCTCAGGTCTCCGCGAGGATCGTTCCAGTCGTAGGCGTAGGCTTCTGGCCGATTCCAATCGTGGCCGCCAACGACGGCCTTGCCGTACGGGTCGAGCAGCAGTTTCTCGGCGTTGAAGCGGTGGCCCGAAGTCAGGGGCTCCCAGGGGCCTTCGAGCGAATACCCATACAGCTGACCCGGGGCGACGGTCGGCACGAACATATGCCAGATATCGCCCGTTTTGTTCACCACGCTGTCGAAAATCAGGCGTTCGCTGGGAAGAGAGCTCTCGGCCTTCGGAAAAAGCAGCAGTTCCACGGCGGTGGCGTTTTTGGAAAACAGAGCAAAGTTGCACCCTCGGTCGCCGGGAGTCGCACCAAGGACGTAAGGACTTCCGGGTTCAGTCTGGATCATCGTCCCATTATCGCCCAGCACGAGAACCAGCGCAAGCCAGCCCTCTTGCGTGCGGGTGCCCTTTCAGGGAACAATGGGGGTGAACTCTGAGATCAAGGGGACCCCGATGATTGAGCACGAGCTGGATTTCTCCATCGAAGCGCTAGGCGAATGCAAGCTGAACAACCCGCTTCAGTACGCCAATTCCACCGGTCTGGTGCACAGCAACTACGTCACCGACAGCGAGTTCATCGTTTGGGATGTGTATGCCTTTCAGGGCAGGGAAAACCCACCCCAGGGCGTCGGCACCATGATGGAAAAGGCCGGCCCGCGGCAAAAAATCTACTTCAACCCCAACCACGTCCACGCCGCGATTGTCACTTGCGGCGGCCTGTGCCCGGGCCTCAACGACGTGATCCGCTCGCTGGTGCGCAATCTGTGGTACGGGTATGGCGTACGCCGGATCACCGGCATTCAGTACGGTCTCAAGGGCTTTTTGCCCGAGTACAATTTCCCGGTGGTGGAACTGAATCCCGATATCGTCGACGACATTCACAAGATCGGCGGCACCATGCTCGGCTCCAGCCGCGGTGGCGGCGACATCCCGGCCGTGGTTGATGCCATCGAGCGCATGAACCTCAACATGCTGTTCACCATCGGGGGCGACGGCACCCAGAAGGCCGCTCTCGCGCTGGCCGAAGAGATTGAGCGCCGCAACCTGCGCGTGGCCGTTGTCGGCGTGCCCAAAACCATCGACAACGACCTCAGCTTCATCCAGAAGTCTTTCGGTTTTGAGACGGCGGTCAGCAAAGCTGTTCAGGTCGTCACTGGCGCCCACGTCGAGGCCGACGCCGCCATTCACGGCATCGGCTTGGTCAAAGTGATGGGCCGCGACTCGGGTTTCATCGCCAGCCACACCGCGCTGGCTTCCACCGAGGTCAATTTCGTGCTGATTCCCGAGGTCGACTTTGACCTCGACGGGCCCAGTGGCTTCCTGGCTGCGCTCAAGAAGCGACTGTTGGCCCGCAAGCACGCGGTCATCATTGTCGCTGAAGGAGCCGGTCAGAAGTATCTGGCCGAGACCGACGAGAAGGACGCCTCAGGCAACAAGAAGCTGGCCGACATCGGGGTCTACCTGCGCGACAAGATCAGCGAGTATTTCAAGGCCGAAAAGATGGAAGTCAACCTTCGCTACATCGACCCCAGCTACATCATCCGCTCGGCTCCTGCCGACCCGAACGACTCGCTCTACTGCGCGCGCCTGGGCGCCAACGCCGTTCATGCGGCGATGACCGGGCGCACCAAAATGCTGGTCTCGTTGTGGAGCAACAAGTTTGTTCACGTGCCCATCAAAATGGCCACGAAGAACCGGAATTACGTGAATCCCAAGGGGAGCCTGTGGCGCGACGTGATCGAGGCCACCCGTCAGCCGGTGACCATGGTTAACTCGGTTGGATGAAAGCCAACCAATAATACTCGAAGCTGTCGACCAGCGCCTGCCACGATGCCTCGATGATGTTCTCGTGCACGCCCACGGTATCCCAGGTGCGCTCACCGTCGGACCAACTGATGAACACCCGCACCCGGCTGTCGCTGGCTTCCTGATCGGCGTTGAGCACCCGCACTGAGAAGTCGGTCAGCGACAGCGACTGCACAAAAGGGAAGCTCGCCTCGAGGGCGTTGCGCAGCGCTTTGTCGAGCACTCCTACCGGTCCAACACCCACGGCGGCGCCCATGGAGCGCTTGCCCTGCGCGGTCAGGAAAATCCGGCCGACCGTCTGGCTGTCGCGGTCCCAGGTTTTGTAGCTTTCCAGATGGTAGTTGTCGAGCTCGAACAGTTGTTGATACCGGCCGAGCACTTTCAGCACCAGCAGCTCAAAACTCGCCTCGGCAGCCTCGTACTCGTAACCAGCGCTCTCTTTGTCCTTGAGAAGCTTCGTGAGTTCGGCCACTTCCTTGCTGCTCTTGTCGAAGGCGCCGAACTTTCCGAGTTTCATCGCGACGGTGGACTTGCCGGCGAGTTCCGACAGCAGGATACGGCGGGTGTTGCCCACCAGGCTGGGGTCCATGTGCTCCATCATCCCGCCGTGGGTGAAGCCTGCCTTCTGCAGGTCTTGGGCCTTTTGGAGCACATCGGCGTGCTGGCCCGCCTTGTGGCTGAAGGCCGCTTCGCCGACAAAGGGTTGGCGCCGGTCGGGGATCATGTTGGCCTTTTCGCTCACGTAACGGGAAAGCTCGGTCAGTCGGCCCAGGTCGAGCGCGATCGTGTAGGGCATTTTGAGGCTCAGGCTGGGCGCGATGGAACACAGGTTGGCGTTGCCGCAGCGTTCGCCCCAGCCGTTGATGGTGCCTTGTACTTGTCGGGCCCCGTGTTCGACGGCGGTGAGAGAATTGGCTACCCCCACACCCAAGTCGTTATGAAAGTGCGCTCCCAAACGCAAGGCCCTTCCCTTTGCCCCGGCCATGGCCGCCAGCGACCGGTAAATAGCCTCGACTTCGCTCACCAGCGTGCCTCCGTTGGTATCGCAAGGCACCAGCCAGTCGGCGCCCGCGTCCTGGGCCGTTTGCAACACCGTTCGGCTGTAGTCGGGGTGAACCTTCCAGCCGTCGAAAAAGTGCTCCAGATCGAAAATGACTTCGCGTCCTTCGGCCTTGAGCGTGCGGATGGAATCGTCGATCATCGCCAAGTTCTCTTCGGCCGTGGTGCCGAGCACCGACTCGACGTGCAGCATCCACGCTTTTCCCACAATCACCACCACCGGCGTTTCAGCGGCAAGCAGGGCCTGGACGTGGGGATCCGAGGCTGCCTTGTTGCCTGGCTTGCGGGTCGAGCCAAAGGCCGCCAGCCGCGCCTTGGTCAGCGGCTCCCTTTTGAGGATGCGGAAGAACTCGGCCTCTTTCTCGTTGGCGAGCGGGAAGCCCCCTTCGATGTAATCCATTCCGGTCTCGTCGAGGCGCCGGGCAATTTCGAGCTTGTCCTTGAGGGTGTAGTTGATGCCGGTTCCCTGCATCCCGTCCCTCAGGGTCGTGTCGAAAAGAAAAACCTTGTCCACGCTGACCGCCTTCGCGGACACAATGCCGCCGAAAAAGCCTACAGTTGCCCTCAGGATTTGTCAATGAACCTTGATCAAGGGCGGGCAGAAGGGTAGATTCAGAATCCATGTTTGATCTCGTTCTGCCCCGCCGGGTTCTTGGCAAGCAACTGCTTTCGGAAGATGCCTTTGTTCTTCGGTTGGAACGACGGAATGACCCGGTGAAGGCGGGGCGTCATCTTCAGGTGAGCCTGCCGGGCACCGAAAGCCGGGCCTATTCGCTCTACTCCGGTGAGGACGATCCTTGGCTTGAGATTCTGGTGCGGAGGGTCGAAGGCGGGCAGCTTACGCCGAGGCTGGCGCGCTTGGAGCCGGGCGACCGGGTGGTCGTCGAAGCGCCGAAAGGGCGTTTTACTCTCGCCAAGGCCCACCCGCTCGAGCGGCTCCTTCTTTTGGCCACCGGAACCGGGGTCGCGCCCTTCCGTTCCTTTGTGCGGTCAAACCCCGAATTGGACTATTTTCTGGTGCACGGCGTTCGTACCCTCGCGGATGACTTTGCCGCCGAGTTCTGCCCTGCCGAGCGTCGGGTGGTGTGCGTGTCGGCGCCGTCTGCTCCATGGACCCCCAGGGGCCCCCAGCGAAGTGGCCGGCTCACCGGTTGGTTGGAAGCACTTGAGCCCAACGCCTACGACCGGGCCTATCTGTGCGGAAATGCACGCATGATCGCGCAGGCACTACCGATTCTGGTAGACAAAGGCGTTGCGGAAGCTAGAATACATACGGAGATTTACTTCTGATGCAACCCCGCGAAGCCCTCGTCAATTTTGTCATCTTTTACTTGTTCCGCTTGCTCTGCCGCCTCGACGTGCAGGGGATGCGTCGCTTGCCGCCGGTCGGCCCTGGCGTCATCATCACCAACCACACGTCGAACCTGGAAGGGCCTTTGCTGTACGTGATGATGCGCCCGCGCCCCACCATCGCCATGGCCAAAGCTGAGCTGTGGAAGTTCTTCGCCACACGGATGCTCATGCAGGCGTGGAAGGCCATCCCGTTGCATCGCGGACGGCTCGACCGTCAGGCCATGGCCCGCAGCTGGAAGGTACTCGACGACCGAAAGTTTCTTTGCATCGCCCCGGAAGGCAAGCGGAGCAAGACCGGGGTGCTGTTGCGTGCCCTGCCCGGCGCAACGTACTTTGCCAGTGAACGGCAGGTGCCGATCTACCCGATTGCCAACTGGGGCTGCCAGGGCATTTTTGGGCAGCTCGCCCACCTGCGAAAACCTGTGGTTGGTCTGCGCGTCGGCCTCCCGTTCATCGTCAAACGACCAGAAGGTGGCAAATGGACCTCGGAAGCCCGGCAGGCGATGGCCGACGAGATGATGTACCAGCTCGCTGCCCTCATGCCGGCAGCGTTGCGCGGGTACTACTGGGACCTCTCGAAGACCACGACCCACTACCTCGACTTTAAAACTCCAGCACACTCTTGAGACTGAACGTCCACGCGTCGGTGCCATTCTGCAGCGTGAACTCACGCTTGGCGGGGCCACCGTTGTAGCGGGCGCTCAGGCTGAACGGCACGGTTTTGGCAAAGTGCGTGCTCACTGACGTGGTCACGGTGTACGAGCCGTCGGTCAGATTGCCGATGCCGGTCACCGAGGCGTCGATCGCGTCCCCCACCAACTTCGCCTTGGAAAGCGAGGCAAACGCGTAGCGCTGGCCCCAACGGAACGGCGTAAAGTCCTTGAGCAGTTGGAAGGTCAACTCGGCGTCGACGTGCCCGTCGGGGTTTTCAAAGTACTCGCCCCGCAAGGTCCAGTCCTCCCAGGTCTTTTCTCCGCCCAGGCTGGCCGCCCAACTGTACGTGAAATCATTGACGGGCAGGGTGGCGCCGTATTCGCCCCAAAGGTCGATGCCCAACAGTCGCCCGCTGAAGGTGGCTCCGGCCTGAGGTTTGGCCGTCTTGCCGTACGAACCTTGCACACCAACGTTGAACCCCAAGAGCGTGGTGTCGACCCTCGCTGCCGCGCTGCCTTTTTCGAGCAGGTCCTGCGGCAGTCCGCTGGCGTCGAGGCTCTGCGAAAGGTCGGCAAATGCGAAGAAGTTGCCCACCGCGAACGGCACGTGCACCCTCAGCCCCGGCTTACCTGTTCGGGTGTCGATGGCCGCCTGGGCATCGGCCGGCCTCTGGTTCACAAAGTCGGCCGGACTCCAAAAGAACGCCGAGCCCCAATTGACCAACTGGTTTCCCAGCCGGAAGAAGACGACCTTGTTGGCGTCGAAGCTCAGGTGAAACTCCGACAGTTGGAACTTGGGCGTATCGAGCGAGGGCGCCGCCTGCGAGAAGCCGGTGCGAAAGCCCGCGTCGTTGGTCGACGTGGCCCAAGTGTGGTTAAAGGCATAGCTGATAAACAGTTGCCCCAAGTCGGGTTTGTCGGCCTTCAGGAACGCCTTGCCCGCCACCAGCGACTGAGCCCCATAGATCGAATGATCGGCCGGCACAATGATTGAGTTGTCGGACTGCACCGAAACTCCCCCCAGCCAGCTCAGCTTTGTCGCTTCTGCCGAGACCTGGCTGGTGGTCACCGCCTGGTCAAAGGCCCCCTCGGCGAAAATATCCTCGTCGCTCGCGTCTTGGGCCACCAGCGAGGCCGCGAGGGCCATCGCGGTCACAAAAGAAAGGTAGGGTTTCATCGCGGCTCCTTAGCGGGACTGTTCTTCCAAGAACGCCTGGCTGAACGTGTAGTCGGGGATCTTCGATACGACGATATCGTCGTTGCTCAGCAGCGTACTTTGGTTCTTCTCGAGATTGTTCTTGGCCAGGAGCTTGGTGAACAGGAACTTGCCCTTGGCGACTTCCTTGAAGTCCACGTAGTAGGTGGTGCGCAGCAAGGTCTTGCTCGCCGAGTAGTTTTCGACCTTGACGGGCAGGTTGTTGGCCTTGTTGAGATACCACTTCTGGATCGGAAAACTGACGTCGAGAGTTTTTGCATCGAGCTGAACCACCGTGGTGTCGAACTTGGCGATCTTCTCGCTGCCGACCACCTTGGCCGTGTACTGACTCAAAAGGTCCTGCTTGCCGAACAGGTCGGTTCGCACGTCGGTGCTGCCCACGTCGTCTTTGCGGTTGCGGAACACAAACTCGCGGGTGCTGGGCAGGTACAAGTACAGGTTGTCACCGTCGCGGTAGTACCCCTTGCCCTTTTCGCTGTCGGGGTACTGGAACAGAATGGTGAACTTGCTGGCCGTGTCGCGGCGGAAGATCTTGAGGCGCAGCACGCGGTCGGCCTCGCCTTCCTTTTTTTGCACCAGCGTGAAGGTGCTCGTCAGGTCGAGGGCCTCGGTGTTGATCTTGTCTTGCACGTCGAGGATGAGCTTGGTGCCTTCGGCGCCGGCATCCTGGGCCATCGCGGCCGGTCCGAAGGTCAGCAACAGCAGGCCGAAGCCTGCGGTAAGAATGAATTTCATGATAACTCCTTGCATCAGTAGGTTTTGGACAGGGCGACGGCCGCCCGGACTTTGCCCCCGTGGCGCGCCGGGAAGAACGAGAACAGGCCGGTGAACACGAAGGCCACCGCGAGAATCAGGCTCAGCGAGCCGAGGGTCGGGATGAGCACCAGATGCCCCTGGTCGAGGAAGAGGCTGAGGATTCCGGCCGGCGGCAGACTGAGCACGTTGCTGACGAACGCGATGATCAGCAGCGCCGTCGCCAAACCGGCCAGCACAAACAGCAAGCTGAGGAACACGTTCTCGAAGATCAGCATGAGCACGATGTCCTTGGTCTCGGTCCCGATGGCGCGCAGGGTGCCGATCTCTTGCATGCGGTCGTTGATGGTCATACGCATGTTGATGAAAATCGAGATGGCGATGATGAACAGCATGATACCGGCCAGGAAACCGCCGGCGGCGTTCACCGCGTCGAGCACCTGCGCCAGGATGGCGATGACCTCGTTGACGGTAGCGATGGTCAGGCGGTATTCGTTCACGTCGGCGCCTTCCACCTTGTACTGGGGTGTGGCGGCCGCCACGACCGAAATCGCGTCGGAACTGCTGGCCGGTTTCGAGGTGACGTACCCGGCGTCGGCGAGCGCCCCGAGCAAATGCTCGCGCTTGGCCTCAAGGCCGTCGGTGTTTTTGAAGTACACAAACAGGCTGCTCGCCGAAAGCTTGTCGTTCAGGTCGAGGGCCTGCAAAAAGCCGAAATGGCACAGCACGATGCCCTGCACGAAGTAGTTGGCGCTTTCGTAGATGCCCTTGACGCGGATGGTGCCTGTGTTGAAGGCCCCGAACCGGGTGCGGGTGCTGATCACCACTTCGTCGTCTAGCTTCAGCTTGAGGTAGTCGGCGGTGTCTTTCGAAATCAGCACACCGTTATTTTGCGCCACGTAGTCGTCCCAGCTCCCGGCAACGAAACTCAGTTGGTCCTTGAGCGCGGTGTCTTTGGCGGTATCGATACCCTGAAAGCTCAGGCTCTTGCTTTGGCCCAGGTAGTACACGGTGCTGGTAAGCTTGTAGCGGGCCAGGACGGTGGCATCGGGGTACTCGGCTTCGATCACCTTGACGATGGTGGGGTAGTCGGCAACGCCGATCAGCGTTTTGCCCTTGGTGACGACGGCGCCCG
The DNA here is from genome assembly GCA_037142615.1 of Spirochaetales bacterium. GTDB lineage: Bacteria > Spirochaetota > Spirochaetia > JABEVK01 > JABEVK01 > JAIFLN01. Next base: position 67,329 of record JBAXAI010000008.1, on the reverse strand, counting down.
AAAGCGTCAGGTGACCGGCAGCGGCCGAGATCAGGTTGCCCGAAAAGTTCTTTTTCACGCCGTCCGAAAACGACAACAGAAGAAGCATGAGGATGGCGACGACGAAGTAGTTCACTCCCAGGGTGAAGCTGCGCTTTTTTTGGCGAAAGATGTTCTTGAACGCCAGGGAAAGGTAGTAGGGCATGAAATCTCCTTAGTTCCCGCTCATGGCTTTGAGGGGCGACACGTTCACGGCGACACGGATGGGGTACAGCGTGGCGAGGAACGAAACGACGAGGACCAGACCGACACCGGTCAAAAAGGGCACGGGGCTGATCACCAGCTTCAGGGCGCCGCCGCCGACAAGGTACTGCGCGACAATGTCCGGCAGTTTCACGCCGCCGGAACCAAAGCTGGCGATGAGCAGAAGGCTGAGGCCAATGCCCACAATCGCAGCGAACAGATTCAGCAAGATACTTTCCCACAAGAAGATGGCAGAAACGAAGCTCTTGTCGGCACCGATGGCCCGCAGCGTGCCGATCTCGCCGGTGCGCTCCAAAATGTTGATGATCAGGGTGTTCATCAGAATGAACACGACGATGAGGAAGATCAGGAACGTGGCCCCATAGATGACGGCCTGCAAAATGTCGGCCACGCTGGCAAAGAAGCTCGAGGCCTTGTTCCACGGAATCGACTTCACCTGGAAGCCCTGGGCCTCGACGTCCTTCAGAAACGCCTCGGCGCGGCTCGAGTCCTTGAGCTTGATGGCGATTTGCGTCGAACCGGTGAGGTCTTCCTTCGAAAGGGCCGCGACATCGAGCTTGTCAAACGCGGCCGTGTCGGCCAAATCGAAGATGGCATCGTCGCTGGTGGCGGCAAACGCGTCATTCATCGAGGTGGGCAACGAGCCGCTGGTGATCCCGGTGAAGTTGAACAGGCTGCTGTACGTGCGCATGTCCATGAAATTGATGTAGTCGAACACGTTGCTGTAGTGACGGGGAGCAAAGTACCCGAGCACTTGGCTGGGCACTGCGTTGACGCTGCCGCCGCCGGTGAGGCTGAGCAGGGTCACCTTTTGGCCTGGTTCGAGCGTCACACCGTACTTGTCGTGGTAGGCCTTCTTTTGGGCCTCGCTGAGCAGAATGCCCTGCGAAGTTGCTGAGCCTTCAGCGCCAAAGTATTGCCCTGTCGTGACTTGCAGGTTATCGAAGGTCTTCTGGTAACGGGCCGTGTCGACGGCGTAGAACAAAATCGGCAGATCGAGCTTGTTGCCGTCCTTTTCGATCGAGATCAAGCCGTAGTTCTGCCCGATCGACACGAACGACTGCACGTCGGGGTTCCCATCGAGCCACGCCTCGATTTTGCGCGAGTCTTCGACCACCGGCAGGGGCGTAGTGAAGCTGAAGGGCGAGGGCACTTCTTTCGAGCGGTTGGAATACAGTTCCAGGTCGCCGGTGAAGTAGCCGACGATGGCCTTTTTGCTTTCGCTTTGGGCCGACGACGCGAAGGTGCCGCCGAACACGATCAAGAAGGTGCCGATGGTGACGAGGCTGCCGATGAGCAGCATCCGCACCTTGCGCCGCAGGATGGACCGCAGTGCGATTCGGATCGCGGCGGGTTTGAACAGATCCCTCATACGGCCAACCCGGCCTTGCTGACGTCACTGGTGATCAGTCCGTCCTGGATCGAAATGACCCGCCGCGCCTTGTCCATGATGGTGTGGTCGTGGGTGCTGAACACGAAGGTGGTGCCCTGACGCTTGTTCAGGTCTTCCATCAGTTCGAGGATCTTGGCACCCGTCACCGAGTCGAGGTTGGCTGTGGGTTCATCGGCGAGCACCACCAGCGGTTTGGTCACCAGCGCGCGGGCAATGGCCACCCGCTGGCGCTGACCGCCCGAAAGCTGGTTGGGCTTGTTCTTGATGCGGTCGGTCAGGCCGACTTCTTCGATCAGTTGCATCACGTGGGCCTTGCGGTCGGCTTCGTTCATGCCTTTTTCGAGCAACAGGGGCAATTCGATGTTTTCGTACACGTTGAGCACGGGAATCAGGTTGAAGCTTTGAAAAATAAAGCTGATGGTGCTGCGGCGGTACTTGGTGAGCCGCTTGTCGCTCAGGCCGCTCACGTCGTCGCCACCGATGATGATGGTTCCCGAGCTCGGGTTGTCGATGCAGCCCACCATGTTGAGGATGGTGCTCTTGCCTGAGCCCGAGGGCCCGGCGATGGCGGTGAACTCGCCACGGGTAATCTGGAAGCTGACGCCCCGCAGGGCTTCGACCTTCGTGGTTCCCAGCATGTAGTGTTTCTTCACGTCGCCCAGTTCGATGATAGTGCTCATATTCCCTCTCTCTTTAGTATTCCGTTGATCAGAATCGTGATGATCTGTTGTTTCATAGCCTGACGGTCAAAGCCTTTACCAAACGCCGACGGACTCATCAGCCCGCCCAGCATGCCCAGCAGCATTTCGGCCAGTACCTGCGGGTCCATGCTCCAGTAGTGCCCGTCTTCGATCCCCCGGCGGACGAGCCCCAGGATCTTGTCGTTCATTTCGCGCATTTTGAGCGCCATTTCGAGCCGTTCTTCGGCCGAAAGGATGCTGTCCATAAAATGACCCACGTGGTGGTGGATCTGAAAAAACGACCGCTGCGAATCGGCGTCGTCGATGTAGTTGCCAATCAGGTCGCGCAGGTTTTCGACCGGGTTGGTCGAACGCTCAAACAGGCGGTCCATGCGCGCACTGGCCTCGTTCATCGAGTCGCTGATCAGCGCCTTGACGATGGCTTCCTTGCTCGGGAAGTAGTAGTACAGCGAGGTCTTGGCGTAGCCGAGTTCCACCGCGATGTCTTCGAGGGTGGTGCCCTCGTAGCCCTTGGTGGCAAACAGCCTCAGCGCCTCATCCTTGATCTCGGCCGACTTTCGCCCGCGTTCGGTCTCTTGCCGTGTGGTCCGGCTCTTCGCCGTCATGCGTCCTCCTCGTACCGACGTTCCGTAATTCGAACGATGGGTCGAAAGTACTGCCTGACAAAGCGGGTGTCAACTGTATTGTGTACGATTTATTTGGAAACGAGGAAAACGTTCTGCTAGAGCATTTCGAGTTCGACAAGGCCCTCGTCGGCGGTCTGGTACTCGAGGATCGAGGCAAGAATGCTTTGGTACACCAACGGAATGGTCACTTCGAAAAACCCGGCCCGGTTCACCATGCTCCGGCGATGGTCTTCAAACTCTTCGCGGATGCGTTTTTCCTGCTCGCCCATGGTGATTTCGTAGCCCAGGAAGTGCCCGGTTCGCGCCGTTTCGCGGTATTTCTTGATGCCGTCCTGAAAACGGTTCATCAGGTGAAGAATTTTGGCGAGACTGAACTGGCTGTCGATGTCGCCGGTCAGTTCAGCGGCCTTTTTGGGGGCCATCAACGACAGCAGGTCGTGCTTTCGCACGCGTATCCCTTCGCTGCGGAACAGGGCCTCGAGGGCGTCGATCACGTAGGTGTTACCCCGGTAATACTTGAGCAGCTCGATGACACCATCGGCCCCGGAAGGACCGTGGGCAAGCAGGCTGCGGGCTTGGCCGACAATGTGCTCAGGCAGCTTGTAGTTCACCTGCACGCTGTAGGTCCAGTACGTGGCCCCTTTTTTTTCGCTGATCACCACTTTGCGCCGGGCAAACAGTTCGTCCTTTTGGATGTTGGCGTACACGCTGCCGGTGAGCCTGGCCTCGCGCCGAAAGCGTTCGAAGTAGTCGTTCACCGTGCCGATGGACTCGAGCGTGTGGTAAAAGCTTTCGCTGATGCGCAAGCCTCCCACCGGGGCGGTGGCCTCCATGCGCTTGGCTTCGATGACGGGCATGCCGATCACGTCCCAGTGTTTGTAGCCTTCGGGGCCGAAGTTGCCCAGCATGACCTCGCCGTAGTTGGCACCAATGCGCACCCGCACCTGAAAAAACGCGTGCATGGCGTTCGACACTTCGTTGCGGCCGCGCAGGCCCTCGATGATGGCAAAGGCCCTCTGCAACGCCAGCGCCATCCCCGGATCGGCATGGTTGGCCAAAAAGGCCTTTTCGGCGTTGTTGAACAGCACGCACACCCGCTGCATCTCAACGCAGGTGTAGAACAGGTTTTTGACGATGTGATTGTGGCGATCTTCTTCTTCGAGGTTGGCGAGCTCGGGGTCGCTGAAGTCGTCGAACTGGAACATCAAGGAATCGCCCTCGATCTTGTTCAGCGAGCCCCCGTGCTTTTGGAGCACGATGAGAAAGGCCGAATACAGACCGTTGAGAAGGGTCTGGTTTTCCTGGGGGCTCAGGAACTTGGAAAGAAAAGTGTAGTCGGCGATGTCGATGAATCCGATGCCGACACGGCTCTCCTTGAAGTACGATTCCATTCCGTCAGTATACCGGCGCTAGGGCCCGATCGGCAACTAGCTTTTGGGTCCGAACCGGTGGTCCTTGGCCTCGCGCAAGCGAATGCAAACCAAGGGTTGGCCGTGGTCGCTGATTTCCACTGGGGCCGGTTCGTCGGTGAGCGCCGGGTCGAGCAAATGATCGTTGTACAGGCGCATGTACTCCACAAACCCGATGTGGGCAGGGTTCTCGTTGACGAACTCCTGGCTGACATAAATGTGGTCGAGGCTTTCGTAATGGCTGTCGTGCAGGTGGGTGTAGTACACGTCTTTGTAGCTCTTGCGGGCCTGCAGGTCGGCGCAGCTGTACAGCAGGATGTCCCACAGGGTCTTTTTCACGTCCTGGGGAAAGTTCCGCTGCGGGATGCGGCCCTGCAGAATGTCATTGGTCACCGAATGGGTCGAGTCGTTGAGGTCTCCCATCAGAATGACCGGTGTGTTGGTGTCTTGAATCTCGGCCAGAACCAGTAACCGGAGCGCGGCCGCCTCGCAGGCCCGCAGAATCAGCGACCGGGCCATGCCGCGGGCCTCTTCGGCCGGATCGTGGCGCGGTCGTCCTTCGGGCACCATGGGCCGCTTTGATTTGAGGTGCACCACGAAGACCACGGTGTCGACCCCGTTCGGTAGCGCGATCCACGCCTTGAGAATGGGCCGGTGGAAGCGCGTGAAGGGCAGGGGCACCCCGAGGGCGTCGAGGTGGGCTTCAGCCGGAAACTCGCTGATCCATTCGAAACGTCGAACCGGCAAGCGGCTGACCAGCGCCACGCGGGGAGTCAGCTGGGTTTCGGGCTCGGTGAGAATCTCGGCGTGGGCGTACTGGCCCGAGATTCGGAGGGTGTTTTCGAGCGCGGCGCGGTGAAACACTTCCTGAAAGCCGACGAGATCGGCGTCCATCCGGTTGAGCTGGCCCGCGATCCATTGGCACTTGGCCATGTAGTCGTCGGGGCTGGTACGCGAGGTACCGTAAAAGTTCACCCCGGGGAGGATGAGGTTCTGAGCGTTGAAGGTGCTGATCTTGAGTCGCATGGCTCAATTATAGTCCACGGGCGTCCGCGATAGCGCTGGCTTCGTCCGGAGCACGGGTATTTTCTCACCTCCGGTCGGCAAAGGCAAAGTCTGGGTTCTTGAAAGGATTCACCACCTGAACGCCGCGAATACTCTGCCCATCGTTGAGGTCTTCCGTGACCATATACGAGCAGTTGCCTCGTTCAGCGGCGGCAACTACCAAAGAGTCCCAAAACGAAAGTTGAAACAGGGCACTGATGTCGACGGCCTGTTCAATCAGAGCGAGATCGGCCACGACGGTTTCGAGGTTTGCGAAGCTGTGGAGCAAGTGCTTGGCGACCATCTTGTCAAGCTTCAGTTTCGACGTGGCGGCGCTATAGAACTCTTGCAGCACCTGCGTTGAAATCACCGCAACGTGGTCGCAAGTGATCCTCTTTAACACCCGGCGGGCTTGCTCGTGCTTGTCAGGATCTTGCTTGTCGACGGTGTAGAGCAGAAGGTTGGTATCAAGAAAGACCTTAGCCACGGTACAGTTCGTCCCGTGACCACGTGATGCCGACCCGGGAATCGATGTTTTTGTCGATGTAGACAAAGGTTTCGTCGAGCCAAGACGAACTCTTTTTGGTAACCGTTTGTTCCAGGAGCCTGCGAACCAGCACGTTGAAAGACTGGTGCTGGGTACGCGCGTACTCGCGGCCCAACTTCAAAAGGTCATCGTCGATAGAGAGCGTGATGTTCTTCATTTACACAGGATACGTGTGCACATATCCCCAAGTCAAGGAGTGCGCCGAGGAAAAAAAAGACCGGCAGGAACTTGTCCTGCCGGTCGAAAGTCAGAGAAACCCGCCAGTCGCTCTGGCGGGGGGAGTGCTACAAGCCCGAAATTGTTTGGGTTGCGACAGTACTAAACGAAGTGAAAGCGGCGTCGTTTGTTGTCGCCGGGATCATGGAATGGATATCCCCGTTTTGGCCAAACAACACGACTGCTTGCAGATGGTTGTGTGTCGCGTCGAGTTGGAGTGCCGTCTTGGGAATCTGGAACCAAAGGGTCGATGTTGCGGACTCTTCAACAACCACTACAGTCGACTTCACATCAGTAGCCGTGCCAGTGATGATTGTCTTTGCACCAGCATACCCAAAACCAGGGGATGTTTTGCCAGCGTTGCTACCCCAAGCCATGAAATCATAGTTCAGGTTGCTGCTCGTGGTCATACCGATATTTCCCCAACCTGCAAATACGTCGTTGGTTACATCAGTACTTCCAGTTGCTATATCCGCGTTGTCAAGAGCCAGACGTTGTTACCGCCACCCGCGTCTCTCTTGGCGAACGTTATTTTTACCAAAAGGTTCGATCCGGAAACCGCTGTTGAGATTTGCCCCAGTTGAGCTCCCCAAGAATCGCCGTTTCCGGCACCATTCGTCATATCAATGGTGACGGTCAACGGATCGATCGCAGGCCATGCCGTTGTCCCGAGAGTCTTGACAGCAATCGATAGACTGTAACGCCCAAGTGCGACGGTTTTGGTGTAATCGATTGTTACGACAAAGGTATAGACCGTATCGGAGAAATCAGTCGGGGTTCCTGTGAGAGTCGGATTGCTACCAGTTCCGGTCATAACATTCACGACAGCGGCTGAGCTGCTTGCAACGGTGTCGGGAACTACGAGCCAGCCGTTCAAGGAGTCTATTCCGAAAGCTCCACCGGCCTTGGTAATCTTCAAGTTGTCCCAAGTGACCGTATGGGCTGTTGCATCATATACGGCGTCTTTCGTGCCAGTAACCGCTTCGGAGGCCGTTGTGTGGGCGGTCCAGCTACCGTCGAAAACACTGCCCTTGAGGTTAAGTCCGTCCGCAATTTCCAGTTCCGTGTACGCAGTCGATGCTGAGCTTCCAGGAATCAACTTGACTCTTGGGGCGGCCGGGTCAGTGGTATCGACCAAGATGGTATAGCTCGTGGCACTCGCGGTGAACACGATGTCGGATGTGCCCGTTGTTGTTGAAGGAACAAGAGTGTAAACGGTGTTGTCGGCAAACTTTGTCGTTGTTGCATCAAACACAAAGTTGAACTTGATCCGATCTGCAGCGACACCGGCAGGGTCTGGACCCATCAAGACGAACTTATAGTCGTCTTGGCGAAGGCCCAAAGTAGCCTTTGTCATCTCGAAACTGAGGAGGTTTGGGTTGACAGCGTCAACACTAAGCAAATGGACTGTGTTGCTGCCAATCACAGCTTTGTCATCCACGCCAACCCAGCCATCAAAGCTCCCCTTGATCCACCAACCGGAAGTGCCACCGCCGGTTCCCGTTCCCAAGAAAATATCTGTGGTGCCGCCGGTACCGGGGTCAGTACCAGGACCAAGAAGGTCACAACTGGCCAGACCAATGACTGCCAGCAACGACAACATAGCCAAGAAAAGACGATTCATATCGTGCTCCTGAATCCCGCAGGTTGTGCGGGAGTTTCATGCTGGACACCGGACAAGGCCCGGTGTACCCCAGTCATGGTTTCAAAGACTCTAGAAGTTCCAAGACAAGCCAATGCGGAGTGCGCTGGTGGTCTTGGACGTTGCCCAGTTGCTGTCGATGCTTTGGTTCGGGCCACCGGGAATGCCGTAGTTGGTGAGGTTGAAGCTGCTTGCAGTGGAACTCGAGGCATACGGGTCCATGCCATACACAAAGTTGCTGTAGAGCACGGGATTCTTGGCAGCTGGGGCATCCACGTTGAACGTGAGCCCTGCGGTGGCACCGAAGGGGCTGCCCGAACTCGCGCCGGTACGCAGTGCACCACCCAACTGCAAGGCCAGCGGCCCAAAACGAACTTGCCCTAACACCGAGTTGAACAGCACGTTGTTTGTGGTATCGGAAGCATCCCAGCGGTAGTACAAGTCAATTTCGTCGGAGTGGGCCACGAGCCCTGCCACGGGCAACGAGACCAAGGCACCCTTCGTATTCGACGCCAACTGGGCGTATAGGTCGAGTTTCCACTTCAGGGCGTTTGAGGTCAGAACGTCCAGGTTCAGCCTGAGATCGGGTGTCAGCGTGAGGCCGATGTTGTTGCTTGCGATGTTGGTTACCGCCGTAACAACGCTGGCATCGTAGTTAACCGTTGCCTCGTAGCCGAAGTTTTGAAAGCCCTTGACGCTGACCATGGCAGATCCAGGCAGGCCAAGCACCGCATTGTTGGCCACATACAGCATGTTGGCGGCGCTGCTTCCGCGATACGAAAGGCCCACGAGGGTTTGTGAGTCGCCGTAGTAGTCGGTATACCCGCCTTCGACTTGAAAGGCCGACTTGAGATTGAACGCTTGAAGATCAACCGTCGTGCCGGGAATGTAGAGCGAATACAGGCCGTTGAACTTCAGTGACCAACCGTCTGCCACAGCGGAACCGCCAACAATCCAGTCCTGACGGGCAGGATCCACCAGAAACTGGGTCGGATCGGTGCCGGAAAGTGATCGCAGTTCATAGGCGACATCGGCAGTGAACCCTTCGAACGAGGCCGACAGCCAACTGAACAAGCCAAACTTGCCGATGACACTCGAGCTGAAGTTCGGCAGGACGCCGCCACTCAACTCCAGGTCTCCCCAGGTCTGAAGGCTTTTTCCCAGGGAAAGCTGCGTGTAGCCGCTGTCTGCAACAGGGGCACCAACCGTCTCCCACAAGACTGACTGGTGACCCGGCAGAATCGTTCCCTTGTAACCGGTCTCGTAATTCACCCACGGTGTTTCGATGCCGATCCGGAACTTGTCGAGGTGGGGCCGCGCATTGCCGCCTAGGTAATAAAACGGGTTGAAGCCCACACCGGTCGCCAGATTCTTGAGGCCGTCCAGCCATTCCAGTTTTGTCGAACCAGCAGCGGTTCCCGAATTGTAAAGCTGTGGAGCGCCGTTGAACGCTGTCAACTCCAAGTAACCAGGCACGTTCGGAATCAGGTCTCCCTGGAACTTCCATAGTGAGTAGGCATCGAGAGCAGACACCGTCGGCGCAAAGCCGCCCGTGGTGTCGAACTGCGTGTCGCTGGCCACCCAAGTTTGGGTACCAAAGGACGCCTTGGGTCGACCAGGCTTGCCCTTGGCCTTGGCGACAACAACGGGTGCCGTACCGGGAACGGCCGGGGTAACGCCCGACAAAATGTCGGCCACCACGATCAACCCATTGAACGCACCGTAGCCGTCGTCCTTTTTGTCGGGGGCCCTTTCGTCAAAAATCCAGCTGCCCTTGGAATAGAACTTGTACTGGATCTCGTCGGTGGCGAGCGCGGTGATGGTTTTTTCCCACAGACCGGCAGCATTGCGTTCCATGGCCTCACCGGGAACTGTCCAGTTGTCCAGGGTGCCGATCACACCCATTTCGCTGGCTTTGTCGTCTTTGTAGGTAAAGGTGATTTCCACCTGGCCGCTGCCCTTGTCCTTGAGCGCGATTTCGGCTGTGGCCAAACCGCCAACCATCAGGGTGGCTCCCAACATCAGAATCAGTTTCTTCATGGTCATGTTCCTTCTCACTGCCACACCCACGTCACGTCGCTGCCGCTGACGGTTCCGACCAGCGAGGTAGGCGCGCTGGCACCAGACCAAAGGTTATCCATCAAGCCGTCGTCGCCGATTCCGCTTTGGCCACTGATCTTTTTGGTGATTTTCATCGTGTTCCAGTTTTTGCCCGCGTCGATCAGCAGGTATTGCAGTTGCGAAGCCGTCAGGAGCAACGCCGGGCTGAAGTTCAGAGTCCACGAGCCGTCCGCCAGAACTTTCGCCGAGTACTTGGCATCGGTGAACGTCGAATCCTGGTCATGAATCCAGCCGTTGCCGGTGTTGTAGCTGAACACCATCGAGGTGCCGGCCGCGTAGGGCGACGACGGCAGCCCGATGAGCTTGACCTGGCTGATCGCCATCGAAGTGCCGTTGTGGAGCACGTGGTCGCAGCTGGTCAGCAGCCCCAAGGTCAGAAGCAGGGTGGCCCACCCCGCCAGAAAATGCGTTTTTGATTTCATCTTGTTAGAACTCCCACTTGAGGAAGGCGCGCAGTTGCGACTTGCCGTCGCTTTGGGCAGCGCCCCCGCTGGTGATGTAATCGCTCAGGCTGTAATACCCTTCGCCGAAGGGGTCCATGTTCCAGGTGAAGGCTCCGTAGAGCAACGGACTCTTGAGTTCCGGAAACGGCAACTTGAGTGAGCCGCCCAAGGCGAACCCAACCGCATTGTTGGCCGTAGACACCGAGGCTGCTGCCGTGTCGCGCACGGTTCGCAGGCCCGTTCCCACATCGATCTCGCCATTGCCCGGCAGTTTCCAGCTGGTGACCAGCGAGGTGAACACCTTGGTCTTGTCCCAGTTGTTCACGCCCAAAAAGGTGTCTACGCCGGTAAAGACCCCCGGAATCGGGTCGGCGAACCAGAACTTGGCTCCACCTTCGCCCAGGATGAACGGTCCCGCCGACCCCTTTTCAACGTAGGTGGCACCGTCGGTCAAGTTGTAATTCATTTTAGCGTAGGCGTTTAAGGTCGCAGTCTTGCCCAGGTAGGGTGCCAGTTGAAGCTCCAAGTAGGGCTTGGCGTAAAACTCGACCGCGTTCTGGGCCAGTTTGGCGGTGGTGAGAACTCCGTTGCCATCGACACCCAGTTTCAGGTTGTCGAGCGGCTTGCTGAACAGGGTGACAGCCACGCGCTGGGTGCCCTGGGTTCCCGTGCCATCGTTGTTGTTGCCAAAGATCATGGTGGCCATGGTGCCCGTATAGCGGTAGGCGGCGCTGACATCGAGAATGTCTTTGGGACCGTTCCAGCCCAGCTTCACTTCACCGGCCGATTGCGTGAGGGGGTCGAACGGGCTTTCGCTGAACACGTTCACCAAGCCCTGGGCCCAAAGGTCAATGCCAAACAAGCTGGACTTGACCCCCGCAGCAAAGTCCTGCGCGTAGACTTTGTCGAAAAAAGCGGCGACATCGGTCGAGGTGGCCGATTTTGCGGCGTAGGTGAAGTCTACCGTGGAGCTTTCCACGTTCGCAGTGATCCAGCCAAAAGCCGCCAGATTGCCCTGGATGCGATTCGGCGTGAGGTTGGCATCAAGGGTCAAGGGGCCCCATTTGCGCAGGTCTGACCCCAAGTCGAAGCGCAGGTAGCCGTCGTTGGCGTTGGTCGAGGTCAAGGTGTCCCACAGCACCGGGTTGTGCTTGGTCGGCGCAGCCTGTCCGGTACCGGTTTCGATTTTGAGCAGCGGTGTCTCGATACCGGTTTTGAGCGAAGTGAGCGACGGGTTGGCACCGCCCAGGTAGTTGATCGGGTTGGCCAACAGGCCGCTCACCAGGGCTGCCACACTCTGGTCCAGCGTCGGCGACACCAAACCGGTGGAATCCTGTTGCCACAAGGGAACGTACTTGTCAAAGGCCGTTCCATTGAAGAACACAGTCATGCCCGGCATCAGCGTACCGTTGAAGTTCCAGGTCATTCGCCCGTACAGGCCTGTGGTGTCGGTTTCCAGGCCTTTGACGGTCTTGTCGACCATGCCCTGGGTGGCGAAAGTTGTTTTTGAACCGACGACGGCTGTCATGCCGAAGCTGAGCTTGCTGGGGTAGGTGTTGACCACCGCGACGCCTGCCACAGTGACTGGCGCGGCGCCCGGTACTGCCGGGGTGACGCCACTGAGGATGTCGGCCACCACGATGAGGCCGTTGAACGCGCCGTACCCATCGTCTTTTTTGTCGGGGGACTTTTCGTCGAAGATCCACGAGCCCTTGGAGTAAAACTTGTACTGGATCTCATCGGTCGCCAAGGCCTTGATGGTCTTTTCCCACAGGCCATCGGCGTTCTTTTCCATCGCTTCGCCGGGAACGGTCCAGTTATCAAGACTGCCGATGACTCCCATTTCCGAGGCTTTGTCATCCTTGTAGGTAAACGTGATTTCCACGTTGGTCCCGTCCAGGTCCTTGATGCGGACCTCGGCAAACAGCAACCCCGCCATCAATAGGCAGAGAGTTGTCAAGCTCGCTCGTCTGATCACATATTCCTCCGAAAGAGCAAGCTTCGTAAGCAGCTCGCCCGTGAACCGATTTAATAAACCGGTTGAATCATGAAAACACGACTTTCGGCAGCGCGCAGGCAAATTCTCCAAAGTTGTCTAAACCGGTTGAACTTCGGTGCCTGTCGGGCGTAGTTTAGGGCCGGTGGTAACCCGATGAACCTGTTGCGCTTCACGTTCGTACTGTTGCTGTGGCTGATGTTCGCGTCCTGCGGGGCGCCTGTTCCCGCTGGGAACTTACCCACGTCGACCGAACCCGTGGTTCCCGACCCCGCGTTGACTCCCGCGAGTCAATCACTGGGAGCCGCTGCGGGCTGGGAGCGCTCCAACACGGCCATTTACCACCTGTGGGTGGCCTCGTTTGCCGACAGCAACGGCGACGGCACCGGCGACCTCAACGGCCTGACGGCCAAGGTCAACGCAGGGTATTTCGCCAGCCTGGGCGTCAACACGCTTTGGCTGTCGCCGATCTTCAAGGCAACCACACTGACGACCGGCAGCGGGAACAAACACGGCTACGATACCCTTGACTATGACACCGTGGCCCCGCTGTTCGGAACCCGGGACGACCTGGCTCACTTGCTGCTGGCGGCGCACGCGAAGGGACTGCGGGTGCTTTTTGACTTTGTGCCCAACCACACCAGCAACCAGTCACCGTGGTTCACGACCCACAAGGACTGGTACGTTTGGCGCACCACCAAGCCCTCGGGCTGGACGGCGTTCGCTTCGGGCGGCCCCTGGTGGGGAGCGGGGCCCTACTACTACGGCCTGTTCAGCAACTCTATGCCAGACCTAGACTACCGCAATACCGAGGTCGTCACCGAAATGCGCAATGTGGTCACCCGATGGCTGAACTTTGGCTTCGACGGCCTGCGCATCGACGCCGTGAAGTACCTGGTGGAAGGTCCCAACGGCGACTTCAAAGACCAGCCCGAAACCCACACGTTTTTCGACAACCTGAGGTCACTCCTGGACTCGTACACGAGCCAGGGCTACGCCAAGTTCATGATGGCCGAAAACTGGGACGGCGACCTGAACAACGTGCGCAGCTACCTCAACAATGGGGGTGTTCCCGAGTTCCATGTGGCGCTCGACTTTATTTGGCCCTACACCCTGCGCGACAACTTGACCTCGGGAGGCGCGTCGGCGCTGCTGAGTCACCTGGTGGACGACAATGCGTCGCTGCCGGCCGGCAGCGCCTTCGGTGTGTTCCAGTCGAACCACGACAATGTGGTTGACCGGCCCGCTACCCTGTGGGCCGGCCAGCCCGAAAAAGCCCAACTCGCCGCCGCTTTGTCAATCTTGGGGCGGGGGACGCCGATCGTGTACTACGGCAACGAGATCGGGATGACCGGGGCGGCCGGCAACGACCTCAACCTTCGGCAGGCGTTCAATTGGTCCTCCGAAGTCGCCCAAGCGTTGGCCTCCGACTCGCTGTGGACCTGGCACAGTCAACTGCTTCACCTGCGCACCGCGCTGGGAGCGTACACCGACCCGGCCATCCAAGGGGTAACCGTGAGCTCGGCCGCCGATATTGTGGCGTTTCTCCTCACGGGTTGCACCGGGGCTCGGGCGCTGGTCGTGGCCAATCTAGGCAATTTGGCCTCGCCGCTCCTCACAGTTCCCGGAGGCTTTGTTTCCGTCACGACGGTGTTCGGGACCGACGACAAGGTGGCGGGCGCGGGCACCCTGACCGTGCGCAACCTGCCGCCGTATGCCCTGCGCGTTTACGCGCTCGATACGCCCGGGGCGTTGGTAGAGCGTGCCACTGACGGGCCGCTGTACTTGCGCGGGTCGATGACCACAAAACCCTGGGATGACTCTCAGTTGCTGGCCGACGACGGCACGGGAACCCTTTCACGGTCTTTTGTTGCTCCGGCGGGGGGGTGGGTCACGTTCAAGTTTGGTTCCCAGGGCTGGACGACCGCGTGGCCCTTTGCCAGCGCCACCTACGACGCCTCGACGCCCGTTCCTGCGGGGTCCACGCTTGCAGCGTCGGCCTCGGTTGTCAGTGACGGCACCTCCGACGATAACTTCCAACTCGCCACCACGCCCGGCGTCACCTACACGGTTGTGTTTCGCCCGGCGAATCTGACCTTCCGGGTCTTGACCTCGCCCTGATCCGAAGCGATCTTGCAGGGATGAAACTTGTTCGCCGCGTTGTTCTGTTGGCTTGCCTTGTTACTTCCTGCCTCGTTGCCCCCGCTTTTGCCGAAATCACCCTGTCGGACCCCGGCTTTCCGGCAAGCGAGCGCATGGTTTATCGCGAGCAGGTGAACAAAACGACGAACACCGTAGAAATGGCGCTCAAACGCCGTTCCGACTCCGGAAAAAGCTGGCTTGAATGGACAACCAAAGCAGCAGAAGGCGACACGGCCGTCCGCTTTGAACCGAAGACCTTGTTCCCGGTTGCCATCGACGCCACCACCCGAACCAAAGACGCCGTGATTCGCCGGCAGACGGAGTTCCTGCAGAATCTGCACAGCGCCGCCAGCGATGAACTCGTGATTGCTGATCTTTCGTCGCTCGTCTTTGCGCTGCGGGGTTTTCCCTTCGAGCGGGTGTCACACGCGCGCTTGGTGTTTTTGGGTGCCAACGCGTCGAGCGGCGATTACTCGCTCGAGCTCAACGTCCTCGCGGTGCAGAAAGTCACGGTGGGAGGCAAGTCGTGGGACTGTCTGCCGGTGGAAGTCGGCCTGACCGGCATTTATGGACCGTTTGTGGGCAAAACCAGGCTGTGGTTTGCCGCAGCGGCACCACACCTGCTGATCCGCAGCGAAGGCCCCTTGGGTGGCCCAGGGTCGCCCCTGCGCACGCTGGAACTCGTCACTTACGAAAGTGGAAACTGAGGCTGAGCCTTCAGTCGCAGGGCAAAAAAAAACCGCCTCACGGCCCTTTCGGGGGATGGCGGTTAGTCCTGGAAAAAGAAAAAGACCTCAGGTGCGAATCGTTCTACAAAAGATCATTCCAGGTCATTCTCGCTTTCCGCCCAGCCTGATGATCCTTTTTCTCGTTCCATTTACCAATATCGGCTAGTGGCTATGAAAAGTCAAGCCTCTTTTTCAGGAGGCAGGCGAGGCCAGCTCCAAGTCGATCTCGCCGACGCCTCGACGGAGGACCAAGGGTTCAGCTCCCGTCATGTCGACGACCGTTGCCAGCACCATGGGAAGCAGCTCGCCGGTATCGAGAATCAGGTCGATGGCGGTGATGTCGTCGAGCTCGTTGCCCGACTCGAACAGGTACTCCTGCGCAAAGGCGTCGTCCCACCAGCCGGGCTGCGAGAACTTGCGGGTGCAGGTGATGCTCAGCAGCGGATTTTCGAGCGCCGACACCAGCGCCAGCGGAACGGGGTGGTCGGGGATGCGCAACCCCACTTCCAACCTTTTGGGCCCCAAGTGGTTCTTCAAGTGGGGCTTGGCCGGAAAAACAAACACAAAAGGCCCCGGCGCGTAGTCCTTGACCAGCCGGTAGGCCCGATTGTCCAAGTCCACGTACTCATTCCACTGGGTGAAGCCGGTGGTCATCACGGTGGGCGTGAAGTCGTTGGTGTTTTTGAGCTTGCGGAGTTTTTCCACCCCGGCCCGCGACTTGATGTCGCAGGCCACACTCCAACTGGTATCGGTGGGGAAGGCGACGAGTCCCCCTTCGCGGAGGACCCGCACCGCCCGTTTCAGGACACGGTCGTCAATATTCTGGCGGTGGATGTATTCCAGCACGACCGTGATCCTTCGTCCTAGTTCTGTTCCAGCAAAAGGGTCTTGGTAGGCTGGTCGCACACTTCGGGCGGGCCGTAGTACTGGATGGCCCCCGGGAAGAGGTAGGAGGTCTCGGTGGCCCACGCTTCGCGGTGCTTCTTCAGGTACAGGAAGGGTTTACCATCCAGTTCCACCAGAGCCTTCTTGATGACCGGCTTGGGTTTGCCGTGGCGTTGCTCGAGGTTCATCATCATCGTGATCGGCACCCCGCCGCAGGTCCATTGGTCGGCGCTCTTGTGGGTGTTCTTCACCGAGCTCAGGTAGCCGGTGAGCCCGGCGCTGAAAAGCACGAAGGCGTTGAAGCCCAGGCTGTAGCAGTAGTCGGCGTCGAAGTTCGACGGGAACGCGCAGCGCCCTTCGTACCCGAAGAAATGGCTCAGGGCTGCGAACTTGCCCTTATACTTGCCCTCGGCTGACCAAACTTTGAGTTTCCGCTTGACCATTTCGATGACCAGTTTTTCGGTTTCGATGAGGCTCACCTGCACATTGCCGTGGCTATCGCGGTCCAAGAACAGTTGGCGCTGGATATCGGCCGGAAGCGACGCCAACACGCCCATGTTGGCGTTGGTCAGCTTCTTCTCGAGCCACCCAAGCTGAGCGCCGAGATTGGGCGCCTTCTCGAACTCGTTGGCCCCATCATGGTCGTGGGCCAGCACGTCGCTAAGCTGCGAGATCAGTGCCCCGACTTCGGGAATGAACTCGATGAGCCCTTCGGGAATGAGGACCATGCCGAAGTTGTTGCCCTTTTCGGCGCGTTTGGCGACGACGCCCGCTACCTGCTCGATGATGGCATCGAGGGTACTTTTGTTGGCGGCGACTTCTTCACCTATCAGCGTCAGGTTGGCTTGCGTCTGCAGACCGCACTCCAGGGTGATGTGGCTCGCGCTGCGGCCCATGAGCTTGATGAAGTGCCAGTACTTTTTGGCGGAATTGGCGTCGCGGCCGATGTTGCCGATGAGTTCGCTGTAGGTTTTGCAGGCGGTGTCGAAGCCGAAGCTGGTTTCGATGTGCTCGTTTTTCAGGTCTCCGTCGATGGTCTTGGGGCAACCGACCACGCTGGCGCTCACTTTGTTGGCGCGGAAGTACTCGGCCAGCACGGCGGCATTGGTGTTGCTGTCGTCGCCGCCGATCACCACGACGCCGTCGATGGCATTGGCCTTGATCACGGCCACCACTTTTTCCAGATCCTCGGGCTTTTCAATCTTGTCGCGGCCTGAGCCGATCATGTCAAAGCCGCCGGTGTTGCGGTATTCGTCCATGAACTTGTCGGTGATTTCCGTGAACTTGCCGTCGATCAGGCCCTTGGGGCCACCCTGGGCGCCCAACAACCGACTCGCCTTGTTGCCCTTCTTGAGGCCGTCATACACCCCTGCGATGACATTATGGCCACCGGGAGCCTGGCCGCCGGAGAGCACCACCGCAAGAGTCAGCTTCTTGGACGCTCCAGCGTTCGTTCCCGCACCCACCTGAGCCAAGGGCGCACCATAGGTGTGGGGGAAAAGGTCTTTCAGTTCCTTCTGGTTGGCCACCGAAGTGGTGGCGGCGCCGAGCTTGACGGCGATGCTGTTCACCTCACCGCGCAGGGCGGGGGGCAGCTTGGGCTGGTAGGCGTAACGGGCCTTTTGAAGGGCAGACTGGGACATCAGATTCTCCTTGATAACGGGGGTTTCAGACGCATAATCATACGGAGTTCAACACCGCTGGGTCAAGGACGGACAGCGACACGGTTGCGCCCGGTCTGTTTGGCCTCGTACAGGGCCTCGTCCGCCCGGCTGAATACCAAAGTGACGTCGGCGTCATCGGGATGGAAGGCTGTCACACCGAAGCTGGCGGTTACCTTGAGAGCCTGCCCTTTGGCCGGCTCCAGTGGCATCTGACGAACTTGGCGGCACAGGCGCTCGGCCGACTTGCGGGCACCTTCGAGCGTGGTTCCGGTTTGGACCAGGGCGAACTCCTCACCCCCGTAGCGCCCGAAGATATCGTGGGGTCTCTTGCTGGTCATCACCAGGGCGCCAAAGGCGGCCAGCACCTGATCGCCTACCGCATGGCCCCAAGTGTCGTTGAGGCTCTTGAAGTGGTCGAGGTCAATCATCACCAGCGCCAGGGGCTGTTGTTGCCTCAGGTAGCCCTGAAACTCCTGTTCAGTGCGCGAAAACAGGTAGCGGCGGGTCGAAGCCCCGGTCAACGAGTCTACCGTGGCCAACTGGTTTACCTGCTTGAACAGCCGGGCGTTTTCAATCGCGATCGCGATCGAGGCCGCCAGCGTCTTGAGCGCCGCCAACTCGCGCTCGGTATACGCATTGAGTTGGTAACTTTGGGCGGAAAGAACACCGACCACCCGGCCTTCGGCGATCAGCGGGAGGAAGAGTCCCGAGCGCGTCAACTTGCCGGTGGCTTCGGCTGTCGCAATGGGAAAAGTCAGCACCTTGGTGTAACGGCCGTGTTCTTTTTCCATGTCACCCATGAGGATGTCTTCGCGGTGCCGGATGCACCACGAAGAAAACGAGTCGCCGTTGACGGGAGAGCGGAACGGTTTGACCGGGCGGCCGGCCTCGCGGAACAGCTGGTAGTCAATGGTATCGCTTGCTTCGTCGTACAGGCCCATACCAAACACATCGGCCGACATCAGCGAACCGATCGACTCATCGACAATGTGAAGAATGGACTCCAGGTCGAGGGTGGCGCTGATCTTCTGGCCAATCTCACCCAGAAGTCCCATGACGCGAAGCTGTTCCTGGTAGAGTTCCGTTTCTTTGCGGGCCTGGTCGGCCTTCAGATGGTCGAGCTGTTTGAGCACGTTGTCGTCACGAAGCAGCTTGGAAAGCGCGTGGAAGGCCTCATAAGCGCTGAAGGCCTTCTTCCAGCGGCCCAAGGCCTTGTTGGCGGCAGCCAGGCCCTCGTACGCCTCGATTTCCAGGTGGCGGGCCCCAATTTCCAGACTGGTTGCCAAGGAAAGCTCAAACAGCCCGAGGGCTATCAAGGGCCGAGCCGTCAGTTCGTTGCGCCCGAGGGCGAGGGTGGCCATGGTTTCGGCGGCCCGGTCGCCAGCTGCGAGCGCGACCAGGCGGGCCTCTTCGAGCAGTGAGGTAGCACCAGCCTCGCCGGCTTCGACCATCAATTCGCCGAGCAGACCCAGCGCAATGGCCAAGGTGGACTGGAAATGCCCTTCCCTCGAGGCCGTCACCGAGCGGATCAGGAGAGTCTGCGCCTCGTCACGCTTTCCTTGCTTGCGGCAGGACTTGGCCAACTCGGTAAGGATCAGGGCCTCGTTGAGGCGCGACAGCAAGCCCGAAAATGCGGCCTGGTGCAGGTAGGGTTCGGCCTCGGCGTGCTGGCCCAAATCGTTGAGCGACGAGCCCAGATTGGCAGTGAGCAGCACAGCCTGATGACGGTCCCCGCTTTGCTCGGCCAAGGCTAAAGCCTCTCGATAGATAGAGATAGCAGCCTCGAACCGTCCTTGGGCGCTATGCACGCTGGCGATACCGTTCAGCGCCTTGAGGCGCCCCGCTTCGTCACCCAAGGCCAAAAAGTCACCCTGAGCCCTTTCAAACCTTATCAGGGCCGAGGGGTAGTCGGAACGGTCAACGTCGAACCAGCCCAGCAGGCGGTCACACAGAGCGGCCAGGCCCACAAGACCAGCCGAACGGCACGAGAGCCTGGCAGCCTCTACCAAGGGCGCCAAGTCGTCCGGGCAGTCCTGCATCGCGTCTTCCGAAAAAGCGAGCAGAAACTCGGTCGCTTCGCGCAGGTCGGTGAGGGCAGGGTAGGCCTGACGAAAGGCTTCCAAATCCATGTCGCCATGCTAACGGCCCTCGCACCAAAAAGAAAGGGGGTTGGCCAAGGTCTTGCCTCGAACGTAGGATGACGTATGCAAGTTCTGATTGATGGGGACAGTTGCCCACGCGCGGTACGCGAGGTCGTTGCCAAGGCTGGTCGCCGCGAAGGGGTGCCCGTGACCTGCTTTGCCAACCGGCCCATTCCGTTTCGTGCGGACCTCGCGATTACGATGGAAGTCGTGGCGGCTACCGAAGGCGCGGCCGACGACGCCCTGGTTGCGAGGGCTCTACCGGGCGACCTCGTTGTCACCCGCGACATTCCCCTGGCTTCGCGGTTGGTGGAACTGGGTGTGGCCGTTCTTAACGACCGGGGCGCGCTTTATACGGCCGAAAACATCCGTGAGCGCCTGTCCGTGAGGGATTTTATGGCGGGCTTGAACGCGGCAGGGCTCAAACCGGAATCGACGGCGGTCTACGGAAAAAAGGAGTGGGACCGTTTTGTCCGAACCTTCGACGCCACTTTCATGACACTCGTCCGTTTGACCAGCCGGCGAGGTTCCTCTACTTCTTGATGAGGCGGGGACGAGCTCCCGGAACGGCCCACGCGGCGTCGAGCGATTGAGCATCGACAGGACCGAGTTCTACGGTCCACGCCGCACCTTTGCCGGAAACCTTCACAGGCAACGCGGGCACGGCGGCTTGGAGTCCCTCCACCCAGGTCTGCACGGCCTCGGCGGAGCCCGAAAGCGACCACACGATGAACCAGCCATGAAGCGGCACGGGTTTGGCGGCCACGGGAGCCACGGCCGGAATCGGAGCCGAAGCCAGCAGCGGACCACCGGGAACCACCTTGACCACCGGGACCACGGGTTTGTCGGCTGCTTTGGGTGCCGCTTTGGGTACTACCTTGGGCGCCGGGGGAGGCAGGGGGTTGAGGATGTCCTTTGCTTCGGGGTACTTCACCTGATCCGACGGCGCCACGGTGAGGGTGGTCGGGTCTGAGGCGGGCAAGTCTTGGGAAGCCAGCGGGGAAAGGCTGCACCCGACAAACACCACAACGGCCAGCATACGGTTCATACAGGACTCCTGTTCCCAGTTTCGGCAAAATCCCGCACTTCTCAAACGGAACTTTTTACAATACCATGGGTTCCAAGGTACTACATGCATTCTTCCCGCGCCTTTTCTCCCGGTCATGTCACGGGGTTCTTCTCGATTCGACCCCATTCGGACCCCCTTCACCACGGTTCGCTCGGCGCGGGGTTCAGCCTTGCCCTCGGGGTTGAGACCCAAGTCTTTTCGGCAGAATCCGATTCTGTGAAGCTTGGCGGCAAGACTCTCGACGATGCGCCGGTTTCCCTCGCAGTGTTGCGCCTGTTTCGCTCCAGGGCCAATTGGACGCAACCGGTGGCCATCGAGCACCAAACGACGCTCCCCGTGGGTTGCGGTTTTGGCACTTCGGGAGCCGGAGCGCTGTCGCTTGCGCTGGCTCTCAACGGCCTGGCGGGGTCTCCACTTTCGACCGATCAGGCCGGGGCTCTGGCCCATCTGGCCGAAATTGAATGCGGAACCGGCCTGGGAACCGTTCTGGGTGAAGCCCACGGCGGCTTCAAGGCCAGTCTCGAGCCAGGGGCACCCGGGGTGGGGCGTGTGCAACCGCTGCCCACTCCGGACGGTCTGACCGCCGTCTTCCTGGTTTTGGGCCCGCTGGCCACCTCGGCCATGCTGGGAAACCCTGCCATCCGCGAGGCGGTCAACAGGGAAGGCGAGGCCTTTCGGCAGGCCCTGCTCGACGCTCCGTCGTGGAAACATTTCTTGGAACTCTCGGTTCGCTTTGGCCGCCAGACGCAGCTCGTCAGCGGTCGGCTGACCGGCTGCCAGACCCTGCTCGCCGACAAAGGGTTCACCGCTCCCATGCTGATGTTCGGCGATGGGTTGTTTACCCTCGTAGAGAGTTTCGACGCCGAGCGCGCGCTCGCGGCGTTCCGTTTGTTGGGCTCAGGCACCGTTTTTTCTTCGCAGCTCGACTTGCAGGGCGGGAGGCTTTTGCATGCTGATTGAGATTCCGACCAGCCATCCGCGCTACGCCTCGTTGATGAGCCGCGAAAAGATCGTCGAGGGACTGCATTCCCTGGTCGTCACCGAATCCGGTCTGATCGCTCACGGAAGGGGTGAGTCGCTGGACTACTTTTTGGGTGAAGCAACGGCCGATTTTGGCCGCGAAGCGTGCCGCGCCGCTGCCGCGAAACTGCTGCTCTCGTCCCATCCTGTCATCTCGGTGAACGGCAACGCCGCCGCTCTGGTGGCCGCCGAACTCGTTGAGCTTTCCAAAGTCACCGGTGCCCGGCTCGAGGTCAACCTGTTCTACCGCAAGCCTGGACGGGAAGAAGCGGTCGAGGCCGCGCTGCGGGCCGCCGGGGCCACCGAGGTGCTCGGGGTGGGTGACGACGCCAGCGCTGTGATCGATGAGCTTCAGCACGCGCGTCGCATCGTGTCGCCGCGAGGAATTCTCATCGCCGACACCGTGTTGGTGCCGCTGGAAGACGGGGACCGAACCGAGGCTCTGGTCAAGCTCGGCAAGACGGTGCTGACCATCGACCTGAACCCGCTTTCGCGTACCTCGAAGATGTCGCACTTGACCATCGTCGACAACATCCTGCGGGCGCTGCCTCTGCTGGTCAGCGAAGCGGGGGCTCTCAAGAACCGGCCCCGGGGCGAGCTTGAGGCACTTTGGGGTGCCTGGGACAACCGGGCCAATCTCGCAAAAGCCCTGAAGTTCATGGCCGACCGGCTCTACGCCC
Organism: Spirochaetales bacterium; assembly: GCA_037142615.1. Lineage (GTDB taxonomy): Bacteria > Spirochaetota > Spirochaetia > JABEVK01 > JABEVK01 > JAIFLN01. Next base: position 44,619 of record JBAXAI010000008.1, on the reverse strand, counting down.
TGGCAGGAGAACAAAAGTGATTTCTACACCGCGTTTGCAGCCGTTTCTGGACGCCTGGAAGGCCGGTCACAAGCTCGTCGTTCTGACCGCCTACGACGCGTGGCAGGCCGAGCTGGTCGAAGCCGCCGGCGCCGACCTGATCCTGGTGGGTGACAGCCTCGGCATGGTCGAGCAGGGCCGCGATTCCACCTCGGCCGTGACACTCGAGCACATGATGTACCACACCCGGATGGCCGCGCGGGGGCGCAAAGTGATCCCGATTGTCGCCGACCTTCCCTTGCACTCCTACGATACCCCCGAGGCGGCCGTGGAGTCGTCCAAGCTGCTGATGGCCAGCGGGGCCGATGCGGTCAAGTTTGAGGGCAATGCTCCAGGCATCGCCAGGGCTATCCTCGCCAGCGGAATCCCGGTGATGGGTCACTTGGGTTTGTTGCCCCAGACGGCAGGTTCGTTCAAGGTGCAGGGCAAAGACGCTGCCGACGCTGCCGCGATCGACGCCGACGCCCGTGACCTTGCCGCGGCGGGTTGCTTTTCGGTGGTGCTGGAATGTGTTCCTCTGTCGCTCGGAGAGTCGGTGACGCGGGGTCTTGGTCTGCCGACGATTGGCATCGGGGCCGGAGCGCACACCAGCGGCCAGGTTCTGGTGTTCCACGACCTGCTGCACCTCAACAGTCACCGCAAGGCCAAGTTTGTTCCCGATCGCTACCTCCATGTGGGTGACGCCATCAAGTCGGTTTTGGGCGAGTTTTCGGCCGACGTGCGCTCGGGGACGTACCCAGCCGACAAGGAGTCCTATCATTAGCCTCGGAGCGGACTCTTCGCGAGCCGTGCTGGAAGAACTCGACCGGAGGCTTGCCGGGGATTGGACCTTCGCCTCGGGCAAGATTCTGGGATCGATGTGCTCGCGGCCACACCCGGTGGCCGAACAGGCCTTTATGCGGGCCCTCGAGACCAACATCGGTGACGAAGGGCTGGTGCCCGGTCTGGCTGAACTGGAGCGCGAAGCCTGCTCACTGCTGGGCACTTGGTGGGGCAACCCCTTGGCGGCGGGACGCATTGTCACCGGAGGAACCGAGGCCAACCTGTTGGCCCTCTGGACCGCGAGACTGTTGTCGCCCGGTAAGCGCGAGGTGCTTCTGCCGGCCTCGGCCCACTATTCGTTCGACAAAGCCGCGTCGTTCATGGGTCTCAACCTCGTGAGAGTTCCCGTCGACGACCGGGGCCGGGTTCGCCTCGACCGCATGGAAGCTGCCATCACACCCCAGACCCTGGCCGTGATCGGCATCGCCGGGACGACGGCGTGGGGAGCCATCGACGACATTGGTGCCTTGGCCGCGTTAGCCCTTCGCCACGGGTTGTATTTTCATCTCGACGCCTCGTTCGGCGGCTTCGTGCTTCCTTTTTTGCCTGAAAACCGAGCCTCGGAGTTGTATTCGTGGCCCGAGGGCCTGAGCAGCCTGACGGCCGACCCCCACAAAATGGGGCGCGGGCCCATTCCCTCGGGCATGATCCTGTGGAAGGATGCTACGCTGGCACGGACGGCGGCGACCGACGTTCAGTACCTTTCCGGCGGGCGATTGCGCCAAAACACCCTCGTTGGCACCCGCTCCGGGGCGGCGGTTGCAGCGGTCTGGGCCGTCATGAAACACCTCGGGGTGCCCGGCTACACGGCCATCGTCGCCGAAGCCATGGAACTCTCGCGCTTCCTCACGCAGGCCCTTACCCAGATTTCGGGTGTGGAGCCGGTGCTGGCCGAACCCCAGGTGAACGTGGTCGGGGTTCGCAGCACGCACATGCCGACGCCTCTGCTGGTGGCCTCGCTGCGCGAAAAAGGATGGGCGCTGTCGACCTGGCAGCATAGTTTCCGCGTTGTTGTCATGCCGCACGTGACCCGGAGTGTTCTCAAAGAGTTTCTCGCTGACCTGCAGGAGGTAGCTGGATGAACGAACACCCTTCGGTCGATATTGTCGGGTCGCTGAGCCAAAGCCTCGCCGGCAAGACCATCGTGCTCGGTGTGACCGGTTCGGTAGCTGCGGTGCGAAGCGTCGACCTCGCCCGCCTGCTGATGCGCCACGGCGCCCAAGTTTACCCCGTAATGAGCCACGCAGCCACGCAGCTTGTCCATCCCAACTTGCTGGAATGGGCCACGGGCCACAAGCCCATCACCGAATTGACCGGCCAGATTGAACATGTCAGCCTGGTGGGAAACGTCAAGGTGCACGCAGACTTGCTCTTGATCGCGCCGGCCACCGCCAACACGGTCGGCAAGATCGCTTCGGGCATCGACGACACCCCGGTGACAACTTTTGTGACCACCGCCTTTGGCGAAGGCCTTCCCGTGCTGGTAGTGCCGGCGATGCACCAGTCGATGTATGCCCACCCTTTCGTGGTGGCGAACCTGGCGCGTCTGGAAGGCGCCGGCATCCGCGTGCTGGGCCCCCGGGTGGAAGAAGGCAAGGCCAAGATCGCCGACAACGATGAGATTCTGCAGGCCGTGCGGGAGGCCCTTGTTCCTGCCAGCGGAAAACTCGCGGGGCAAACCGTCATCATCACCGCCGGGCGCACTGTCGAGTACCTCGATCCGATCCGGGTTGTCACCAACAACTCGACGGGCCGGATGGGGCTGGCTCTTGCCGAGGCGGCGCTCCGTTTGGGGGCGCGGGTCATCGTGGTCTCGGGGAAGCTCTCGGTTCCGGTTCCCCCAGGTGTCGAACTGGTCGTCGCCGAAACCTCTGCCGCCATGGAAGCCGCCTGCCGAAAGCTGGTCGAAGCCGAGCGTCCCCGAGTGTTCATCGCTTGCGCCGCCGTGGGCGACTGGACGCCGGTAGCCCCTTCGGCCACGAAGCTCCCTACCAGTTCGGGCAACCTGGTGGTCGAGTTTCGGCCCACGCCCAAAATCGTCGATCAGGTGAAGGGCTGGAACAAAGCAACCTATCTGGTGGTCTTCCGGGCTCAAAGCGGGCTCTCGGAAGCCGACCTCCTGACCGACGCCACTTCGCGGTTGGCGCAGGCCGGGGGTGACCTTATCGCTGCCAACGACGACAGCAAGCCGGGAGAAGGGTTTGGTACCGACACCAATTCACTGCTGGTTGTCGACGCCAAGGGGAACCATGAACGTCTCGACAAAGCAAGCAAGGCCGAGGTTGCCCGGAAACTCCTTGCCAAGATCGAGCTAAACCTTTAAATCTAGTAGGAGGGAAGTGAAAGAATCATGAAACGATCCAGAACCGTAGACAGGGAAGCGACGAGCAAACCCACCACCCTCCGACTGCCTGCGTACCTGCAGATTGTCCGGCAGGCCGAAAAGGACGGAGTTCTAGTCATTTCGGGAACCACGATCGCCGAAGAGCTCATCCTGGAGCCCATTCAGGTGCGAAAAGACCTTGCCGTGACCGGAATCGTCGGAAAGCCACGCGTCGGCTACGTGGTCAAAGACCTGATCGCCGCCCTGGAGCGATTCCTTCGCTGGGATCAGACCAACCCCGCCATCATCATCGGCTGCGGAAACCTGGGCACCGCCTTGCTGGGCTACGCCGAGTTCCGCATGAACGGCCTCAACATCGTCGCTGCGTTCGACAACGACCCGGTCAAAGTCGGCAAAAAATACCACGGCATCAAAGTGCGTGACATCGACGAACTGACTCCCTTCCTGGGCAAGAATCCCGTGACAATTGCCATTCTCTCCGTGCCACCCCACGAGGCTCAGGAGATCTGCACCAAGGTGCTGCTGGCCGGAGTGAAAAAGGTCTTGAACTTCGCCAGTGTCAAACTCAGGGTCCCCGACGGGATCAAGGGCGTGCTGATCCACAACGAAGATATGTCCACTGGGTACGCCTATCTCATGGTTGACCCGAAAGTGAAATGGAAAAAGGCGCGGTAGTTTCTTTTCCTGTCAAGGGTCATCCACGTCTCGCCGTCGTGGAGGGTCCCGAAGGCAAGAACTCGCTTCGCGTTACCGACACTTTTGGCAACAGCCTCACCGTCGCACAGCGCGATATCGTGTTCTCAACGACTGAATGGAAACTCGACCCCAAACCTTGGGTCACCGCTTCGGGCCTGAACGATTGGGCCACGAAGGCCAAGGGTTGTCTGGGCGACGTGGATCTGGCTACCGTTTGGGAGCTCCTCTCGACGGATGGTCCAGGACCGTATTCGCTGGAGGTTTTGGGCGGCTGTCTGTGGGATTCGCTCACCGGCGAGCGGGCGTGGGCACTTTTCACCAGTCTTGAGGCCGACCGGTTGTTTTTCAAGGAAAAAGGCGGGCGCTTTGAGGCCCGTTCCGCTGGTCAGGTTGAGGAATTGCGCAAGCAACAGTCGGCCTTGGCCTCCAAAGAGAAGCTGCAGGCCGAACTGGCCGGCCGCCTCGAAGCACGCCTTGCCGACAAAACTTCCCACCTGGAGCCCCAGGACTTGGAACGCTTCGAGGCCGTGAAGAAGCTGGCTTTGTTCGGCGAAGAGGCTGCGGACAAGCACGCCGCTCTGGATCTGCTCAAGCTGGCCGGCCGGCCTCAAACCGAAGCCTCGGCCCTTCAGTTTTTGGTGGACCTCGGGCTTTGGCACCGTCACGAGAACCTCGATGTGCTTCGAGCGGGTCTCAGCCCGGCCTTCGAACCCGAGTTGGAGGCTGCCGCGTTGTCTTTGCTCCGGGCACCGCCGGACTCCGGTTCGCGGATCGACCTGACAGCCCTTGCCAGCCTGACCATCGACGACGACACCACGACCGAGGTGGACGACGCCTTGGCGCTTGAGACGCTATCTGACGGCAGGCTGAAGTACTGGATCCACATTGCGGACCCCGGACACTGGGTTGCCCGCGATTCGGCTCTCGACCTGGAAGCCCGCCGTCGGGGCACCACGGTGTACTTGCCCTCGGGCCGATTCACCATGTTTCCCCCTGTCCTTGCCGAAGGTCCTTTCAGCCTCAGGCCAGGTGTCGAAAGCGCCGCGCTGAGCTTCGGTTGTGTGCTGGGCGCCGACGGGGCGTTGATCGACCTCACCGTGGAGGCGAGTACCATCCGCGTCGACCGCAGGTTGAACTACCAGCAGGCCCAGGAGCTCGCTTCGGCGGGTGACCCACTGCTCGTCGCGCTCGCCACCGCAGCCCGCTTGCGTGAGGCGTGGCGAATCGCTCAGGGCGCGGTGATGATCCACCTCCCCGAGTCGGAAGTGAAAGTTGATCTGTCTGCAGGAACGGTAAACGTAGGTGTTTACGCCGCCGAGGCTGCCCGGGATTGGGTGGCCGAGTTCATGGTGCTGGCCGGTGAAGCGGCAGCCCGTTTTGCGGCGGAAAAACAGATTCCCGTGCTGTACCGGGTGCAACGCGCCGGTGACCCGGTCGACGTGAGCCACCTGCCCGAAGGACCCGCCCGCGAGTTTGGCAAGATCGTGACGATGACGCGTTCGTTGTTGTCGCAGGAAGCCGGTCCCCACGCGGGCCTTGGCCTACCGAGCTACGTTCAGGCGACCAGTCCCATCCGGCGCTACGGCGACTTGGCCGTACACCGGCAGCTCAAGGCCGCGGCCGCAGGTGAAGTTCCCCCGTTGGACTCGGAAGCGTTGGCCACCTTGGCCGCTGAACTCGATCCTTTGAACGCGCAGTCTGCCCGTCTGGAGCGCAACGCCGACCGCTACTGGATCACCGAGTATTTGGCCCGCCAAAAAGGAAAGACCTGGCCGGCGGTCATCGTCGGGTGGTTCCGCGACGACGAAGCGCAAGCACAGGTCCTGCTGACCGATTTGGGTTACCGCGCTTTGGTCAAACTCACCCGCAAGCACCCCCTCGGCGGCGCGCTGACCCTCAAGGTCGTCGCCGCCGACGCGCGCCGGGAAGTGCTCACTTTCGCCGAAGTGTAGCCTTCCAACTCAGTCCAGCGTCAACCGCACGTGTCCATGGTAATGAGTGTCGCGGAGTTTACGCACCTCGGCGCTGGCCAAGTACTCTTCGAAGGTGATCTTGCGGTCGATCATGCCCATGGGCGTGAACTCGATGATGCGGTTGGCCGCCGTGGCGTTGAGTTCGTGGTCGTGGCTGGTGAACAGAATGACCTCGGTGAACTCGTTCATGGCGGTGTTGAGGGTGGTGATCGATTCGAGGTCAAGGTGGTTGGTCGGCTCGTCGAGAATCAGCAGGTTGGCGCCCACCATCATCATCTTGCTCATCATGCAGCGAACCTTTTCGCCCCCCGAGAGCACGTTGACAGGCTTGAGGGCCTCGTCGCCCGAAAACAGCATGCGCCCCAGGAAACCACGGAGGTAGGTCTCGTCCTGCTCCTTGCTGTACTGAGCCAGCCATTCGACCAGGCTCATGTCGCTCTGGAAGTACCGGCTGTTGTCGTTGGGAAAGTACGTCTTGAGAATCGTTTGGCCCCACTCAATGGTCCCGGAGTCGGCTGCCAGCTCGCCGCCAAGAATCTCAAACAGGGCGGTCTTCTTCTGGCTGTCACCCAGAAAGGCGGCCTTTTCGCCGGTTTCGATGGTGAAACTGATGTTGTCGAGCACCTTGACGCCTTCGATGGTCTTGCAAAGGTTTTTCACGGTGACGATCACCTTGCCGCACTCTCGCTCGGCCTTGAAGCCAATGTAGGGGAACTTGCGGCTCGACGGCTTGAGACTGTCTAGGTCCAGCTTCTCCAGCAGTTTCTGACGGCTTGTCGCTTGCCTCGCTTTGGAAGCGTTCGAAGCAAAGCGGGCGATGAAGGCCTTGAGCTCCGCAGCCTTGTCTTCCGAGCGCCTCTTTTCTTCTTTCTTTTGCCGGACCAGCATTTGGCTCATTTGGTACCAGAAGTCGTAGTTGCCCACGTAAAGGTTGATCGCGCCGTAATCGACGTCGGCAATGTGCGTGCACACCTGGTTGAGGAAGTGCCGGTCGTGGCTGACCACGATCACGGTGTTGGGAAAGTTCTCAAGGAAGTTGTTGAGCCAGGTGATCGACTCGAGGTCAAGGTGGTTGGTGGGTTCGTCGAGCAGCAGCACATCGGGGTTGCCAAACAGCGCCTGAGCCAGAAGCACCCGCACTTTTTCGCTGGGGTCAAGATCGCGCATCAGCTTGGCGTGTGAGTTTTCGGAAATTCCCAGGCCGTCGAGCAGGGTTCCGGCCTCACTTTCGGCTTCCCAACCGCCCATCTCGGCAAACTCACCTTCGAGCTCGGCCACCCGCATGCCCTCGTCGTCGTTCAGGTCATCCTTGGCGTACAGGGCCTCGCGTTCCTGCATGACTGACCAGAGCTTCGCGTGACCCACGATCACGGTATTGAGCACCGTGTATTCGTCGTACGCGAACTGGTCCTGACCCAGCACCGCCAGCCGGTAGTTGGGAGGAATGGTCACCTCGCCCGAGTCCGGCTCGATCTCCCCCGAGAGAATTTTCAGGAAGGTTGACTTGCCGGCGCCGTTGGCTCCGATCAGCCCGTAGCAGTTGCCGGGAGTGAACTTGAGGTTAACTTCTTTGAACAGAAAGCGTTTGCCGAAGGCCAGAGAAATGTTGGTGGCGGTGATCATGGGAACGGAGTGTACCCCGGAGGGCCGGTTAAGGCAAGTCGTAGAGGTCGAGGCGCCGCGTCTCGGTAGCCCTGGAAAGCACCAGGGTTCCTGACTTTGCCCCCGGCTCCGGAGGCAGGAACTCGGCCTCCCAAGGACCGGGCGCAGGGGTCAGAGAGGACAGCGCCAGTGGCGTCCTCCAACCGACACCATCGAATTGAAGCAGATCCCGGCTTTCCGTCCAGCCTAACAGGACCCCCGGTCCGTTCGAGAGCCGCAACGGGCGGGAAGGAAGGTCGAAGGTTTGCCAGCCTGCGGTCGACCAGATCTGCATCCCATTGCCCGTGCCCTGACCAAGCACTGCCAAAGCCTCGTCCAGCGTTCCCAGCAGCGGCAGGGAAGCGAACTGCGGTCCACCGAGAGCTGTCCACACCGAGTTTGGGGCCGTCAGGCGGCGCGAGATTCCCCCGCTGGGGCCCGGCAGAGCGAGAAACAGCGCCTGAGCGGTTTCTGCCAAGCGGTACGCGGGGGTGCTGAGTTCCGCCTCACTCCGGATACGCCCCCAACCCGGCGACAACCAGCGCGCCGATTCCAGCCGTACACTTCGGCCCGTTGCTGTGCCCGCTATTCCCCAAAGGGTCGGGCCTTTGGTCCACGAAAAGGGTCCCGTCCAGGCCGCAGGAAAAGCTTCGGCGGCCCAAGCCGACCCGGTCCAGGTGAACAGGCTGCTGTTGGAAGCTCCAGCAGGCGCCTCCAACAACAACAGGAGCCGTCCTTCGGCATCCAAGGTCAGTTTCATTTCTGTCCAGCCCTGGGGGGCAAAAAGCGGGTCACCGATCGCTGAGCCCCGGTTGGGGGACCACAGTTGAACGCTTCGCCGGTCCGCCGACGCGAGTACCGTCCACGCGGAGCCCTGCGCATCCAGAACGGTGCGAGCGAGCGAAAAGACGGGCGGAACCGACAAGACGCGGGCTCTGAGGGCTGTGGTCTGCGCGAGTGCTCCCGAAAAGGTTTCCTGGAGTTGACTCTGGAGTGTCGCAAAACCCAAGGGACGCCAGGTCAGCGTAGCCTGCGCCCTGAGCGCTGTCGGAAAACGAACGCGCAAGGTCTCTCCCCGCGCCGTCAAGTCGATCCTGGACTGGCGGGACCCGTCGGGCCGGGTGTTGCCGGCCACTGCGAGCCAGCCCTCTGGAAGGGAGCGTTCGACGTGAGCCTCGGGAATGAGCCCCGGCCCCGAGAGCACCTCCAGCCGATAATTTCCTTGGCTTGGCGGCAGCGGAACGAGCCCCTGAAAGCCCTCGGGCAGGACCAGTCCTGTTTCCAGCGACGACTGAGCCTCCAGGAGAGGTGAGGACAGGGTCAGCAGAAGCAGCAGCAGTTTGATCATAGAATCGACCCCGAGTTTTCCCGCACCAGACCGAGCGCCAACGACCGATGCTCGTCAGCCGCGCGCAGCCAAGACGCGTAAGCGCTGTCCTCGAAGCCGGGCTTGGCCGTCAGTTCTCTCGGGGCCGCCAGACCGGTACGGTTCCACAATTCCCGGCCGAGGTGACGGATGTGGTCGAGCGCAGGCAACGGGCTTTCGTCTTCCACAGGCAACTCGACGGCGCGCCCGACCGGACCATCCCGGTCGTAAGGTTCCATGCTGCAAGCAATAACCAGATCTAGCATACGCTCGGCCGTTGTATCGCGCCCGCGTCCGGCCAGAATGTAGGTCTCGAGCTCGGCCAGTACGGCGCTTTGATCGGCAAACTCGCGACCCCGAAACACGCACAGGTAGCGGTAAATCTTCCCTGCGCAGTCCAGATAGCGAACGCGGTTGACAATCCGGCTCTCGTTCAAGCGGGAGTCCGTCCACTCGGTAAGCCACTCGTCGGGTTGCCAGCCGGCCTGCGAATGACCGGGGGCCGGCAGGCCCTGCGACGGGTCCACCCGTGCGCCGGTCGGCAGGCGGTTGAAGTCCTCAGCCCACGCGGTGAAGTTCTGATGGGCCCAACTGTCGGCAAAAGTATGCAGGGCGATGCCGATCCGTTCCAGATTTCGGGTGCGCAGCGCGGCGACCAGCAATGCCTTCACGCCCGGACTGTTGGGCCGCACATCGCGCGGCGAGACCAGCCCGTCAATACGAACGCTGGACATCGGCTCCCACGAGGGGAAGAAGTGGAACGGTAGGTAGGCCTCCTGAATCACCGAATCTTCCCAAAAGGAGTAGTTTTGCGAAGGCCGCGACTCCAGCACACCTCGGGGGTGGCGGATAACCACTGCGCGGTTGTGGTGGTCGGTATACTGACAAGCCCACGACAGTCGAGCTGCTTCCGGGTCCGAAAACCCTGCCTTGACCGCCAGGAACCACGTCGTATAGTAATGAAATTCGGAATTCACAATGGTTACCTACAACCTCGGCGCCGCCGTACGCGGCCTGATCTTCGACATGGACCTCACGCTCTATCGCCACGACGACTATTATTCTTCCCAGCTCAAAAATCAAGTTGTGCTGCTGGCCCAAGACCTCGGCCGAACCGTTGCTGACCTCGAAACCGCGATCGACGCCTGGGACGCGGACTTCCGCGCTGCCAACGCTGGCAAAAAGCCCAGTTTCGGGAACACGCTGCTGGGCGCGCTTGGCGTGCCTATTGCCCAAAGTGTAGAACTGCGGCGCCGCGCCATTCGGCCGGAAGACTACCTGGTGCGCGACGAACGGCTCATCGCCGCTTTGGAACAGCTGGAATCCCGGGCCAAACTGGTGCTGGTGACGAACAACCCCGCCGATATCGCCCGGCGAACCTTGGTGGCGCTCGGAGTCGAAAAGTACTTTCCGCGCATCATCGGGTTGGACGAGAGCGGGCACTCGAAGCCGCACCCTCGGGCGTTCGACCTGGCCTACAGCGCGCTCGACCTGGCTCCGACCCAAGTGGTGGCCATCGGTGATCGCTACCCTGTCGACCTCGAAGTGCCGGTTTCGCGGGGCTCAGGTGGCGTCTTGGTGGAATCGATGGACGATGTTTACGCCTTGCCGGCCTTGCTTGCCTTGGCGTAGTCATACCAGGACCACTGGCGGGCGAGGCCCCGGAAACCGTAGTCAGCCACCAGTGACTCCTTCTTCTCCCAGTCGTCCCCGTAGTGCATCAACACCATCTTCGCCTTGATCTTGGGTGGCAGCGTCTTGAGTTCCTCGATGGACGCGTGAACTCCCCCCGGCGGCAAGAACTGACAGTCGTGGAAGTAAGTCTCGATGGGGAACAGTGCGTCGAAACTCAGCACAAGATCCCGGTCAAACTTGGTATCGCCCGAATAGAAGATCCGGTTGTCGATCACCAGGCCGGTACTCCAGGCGCTATCGACCCAACTGGAGGAATTGCCCGGAAAGTGCATGGTGCGAAAGGCCTTGAAGTTGATACCACCAACGTCGAACTCCCAGGTTTCCCGGGGGTAGTTCTTGAGCCATCCAGGGCGGTGGACCTGCCACATGTCGCCAAAGGTGAGGTTCTTGCCTGCCGTCTCCTCGTTGAAGGCGCTCCCTCCGCGAAGGCTCATGTCCCACAGCGAAGATTGATAGGCCTCGGTGATCCACACGTGGGGTCGGGTGTTGGTTCCGTAGCGGGCGATGAGCATCACTTCTTCGAGGCCGCCGATGTGGTCAGCGTGCGAATGCGTCAGGAAGAAGTTTTTGACGTGGGCGATGGGAAGCCCGAGCTCAAAGAAGGCCTGGGGGGTTTTGGTGCCGCAATCCACCATCAAGTGGTCTTCGCCCTTCACCACCAAGAGGTTGGTCTGGTAGTGACGCTTCGAGAACGCGCCGCCGACCCCCAGAAAGAACAGGGACAACGATCCCCCGTTGGTGAGAGCCAGTTTGCCGTCCTGTGGTTCTCGATTGGTAAAACCCTTGATCATAGGTCTACAGTGTAGCCCTGACCTCCCGGCAATTCAAGGAAAAGCCCCCCACCCAAAAAACTTCCGCGAAAAACCACCAACGGATGTATACGTATTTCAAGGGTATTTCCGCTCAGAAGCTTCCAAAGTGTGTTGCCCGACCGAAAACGAACTTCAACTAAGTTGTTATTCCAAAAAGAACTGTGGGTCGATTCGGCTGGGATTACTTCCAAGAGGAAGAATGCACGGGAAATAGTACAAATATGTAGTAAGTGAGGTCCTGCTGATATGATTGCGACATTTTGGTATTTCGCAGGGAACGAACTCTTGGTATGTTGATGCCAGACCTACCTAAGGAGGAGGAAATGAAACGATTGTTAAAACTGGTGCTGGTGGCAGCCCTGGTAGGAACCCCGCTCTTGGGTTTCGCACAGGACGCCAAGCCTGACCCTGCGGCGGTCGCAGCGCTGACCAACGCAGATCTCGACGGACTGAAGGCCTCGATCACCTCGGCACACGGAGCGGGTGACACCGCCTGGATGTTGACTTCGGCGGCGTTGGTTCTGCTCATGACTGTACCCGGCTTGGCCTTGTTCTACGGTGGCATGGTCCGCCGCAAGAACATCCTGTCGACGATGTATTACTCGATGGCTTCTGCCGTCGTGGTGAGCATCGTCTGGGTGGTGGCGCAATACTCCATGGCCTTCAGCGCCAAGGAAATCATTCCGGGTATTTTGGGGGACTTTTCGAAGCTCTTCCTGAACGGGGTGACGCGCGACTCGACGTGGTATCTGATTCCTGAGAATGTCTTTTCGATGTTCCAGCTGATGTTTGCCATCATCACCGTCGCCCTGATTTCGGGTGCTGTGGTGGAACGCATGAGCATCACGGCCTGGATCCTCTTCTCGGCTCTTTGGTCGCTCGTGGTCTATGCTCCGTTGGCCCACATGGTTTGGGGCGGCGGTTGGCTGAGCGTGTTTGACTCGCAAAGCTCGATCGGTGCGCTGTTCGGCGTTCCCAAGAGCAACACGCTCGACTTTGCCGGTGGTTTGGTGGTGCACATCAGCTCCGGTGTCTCGGCACTGGTTCTGGCTCTTCTGCTCGGGCCCCGGGTTCGCTACGGCAAGGATTCGATCATTCCCAACAACATCGGGTTCACCTTCATCGGTGCCGGTATGCTGTGGGTGGGGTGGTTCGGCTTCAACGCCGGGTCGGCAGTGGCCGCCAACGGTCTGGCTGGTTCGGCCTTCCTGGTGACGAACACCGCCGCCGCGATGGCTGCCTTGACCTGGATTGTCATTGAGTACATCCACCACAAGAAGCCCACTTTGATCGGTGCTTCGACCGGTGTGGTGGCGGGCTTGGTCGCGATCACCCCCGCTTCTGGCTTTGTCGATGTGACCGGTGCCCTGGTGATTGGTATCGCGGTTTCGATCGTCTGTTACGTGTTCGTGGCCTTCATCAAGAAGGCGCTCAAGTACGACGACTCGCTCGACGCTTTCGGTATTCATGCCGTCGGCGGCACCACGGGCGCGTTGTTGACCGGTGTATTCGCCAACCCGGCGATCGGCTACTATTTCGACGGTGTGACGCCGGCGGCTGGTGGTTTGTACGGGAACTGGACCCAGTTGGGCATGCAGGCCCTTTCCATCCTGATCGCTATCGCGTTCGCCGTGATCGGAACGCTCGTGTGCTACTTCATTGTGAGCCTGGTCACCAAGGTCCGTGTGGAACCCCAGGAAGAAGTCATTGGCCTGGACTTGACCCAGCATGGCGAAAAGCAAGGCGATAGGTAAAACAGGAGGTATGACATGAAACGAATTGAAGCGATTGTCCGGCCCGAAAAGTTGGAAGACATTGTTGACGCCCTCGAGGCCCTCGGACATTCGGGGATCACCGTGAGCCAGGTTGAAGGCCACGGCCGCCAGAAGGGCATTGTGGAGCAGTTCCGCGGCAAGGAATACAAGCTGATGTTCATCCCCAAGGTGAAGATCGAAGCTGTCGTCACCGACGACCTTGTCGAGAAGATCATTGAGGCGGTGGTGACCACCGCGTTCACCGGCAACGTCGGCGACGGAAAGATCTTCATCAGCGATGTGAAGGATGCGGTGCGCGTTCGCACCAAGGAACGCGGCGAAAAGGCCGTCTAGGAGCCTGTCACCCGTTCTGTCGCGCAAGAACCGAAGAGAGGCTGATCCCAAAGTACGGGTCAGCCTCTTTTTTGTCCCTTTTGCCTGGGAGTTAGGCTATTCCTGCGACCACTTGTTGTCGGCGCTATGCGCCCAAAGGCCCAGGGTATCCGCACCCAAAAACACCGGGTTGGTGCCATTCGCCGCGACGTAAAGCAAGGTAACGTAGGACGTTGGCAATGCCGTCGCGTCGTAGCCGCCTGTTATGGTTGTTGCCACGGGTGTAGCGGCCCAAGGCGATATCGCTGTGGCCGTCAATTCGCCATAGCCGGCCGATTCGGTGCCGACGTAGACGCAGGGGGCACTGGCCGCTGGAAACACCATCGACGTGACTTCGATAGCGACGCTCGAGGCCTTGGCGTTGGTGACCAGCGTCGTTGGCGAACCCCAAGAGGTGCCCGAGGTGCTGCGGTAGATCGAACTTCCAGCGCTATTGAGCTTCTTGGTGGCCAAATAGAAGCCATCGAGCGTCGCAGTGGAACCGCTCACCGAAAGAATGGCCGCGTAGTCGAGACCCGCGGGCGGGCCGGTGACCTGCGTCAACGAGCCTACGGCAACTGAAGCGGGATTGAAACTTGCCGTAAACAACGCTGTGTCATTGAGCAAGTACATGTTGGTGCCGTCGTACGCCGCCGAGAGAACCTTGGTACCCACGTCGGCACCAAAGGCCGCCCCGAGGTCGACCCGGGTCGCAGCGCCCGAGTCACCCAGCACATACACCGTGTTGAAAGCGGTCTTGGTGGTCTGAACCGTCGTTTTCGTCACGACGACAACCGCCACAACGCTGTGCCCGTCGCTTCCAACGACCGGGACCAGATCTTCGGGCACCTCACCGCCAGACAGCGTCACCGGGGCCCAGGAAGCTCCGTAGAATACGACGGGATCCGTGTCAATCGCGGTAGCGGCGAGGGCGTAAACCGAAGTGTTCCCCACGCTGCGGACCGCCCGATACCAGTTTTGGTTGGTGATCGTGACCTTTTCCCAGGTACCCGCCGCAATGGTGCGCGAGAACAGTTTACCTCCGCCGGCCACGTAGTAGTTGGCGGAGTCTTCGGCCATCGACGTGACGGTGGCCTTGGTCAGACTGCCTGACACGTCCTTTGTTTCCTGGCCAATGTATGAAAACAGGCCTGTTGTACCGGGATTGCAGGCAGCCAAAGTGATCAGCGCGGAGGCGGCGAGGGCGATCAGGGTCGCCCGGAAGGTGAGTTTCATAGTCGTCTCCTAAAAGTGATAGATCGAGCCGAGGGAAAGTTCGGCAAAGTTCCCCAAGCGGGATTCACTGGCAGGTGGGGTGCCAAAGTACAGGTCGGCCAATAGCCAGTAGCTCAGGTCAACACCGAAACTCCAACTTGGGCTGACGTTCCAGTAGGCGCCGGCTGTGGGCTGGATAAACGGATCGAGCCAGGAATGGTTCAGGTAGCTGGTGAAGGCGAAGCCGGTACCAAAGCCTACCGGAAAGCTCCAGGGGAAGCTCTTGAGTTCCCAGGTGGTGCGGAACATCAGAGGGACCATGAACAGGGTATGGTTGTTGATCCCGAAGGCCGCCATGCCTTTGATGCCGCCACCAAGGCGCAGGTTGTCGTCGAGGTAGAAGTCCACATCGATAGCCAGCGAGCCACCAGGGGTCAACTGGGTCGCCGAAATCGTCCCGGCCAGACTCTGGAAGAACAAGGGAAGAATCGGACCCATCTGCAGGGTCATGGCCCGGTCGCCGGCAACGCGATGATCAAAAGTCAGCACCTGATCCTGCGCGGAGGCGGGGGTCAAGGCGAGCACGGCCCACAGGGCCGCCAAAGGCAAACAAGCGTGTTTCACAAAGAACCTCTTTGAAAGTGCTGCCATTGTGGCATTTCCGCCGAAAAAATCAAGGCGACCCGACGACAGCCTTTGCGGCCAGACCTAAATGCAGTATAACGGAGCAAACACCCGCAGAGAGGAATCGTTACATGGCCGCAACTGTCATTTCGGGAAAGAACCTGTCGCAGGAAGTTCGTCAGTCGCTGGCGCGGCGCCTGGAGCAGTTGAAGTCTCAGGGCGTCCAACCGGGCCTGACGGTCGTCCTGGTGGGCGACGATCCTGCGAGTGATTCCTACGTTCGCGGCAAAGAAAAAGCCTGCCTCGAGCTGGGCATGGTGTCCAAAACCCTGCGCTTCCCGGCCACAATGACCGAGCGGGACCTGCTGAACCTCGTGACCGACTTGAACGCCGACGACGCGGTGGACGGAATCCTGGTCCAACTCCCGCTGCCCAAGGCCATCAACCCTGACAAGGTCATCAGCGCCATTGACCCGTCCAAGGACGTCGATGGGTTTCATCCGGTTTCGCTCGGCCGCTTGCTTCAAGGGCAGGAAACCTTTGTTTCTTGCACGCCGTTCGGCGTCGTCAAGATCCTCGAAAAAACAGGAGTCCCTCTTCCGGGCGCCGAAGTCGTGGTGGTCGGTCGCAGCAACATCGTCGGCAAACCGGTGGCCCTGCTGCTCATGCAGGCCCCGTATCACTGCACTGTCACCGTCTGCCATACCAAGACCCGGGACCTGAAAGCCCATACCCTGAGGGCCGACATTGTCATTGTCGCCGCCGGGCGTCCGGGCATGGTCACCGCCGACATGATCCGCGAAGGTGCGTGCGTCATCGACGTCGGAGTCAACCGGGTTCCAGACTCCTCACGTGCCTCGGGCTTCCGGCTGGTCGGTGATACCGACTATGAACCCATCGCTCAAAAAGCCTCGTTCGTGACACCTGTGCCCGGCGGCGTCGGACCAATGACCATCACGATGTTGATGGCCAACACCGTGCGCGCGGCCTGCCTCCGCCGCGGACTTCCGGTGGAGCTCTGAAGGGCGATGCCTTCGCCTGCCCCTGATCGGCTTTCGTTCCTCTTCGACCAGTTCCCTTTGGGTCTGGCCTTGCTTGACCCGACAGGACGAGTTTTGTCTGTCAACGCCAAGCTGGCCGCGATCACGGGGACGCAGCCGGCTGAGCTCCTCGGCCAGGGCTTCTACGATGTCCTTTTTCCTTCGTCCGACGTGAACGCGCGGGTGCGACAAAAGGTGCTCTCGGCCGAGGAGTCGTCGTTCGACGATCTGGAACTCACCCTGTTCCGCAGCCCGGACGAAAAGGCGACGCTCCATTTTTCCGGAGGATTGGTTACAGACGCGGGGGTGAGTTTCCTGGCGCTGGTCGTGCAGGACGTAACCAACCGAAAAGCCTTCGACAAAGTGATGGAATCCAGCTTCGACAACTTCATCCAGGTGACCAACGCGCTCGATACGGCCACGCGCAAGCTCGGCGAACAGAACAGCATCCTGGAAAACTACAAGACGAAGATGACCAATGAGCTCGAGATTGCCAAGAGCGTGCAGAAAGCCATCATCCCGACCCAGTTTCCCGAGCTCCCCGGGTTCGAGATGTTCGGTGTTTCGATCCCGTCCGAAGAGCTCGGCGGGGACTACTTTGACCACTTCAGCATCGACGAGCGCCACATCGGCATTCTGATTGCCGACGTGTCCGGGCACGGGGTTCCCTCGTCGCTGATCACAACCATGGTCAAGGCTTACTTCGAGTACTACACCAAGCGTTTCCTGGAAGCCGACAAAGTACTCGACCACGTCAACCGCGCCATGGCCGCCATTATCACCGATACCGGGTTCTTCATGACCGCGCTCTATGGTGTGCTTGACCTCGAGACCCGAATTTTGTCAGTTGCTGTGGCTGGTCATGACAGCGCACTGTGCTGGCACGCCGCCTCGGGTTCGCTCACCAAACTGGGCGACGGTTGCGAAGGAACTATCCTTGGCGTGTTCTCCGAGGCCACCTACAACTCAAAAGCGTACCAGCTCGAACCCGGCAGCAAGGTCTTGCTCTTTACCGACGGCATCACCGAGGCCCGTTCCGAGCAGGGAGAGTTTTTCGGCAACGAAAGGCTCGAACAGTTCCTGCGGCGGCAAGGGGGCAAGTCCTCGCGCCAGACCGTGTTGGACCTTGTCGCCGCCGTCGACAAGTTCTATGGTACGAACCCCCCCAATGATGACCGCACTTTGGTCGTGTTTGACCTTCCCGAGTCCACTGCCTCTGGCCACCCCGAGTTCCTGCTGGAAGCCCGGGCAAACTTGGCAGCCCGCCGTTTTGAGCAGGCACTTACCTCGGTGGAGGGCCTTCTCGAAACCGGCGCCGACGCCGCCGATTTGCGTCTGCTGGCGGGCCAGGCCTGTGCACACCTTGGGCGCGACCGTGAAGCGGCCCGCCACTTTGAAAAGGCCATCGGCTTTGAGCCCCGCGAGCCAAAAGGCTGGTACTTTCTGGGCCTCGTCCGCTACAATCTCGGTCAGCCCGAACTGGCCAGGCAGGCCTGGGAACAAGTTTTGGCCCTTCAAGACGACTACAAGGATACCACCGGGCTCTTGACCCGGCTGAAGCGCTCCCAAAAACAGAGGTGAAGCATGGCACTCAATCGCGTGACCCAAATTGACGACGCTGTTCCGGTGCGGAACGTCCTGCTCAGTGTTTCCGATAAAACAGGACTGGCCGCCTTCGTGCAGGGGTTGGCCGAAATCAACCCTGGGATTCGCTTCTACTCCACGGGCGGCACCTACGCGCAATTGCAGGTGGTCCTCGGTGAGGCCGCTGAGGGCACGCTTTTCCAAGTGTCAGACTACACGGGCCAACCCGAAATGCAAGGCGGACTCGTGAAAACCCTCGATTTTAAAATCTACATGGGGCTCTTGAGCGAGACCTACAACGACGTTCATCGGGCCGACCTCAAGCGCACCGGATGCCTCGAGTTCGACCTGGTGGTTGTCAACTTGTATCCTTTCCAACAGACCGTTGCGGCCGCCGGCGTGACGCTCGAGGACGCCCGCGCCAACATCGACATCGGGGGGCCCACGATGCTTCGTGCCAGCGCCAAGAACTTCCTCCGCGTCGGGTCGGTCTGCGACCCAGCCGACTATTCCCACCTGCTCGCCGAGCTCAAAGCCTCACGCGGGCGGCTTGGCCTGAAGACCCGCTTTGAGCTCGCCCGAAAGGCGTTCGCCCACACCGCTGCCTACGATACCGCCATCAGCACCTGGCTGACCTCCCGAGAGTTTGACCCCGCCGCCCCGTATTCGCTGGGAGGCAGACCATGAGTGTTCCCGATCTGACCAAAGCCTACAAGACGATCTTGGGCGACAGTTTCCCCCGCAAGCTGGAAATCGCCTTCGGTGAGGGTTCTGAGCGGCAGTCAATGGTCTACGAAAAGGCCACTTGGACCATCGAAGGTGAGGAGCGCGGTTTGCGCTACGGGGAAAACCCCGACCAGGAAGCTGCCCTATACCGGTTGGTGGCCGGGAATCTGCAATTGGGCGACGTGGTCAGCTTGGGGCCCCGGAACACTTTGGTCTCGGCCGTGGAGTTGCTTCAGTCGGGCAAGCACCCCGGCAAGACCAATCTGACCGACGCTGACGCCGGCCTGAATATCCTGCGCTATTTCTCCCACACCGCCTGCGCCCTCATTATCAAGCACAACAACCCCTGCGGCGTCGCCATCGGGGCCGACCTGTTGGAAGCCTACACCAAGGCTTACTTCGCCGATCGTGTCGCGGCGTTCGGCGGTTGTGTGGTCGTCAACCGTGAGCTCGACCTTGCCACCACCAAAGTCATCTTGGAAGGCTACGTCGAGGTGGTCGTAGCCCCCTCGTTCGCCCCCGGCGTGATGGCTTTGTTTGCCACCAAGCCCAACATCCGGGTCCTGGAAATCCGCAACATCGCCCGACTGCAGGACTTCGTCGCCAAGCCCGTCCTCGACCTCAAGAGCCTCATCGACGGCGGGGTCGTCGCGCAGTGGTCTTTTGTTCCCCAGGCTCGGCGAACCACCGATTTCCTCCCCGCCCAGGCGTCCTCCAAGGGCAAAGACTACCGCGTGGAGCGTCAACCGACGCAAGCCGAACTCGAAGACATGCTGTTTGGCTGGTTGGTCGAGGCCGGCGTCACCAGCAATTCTGTGTTGTACGTGAAGAACGGCGTCACGGTCGGTATCGGCACCGGCGAACAGGACCGCGTGGGGGTCGCCGAAATCGCCCGTGACAAGGCCTACCGGAAACTCGCTGACCGGCTGTGCTGGGAACGGCACCGAACCGCGTTTAACGCCTTGACGGAGGGTCGTCAAAAAAACGATCTTGAAACTGAGGTCAAGGAAGCCCGCGGCGGTATTCCTGGCTCGGTGATGGTCAGTGATGCTTTCTTCCCTTTCCGTGATGGCGTAGACGTTGGCCTGCGGGAGGGCGTACGAGCCGTGGTTCAGCCGGGCGGGTCCATTCGCGATTGGGAAGTGATCCAAGCCTGCAACGAAGTCGGAGCGACCATGGTCTTTACCGGCCAGCGGAGCTTTCGGCACTAAGGGAGAAACAACGTATGAGCGATTTGATGAAGCGTGAAAACCGCACCAAGGTGGTTCTGGGAGCCGGTGGAATTGCCGGAGGGCTTGGAGCCCTGGTTCTTGCCGGATTGGCTCATTCGCCGCTGATCGCGCTCGGACTCGGCGCGGCGGTCCTTTACGGGGGATGGAAGCTGTTCCAGAAGCCGAACTCCTTTCTTCTGGGGGTGGTCGCCATGGCTGCAGGGGTGCTGACAGCCGCCTCGGGGGTTCCGTTTGTCGGTGGCTTGGCCGAACTTCTGCTCCGCTTGAGCGGGTTTGCGCTGCTCGGTGGCGGCATCTGGACAATCGTCAAGGTGATCCGGGACAGAAAATGATCCGTGTGGGGGCGCTGGTTGTTTTGCTGGCGCTGCAAGGCCTGGAAGCTCAACCGCTATCACCCGCCCACGATTCAGTCCGGCTCGAACTGGAGGGGCGCCTTCCCGAGGCCTGGTCGGCCTACCATGTGGCCCTGCTATCCCGCGACTTCGGCGCCGACGATTCCCCGGCCGCCCGTCAACTTCGCGTTTTCCTTTTGTCCAAGCTGGCTTGGCTTTCGGTCAGTCTGGGGCGAACCGAGGAAGCGTGGGACCTTGGCCTGCAACTGTTGGCAATGGGCACCACAGAGGCCAAAAAGGCGGGCGAGAGCGTGCACAAGCGCCTGACTGGCGGTGGCATTGCGCCCTGGAAAGTTCCGGTCGGCTGGAAAATACTTGCCGACCCTTCCGGGCTTTTCCCAGCTTCCGTTGCCTCGTACGCGCGACTTCAACTCGGCGCCTTTCGCGACTGGTCGCATGCCCGTACGTTGCTGGATATGCTTGCGGAAAAGGGCTGGGTCGCCTGGGTCGAAGACCGTGTTGTCAAGAAAGAACGCCTGCAGGCCATTTTTGTGCTAAGCCATAGCGCTTCGATCGACCTGAAGCAGCTCAAGGATCAAGGTTTTGAGCCGTCGCTAGCGGCTGTTACCACTCGATGACAGCACCTCCACCTGTTCCAGGCGCAGGGCATCCGACGAGTTAGGAATCCAGCCCGAAATGGTCAACTTGCCTTCCTGCAACCGGATTGTACGAACTACGCGTCCGCTGGTAGGTTCTTCAGTGAGCAGGAAGGAATAGGCCTTGGAGAGCACGGCCTTGCCGTCAATTCCCGGAACTTTGATTTGGAGCACCGTGGTTCCAGCGAAGGTATGGAGCGCACCAAACCCGGAATAGGCGGTTCCTCCGAGCACCAACTGCACCTCGGGGAACTGGAAGTTGAATTGGTCACCCTTGTCGTTGCGGTATAACCCTTTGGGAGCTTTCGCCGTCTGGTCTTCCGAAGCACTAGTCCCCGTGAGGGCGCGGGCCGCCGAGTCACTCAGTCGGGTGTAGCTCCCCGACCAGTTCGGACCATCAGGTGCTCCGACTTCAATGGCGTCGCCACCGGTAACAGCTACGTTGATCTGCAGTTTGATCAGCGAGATCAGGTCGTTGCTTCCAGAAATGTAGAGGGCATTCCTCAACGTCCGGGTCGACTGCTCCCAGTGATACACCTCCTGGGCTGACGCGGTTGCAAACACAAGCTCCCGGCCCTCGGTGTCGATAAACAGCAGCAGCGGCGGTTCCTTCTTTTCTGTGAGAGTTTTTACCCACGGCCCTTGCAGAAACCCCTCTAGACCCGCGGTGTCGCCCGAAAACAGCTTCTCGAGCGTTGCATCGGCTGGTTTTTCCCTTCGGAAGTGCTCGGTCCGCACGACTTCGTAGCGGGACTTCTGAAACCGCCACTCCCAAATCGTCTTCACCGTGTCCAGCGGGTTAGGAGAACTCTTGTCTGCTTCCTCGGCGATCACCGGGACACTGCTGAAACCCGTCGCCGTGGTGTCCAAGTCAATCGTTCCCAAACTCACCTGACTGAAGACTCGGACGTATTGCAGGCCCAGTCCTGTTCCCGCGGTCGCAAGGCGGAAAATGTCCAGCGAGGGATGACCGGACTCTGCAACTCCCCGTACCACGAGTTCCTGCTGCGAGGCCGAAATCAGCGACTGAACTCTCACATCGAACGGCTGGCTAGCGCTGGCCAGAACATCGGTTTCCCAGGCAAGGTAATAGGTCTTTCGTTGCACATCGTAGTCGGCAATCCTCACTGAGATGGGCAGGCTGAGATTGGCTTTGGCCTGCAGCAGCATGACCTGTTCTTCTTCTGGATCGTTATCGAGGTTGACGCTGAGCACCTTGAGGACCTTGTGGTCGGCTGGCACGGGGATCTTGGGTTGCTCCAGAGCGTCGGCGGCCGTTAGTCCGTCGCCAGCGGGGACCCCCTGTGAACCGCTGGGTGCATTGAACTGCGACGAGGCAGACTCCTGTCTCGCAGGAACGCACGACGTCAGCAGGCAGAAGAAGACGAGCATCGAGGGAATGTGTTTCACGGCTGGTCAGTCCTTCGGGTACAAGCTGACAACGGCCTGGAGAATCCAGTCGATGAGTTGATCGAGTGGGAGGAGCGGGCAGGGGAACCCAGCGGCGGTTCTGTGACCTCCACCTCCCTGAGAGAGGGCTAGCCCCGAAATATCTACAACGCCTTTGGACCGGAGTGAACAACGGAACTTGCCGGGGGCCACCTCCTTCATCAGCACCGACACGAGGACCGTGGTGCATTTGAGCGGGTAGTTGATGAAGTTCTCCGTGTGTTCGATGGCAGAACCTGTCTTGGCAAGCATTTCCTGGGTAACCAGCTGAAATGCGGTCCGTTCGTCGTGCGAAAGCGTCAGGGTGGACTGTACCAGAGCCAGCAAGCGCATCCGCGACGGTTCAATCGTCTCGTAGAGCGCGGAATGGATTTCGATGGGCTTGACCCCGAGCTCAACCAGACAACGTGCCGTGTCAAAGGTCACGGGTGAGGTCTTGGGGTAAATGAAGCTTCCGGTGTCATACACGATGCCCATGAACAAAGCGGCCGCGGCTCCCTTCGAAAGGGTGAGCCCGGACCGTTGGGCCAATTCAAAAACAATCTGGCTCGACGCGGCCGCCGTGTCGTCTATGTAAGCCAGCCGTGGCAACTGCGACGGGGGCGTGTGGTGGTCAATGATCAACACTTCCTTGCCAAAAGGAAGCAGGACATCTTTCGCCGCATGTGTGTGCTGGTAGTCAGACGTGTCCAGAAGAACCAGGATCCTTTGCGACAGGTCGTTAGGGGGGAGGGCTCCTTCCTCCAGACTGCGAATTATCTTGGCGGTATCAAACGCCATGAACTTCGCAGAACTGGCGTCGGCGTTCAGCACCAGCACGTTTTTTCCAAGTTGGGTCAGAATTTCATGCAGACCTATCTGGCTGCCGATCGCGTCACCATCAGGATCGGCGTGGCTCAACAACAAGTACTTATCATGAGTTGTCAGGTACTGGTGCAGTTCATCGAAGGTCAAGGTTTTGACGGTGGAAACCGCCTCCTAGTAGTGAAACTTGATGCCGGACTGAACTTGGTACAGCATAGAAGAATCGGGCACCGCCACCTTGGTGTCAAGGGTACCGAAGTTGAACACGGAACCGACTCCCTCGCCATAAACCGAAAGGAAGGTTCCAAAGTTCACCATTAGCCGCATCCCTACGAGGATCGAGTTCAGCGGTGTTTCGTTCGGTGTCGTCGCGATGTAGCTTCGGCCTGCGGTTTGGTACCCAAGGATGATCGCCGTCCGGACCGGGAAGTTCTTGACAAACAGTTCGGTATCGAGCCTGTACGCGGTCAGGTAGTTCTGCACATCCAATAGACTTGTCTTGCGCACGATCGAAGACCTGTCGTCCACCGAAAGGGTCAGGATTCCATTGTCCAGAAACACCACCAACGAGGCGTATTCCGACGACAGGTAGTAGTCTCCGACCTTCGACAAAGGAGCAAAGCTCGTCGAAAAGCCCCCGGTCAGCGAACCCAGCCCCGGAAAAGTGTAACCCACCGACGCTTCGAGCCCAGGGTTGAACCATTTCTGTGTCGTGTTGAGTACGCCAAGAAAGGGCGTGAAGCGGATCGTAAGGCTTTCCATGTCAAAGCCGAGGC
Organism: Spirochaetales bacterium; assembly: GCA_037142615.1. Lineage (GTDB taxonomy): Bacteria > Spirochaetota > Spirochaetia > JABEVK01 > JABEVK01 > JAIFLN01. The sequence goes on along the minus strand of JBAXAI010000008.1, from coordinate 20,667 downwards.
GAGCGTACACCCGCCGCTTGAGCACAGGATCCTCTTCGATACCGCCTTGGAATTGCACCCCGTCCGAGAGGTCCTGACTCACCGAGCCCGCAACCTGCCAAAAGAGATCAGCACCGGTCTGGGTGAAGCCGGCCACATCGGCACCACGGGTGTCGGACCAGAAAAGGTTTGTCATTGTAACCCCGGATTCGAGGGTTGTGGCCGACAGAAATACCGCAACAGAGAGGAAAAAAAGCGCGGAAAACACACGTTTGAGCATGCAAGACTCCCGAGGTCATTTTAGTGTATTTCGGCCCTCTTGGCAGGGAAATTCAAAAAAAAATCTCCCTTGACTTAAAGAAACTTCTGTATGAATCTTGAATTGATATGAGCGACTATCTCGATCCCAACAACGAGGAACTTCTCAAGGATTTTTTTGGCGAGGCTCAAGGTCAGGTCGATGTTCTTGAACAGAACGTCCTTGTTCTCGAAAACGATCCCGCCAACAAAGATGCCGTCGATGAGATTTTCCGCGCCGCGCACACTCTCAAGGGTGGTGCTGCTACGGTGCAAATGTTTGAGCTATCTGAGTTTACTCATGTGGTCGAAGATGTGCTCGACGAGATTCGCAGCGGTGCCGTCAAGATGACAGAACGACTTGTTGACATCTTGCTCCAGTCCATCGATGTGGTCAAAGCCATGCTGGATGAGCGCCTGCAGGGTCGGGTCTATTCACAAGACGTCGGGAATCTCAAGTCGAGCCTCAAGTCGTTCCTCCCTGGTGCGGTTGCCAAGAAAACCGTCGTTGCCGCACCCGTCAAGGCCGCGCCCGCCGCCGTCAAAGCCGTCAAGGCCTCCTCGTCCAAGTCCCTCACCGAATACGATCTGCTCGAGCTCAAGGAAGCCGCTGCCGGCGAAAAAGTGTATCAGGTCACGGTGGGCTTCGATGAGAAAAATCCCATGAACTCGGTTGGGGGCATTCAGGTCTTCTCGGTTCTCAAGGGACTCGGTACCGTGCTGAAGACCGTCCCTGAGTTCGACAAACTTTACGAGGATGCTTTTTGGCCGGTGGTGGAGTACTACTGCCTGCTGAAGAAGCCGCTTGACGAGGTGGAGCGGCGTTGTACTATCCGCGAAGTCACGCTGACCGTCGAAATCACCGAGTTGACTGACGATACAGTCGAGGTCGTCAAGCCCAAGGCGAACGTGACGCCCGCCGCAAACAAGGTCGCTCAGGCCGCTCCGTCGGGTGCCTCAGCCGGTTCCTCCGTTCCTGCGGCTCCTCCCGTGTCCGAAGTGGTCGACGAAGATCGCGGGGTTTCCGCTTTGCTCCCCCAGGGCGACCACAAAAAGGCGGCCCAAAGCAATTCTGGTTCCATTCTGAGAGTGGATTCCAAGCGTATCGACAACCTGCTCAATCTGGTCAGCGAGACTGTCATCAACAAGGCCACATTCAATCAGATTTCAACCCACTTCATGGAAGTCCTGGGCGAGATGCAGACCTCCGAAGCGTACTACAAGGATCGCTTGAAGGAATTATTCGACCGATTTCCCCAATACGTCGAGGAGATCCAGAAGGGCAAGTCGGTCAAGGATCTCAAGAAAGAGATCAACGACGACTTTGCCAAGCTCTTCACCACGTTCGACCCGATCGAGGCCAGGCTGAAATCCACCGTCGGAGTCTTCAGAAGCACTTCGCAAAACCTCGGCCGGATTATCGGGGAGCTTCATGAAGGCGTTCTTCGGATCCGAATGGTTCCCATCGCGCAGATCTTTTCTCGATTCCCTCGGCTTGTTCGAGACCTCTCCAAGACCCTGAACAAAAAAATCAACCTCGTTATCGAGGGCGAGGAAACCGAGTTGGACAAGTCAGTGATCGAGGATCTTCTCGATCCGCTCATTCACTGCGTACGCAACTCCATCGATCATGGGATTGAATCGCCGGAAGTTCGCCGCGAACGAGGCAAGCCCGAAGAGGGTCGTGTCGTTCTTGCTGCCCGTAACGAAGGAAACATGATCATCATCGAGATCGGTGATGACGGAAACGGTATCGATGTCGAAGTGGTCAAACAGAAGGCGGTCGACAAGGGACTGATTCATCCGAGCAAGACCTTGACCGACCTTGAGGCCTTCAATTTGATTTTTGAAGCCGGATTCTCGACGGCGGCCTCGATTACCAGCATTTCCGGTCGGGGTGTCGGTCTTGATGTTGTTCGAAAGCAGATCGAAAAACTGAACGGCAACGTGAGCATCTGGTCCGAAAAGGGCAAGGGCTCCAAGTTTACCATCAAGTTGCCGCTGACACTGGCAATCATTCAGGGCCTGCTGGTTCGCGTTGGCAACGAAGTTTACGCTATTCCGATCACCTCCGTTGTCGATAGCCATCGCATTCGTCCGGCAGACATCAAGATCATCGACAACTACGAAGTCTTCAACGTTCGCAAGGACGTCATTTCTCTTTTGAGACTCAACCGCCTGTTTGGCATACCAGCCGACGAGGGCAACGGCTATCACTACGTGGTTGTCGTTGGGAGCGGAGACAAAAAGATGGGTCTGATCGTCGATTCGCTGATTGGTGAAGAAGACGTGGTCATCAAGCCGCTCAAGGATCGTTACACGGCCTCTCCGGGCATTGCGGGCGCCACGATCCTGGGGGACGGCAAGGTATCGTTGATTATCGATGTGAGCCAGTTGTTGGATCTGGGAATGCGAAACGAACGGTTGGAACGCCAACGCCGCGAGAATCGAAGCCGATAGGAAAACGATATGAGCACAGCTAAACTGGACCCCCTTGTCAAAGGAACGAAAGAAAGCGACAAGCTGAAGAAGATTGACTTCAAAATGATCTCTTTTACCCTTTCGGGGCGAGACTACGGAATCAACATTCTAAAAGTCAAAGAAATCCGAAAGGCTGGCAACTTCACCAAGGTTCCCAATACGCCGCTTTACGTGAAGGGGGTCGACAACCTTCGTGGCGATATCATCCCCGTGATCGACCTCCGGATTATGTTCAACCTTCCTGCCGAGTCCAAGGAGTCCTCGAGCCTCGAGAACATCATCATTCTCAGGCTGGATTCGTTGGTGCTTGGCATCATTGTCGATACCATCGAGAAGGTCGTCGGCATCTCGTCGGATGCAATTCAGCCGCCCCATCCGATCTTCGGCGACATCAACATCAAGTATATCAGCGGAGTTGTGGAAAACGACAACCGACTCTACATCATCTTGGATGTTGACCGCATCTTTGGACAGCCAGAGGAAGTTGCTCCCCCGCCAGTGGCGTCCCCGGCTGTCGCAGAAGACGCCGAAGCCACCGAAATCGAAGCTGCGGCGCCTCAGGCCGTGAGTCTGGACTTCAAGTTCATCAGCGAGAACTTGTCGACATTCAATCAATTCTATGTGACCCCGTTCAATACGCCTTGGGTCCAAACGCGGCTCCAGTCTTGGAAAGACTCGCGCAAAGCCAAGAACCTCGATTTTCAGTTCACCCAGAAAGATGACGGCGAGGAGTTCCTTTCGAACTTCTATTCCCCGTTCACCGGTCAACTCTGGTCGGCCGAAGCCGTCAATGAGCTTGCGAAGTCCCTCAAGTTCGAGGGAAATAACCTCGTCATCTGGAACCCGGGTTGCGGTCGAGGCTACGAGACGTACAGTCTGGCAATGCTGATGCAGACTTGCTTCCGGGACAGCACCTACAAGATCTGGGCCAACGACCTTGACCTGCTCAACATTTCGACCGCACCCAGTCTGATCCTGGACGAAGATGAGTTGGACTTGGCTTGGAAGGAGTTTACCGTCCCGACCAAGAACGGACTCCAATTCCACGCCGACATCAAGAACCGCGTACTTTTTGAGTTTCACGACATCAACAACATGAATCCTTTTGCTCAGATTCATCTGGTGGTGATGCGCGACGTGCTGTCGTTTCAGAAGCCCAACGACCAGGACAAGATTCTCGGCGAGATCTCAGAAAAGGTTCGTAGCGGCGGCTATCTGCTCGTCGGTTCCAACGAAGTCGTGAACCATGAAGAATGGAAGTCCATTGGCCAAGCCCCATGGTCCCTGTACCAGAAAATCTAACGTGAAGAACAGTCAGAGGAGTTAACATGCGCGTCGAGTACATCAATCCCTTCGTGGAAGCCGCCTACAATGTTCTCACCGAGGTTTTGGCAACGGATGTGAAGCGCGGAAATCTTTTCCTGAAGTCCGCGACCAAATCCGTGATGGGCGTTGCTGCCATCGTCGGCTTGGCCGGTGAGGTTGAGGGGCGGGTGCTGTTTGACATGTCGAAACAGACGGCCATCAAGATCGCCTCGGTCATGAACATGGAAGAACTTGCTGAGCTTGACGACCTTGTCAAAGCGACGATCAGTGAGCTGGCAAACATGATCACGGCACAGGCGGTAACCAAGCTCCATGAACTCGGATTTCGGTTTGACTTGACGCCGCCCGCCCTGATTACGGGCGACAACATGGAAGTCTCCGATCAGGAAGTGGAAGCGCTGATCGTGCCCATGGAAACGCCCCACGGCAGCATTGAAATCAACGTCGCTGTCCGCGAACGCTCGTAGAAGGTGGAATGATGAAGACCAAAGTTGATTTTCCATCGATCAATGAGCGTGAACCTGACGGAAGGCGTGAAGATGGTACCTCCTACCGGGTTCTGGTCGTCGACGACTCTATGTTTGTCACTAAACAGATCGGACAAATCCTTAGCTCGGAAGGATTTGAAGTCGTTGGAACCGCAGCGGACGGCGAAGCCGGCTTGGAAAAATACAAGGAACTGTTCCCCAATGTCGATGTCGTGACCATGGACATCACCATGCCGCGCATGGACGGCGTAACCGCCCTCGAGAAGATCATGGAGTTTGACAAGAACGCTCGTGTCGTGATGATCAGCGCGCTCGGAAAGCAGGACCTTGTCAAGCAGTCGCTTCTGCTCGGAGCCAAGAACTATATTGTCAAACCGCTCGACCGCAAGAAGGTACTCGAGCGCATTGTGAGCTCGCTCCAATAGCCGTTCTGTGGTGGCTTGACAGGCCAGACTCATCCATTTTATGTTATCTTAGCTTGGGGAATTAGCTCAGTTGGTTAGAGCACTACCTTGACATGGTAGGGGTCGACGGTTCGAGTCCGCCATTTCCCATTATCTGTTTAAGTTTCGGGTCTCTCCGGACCGAAAAGGAAGGCATGGACCTGAGAAAGGTTTCCGGCCTTCTTTTTTTTTCCCTACTCCTCAGGTTCCTTGCTGCAGAGGATTACCTCGTCCTCAAGGGGGAATCTTTAGCAACTCTCACAGCGAAGTTTCATGTTTCCGTCGAGTCTTGGAAGGCGATTGATCCGACCTTCGACTGGAAGCGTCTGACTCCGGGGCAGAAGCTCAAATTGCCCGAGAGGCATGTTGTAGCTGCAGGTGAGACACTGTATTCGCTCGCCCGCAAGTGGGGTGTCGAGGTTGCCGATATCCTGGCGCTGAATGCCCTCGAGGATGGCAAGGCGTTGAGGGCCGGGGGCACCCTTTGGATACCCTCGAGGTCCGTTGTGCCCAAGAAGGGATTTTGGCCCCTGGAAGCTTCGGCCCGTCCCGATGGCGGCAAACTGAAGTCGGTATCGTTCCTGTTGCCGGGGTCTGACTTCGTATCTGTCAGCGATGGAACAGTGGTGTTCACAGGGGAGTACCGGGGGGTCGGCAAAGTAATTCTGGTGGAAAGTGCGGCGAAAGTGCTCTTCGGCTACGGAAACTTCGAGGACTCCTCACTTAAGTGGGGCCAAAAGGTGACCAAGGGGCAGGCGCTGGGAAAGACCTCGGCGAGAACGACGGAACGATTGCTGTTCTTTGTGTCCAAGGATGGAGCGGCCTTGGATCCAGCACAGGCTTCCCGGCTTTGACATAAGAGGTAATGGATATTTTTCTTGACTAGGCGTCCCTCGGGCGTTATCCTATCATTCCTGGCAGGTAGAACTATGAAGGTTCGCGAGAACGTCCTTGATTCCGAAGACAGAATCCTGATGATCCCAGAAACCGACCAGGGCGGAGGCGACGGCAGTGAATCCGACCCCTTGGCTCTGTATCTGAAACAAATTTCCCGCTTTCCCCTGCTGAACGTCGCTCAAGAGCAAGAAATCGGTGAAAGCATTCAAGTCGCAAAGGGTGAGATGAGAGCTCTCTTGGAAGGGCGCGACCCTTCGGACCTACCAGAAGAGATGCGGGCGCCCATCCGCCAAAAGGAAATTCGTCTTCTCGCGCTGAAGAACCGCATGATCAACGCCAACCTGAGGCTCGTGGTCAGTATTGCCAAGAAGTATCAGCACCGCGGTCTGTCGTTGCTCGATCTGATTGATGAAGGCAACATCGGTCTGATCGAGGCCGTTGAACGTTTCGACTATACCAAAGGTTGCAGGTTTTCCACCTACGGAACCTGGTGGATTCGGCAGGCTATCATCAAGAGTCTGGCCGACAAGGGCCGGGTCATCCGGATTCCGATTCACATGCTCAATACGATCAAGAAATGTTACTTTGTCGCCAAACATCTGACGCAGGAATTGGGTCGGGATCCTTCCAACGTGGAACTCGCCGAGTACATGAACGTGAGCGAGGACAAGATCAAGGAGATCATCAAGATTTCCCAGGATACCGCTTCGCTTGACGGAACCGTGGATGAGGACAGCGTCACGAGACTTTCGGATCTGATCAGGGACGAATCCATCGCTGAGCCCTTCGAGAATGTGTTTACCCTGACGTTGCAGGACACCTTGGGTTCGGTTCTCCAGCAACTGAGCGAGCGGGAAATGCGTATCCTGCAATTGCGTTTTGGACTCGGTGGCGAAGGGCCTTTGACCCTCGAAGAGACCGGAAAAATGCTGGGGATTACCCGCGAGCGTGTCCGGCAGATACAAGAGAAGGCGATCACCAAACTCCGCAGCCTCAAGATGATCCGAGAGTTGCGGGAGTACGTTTAGACCGGTAGTTTTCGGAGCCGGGCCCAAAACAACGGCCCCGCCCCGTCATGGGTATCCGGCGACTCCATCGAGAGTTCTTCCAGCTTCCACAGGCCCTTTCGTTTGCCTTCAAAGCGGTCGAGGACTTCCTCATTCTCCGTGGGCGAGATCGAACACGTGGAGTATACAAGCACACCATCAGGTTTGAGTGCCTCGAGCGCAGCGCACAGTAAGGCCAGGCCTTGCTGGGCAAGCGACTTGGTGCGATGGAGTGTCCACAGCTCGAGATGCTTGGGCGACTGCACCACGTGCCGCTCGCTCGAGCAGGGGGCATCCAGCAGAATCCTGTCGTAGCAGTTTTGCTCGTACAAGCCCCAGCGGGTTGCATCGCGCCCGGTGATGCGCAAGTTGTTGCGCCATGCGGGCGGCAGGTGTTCGTCAACAACCCGGTGCAGGCGCGCCCGGCGGTCCGAACTCAAATCGTTCGAGGTGAGGCTCCCTGTTCCAGCCAAGGCTTGAGCCAGCACCAGGGTTTTTCCACCCGGGGCAGCACAGAGGTCAAGGACCTTGTCGCCTGGTTGCACACCGAGTGCCTTGGCAGCCCTGACGGACGCCGCGTCGAGATAGTAGGCCTGGAGCAGGCCATCGACCAGAGCCTGCGGCTCGGAGGGCTGGGCGAGCGCCAGACGTAGCGAGGGCCACCTATCGCCAAAAAGTTGAGCAAAGTGCGCTTCAAACGCTTCGGCCCCGGATTTCAGGGGTCTTTTTTTCGACATCGCTTGCCTCTCGTGGTGGAATCTGGGCACCATGCCTCATGCGGAAGCTCAATGAACGGCCCCTCGTCAAAGGCCTCGTCTTCGATCTCGACGGAACCTTGGTCGACAGTCTTGTGGATATTGCCTCGTCGGTCAATGGCGTCTTGGCCCGCCACCAAAGGCCACCACGCTCTCTGGCCGAGTTCCGTCAGATGGTAGGGTGGGGCTTGGGTTCCTTGCTGGCCTCGGCCACCGCCGACCATCCCTTTTCCGAAAAGGAAACCGAGACGGTGCTCGCTGAACTGCGCCAGGACTACCGGCGCCATCCGGTAGAAAGTACTTTGTATCCTGGCATTGTGGAGCTTGTGGATTCCCTTGCTGGGCGGATTCCGCTGGGTGTGCTTTCCAACAAGGATCACGCCATGACGCTTCAGGTTGTTGGAGCCCTGCTCCCGGGACAGAGGTTTCAGGCTGTCATCGGAGCGAAGCCGGGCGTACCCCACAAACCCGACCCGACCTCGTTGCGCAAACTTTTGGAGGGCTGGGGCGTCTTGCCCTCGCAGGCGGTGTACCTGGGTGACTCCGATGTAGACATCGAAACCGCGACCCGCGCCGGTACTCTGGCCTGTGGTGCTGCTTGGGGCTTTCGCGGGCGCGAGGAACTTCTGGCGGCCGGGGCTGATTTTGTTTTTGACGACGTGCTTTCCTTTCGGCAATGGCTGGAAACGACGGCGATTCTGGGCTAAAACGGAAGGAGGGAGCGCATCCATGACCAACGACCAACTGACCGCTGCCGCCAAGTCCTATCTGGACCGCGAGCAACATCCGGTGTTCCGAAAAGACGTGGAGGACCAACTGAAGGCCTCCAACTGGAGCGAACTCAACGAACGTTTTTATGCTGCCCTGAGTTTTGGTACCGGAGGTCTGCGCGGCACCTTGGGAGGCGGCACCAACCGCATGAATCCCTACATGGTCCGCTCCGCGACTCAGGGCTTGGCCAACTACGTCAACTCGACTGGGCCCGGCCCGCATTCGGCGGTGATTGCCCACGACTCGCGCAACTACTCCGACCTGTTCGCCTTGGAGGCCGCGCTGGTTCTGTGTGCCAACGGGATCAAGACCTGGTTGTTCACCGCGCTGCGGCCTACTCCGGAGTTGTCGTTCGCGGTGCGTCAGTTGAAGACGACGACCGGCATCGTGGTGACCGCGAGCCACAACCCTCCCGAGTACAACGGCTACAAGGTGTACTGGAACGACGGGGCCCAAGTGCTTCCTCCCCATGATCAGGGGATCATCACCGAGGTCGGCAAGGTCAACGGGCAGTTCAAGACCCTGACCAAGGAAGCGGCATTGTCGCAGGGGCTCTTGGTTTACATTGACGAACAGATCGATGGGCCCTACCGCGCGATGGTGAAAAGTCAGTCGCTTCGCCCGGAACTGTTCCGAACTCACGGCAAGAGCCTGAAGGTGGTCTACACGCCCCTGCATGGCACAGGGATCACGCTGCTTCCACGGATCATGAGCGAACTGGGGCTCGACCTCGTTCCCGTCCCCGAACAGGCTGTGGCCGACGGGAACTTCCCCACGGTCACCTCCCCCAACCCCGAAGAGCACTCCGCGATGCAGATGGCCATCGACCTTGGAACTAAGGTTGGCGCCGGTCTTATTTTGGGCACCGACCCCGATGCCGATCGCATTGGGATTGGCGTGCCAGACAAGGGCAGTTGGGTGCTGCTCAACGGCAACCAACTCGGGACGCTTCTCGTCGATTACATTTTTCTCACCTTGAAAGAAACCAACCGGATGCCAGCGAAGCCGGTGTTCATCAATACGATTGTCACCACAGAACTGCACAACCGCATCGCTGAGAGCTACGGCGCTACGACCTACCGGGTGTTGACAGGCTTCAAGTACATCGGTGAAAAGATCCGTCAGTTCGAAGCCGGGAGCGAAGGCCAGACCTACGTGTTCGGCGGCGAGGAAAGTTATGGCTTCCTCTTCGGGACAGCGGTGCGCGACAAGGACGCGATTTCGACCGCGGCCGTCACCATTGAAATGGCTCTGTATCACGCCTCCAGGGGCCATTCGGTGATGGAAGCGCTGAACGAACTCTACGCGCGTTTTGGCTACTTTCAGGAGGTGCTGATCTCGAAGACCTTCAAGGGGCAGGCGGGTCTGCAGACGATGAAGGACTTCATGAAAGCCCTTCGGGAGAGTCCTCCGCAGCAGGTTGGCGGCGTTGACTTGACACGGTTGTTGGATTTCCAGGCGTCGACGACGCGCACCGCCGACGGCAAGATCACGAGAGACATCGATCTGCCTTCGAGCGATGTGGTGCAGTTTCATCTGGCCGATGGCTCTGTGGTCACGGTGAGGCCTTCGGGAACGGAGCCCAAAATCAAGTTCTATGCCTCGTGCAGTGCCCCCGCTGGCCTGGCGCTCGAAGCGGCCCGCAAACAGGTGGCGGAGCAAGTGGAAACCCTCAAAAAGGCCCTCGACGGCTGGATCAACTGATGGGCGAACGAACTGACTATGAGTCTCTGCAGAATCCCCAGACGGTCTTCGTCGCTTTCGACCTGGAGACCACCGGTCTTTCGCCGCAGTACGACAGGATCGTCGAAATCGGTGCTGTCAAGTTCATCGATGGTCGGGAGACGGCCCGCTTCAGCGCGCTTGTTCAACCGGGCCTCGCCATGCCCCCGGGAGCCAGCGCCGTCAACGGCATCACCGATGCCATGCTCGAAGGCAAACCCGGCATCGAGGCCGTGCTGCCGGCCTTTGTCGAGTTCGTGGGTTCCTCAGTCTTGGTCGCTCACAATGCCCAGTTTGACTTGGGGTTTGTCACCGCTTCGCTCAGGCGGCAAGGCAATCCTATGCTGGCCAACGACTTCATCGATACACAGCCCATGAGCCGACGGGCCTGGCCAGGACGGCAAAACTACAAACTCCAGTCCCTGGCCCTCGATCTGGGCGTGAAGGCCCTCGAGGCCCACCGCGCCGAAGATGATGCCCGGGTCTGCATGGAGGTCTTTCTGGCCTGCCTCAAGAAGTTGAATCCCGGTGGACAGACGTCGTTCTTTTGATTATAAAAGCGATATCTCACTCTCAAGGATTTTCTCATGGGTAAGAAGATTTATGTTGGTAATTTGAACTACAGGACAACCGCAGAAGGCCTGCAGGGTCTGTTTTCCCGGTACGGGGAAGTGGCAGGAGTTTCCTTGGTCACCGATCGGGAAACTGGTCAACCACGAGGGTTCGCCTTCGTCGAAATGGCCGCCGCCGAAGCCGCCACCCAGGCTATTGCGGATCTCGACGGCAAAGAGTTCGAGGGACGCCGCCTGAGGGTCAACGAGGCCGTTAACAAGCCTCGCCCCCCCCGGGAATGACCCGACCGCTTCTTTCTGTAGCCCCCATGGTGGATTGGACGGACCGGCACTGCCGGTTCTTCCATCGCCAATTGGCACTGCGATCCTTGCTCTATACCGAAATGCAGACCACGGGTGCTGTGTTGAGGGGAAAGTCCGAGCAGATTCTTGACTTTGACCCCCGTGAAAAGCCGCTCGCTCTGCAGATTGCTGGTGACAGCACCACCGATGTCGCGGCTTCGGTTCGCAAGGCCGAAGCTTGGCCGTATGATGAAATCAACTTGAACTGCGGCTGCCCGTCCGACAAGGTTCAGAATGCGCACTTCGGGGCTTGCCTGATGGGTGAGCCGGGTGTCGTGGCCGACCTCGTCAAAGCCATGAAAGACTCCACATCCAAGCCCGTGACAGTCAAACACCGCATCGGCATCGAAGGCCATGGCGTGCGCCGCGAAACTTACGAGGAAATGGCTGAGTTTGTGTCGCTGTGTGCCGACGCAGGCGCCGACCGCTTCATCATTCATGCCCGCATTGCTATTCTTGAGGGCCTCGATCCCCGTCAGAACCGCGAAATCCCGCCGCTGCGCTACGACGATGTCTACCTGCTCAAGCAGGACTTTCCGCATTTGTGCATCGAGATCAACGGCGGTATCCGCTCCCTGGAAGCTCTTGTGAGTCACTCGGGCAAGGTCGATGGCGTGATGCTTGGCCGCGCCGCCTACGAGGATCCCTACTTTCTGACCGTTGCCGAAAACCACGCGTTTGGACCGCCCTCGCAGCCCATCACCCGCCGGTCGGTGTTGCAGGCGATGATTCTCTACATGGACGAGTGGGAAGCTCGCGGTCTGGCACCCCACAAGATCTTCCGACATATGACCGACTTGTTCGCCGGTTTTCGGGGTGCCAGGAAGTGGCGACAACTCCTGAGCCCACCCTACAAGTCCTTCGAGCCGATGAGCGCGGTTCTGGAAGCAGGAATGCGCCTTTTTGACGACGAAACTCTTGATACAACGGCGTATCGACCCGCCCCCTTGCCGAAAGCCGAGACTTCCCCGACACTTTGACCAGAGGTAGCCATGTCAGTGGTACGGTTTCTGCTTATCCAAGACTTGGCCGAAGACGAAAATCTTGTCTTGAGCTGCCTGCGAGGGGCAGGCTACGTGGCCGAGCACCAGAGGATCGCCAGCCTTGAGGCCGTCCGTTTGCACGCCTCTGACGGCTGGGATTTTCTGCTTTGTGAGCACACCCTTCCAGGGTTTTCGGCGCTCGAAGTGTTGAAGGTCGTTCAGGCGTTGGCAGTACCGCCGCCGCTCATCGTGCTTGCTGGCCCGGACGCTTCGCCTGCGGTGGATTTGATCCGAGCCGGCGCCAGTGATTGTGTGTTCAAAGATAGTCTTGAGCGCCTTCCGCTGGCGATTGAGCGAGGGATTCGTGAGGGTTCGCTTCGTCTGGCCCGGTTGCGTGCCGAGATCCAGCTCGCGCGGTTGGGCCGGGTTCACCAGATTCATTCCAGCTTCAACAAAGCAATCTTTCGGAGTTTGGGCTCACCGTTGTTGCTTCAGGAGGTCTGTGGAATCGCCACCCGCTTCGGGCAGTACTCGCTGGTGAGGGTGCTCCAGCGTTGGGAAGACCGGCTTGTCACGGTGGCGACTTCCCGTTCGGCGCTGCTCGAGCACGGGCTGGAACCTCGACTGACTCAGGAGAAGAGGGCGCTGGAAAGTGGCCAGGAGGTAATCGAGAACCTCTTGACCGATCGCGGAGGCTTCCGTTCCTCCGGGGTTTTTCCTTTGACCGTGGATGGGAAACTTTGGGGCTGTTTGAGCTTTTACTCGCAGGAAGAAGGAGTCTTCACCCCCGAGGAAGTGGGCCTCTTGGGAGAAATGGCGCATGACTTGGCTTGGGCTCTCGACACGCGCCTGGCCGAGGAACGGCGACATGAAGCCGACCAGTTTCTCCAAGACATGACGAACTTGCTCCCGGGACTGTTCTACAAGTTGGTGCGAAGGGCCGGGAAGTGGAGTTTTCAGTACCTGAGCCCAGGAATCGACCTCTTTGTCCCCTTCACCCCCGAGCAGGTGATGGCTAACTTTCACCTTGTTCAGGGGGCTGTGCATCCTCAGGACCTCGGTCGGTTTCGAGCGGCACTCGACGAGTCTGCCCGCAACCTGACGGTCTTTTCGCTGGAGTTCCGGCTGATTCGCCCTAACGGTTCAACGGTCTGGACGTTGGCGACTTCGTTTCCTCAGGAGCAGTCGGACGGCGCCGTAGTGTGGACGGGACTCGCCATCGATGTGACCCCGCAGCACAAGCTCCAGGAAACGCTGCAGCGTGAGCAGGAGTTGCTCGCGGTAACGCTTGAAAATATCGGTGACGGCGTGATTGCCATCGGCGAGGAAGGCCAGGTCATCCTGATCAACCGCACGACGCAGACTCTGCTCGACTGGTCCGACAGCCAGACCGTTGGCAGGCACTGGTCCGAGCTTGACCTCCGGCTTCCGTGGGAGGCCAGGGACACGTTGACGCCCTGGACCCTCGACTTGCCCGACGGCCGGAGTTTGCATCTGGAGACCCACGTTTCGGACCTTCTTGACGCGGGCGGGGAAATCCGGGGTCGGGTCATGCTGCTTCGCGACGTTTCGCAGAGGGAGCGCATCGAGGAACGGCTCAGACAGTCAGAGAAGCTCGAATCGATCGGCCTTCTCGCCGGTGGCATCGCTCACGACTTCAACAACTTGCTCACCGGAATGTTCGGCTTTCTCCAGTTGGCCCGCATGAACACCGAGTCGGCTGAACTGGTGGGCCAGTACCTCGACAATGCGCTCGGACCCTTTGAGCGGGCGCGTGCGCTTACCCAGCAGTTATTGACGTTTGCCAAGGGTGGACAACCCACGAAACACAACTTCCGGCTTCTTGAGAACCTGAATCAGACGCTCGAGTTTGTCTTGGGAAGCTCGGGGATTACCTGGAAAGTGGAGTCTCCCAAGGACCTGTGGCCGGTTTTTGGGAACGAGGGTCAAATCGGGCAGGTGTTCGAGAACCTCGTTCTCAACGCCAAGCAGGTCCTGGAGCCCGGAAAGGGCCTGGTAACCGTACACCTCGAGAACAGACCCGCCTTTGAACACCCGGATTCTGACCTCCCCGTAGGGGACTATGTGGTCATTGAAGTTAGGGACACCGGACCCGGGATTCCTTCGTCTGTGCTCCCCCGGATCTTCGACCCGTTCTTCACGACCAAACCTTCTGGCACGGGCTTGGGTCTTTCGATTTGTTTTTCGGTGGTCAAGAAGCACGGCGGCGTTGTGGAAGTCGAGTCGGAACCCGGCAAGGGCACGCTCTTCCGGGTCTATCTGCCTGCCGGGTCCGCCTGAGCAAACGACAGCAAGAACGACGTGCCTTTGCGGCGGCCCGGCGGTGGGCTCGAAAGCGTCACGGTTCCGTGGTGAAGGAGCACGATGTGCTTCACAAGAGCCAGGCCCAGGCCCGTTCCGTCGATGGTTCGGCTGGCCTCGGTACGGTAGAACCGTTCGAAGACGCGTTGCTGGTCGCCTTCAGCGATCCCCGGCCCGTTGTCACGGACTTCCACCTGACATTCGCCTCGCTCACTCGAGACAGTGACGGTGACGACAGCGCCGGCTGAACAGAACTTCAGCGAGTTGTCGAGCAGGTTTCCCAGCGCCTGTTCCAGGAGCAGCGGGAAGACAGGCAGGACGGCGAGGACTTCGGACCGCTGGTGAACGAGTTTGAGTCGCAACTTTTTTGCCCGGTCGGCAAACGAGGCCAGCACGGTCTCGACCAGTTCGTCGAGGTCAACCGAGCGCAGTTCCCCTTCTTCGGGGGGGCTGTTTTCCAGTCGGGTGAGGATGAGCAGGTCGTCGACAATGAGGGCAAGGCGATCAGCCTGACGCTCGATGACCGACAGAAACGTTTCGGCGCGCTCCGGGTCGGCCAAGGCTCCCTCGCGCAGGGTTTCCACGTAGCCGCGGATCGTCGTCAGGGGGGTCTTGAGTTCGTGGGACACGTTGGCTACGAAGTCCCGGCGCATGATTTCCAGCCGCTTGAGCTGGGTGATGTCGCTCATGACCAGCACAAGTCCCCAGGTGGTACCTGTGGACGATCTGAGCGCTGCACCCTGCACCTGTAGCGTGATTTGGCGCTCCGCCAGCGGCAATTCCGTTCGTCGCTGGTCTTCCGGCCCCTTGAGCAGGTCCCGGGCTAGGTCATCAAGCGCGGAGTTGCGGACTGCTTCGATGAGACTCAGTCCTTCGGGGACCCGCGTGCCCGGAAACAGGCGCCGCGCCGACGGATTCATGGTCTTGACGACCAGGTGAGCGTCGAGTACGACGACAGCTTCGACCATGCCGGCCAGGATGGCCATCAACTCGTTTTTTTCATCGCCCAGCTGACTCAAGCGGGCGTCGACTCGGTCGTAGAGCGAGTTCAGGTTCAACGAAAGTTGGCGCAGGCTTGCCGGCCGGGTCAAGAACAGCGCGGCGGGTCGTTGACCTTGGGCGAACTGGGAAGCCCCGGCCGAAAGGGCCTCCAGCCGGCTGTCAAAACGCCGGCCCACCGTAAGCGCGATGGCACCAATTCCGAGAAACAGAAGCGAGGTGACCCCGAGGAACACGACTACGAGTTGACCCAACGCTTGATCGACCGGGGCAGGGGAAGCCGAAACCCTGACAAAGCCAACCAGTTGGTTCTCGTTCCGCAAGGCCACCGCCACGAAGAGGAGCTCCCGGCCCTCGACAGCCGAGTAGCGAAGGGCCTTTCCAAGGGATGAGGTCCGGGCTGCGTCGAGCTCTGGTGCGGGTGACGGGTCTTGCATGACCTGGGAGTCCTTGGCCGCCTCCCGCACGAGCCGCCCCTCGGCGTCGAGCAGGCTCAGTTGCTGCCCCGGCCCCGGCGTCAAGTCCGACAGTCCCTGTGCACGAGATCCGGCCAACGCGGCCAGAAGTTCGGAGTGGCGGGTTTGCGCCAGAAGGTCGGCAGTGGTTGCCAAAGACGAAAGCAGGCTTTCCAGCCCGCTGGCGCGCGCTCGGTTGGCCAGATAACCTACGAGGAGACCCTGTACAACCACGACTCCCAACGCAAGCGACAGTCCAAGCCGCCATCCTGAGAGTTTCACGAGAGGCTCCGGAGTCGGTAGCCTACCCCCCGGACGGTTTCGACGTGCTGGCCCTGACTCCCCAGGTGCTTGCGAAGGCCCAGGATCTGCACGTCCACGGAGCGCTCCGTCACCGGATAGTTGCCACCACGGACGGCATCAATGATCTGCCCGCGCGAAAAAACCCGGCCCGGGTGCTCCATGAAATGGCGCAGAATGGCGAACTCGGTGGCCGACAACTGCGCGTCCACGCCGTCGACCAAAACCTCGTGGCGGTCCACATCGAGGAAAATGCCGTGAACCTGAAGTGATCCGGCGACTTCGCCGGTGTCTTCCGACAGCCGCCGCAGCAGGGCGCGGGCGCGGGCGATGAGCACCTTGGGCGAGAACGGTTTGGTGATGTAATCGTCGGCGCCGAGTTCAAGCCCGCTGATGATGTCGGAGTCTTCGCTCTTGGCCGTCAGCAGGATCACCGGAATCTTGCGCGTCGCCTCGTCCTGTTTGAGTTTGCGGCACACGTCGAGGCCGTTGATTCCCGGCAGCATCACGTCGAGAACGACCAGATCAGGGGCCTCTTTGCGCGCACGCGCCAGACCGTTTTCGCCGGTGCCCGCGCGAAGCACCTCGTAGCCCTGGGCCTCGAGGTTGTAGGCGACGAGTTCGAGGATGTCGGGATTGTCTTCCACCACCAGGATCTTGCCGTAGGCCATGCCGCGCTCCCTCTACAGTTCGCTGTGCTCGCCATCGACCGAGTACAGCGCCCAACTGCAGATGGTCACGGCATGGTCTCCCATCCGTTCAAGAATCCGGCTGAGAAACTGCAGCTTGGTGGCTTGCTTGATGTTGTCTTTGTCTTCGAACATCAGCGCCAGCAGTTCCCGGTTGACCTGTTTGTTGAGGTTGTCCATATCGGCGTCGCGGGCTGCCGTCGCAATGGCGAGGGCTCTATCGTGGTTCACCAGCGAGCCCACGCCGTCGCGGCACATCTCAAGCCCCAACGTCAGCATTTTGGGAATGTCGACCAGAGGTTTGATGTACTTTTCGTCGGCCAGTTCTTTGGCGCGTTTGGCGGCGTGCACGGCGTAGTCGCCGATGCGTTCGATATCGCTCACGGCCTTGAGGCAGGCCACGATGTGCCGCAGGTCACCGGCAACCGGTTGCTCCTTGGCGATGAACAGCACGCAGCGGTCGGTGATGGCCAGTTCCAGTTCGTTCACCTTGGCGTCGGCCGCGATCGCCTCTTTGGCGAGCTTGGCATCCTGCGACGTGAGCGCCTTGAGCGAACGGCGGATGTTCTCCTCGACAAGAACGGACATTTTCTGCATGTCCTGGTTGATGCCCAGGATTTCCTGGGTGAAGTGTTCGCGCATGGTGGCTCCTGGTTCAGCCGAAGCGGCCGGAAATGTAGGCTTCGGTCTTGGGGTTTTTGGGATTGAAGAAGATCTGGTCGGTCGGACCGAACTCTTCCATGACGCCGGTAAGCATGAACGCGGCTTTGTCGCTGACACGCCCGGCCTGCTGCATGTTGTGGGTGACAATGATGATGGTGTAGCTCTTTTTGAGCTCGTCGAGCAAGTCTTCGATCTTGGCCGTGCTGATGGGGTCGAGCGCCGAAGTCGGTTCGTCCATCAGGATGATTTCGGGTTTTACCGCGATGGTGCGTGCAATGCACAGGCGCTGCTGCTGACCACCCGAGAGCGCGAGCGCGGGTTTTTGGAGCTTGTCTTTTACCTCGTCCCAGAGCGCCACGCGTTGGATGCTGGTGACGACCAGTTCTTCCATGTCGCCCTTGTAGCCGTTGATGCGGGCACCCCACGCCACGTTTTCAAAGATGGTCTTGGGAAAAGGGTTCGGCTTTTGGAATACCATGCCGATCCAGCGGCGAACCTGTACCGGGTCAACGTCGGCGTCGTAGATGTTCTTGCCGTGGAAAATGACCTCCCCCTCGGTTCGAGACGACGGAATGAGGTCATTCATCCGGTTGAGCGAACGCAGCAAGGTCGACTTGCCACAGCCCGAAGGCCCAATGAGGGCCGTGATTTCCCGACTCTGAAAGGTCATCGAGAGATTGTGAACGGCGTGAAAGTCACCGTAGAAGATGTTCACACCTTTGAGATCGAGGCCGGCGCTGGTTTCCGGGTTCATAGGGCATCCTTGGATTGTTTGATCCGGTTACGGAAGATGATGGCGACAGTATTGAGACCGAGCAAGAGGACGAGCAAAACGATGATTGCCGCGGCGGCCGTGTGCTTGAACTCGGGTACGGCCATCTGGCTCCAGGTGAAAATCTGGATGGGGAGGGCGGTGAACTTGCTGAACAGCCCGCTCGGGTCGAGCGTCAAGAAGGCCGAGGCTCCGATCACGACCAAAGGGGCAGTCTCGCCGATGGCCCGGCTGATGCCGAAAACCGTACCGGTAAGAATTCTGTCCAGGGACGCCGGGATCACATGGTGCCAGACTGTCTGCCATTTCGTGGCCCCGACCCCGTACGAGGAGTACCTCAGCGAGTTGGGAATCGCTTTGAGAGCTTCCTGAGCGTTGATGATGATAATGGGAAGAATCAAAATCCCCAGGGTCAGGCCTGCTGAGAACACCGTGCGTCCGTTCACGTCTTGCACTCCGAACAGCGATCCCGAAGTCAGGGGTTCGGCCAGCCGCACGAACACCGCCAAGCCCAGCATGCCGTAAATGATCGATGGCACTCCGGCCAGATTGTAAATGTTGGTTTGGATCAGCCGGTTCAGCCAGTTGTTGGTGGCGTATTCTTCCAGATAAATGGCGGAACCGATACCGATCGGAAAGGCGACGACAATAGCGATGAGGATGATCCACATCGAACCGATGATGGCGCCGCGCAGGCCGTTTGTCTCGGCTTTGCCGCCCGTTTGTGGCTGGGTGAGGAAGTTCGGCGTCAACCAGGAACGAAACGCCAGCTGACCCTCGGGATACTTGGACTTCTGAAGGTTCGCGATTTCGTTCGCCTGCAAAAGCGACTCGGTAAGGGACCACGACTTCTTAATCTCGGACTTGAGAATTTCCTTGCGGACCAGCGATCGCAGGTCCTCCGAGGTTCGAACTTCCAACGTTCTGTCCATCTCGAGAAACTTGAGCCGGCCGAGGGTGAGGTCTGTCAGGTCAGCTTCAGCGGTGCTTCGGATCAGGGTGACCAGTTCGGTCTGCGACAAGTCCTCGAGTTTCTTCGTCGGATCAGTGGCAACATCGGCCCACGCGTAGGCGTCTTGAACGATCACGTAACCAAAACAGGAATCCAGCAACGAGGTGACGAGAGCAACCAAGGAGAGCACTCCCACCAGGGTGGCCGCCAAAAAAATCACGTTCCAGAGGCCCGCGCGAGCCTTTCGGCCCGCCACGTTGGGGGCAAAATCGACCTGGTCATTGTCGCGGACGAAGAGCTCGCTCATTCGTACACCTCCCGGAAGTGTTCGATGATGCGTCGGCTGATGATGTTCAAGCCGAGGGTGATCACAAAGAGGGTCAACCCGATCGCGAAGATACTGATGTACTCGATGCCGCTCTGGGGAATGTCACCGCCAGAGGTGCGGACGATGTAGCCCGTCATTGTGTCGACGGAACCAAGGGGATTCAGGTTGACCCGCGGGAACGAACCTGCGGCCAACGCCACGATCATCGTTTCACCGATAGCGCGCGACAGGCCGAGGATGATCGCCGCCACAATGCCACTGGTTGCGGCGGGCAGGGTGATCTGCAGGGCCACTTCGAGCTTGGTTGCCCCCATGGCGAACCCAGCCTGCTTGAGACTCTTGGGTACGGCGCCGAGCGCGTCTTCGGCCATCGAAGCTATCAGCGGAAGGATGAGGATGCCCATCACCATTCCCGCCGACAACGCGTTGAGTGGTTTGATCAGGTCACCCATGATGGCCTGGAGCGATGGTGTGACAAAGTTGATCGCAAAATACCCGTAAACGATGGAGGGGATGCCGGCCAGAATCTCAAGGACGGGCTTGAGAGTCCGCGCGACCCGGGCCGAAGCATATTCGCTGAGGTAGATTCCGATGGCCATGCCCACAGGCACCGCGACAACCATCGCAACCAAGCTGGTCATCAAGGTCCCCGAGAGGAGCGCCCAGATGCCGAAATGGTTGCTCGAAGGATCCCAGTACGTGCCGGTGAAAAAATCCCAGAAGCTGAATCCTTCGTAAAAGAAGAGCCGAAGGGCGTCCCCCAAGAGGGCCGCGATAATGCCAAAGGTCGTGAGGATCGAAACCAGGGCGCTTGCCACCAGCAAGACCTGGATGACATTTTCCCCCGGTCGAAGCCGCCTCCTCAAGAGCCCTGCAACGTTGGCGGAATGGACAACGGGTTCGTTCGACATCGGATCTCCTGCAGGGTAAGGGTAATCTCATCGCACGGTTCTGTCACCAAAACCGTCCGAAAAGATTCACCTTGGTCGGCGTGGAGAATACCGGTGGCGAGCCACCGGTATTCTCCAGCCATAAGGATCGCGACAGCGATCCGTCAGGGGTAAGGATCGCGACAGCGATCCGTC
>JBAXAI010000007.1:0-144149 GCA_037142615.1 Spirochaetales bacterium | reverse complement strand
AGGCCCGCAGGGCCGTCGCCTGGCTCTGCCGTGGAAAGGGCTCTCGACGCTGTTTGAGGCCCAATTCGCGACTCGGGCCATTGCCAAGCCAAAGTCCAGACTTGGCCCACGGACAGTTTGCGCCCGGCGCAAACTGTAGGCGAAAGGCCCGCAGGGCCGTCGCCTGGCTCTGCCGTGGAAAGGGCTCTCGACGCTGTTTAGGGCCCAATTCGCGAATCGGGCCATTGCCAAGCCAAAGTCCGTGGTTCATCCGTGTTATGATGGGGTATGAGCCAAGTTGTTTTCATCCGCTGCGAATCCTACGAGCCCGGTGAAGTTTCGCGGGCCGTCCGCCGGGGCTTGGAGCTTTTGGGGGGCGCCAAGGCCTTCGTGAAGCCTGGCGAACGTTTGCTGCTCAAACCCAATTGGCTTGCCGCTGCCGCTCCCGACGAGGCCGTTACCACGCATCCCGAAGTGTTCCGCGCCGTCGCCCAGGCGTTTCTCGAGGCTGGTGCTCAGCTTTCCTATGGTGACTCGCCCGCCTTTCAGGCCCCGGAACTGGCTGCACGCAAGACCGGTTTTCTGGCTGTTGGCGACGAACTGGGCCTCAAACTGGCCGACTTTGTCACCCCGGTCGAGGTTCACTTTGCCGAAGGGCTGCAAAACAAGCGTTTCGTCGTGGCCAAAGGCGTGACCGAGGCCGATGGCGTGATTTCGCTCCCTAAACTCAAGACACACGGCTTTTTGAAGTTCACGGGCTCGATCAAAAACCAGTTCGGCTGCGTGCCGGGGGCGCTCAAGGGGGAATACCATGTCAAATTGCCCGACGCCCGCGACTTTGCCCGCATGCTGGTTGACCTCAACCGCTGGGTGGCGCCCCGTTTGTACGTAATGGACGGGATCCTGGCCATGGAGGGCAACGGGCCCCGGGGCGGTACCCCCAAGCCGATGAATCTGCTGGCCTTCTCGGCCGACCCCGTGGCCCTCGACGCCAGCTTGTGCCGTCTGCTCGATGTCGATCCGGCGTTGGTGCCCACCACAGCCTTCGCTCACGAGGCCGGTGCCGGAACCCTTGAGCGCGACGAAATCGAGCTGCTGGGTGACCCGTTTGCATCCTTTTCCCAGCCGAGCTTCGATATCAAGCGCGAACCGCTGCCGAGTTTCCGCACGGGCGGGCTGTTCCGCGCCGCCAAGAACGCGTTGGTCCCCAAGCCCTTCATCGTCGCCGAGAGATGCACCCGCTGCGGAACCTGCGTCAAAGTCTGCCCCGTCGCGCCCAAGGCGGTGGACTGGCACTCAGGCGACCACAAGGTTCCACCGAGCTACCTCTACGACCGGTGCATCCGTTGCTATTGTTGTCAGGAGCTCTGTCCCGAAAAGGCCGTCGAGCTCAAGGTACCGCTGTTGCGGCGCCTCCTCGGCACCGCCAAGACCGGCCGAGATTGAAGGTAGGTTCGTCTTGACCCTGGTAGTCCGACGGTCCATTCTTTCGGGTGTGTGTCATGCGTGGACGACCATGACACAGCCCTTCGCGCGGGGTATACCTTTGCTTGTCAGGTGGCCCGAACTCCGTTCCCTTGGAGGTGTCCATGCAACCCAATGAATTGCCTTGGCCCATTGCCTGCCCCCTTGCCATCGCGCTTGACCCCTCACAGGGACCTCTCCGGCGCCTGGAACATCTGCTTTTTGCCTACAACCAGTACCTGCGCGTCGTGTCCCTCGGTCTTCTGTCGCAATATCTGCATCAGGACGTGGTGATCCCGCCGATGGAACGCTCGCTTCGGGCGCTCCGTACTCCCCATATTGGCGACTGGTTGACGGTGATCAACACTGCCGTCAAGCACTTCCCGGCCAGCGGGCTGACGCCCTGTTTTCCCACCCTTAGGGAAGACCTGAAGGCGGTGCCCAAGGTACCGGTGGTGTGGCCGGGTCAAACCTCTGGCGGGGAGACCCAACACCCTCTGGAGTTCCTGAGGGAGGTCCGCAACCGCCTCTGGGGTCATTCGGTGCCCCTGTCCAACGAAAGTCTGGAGGAAGTGACCCCCCATTACCTCGAGGCGTTTCGGGCGCTGCTCGCTGGCTCTACTTTCTTGAGTGAATGTTCGCTTTTCCAAAGGTTGGATCCGCCCGAAGAAAGTGACCTCAGTTTCTTGGACGATTCCGACCCGGCGCAGTACATCTTGCTTCGCGGCACCACTCCGACCTTGGTACCAGCGACGCCTCTGCTGGCTCCCTATTCGTCCGACCCAGGCCGGTCAGCTCTTTTTCTGCGAACCTCGGTCGGGGACTGGCCCCTGTACCCGCTGTTTGTCGGTCATGGGGCTCAGGGCCTCGGGGCAGGGGAGCCCTTGTTGCTTTTTGACGGCTACAACCGAAAGCGCATCGCCTACGTGGGTGTGACAGCGCGAGAGGATTCTGAGAGCGACTTCTCGTACTACGAAACTCTTCTGGCACAGAAAAACGTCGATCTGCGCCTTAAGTTGGAAGAGGTCGGTGTTCCCGGCCTGGCAGCGCTCGCAGGCTTCTGGACCAGCACGAGGTTGTCGGAAATGACGGGCACGAAGTACCTTCCCCAAGTCTACCAACCGCGAAAAGGTGCCGATGGACTGCTCGAGCGCTTCTTGGAGCAGCGGGAAAAACCAGCGATTCTCTTGACCGGAACCACCGGCACCGGCAAGTCGAGTCTCTTGTGCCGTTGCTCCGACGAATTGTTGGTCCGTGGCGGCGATGATGTTGTCCTTCTGGTGCCCGGGCACAGCTTCCGAGCAAGCGAAGCCGGCGCTACGGATCCCTTTTTGGTGTTCCGTGATGCCTTTGGGCTTGCTCCCGACGTCGGTTCCATGCAGGCGCTCCTGACCGTCTTGCACAGCCGTCGTACACCCGGGAGCGAAAGCCGTCTCATTATCTTGGTCGATGCGGCCAACGAGAGCGAAGTTCCCCGCCTTCTGCTTGCATGGCTGGACGACTTTGCCGCAGCGGCCAAACCCCTGGGTTGGGTGCGACTGGTTGTTACTTACCGGGAGGAAGCCTGGAAGTCGCTCCTCGATCATGAGGCCCAGCACGAAGCGCTTACCCCGGCTCTGGCGCACAGGGACTGTTGGTACTCTTCGCAAGGCGAACCGGCGTGTCCCCTGCCGAGTTTTTCGGCCGATGAGGTGCGCGAGGCCTACGAACGTTACGGCACGGTCAAGACTTCGGTCTGGGAGGGAACTCTCCCGCCTTGGAACTCGCTCGAGGCGAACCTCCAGGAACTGTTGGCGGTTCCTCTCCACCTTCAGTTGTTCTGTCGCCTTGACCCCGCACGGTCCGCCGAGATCCGCGATCAGGCCGGCCTGCACGCGGCCTTTGCCAGAACCATGGTCGCCACGCTCCGGGACCCCTCGGTCCTCGAGGCGATACTCGACGAATGCTTGGCCACCGGGTCTGCCCTGTTGTCGCCCGAAAGGGTCTCGCGCGAGCGGGAACGTTTCAACGCACGCTACGGGGGCAACCCTGCGGCCCTCTGTGCCTACCTCGACCCGATCGAGACGCTGTTGGATCGTGGACTGCTTGTTCGCACCGAACAGGAGGGAGAAGTCTACGTGCAGTTCGCCCATCAGGCCATTCTCGAGGCGCTGTTGGTCGATCTTCTCCATCGTCGTGACCTCACGGGGGTGTCTGCCGAACCCGTACTTGCCGTGCTTGAGGTTCCCAAGCCCCTGCCCGAAGGGCTCAACGCAGTGGGTTGGTGTCTGGCCGCTGACCTGCTCACCCAAAAGGGCCTGAACCGTTTTCAAGCGCTCGAACTCCGGGTCGAAGTGCTGGCCGTTCCTGTCGCTTGCGCACTCGCACGCAGCCCCTCCGGAACGGATCAGTCCCTGACCACCCGAATTCGCGCCCTGCTCGAAAGTTCGCCCCTTTGGTTGGCCGCCGTACTCCCTATCGCCGAAGCGATGTTCGCGGTTCGGCGCGCTGAGTTGGCGGGTCGGATCGCGGCGCTTGACCCGCAGCCTGCTTCCGCCGAACTTCAGGCTACTTGCCTGTACTTCCTCGATCAGGTTGAGCCGTCGCTCGAGGCCCTTGACCGAGCTCTGGAGGGCTATGTCGCAGCGGGAGACCTCAAGGGCGCTGCCCGCTGCCGGATGCGACGTTCTTACACGGCCTACTATCTGCGGCGACACGCCCAGGCTGCCGAGGATTTTGGTCTGGCCATGACGGCCTTCCGCACTGGCGGCTGGACCCGCGAACTCGCCTTTCTTCTCAAGAATGCAGGTTCGATGCGGGAAGGCGACGAGGCAGTTCCTCTCATTGACGAGGCCTGTCGTCTGTTCGATGACCTCGGAGAGAGGGCGATGGCCGGCTCGGCGAGAGTCAACCTTTCTGTCGAGCTGAGTATCGCCGGAAAGTTCGAAAGAGCCGCCGAAGAGGCGCAACGGGGGCTGAGTCTTTTGGAGGAAGCGGGAGAAAAGACCCGTCTGGGTGCGCCTCACAACAATCGCGGACTCGCTCTCCTGGCTTTGGGTGACGCGGCCGGTGCGTTGATGTCGTTTCAGGCTGCGGCCGTCTTGTGCTTCGATGGCTGGGAGAGGTCCGGGGTCGAGAACAATCTCGCAGCGACGTGGGCCGCCTTGGGCAATGCTGAGCGTGCAGAAGAACATTTGGGCCGGGCCGAGCTTTACGTGGAACAATCCGGGGATCCTTCGGTTCGAGCGCGACTGGCTCTGACGCGGCTGGGTTCGCGGACTCCAGAGTCGCCCAACGACGGTTTGGCACTTTATCGGAGCGCCGAGCAAGGTTTTCTCGCCAGCCTCGACCTTCGGGGCTTGGCGATCACGCTGGGCTTCGCCCGCAGGATGGGACAGCCCGAGGGCGCGCTGTTGGCGGCCATTGGGTCACGTTACGGCGGTGATTTTGAGCCGCTGGCCCGGCTGACCTACTTTCCTTGGCATATTGTACTGTTTGAATAGGAGCAGACCATGACAATCGAGGAACTTCAGCCGGTTCTGGACTGCCTCTTTGAAGCGCATCGTGTGCTCAATCGTTCAGCACACCTGTCTTGGGGCGTTGTCAACAAGGGTGTGCTTGTTGCCAGCGGTGGCCATGCCGCCGACGCCACGACACGTTTTGGCATTGCTTCGATGACCAAGAGTTTCACCGCTTCGGCCGTCCTCCGACTCCGTGATTCCGGTCAGCTGCGTCTCGATGATCCGCTGGTGCGCTACGCGCCGGAGCTGGCGACGCTGACCGGGCCCGATGATTCGCCTCCGCTGACGATTCGCCACTTGCTGACTCAAGCGTCAGGACTTGCTACCGACGACCCGTGGGCAGACCGGCACATGGGCTTGGACAACGGCGAACTCGACCTGCTGTTGAGTCGGGGCGCCGTGTTCGCCACTGTTCCCGGCGCACCCCTCCAGTATTCCAACCTTGCCTACGCCGTGCTGGGCCGAATCGCTCATCGCGTCGGTGGCCGTTCGTTGCAACGGCAAGTTACCGAAGAGTTCCTGGGCCCCCTCGGAATGGACTCGACTTCATGGCGGTTGAACGAAGATTACTCGAACAGTGCTCTTGCTCCGTTGGGTGGCCTTCACTCCACGGTCGAGGATCTCGCTCGCTGGATCGGTTTTTTCTCCGCTGCCTGGCCGTCTCGAGCCGGCGAAGACGGACTTCCTCACAGGCGGTCGACACGGCGCGAAATGCAGCAGGGTGCAACCCCCTTTCCACCCGAGCCGGTCACTATGCTGGACGGCCGACGATGGGTGTTTCAGGGCGCCTACGGCATGGGGTTGATCGCGCTGCATCATGACGCGATCGGACCGGTGACCGCCCACAGTGGGGGCCTTCCGGGTTGGGGTTGCAGCATGCGCTGGGTGCCCGGTAGCGGCGTGGGCGTGGTTGCCCTGGCCGACAGCACCTATGCCCGAATGGGCGACGCCACCGTGGCCGCGCTCGAACTTCTGCACGCGCATGGCCAGCTTGCGACGCCTGCACCCGAGGTTCCCGAGGAGTTGCGCCGAATCGGACTCGCCTTGCTCGACCTGCTGGCTGACTTTTCCCCGGGCGCCGCGGATTTACTGTTCGCCGAGAACGTCTTGCCCGACGAATCTTTCGAAGTCAGGTCTGCCAAAGCTTCGGAGTTAGTCCGTCGCCACGGTCGATTGACAGCAGCGGGATTCGAAGGGATCTCCGGAGCCGAAGCCCGGTTGGTCGTTCGGGGCCAACTCAGTCATGACACCGTCAAGATCAACTTTCAGGTTTCTTCCGTTCTTCCGCTCCGCATCCAATACTACCAGTGGACCTGAGCCCCCCGAAGGCCTCACGGAAGAAAGCAACTCCGGTTCATTTGCGCGTGCTGAGTCCGACCAGAACCTGACTGAGGGCCCGCTGTAGGTCGTGGATCTCTTCATCGCTCGCGTCGGCCAAATCGAGATCGATGCTGCTGATGCGAAGCCTCCGCCCGTGGAGTTGAGCCAGTGAAGGCCGACCCACCTCTTCGTGGGACTGTTTGAGCCGGAGAACCTCG
Organism: Spirochaetales bacterium; assembly: GCA_037142615.1. Lineage (GTDB taxonomy): Bacteria > Spirochaetota > Spirochaetia > JABEVK01 > JABEVK01 > JAIFLN01. The sequence goes on along the minus strand of JBAXAI010000007.1, from coordinate 137,668 downwards.
AACACTTCGACCGGGGTGTGAATGCCTTTGAGACTGAGCGGACCGACGAACCGAAGTTCGGCAAAATCCTCCACCAGGGACGATGCGGCAGCCGAAATGTAGATGCTGTCGGGTTTTGCCGCAGACTGAAGGCGCGCCGCCGTGTTTACCTGGCCCCCGATGATGGTGTAGTCCATGCGGTAGTCACTGCCAAAATTGCCCACCGTGCAGTAGCCGATGTTGATGCCCGCCCGAACTTGAATGGTCCGGTCAATACCTTTTGTTCTCCAGGCTTCACGAAGCACAAACAGCTGCTCGCGCATTTCGAGTGCCATGCCCACGCATTGACGCACGTGCGTGGTGTCGTCGGTGGCTTCCGGATCACCAAAAAACACCATGACGGCGTCTCCGATGAACTTATCCACCGTGCCGCCATACTTGAGTGCGATCTCGGACATACGGGTCAGGTAGGAATTGAGAATATCGGACAGGAGCTCGGGTTCAATCGTGTCGGTTAGGTCGGAGAAGCCGACGACATCAGAGAAGTAGATGACCAGTTTCTTGCGTGAGTGCACGTGGGTATCGGCCGATGTCGTGCCTCCCAGCAAAGCCTGGTACAACTGCGGCGACAGGTACTTCTTCATCTTGTCTCGGAGTTCTTCCATGGCCCGGTTCTTGTCGATCAGCTCGTTTTCGAGCGAGGAGCTGTGGTCAAGATTGTTCTCGTAGAGCATCTGAAGGTCAGACAGTTCGGCTTGAAGGTCCTCTAGACGTTTCTGGTCGTCAGGATTGCTGTCGATGGGGTCCTCCTCAGCTTATGGTGATGGTGACTTTGGCCCAGAGCTTCTGGAGGTTCTGCAGTGACTTTTGCTGCCAGTAAATATCCTTGTTTCCGAGGACGTCAATACAGATTTTGGCCTCTTTGCGAGTCGCGATCACGAACTTGCTGATGGCATTGATGCCCGAGCTGTTAAGAAACTCGAGGTGGCTGAAGTCCATGATGAGATTGGTACCACCTTCGGCGCAGCCGGCGTGAGCTTTCTGCATCAGCTCCATCACGGGAACATAGTCCTCGGTGGTCTGTAGACGGATTGTCCCCCGGAAAAAAAGCTGCGAGGTAGTAGGATGATACTCGACGCTGTAGTCGTCGCCCTTAATGACTTCGGTAGACATGCTCTCAAATCTCCTTCTTGCTCACCAACGCCTGAACATGGACCAGAACGCTCTCGGCATTCAACGGCTCGAAGGCGAAGCCAAACCGGACGCCATAGTCTTTCATCAGCGTGAGATAACCCAAGCCAGAGCCACCTTCACCAGACTCCGCGTTCTCTTCGAGTTTTTTGAAATAGAGCTCTTCAAGGTCGCCGTCCAACATTTCTTTTACCACGTTAACGAACGCTTGTACATCATTGGGTCGGATGTGGTTGCTCACGCGGTACACAATTCGGTCTTCTAGCTCCCAGACGTCGAACAAGACTCCGGTCAGCGGGCCGGCGGTGAACTTGGCACAGTTCTCAAACAGTTCGTTGAGCAGATACGCAATCACTTGAAAGGCCGCATCCCGGTTCAGCCAGCCGCTCGAAGGCCGGGACGGGACCGAAAGGCTCCCATAACGAGACCAAAAGTCAGCGGTCATGCTGCACCGCCGCCAAAAGGCTTTGAGGTCCGAGGCATCCAGCCTCAGGCTTCTGTGGACGCCAAGGGCAAGCTGATCGGAGCCCGTGAACTCGCCGTACTGCTTGGAAGATTCAGTCAAGACTCACTCCTTCTTGATCACCACGACCGAAATGTCGTCGTGGATTTTCGAGCCGTCGATGTAGGCGACCAAATCGGCGTTGATCCGGTCGAGCTGTTCGGCCGCTGGCAAACTGTGGTGCCTGGCAAGGCTGACCTTGAGGCCCTCGAGGCTGTACTGCACCTCAGAGCGGTTCACAGCTTCGGTGACACCGTCGGTGTAAAGAACCATGGTATCGCCTTTGCGGAGCGTGATCTGCTCGGTGCCAATAAACGATCGGATGTCTTCTTCCAGGCCTACCGGTAGGCCCAGATCCATCGTATTCACCTCTTCGACGCTTCCATCGACGCGGCAGACCAGAACCGACTCGTGCTGACCAACAACAGTAAACACGTCGTTTCGGTACTGAAGTACCGAAAGAGTCATGTTCTTGTCTTCCCGGATTCGCAGGATGTTGTTGTAGAGCACGCGGTTGAGCACGTTCATGATCTGGGAGATATCTGTCTCACCCGAGTGCGACAGCGTCATCAAGGCAGTCTGCGCCATCAGCATGATGACGCCCGCTGACAGTCCGTGGCCTGTCACGTCGCCGATACCAATGAAGGCCGTGTCACCGAAGCGCAGGATATCGTAGTAGTCGCCCCCCACTTCGTCGGCCGGCCGCATGTAGCAGGCAATATCAAGCCCCGGGATCGAGGAAATCTCGCCAGCCCCGGGAAGCACCATCATCTGCAAGCGCCTGGCAACGTCGAGTTCGGCACCCAGTCGAAGGTTCTCGCCCTTGAGCCGGGCGTTAAGCTCGGTGATCTGCTCGTTGGCTTTCACCAGGTCAGCGGTACGCTCTTCCACCTTGGATTCCAGATGGATGGTATAGTCCTTGATATCGCGCGTCATGCCGTCAAAAACCCGGCCGAGTTGCCCGATCTCGTCCAGCGACGTCAGATTGGTGCTGATGTCATAGTTCTTGACGCTCACCTGCTTGGCCGCTTCGGCGAGCAGTTGAAGGTCGCGCGTCGTCCGGTCAGCCACCTTGAAGGAAACGTAGCTGATGAGAATCAGGAAGGCCACAAGGATCAGGATGGAAATCAACGACATGCTCAGGCTTTCCTGGCTGATGGCCTGATGCGTGGCGTTGAGCGCTTCAAAGATTTCGGTCTCGGGAACGCTGATCAGAATCTTCCACGAATCCTGGCCGTAAGCCCGGTCGTTCAGGGCAGGAAGGTTGGCCCAAACAACAATGTTGCCGTCTGGTGTTGCCGGATCACCATCCAAGTCGAGCTTGAGCAGTCCTTGCTCCTGGGTTCGACCGATCAGCAGCGTTTCAGCCATCTTCTTCACGGAATCCAACTTGGAGTCGGACAGGGACCCCGAGTAGTAAGACAACGAGCCCTGCTTGGTTTCGGTCAGATTGACCTGGTAGTGCTTGTAACCGTTTTCGGGCATGGCGATGATGTTGCCCTGACCATTCATCAGGAAGGCAAAGCCCGTCTTGGCCAGTTTGATCGACAGGGTATTCTCGATGATTTTGGACAGCGTGATGTCTGCGGCCACGGCACCGGCAAAGGCCTTCTTCTTGGCGTCCCACAAGGGATAGAACATCGTGACCATCATGCCCTGTCCGGCGGCGTCGATGTAGGGTGACTCCATGGTAACCGGGTTGGGGCTCGTCTTTTGCAGGGCCTTATCGGTATACCACCGCGTCCAATGGGCCACGTTTTCGGCAAAGAAGTCCTTCCAGAACAAGGCGTTAAGTCCCTCACCCATCACTTCGGCAAGGTCAATGTTCGGGTAGGCGCGGGTTACCGGGGGCACGCCCACGAAGTACAGGAACGCGTTGTTCCGATTGGCCTCGAAGGCCGGCTTGAGTCCCAGATTCAGCAAAGCCGATGTTTCGAGGGCTCGACGCGCGGCAGGGTCGGCGACCAGCGCCGGCGGAATAAGGGTATCGACAGCGTCGGTGGCCCGACTGGTCAAGGCACCGTGACGGCTTTCGAGGGGGGTGGCGAAAAGGGGAAGATCGAGCAGCGCACGGTTGGCCCTCAGAGCCTCGCCGTTGTCGATCAGGCTTTGGGCCATCTTGCCCACGACGGTCAAGTTGTCCTGTGCGGCCTGAAGGGCCAGACCGGTCGATTCCGCCTTCTCGCGGGTGAGCTTCTGGAGGTAGTCTTCGACAGTCGACTCCATGCTTTGGCTGTTTTGTGCCAGCGAGAACTGCGTGATGGTGCTGAAGTTCAGCATCATGTACGAAAACAGAGCGATGGCGGTGAAGAAGACAGCCACCAGATTGAACAGGATGAGCTTGCGCCGGAAGCTCCGCGCGATGGGGCTGAAAAACTTGTTCATAGGGGTTTCCTGCCCGAGCATGCGACCATGTTCCAAGTCGTGTAGCCCTCGGGATCGGCAATCGTGCGCAGTTGTGCGTCGTAGCCTTCGAGGAGCCGAGCGCGGTCCTCGTCGCCTAGCTTCAGTTGATCGCCAATGCTGAAGGCCGAGAATTGACGCCAGCTCTCGATCACCTTGGCAAAGTCGGGGCGGGAGGTATTGGCGGTGTCGACCATGATGTGCTCGGCGCGGACGTCTTCCAGGCGGGCGCGGGTCAACATGCCGTAGAGTTTCTTGCCGCTGATCAGGTCCATGCCCAGGGCTTCGCCGTACTCGGTTGCCTTCTCGTAGGTGTGGCGGATGGAGTTCCTTTCAGGGTAGCCGACGATCAGGTCGTAGTCCTCACACAGCGTGTAAATACGGCCGCCGGGCTTGGTGATTCGGATCAGCTCGCTCAGGATCTGCTCGGGCTTCGAGAAGATTTGGAGGCTCAGTCGGCAAGTCACAAAGTCGAAACTGTCGTCGGCAAGCATGAGCGCCGTCGCGTCGCCCCGCTGAAACTCGGCGTTGGACACGCCAAAATCGTCTTGAAGTTGGCGAGCGTAGACCATGGCAGCTTCCGAATGGTCGATACCCGTAATGAAACTCGGGTGAAACTCCCGGGCCACCAGCAAGGGAACATCGCCGCAACCACAGCAAACGTCGGCAACCCGCATGCCTCGTTCAAGCCCATGACGGCGGAGGACCTCTTTTTCGAGGGGCCACAGGATGCGGGTCTGGTTACGGAGCAACGGGATGAACTCCAGGTCCTCGATCAGACCCTGACTACCGTAGAAGTTACGGTCGTGCACCTGAAACTCAACTTTGTCCCAGAGTCTGGTCAGGTTGGGCAAGACGTGCTCGGTCCAAGCCAACACCGCCGAGGCGATGAGTTGGATGGAGCCAGACCTACGCTGGGCCTCGGTTGCTTCCTTCGCGTGGCGGATGAAGCGGGCGAGCGCATAGACGCCCTCGGCGTTGATGTAGCGAAGGCGGCGGAAGTTGAGGCGGAACACGCCGCGGACTTGCCCATGCTTCTTGGTCAGGTATTCGAAAACGTCCTTCGCGTCGGCGGCGGATTCGGGCCGGAACGTACCCTCGAAATCGATCTGTTGATCAAGAAGGTCAAAGGTGAGCGTGCAGGAACCGGACTTGAGTTTCATGCGGAGAGTTCCTTTGTGGGCAAATCGATGGTGGTGCGTAGCTGGGTGGTTCCAAGATCCTCGACCGTAATCTGCCCGGAAAAATCGTGCGCGATCATCGCTAAGCCAAATTGATTGAACAACGGTTCCGGGCGGGTTTCGGCCTCGAGCAACTGAAAGTACAAGGGACCGTCCGAACCTTGAACCAACTGTCCAACGAACTCCCGGTAGGTGCTCGACAGTCCGGGCTGACACTGATGGTCCAAGGCGATAATCAGATGCCCGTCTTCGGTTCGGAGCAAAAGCTGCAGAGGACTTCGATCGACGGCCAGACGGTAGGCAGCCTCGATAAGCTCGTTGAGCACGGTTGAAATCAGGTTTTCGGCCATCTCACGGTGCGGGTATTCGTAGGCCATGAAGTCTGCCAAGTAGTTGGCGACAAGGGCGCTGCGCTTCCACTCCAAGAGGAAATCGCCGGCGTTCAGGCCGACTTCGATCTTCAAACCTTTGCTGTGCTTTTCCAATACGGCCCCTCCGATTTGACACCATTATAGTTCGACGATGGCGTTTCTGATAGTACTACCAGCTTCAATCAAGGTGGAAGTCGCTGCAGGGAAGGGGCCACGCCGAGTTCAGGGTGCCTTCCTGCGGGGTTGGTTTTGGGTAATTACCTCGTCTGCGGCCAGCAACATGTCCACTGGAAAAGCAAAGCCTATGGCTTTGGCCGTCGCCTGGTTGAGAATGACGTGCGGCAGGTGGGGATTGGCCTGCGGCAAAGACCGCGGTATCGCCCCGGCCAGAACGCGGGTGAGTTTGCGCGCACTATTGAGGCCTTCCAGGGTCAGCAAATCGCCCGACTCACCCATCAGCGCACCCAGGCGGACAAAGTCAACGCCCTCCATGGCAAAGGTCGGAATCTTATACTGTTCCGACAGGGCGGCGATCGCCGGCATCGACTTGGAAGTTAATCCTGCCTGAATAGCGAGATAAACAGCATCGACCTTCTTTTTTGCGAGCCGCTCGAAGGCTTGGACAAAGGCCGCCTCTGCCTTGGGGATGTCTTTCTCGTCCGGCGGGTCTTCCAGCACGTCCATATCGGCGACGATCTCAAAGCCGAGTTCGCTGGCCAGCCTGGTGACGACAGCGAGGGCCGCGTAGGTTCGGCCTGTGTCGGTGTCGGTGTAAATGAGCCCCAGGTGCTTGAACTGAATGACCCGCTGGAACAACCTCACCTGCCGTTCGTCCTGGTCGGGGTCAAGGCTAGCCGTCAGGAGATCGTAACCCGAGTCTTCCACCGAGGTGATGATCCCCGAGACAATGGGGTCCGAAACACTTTCAATCAAGACGGGGACCTTGAGCTCGCCCGCCTTGGCCGCTTGGGCGCAGAACTTGCCGGCTATGGTACCGAGTGAAATGACCAGATCCGCGCCGCTCGAGCCATTGAGCAACGCCAACAGTGCCGGAGGGAGCGTCGAATCCTCCGTGAACTTCAGGTCGACAAAAAGCGCGGGGTCAAAGCCGACATTCCCGGACGCCAGTTTCCAGCGGGCGAGCATCTGAGGGATGGTTCCGTTGGCTCCGAGGGGAGAGGAATCCTCTGTCGTCCAACCCAGATCAGCCAACCCCCCATGGATGCTGGCGAGCACGCGGTTATAAGAGTAATAGTCTCCGCTCTGCACAACGGCAACCCGGAATGGGCGGCCCTCGGGATGGTTGCGAGGTGAGGCCACGGCATCGGAGGGATTCCCAGCGGAGGAACTCGAGGCAACCGGCGTCGAGGGACCGCAAGACGCCAAGACAACGGCGAAGGCGATAAAACAAAGCGCAAGTTTCATGTTGAGAACTCCACCTTCAGTATTGCGGTAATCTCGGGGGAAAGGAAGGGGGGGGAGTTCCCACTGCGCCGCAAACGGGCCTCACTACAGGCCGTGCACCACCAGCGTTTCCTCGTTGTACTCGATGGTTCCCACGGCCGGACTTTGCGCCCGAAGTTCGCCCGGCAGGGCCCGCCATACCGGTTCCGACATCACCAAGCCTGCGTGGTAGCCCTGTGTGGCAGCCTCGAGTCGGTTGACCAGGTCAACGGCGTCCGAAATGATCGTCGCGGCCAGACGGTCGCCTTCACCCACAACGGCCAGGAGGATTTCCTCGCAGTGAAGCCCCACTCCAAAGGTGATGGCAACTTGCCCGGTTTCTTGGCGCTGCCGGTTGAAGCCGGCCAGAACTTCGCGCATTTCGAGGCCCGCCTTGACCGCGTCTTCGGGTTTCTCGGGGAAGAGGGCCATGATGGCGTCGCCCAGGTGGTGCTCGATAAAGCCCCCATTTCGGCGTATTACGGATCCGATCACGCTGAGGTAGGAGTTGATGAAGTCAAAGTTTTCTTTTGGTGTCATCCCGTCCGAAAGAGAAGCGAAGTTGCGGATATCCGCAAAGAACAGTGTGACCTTCCGCTTGATCTGGTCGCCGATCTCGACGTCGGCCAGGCTCTCCTTGCCCAAAAGATCAAGCAACTCGCTGGGCAGGAAGCGGGCGTTCGCATCCCGCACTTCTTTGAGGAGGCCGAAGTATTCCATCTGCCGTGGGCTCATCGTGCTGACCTCGAAAGCCGGATCGCCGCTCAACTGGTGGTGGCGAACCCTGACTGTGATGCCCAACTTGCCCCGGGTCAACTTTTCGCTGGCCTGCTGCAGGTAGCCGAGCGCCAGGAAGATCAGCACATCGCTGACAATGAGCAGCAAAAGCACCATGAGCACCGAAAAGACGATGCCCTTGAATAGGTTCTCGTTGTACGAGTAAGCCATTTCGCGGCTGGTGTTGTCGTTGTGGTAAATCTCCAGCAGACCAGTAATAAGGCCATCCTTACCTGTGAGTGGCGCCAGCGCGCTCAGGTAGGCGCCGTGTTCGTCGGCGTGGCGGGTGAACTGCACCTTTCCGCTTCGAGCGGCTGCAAAGTGCTCGCGGGAAGCACCCCCGTAGGGGTACATGACGCCGTAATAAAGGCTCGAGGTCTTCACGAGGTAGAACTCGTCGTTCAGGTACTTGTACACCACCGAATGGAGGGCTTCGTTCCACGGGTCGGCCCGGGAATTGAGCAAGGCATTGACCTGTTGCTGCAACTGCACGTGGGCCGCTTGCTGAAAGTCCGAGGCCTTGTTAATCGCACCGACGAGACTTCCGTCCACGGCCCGTGCTCCGACCGTGGCAATAAACATCAGTTTGGTCTTGAGTTCTTTCTGGTAAAGGTCGTCGAGCAGTTGGAATATGCTCACCGTGCCGATGTAGGCGCTCGCGATCACCAGCGGCAACAGGAGCGCGACTTGCTTCACAATAATCGAGGTTCGGGTTGCCAGGAACCGCCTTAGCAGGCCCACGACTGTCCAGATACCGCTGACTACAAAAACAAAGGCGACGGCCAGCCAGGTGAGGTCCCAAATCTGCTCCCAAGCGGTCTTCGACCAGCCCGAAACTACCTGCGTTGTCCCATCGGCCTTCCTGACGAACACCGACTGGTTAAACTTGTCGACAAGGCCCACGGTTCCCGACGGGCCTGCGCCGACGCTTTCGAAGGAAGTCCGGCTGCGCCCGGTTTTGAGCACGTCGTTCTGACCGAACACCTGCTCCAGGGTACTGGCCTCGAGCGAAGCCGCTTTCCACACCGAACAGCCCAATACATCGAGGAAGTACAGGCTGCCGTCAGGGGCGGCTTTGATGTCCCACGGCTTCTGCAAAACGCCGCTGGACGCAAAAGGCGGGACACTTAGCTGCCCTGCGGAGTTCAGAAGGTAGACTTCTCCGGTGCTCGCGGTGAGGACCAGACCTTCGGGCAGGTGAGGTACGGCCGTGACATAATCGAGCGTCGGTGGCAGTGCAACGCTGAAAACCGCCCTGTGCTCGGAAGGTTCGGTGGAGCCTCCCATGGCCAGGGGCCTTTCCCGGAGCACCAGTTGCCCTCGGTCTTTGAACAGGTACCACAACGAATCGCCCTGCACCTGGAACGCCCCGATGCGCTCGTTGTCGATCCCGCGCTGCTCCTTGGGGTAGGACGAGCGAACCAGGGTACCTTCCAACGTTCCGTCGTCACCGAAGGACAGGATTTCCTCGGCCTCGAGGCTGCTGTCGTCGGGGTCAAGGAGGGCGTTGTACACCAGAACTCCGCCCGCTGGCTTGGCCGCCAAACGGTACGACTCAAAAAAGCCGCCGGTGCGCTTGCCACCTTCGAGCGCCCAGCGCTCCTTGCTCGCCTGGGTGAAGCTCAAAATACGGCGGGAGTTGGTGTCGATGACATACAGGTTGTCGTTCTTGTCAAAATCGACCGCGACCGGAAACTGAAAGTTGCGAGGGGTCGTCAGGCTGCCCCCGAGGAACTCCGAAACAGGGCCCGACGAAAACAAGAGTGCCAGTACCCCCGTCACGACCGCCACAGGAAGCAGGAACAGCAGGCCATCACTAAAACGCAACAAAAAGGCCTTGAACTCGATCATCGCGGGCTCCTTACTTCTCGTGGAACTGGACAGCCGGGTTCCACACCTCGGGCCTACCGGTTTCGAGGATCTGACGGCAACGGGCCGCGTGCTGCTGAATCACGGTGTCCTTCGGGGCCCGCGCCTTGAGGAACTCGAAGCCGTCAGAGGCCGTCTTCAGGTCACCCTTTTCGAAGGCGGAAAAGGCTTCGTCGTAGGCCTTGAGATAGTCCATCAGTACAGCCTTCTCCGGATCCAGCTCATCGAGGGGCTCGCAGATCAGTAGGGGCTCACTTCTTCCTTTGACAATCACATGGTCGATCTTGCGGAAAGGGAAAGCGCCCGCTTGCTCCAAAGTCTGAAAGGTGGCCAGGCACGGAACGTGGTACAGGCGGCACCAGTCGTTGAGGTGCCTGGTCAGATTGACTGCATCGCTGACTACCGTGCCCTCCAAGCGCTGCTCCTCGCCGACGATTCCGAGCATCAGGGGGGCTTTGTGGATGCCAAAACTCAGGAACAGGCCCCCGCTGCCCGAGCGCACCCGTTGCCGATTTTGGTTGGCCAAATGGCGATTCACCAGCTTGAAAGTGGTCAGTGCGTCGCGAGGCGTGCGCGGGAACAGGGCTAGGTACGTGCCACCGAAGTACTTGTCGACGAAACCCCGGTTGTCGCGGATGTGCGGGGCCACTCTGGCGAGGTAGGCGTTCAGGTAGTTCACGACGCCCTGGCTCGACATAGAGCCCGTAATCTTGCGGAAGTTGACGATGCTGCTGAACAGGACCGTCATTTCGCGGTTGGCATGATTGCCCGCCTTCACCTTGGTGAGGTCTTCCACCTCGAGCAGGTTGATGAAGTCGCGCGGCACAAAACGCGCGCTCGTCGCGGCATGCGCCGTGATTTCGTCGAAGTAGCCCTTGAGCTTGCGGGGCATGGTGCCAAAGTCGCCCCCCAACTGCCCGATCCCGTCGTGGCTCTTGAGTTCCGTCGGCAGTTCGATGTTTCGCAGGGCAATGTCGCGGGTGATGCGGCGAAGGGTATTGAGCGAACGGATCAAGAGCAGGGTGATGATGAACAGAATCACGACGAAAATGCCACCGCTGACCGCCGAGAACAACCGGGCGCTGGCGAAATAGGAGTTTTCGACCTCCTTCACCAAGTCGGCGTACAGACCCACCTCGACGACGCCTACCGGGGAACCCGCGGGCCCGGCGACGCTCGCAAAACCCCCAGAATACTCGCCGTAGTCGTCCGAGTAGTCGGCCGTCTGCACCCCGGGTGCGCTGAACAGGCCCATCGCCTGTGCTGGGAAAATCGGGTACGGATAATTGACGCCGTAAACCCCCGAACCCGTGAGCACGATGTGCACGTGGCCGCCCAGGTTACGGTACAAGGCGATGTACGAAAAGGCCCCGGTTTCGCGCCCGGTGGTCCGCAGCGACAGCACGGCCTTCTTCAATCGCTGGTAGGCCTCTGAGTCCAGATCAGCGGGGTTCTTGAGCGCGAGCAGGTCTTGCGGACTGAGGGTTCGGGCCACGAGTTGGGCCGCGTTGAGCAGCGTGTTGCGCACCTCGGCTTTGTAGCGGGAATACAGGCCGTCGTAGACTTGTCCGAAAGTGATGGCCTGGGCGGCGATAATAATGGGCACAAAGAGGCCGACTTGGATCACCATCAACGGAACACGGCGTTTGACGACGAACAGATAAAACAACACGAGCGCCGCAAGCGCGCAAAGCGAGCCGACGACCAGACTGACGTAGGTTACCCAATGGCCGGCTACGGTGCCCGAGTTGAGCGAGGCCCCTTCGTAGGCCCGATATTCGCGCGCAAACGGGCTTACGAGGAGGCGCTGCCGTTCTTTGTCCGCGATGACGAGCGTCCCGTTAGGCGCCAGCGAGAATGTGTCGGAAAAAGTTCCCCCCGTCTGCTTGCTGTCGAGAACGATCTCGAGGCTTCCATCGAGACCTAACTTCTTGATCGTTCCGCCCAGGAGGTCCAAGACAAGCAGACTGCCGTCAGGGTGGAACTTCAGATCCCAGGGCTTCGCGACTCCAGGCACCGGGCTGAGTTTCCAGTCTTGACCCGGCGCCGCCCTCCACAGGGTGCCGTTGCGCGCTGCTCCCGCCAGAGTTCCGTCCGGTGTATTCGCAATTGACACAAAGTCTGTCGGGGCGTTGACCGTGCGCACAAGAGTTGGGGTTCCCCCTGCTGCGGGAACCTGAAACAGGTCGTAGCGGGTTCCGTCCCCATGCAGTATGTACAAAACGTCTTTTTGAATGGTGAACGAGAAGTACCCCGGAAAGTCTTCGCTGTGGCTCGTGTTTTCCAGGCGATAAACGGTGCCCATGAGCTGACCCAATGAATTGTAGCGCTGGATTTGCAGTTCCTGGGCCAGGGCATTCTGCGCCACCATTGGCAACCAATTGGTGACGTAAAGGTCGTCGTGGCTGTCGATGGCAAGCCCGACAGCGTTGTAGAATCCGCCCGAGTATTTGCGGCCGTCGAGCGTCCACCTCAGGCTTCCGTCTCGGTCGAGGGCCACCAGGCGGCTGGTCGCTGAGTCCGACGTGTACGCGCGTCCCGACTGGTCAACAGCCGTGTAGAACGGAAAGAAAAGCGGCAGCCGGTCACGCCAAGGCGGCGACTTCAAATCGGAGGAATGATAGGCCACCCATACACCCGCAAGGAGTGCAACGGAGGCCAGCGCAGCCGATAACAGTCGCGTTACGCGGCGCTCCGGCATAGTTACATGGTCTTCCAGAACCGAAAGTGCAGCTTCTCGATATCCTTGGGCGCGGGGAGCGGATAGAACTTGTTTTCTTCCTGGCTGGCGAACATGAAACCGTGCCGAAGGTGCCGAAAGCTGATCTTGCCCAGCGGGTTCGACAGCGAAAGGCCCTTGGTGTGTTTGTCGACATACTTGCGCAGATCGAGTACCGACTCGCGCAGTACCGACGGATGAATATCGGGGATGGGCGGTTGCATCAGCGGGTTGGCCTCAAAATCGGCCAGGAATTCGTCGATGTCGAGGTCGATCTGCGTGTAGAACATCTTGGGGGCTCCCACGTGGCCCTTGGGGTTAGTGATGAACTTCGAGAAGTCGCGGAAGTTATAGTCCGACAGCACCATCATTGACACCGGCGCGATCTCGCCAAAGATCCGGATCAGGCCGCTTTGGTGGGTGGCCTCATAGCTACCCTGAACAAGGGGGAGGGTGAAGCCTTCGGGTGTGGTGATGTAAAGGCTCAGGATCGCGCTGAACTCAATATGCTCGAGCACACGGTAGGTCGAAATGTACTTGGTCGACTTCGGTCTCCCGTCGGCGTGAGTCATGTCTTTCAGCGCGTCGTCGATGTTGAAGTATTCGTGGCGGTAGGCGGCATCGATCTCGGCGAAAATCAACTTTCCGCTGTAGTATTTGCTCGAGCCCGAGATGAAGTGCCGACCAAAATCGTCGGGGGGCAACTGCGAGCCCACCAGGGCCGTGTTGGGGAACAGGATCATGTACAGGCGGTTGTTGAGACTCATGGCGGTCGACTCCTGCTAGCATTTAAGGACGGCACGGGAGGGTTGTCAAGAAACGAAAAAATCTTTCCGCTTCCCCTTGATTCTTTTTGCATAACAGTGTTTATTAAGCAACGTCCACTGACGACTGACATGGTGGTTGTAGCTCAGTTGGTAGAGCTCCAGATTGTGGTTCTGGCTGTCGCGGGTTCGAGCCCCGTCATCCACCCGACCGGCCGAAAGGCCGGAAAAGCTGCGTTCGTAGCTCAGCTGGATAGAGCGCCGGACTTCGAATCCGTAGGTCGCACGTTCGAATCGTGTCGAGCGCATTTTTGGTTTGTTCGGTATTTTGACGTTTTTGAGAGGGCCGGTAGCTCAGCTGGTAGAGCAGCAGACTCTTAATCTGCGGGTCCAAGGTTCGAATCCTTGCCGGCTCAGAATCGTCTTTCTTCTTTCGGGAAGGAATTGCGAGAGTGGTGAAATTGGTAGACACGCTGGATTTAGGTTCCAGTGCCGTAAGGTGTAAGGGTTCGAGTCCCTTCTCTCGCATTGTCCGGGGCGCACTCTTTGAATTGTGGCCTCTCACCAAGGTAGCCGCGAAGTTCGTTTTTGCGAAAGTAGCTCAGTGGTAGAGCTCCACCTTGCCAAGGTGGATGTCGCGGGTTCGAGTCCCGTCTTTCGCTCTTGCAAAAGGCGGTCCAGAGGTTCTGGATCGCCTTTTCTTTTTCTAGACCGCAGAATCCGAAGGAATCGAGGAACCGCATGATCGTCAAGCAAGAGATCAAGAAACTGGAAAAGTCCGCCGTCGAGCTGACACTGACCATCGCCCAGACCGCCTCCCGCCAGGAGTATGAAGGTCTGCTCAACAAGTACGTCAAGGACGCTGTGATGCCCGGTTTCCGCCGGGGAAAAGTACCTGTGTCGGTGCTCGAGAAGAAGTTCGGCGAAGGCCTCAAGGCCGAGGCCCTGCAGACGCTTGTCGACAAGGCTCTTCATGATGTGTTTGACACCATTGAAGAAAAGCCTTTGAGCTACAGCCAGCCCGAGATCATCGACAAGAACCTCGAACTCACGCTCGACAAGGATTTCACGTTTACTTTGCGCTACGACGTGTTTCCCCAGTTCACTCTGCCGGGTTACAAGGGAATCGAGGTGGAAGAGCCTCAGGTCGTGCTGGGCAAAGACGACGAGAAGCGCGAGCTTGAGCTCTTGCAGGAACAGAACTCGATGGTCATCGACAAGGCCGGCGACGCCAAGGGCGTGGTCAAGGTCGCCTCGGGTGACACCGTCACCGTGAACTACGTCGAGCTCGACGACGCCAAGGCCGAAATTGAGAGCACCCGCCGTCAGGACTTTGTGTTCACTGTGGGCAGCGGCTACAACTTCTACAAGATTGACGAAGAGATCACCGGCCAAAAGAAAGACGAAGAACGCACCGTCACCAAGACCTATCCGGCCGACTTTGAGATCAAAGATCTGGCAGGAAGCTCCCGAACCCTCAAGGTGAAGGTCACCGCCATCAAGGAAAAGAAACTCCCTGAGATCAACGACGAGTTGGCCCAGGACGTCAGCGAGGAGTTCAAGACCCTCGATGACCTGAAAAAGAGCATCAACGACCGACTGACCAAAAACCTCGCGGCAGCGCTCCGCCAAAAAAACATTGACGCTGTCCTCGAAAAGGTGGCTGCCCAGACCAGCTTTGAACTGCCCGAGTCGATGATTGCCGCCGAAATGGAGCAGACCTGGCGCACCTTCGCCGCCAACAGCCGCCTGCGGCCCGAACAGCTCGAGCAGATGGTCGGCCACGAAGGCAAACACCGCATGATGGACGAGTGGAAGCCCCAGTCCGTGGTCGTCTTGCGTCGCCGTCTGGTGATGGAAAAGATCCTTGAGGCCGAAAAGATCGACTGCAGCGCCGAGGAGCTCGATGCCGAGGTTCTCAAGCAGGCCGAAGTCAGCAAAATCAGTGTCGATGAGGCCCGGGACTACTTCAGTCAGAACGGCCTGATGAACTACTTGGAGCACGACGTGCGAGACCGAAAGCTCGGCGACTTCCTCTTGGCGCAGTCGAAGCTCAAGAAGGGAAAGAAGGTCTCCTATGTGGACTTGATGGGACAAAAGGAGTAACTTTCCCCCCATGAATTCCTATATGAGCAACCTGGTTCCAATGGTCGTCGAGCAAACCGGCGCCGGGGAACGAGCCTACGACATCTTCTCTCGGCTGCTGAAAGACCGGATTGTTTTTGTGGATGGTGAGATCCATGACGTGATGGCCGACCTCGTGGTCGCTCAGCTGCTGTTTCTCGATGCGCAGGATCCCGAGAAAGATATTTCCGTGTACATCAACTCGCCCGGCGGCAGCGTCACGGCGGGTTTGGCCATCTACGACACCATCCAGTACGTCCATTGCGACGTGCAGACCATCTGTGTCGGACAGGCTGCCTCGATGGGCGCCCTGCTTCTGGCCGGTGGGACTGCAGGCAAACGGTATTCCCTGCCTTCGAGCCGCATTCTGGTTCATCAACCTTGGGGCGGCGCCCAGGGCCAGGCCCGCGACATCAAGATCCAGGCCAGCGAGATCGTGCGCCTCAAGAACATGACCATCGACATTTTTGCCAAACATACCGGCAAGACCGCCAAGACCATCGCTACCGACCTGGAACGCGATCACTTCCTGTCGGCCACCGAGGCCGTCGAGTACGGCCTGATCGACAAAGTGCTCATCCGGGAAAAAAATGGCAAAAAAGAATGACGTCGTAGACCACTGCTCGTTCTGCCACCGGCCTGCCAATCAGGTCCAGCGGCTTATCACGGGCGAGGGTGTGGCGATTTGCACCGACTGCATTGCCGCCTGCACCCGTATCATCGAGCAAGAAGCCAACGAAGCCGCCGAGTTCACGCTCGGCAGCGACCTTCCCACCCCCAAGGAACTCAAAGCCTTTCTTGATCAGTACGTGATCGGCCAGGACGAGGCCAAGAAGGTGCTCTCGGTGGCCGTCTATAACCACTACAAGCGCATTTCCAACCCCGGTGCTTCTGAAGACGGCGAGGTCGAAATGGAGAAGTCCAACATTCTGCTGGTTGGGCCCACAGGAACGGGTAAAACCTTGCTGGCCCGTACTTTGGCCAAGAAGCTGAAGGTTCCGTTTGCCATTGCCGACGCAACGACTCTCACCGAGGCCGGTTATGTGGGCGAAGACGTCGAGAACATCCTGCTCAAGCTCATCCAGTCGGCCGGTGGAAACATCGCGGCGGCTGAGCGCGGCATTGTCTACATCGATGAAATCGACAAGATCAGCAAAAAGGGCGAGAACGTGTCGATCACGCGCGACGTGAGCGGCGAGGGCGTGCAGCAGGCCCTGCTCAAGATCATCGAAGGCACGCAGGCCAACGTCCCTCCGCAGGGCGGGCGCAAGCACCCCAATCAGGACTACCTCAAGATCGACACGACGAAGATTCTGTTCATCGTTGGCGGCGCTTTCGTGGGGCTCGACAAGATCATCCAGCGGCGGGTCAGCAAGGGCTCGATGGGCTTCGGTACCGAGGTCGTGACCAAGGGCGCCAAGAGCAACCACGAGCTGTTCAAGCACCTGCACCCCGAGGATCTGGTCCGGTTTGGGCTGATCCCCGAGTTCATCGGCCGCCTGCCCGTGATGGTGAGCCTCGATGAGCTCAGCCGCGAGGACCTGCTGCGCATCACGACCGAACCCAAGAACTCCATCATCCGCCAGTACCAAGTGGCTCTCAAGCTCGATGACACCGACCTTTTGTTCGAGACCGAGGCGATTTTGTCAATTGCCGACCAGGCGATTGCCCGCAAGACCGGGGCGCGTGGCCTGCGCGCCATCGTCGAAGGTGCCATGCTCGAACTGATGTACGAGATTCCTTCGATCACGGGGCGCAAACGCGTCGTCATCACCAAGGAAGTCTTCACCGACGGCGTCAAGCCAGTGATCCAAACGGACCCCGGCGAAATGAGCCTTCCGTGGGTCCGGGAGATCCACACCTTCAGCGGAAAAGCCGCAGGCTGACCGTGCTCAAGGATCTGCTGCCTGCCGTGTTGCGTCCCAAAGCCCTCAAAAAGGATCTTCCTCTTTTGGCGGTGAAGGACGTGCTGGTATTCCCCCAGCTGGTCATCCCTTTTTTCGCGACCAAGGGTGCCAGCGTGAAGGCCCTCGAGGTGGCCCTGGCCGAAGGTCAAGAGATCTTCCTCGTCCCGCAGAAGACCAAAGCCGAGGAGCCCGGGCAAGGTGACCTGTATTCGCTGGGTGTGGTGGCAGGCATCCTCCAAACCCTGAAGTTGCCCGATGGTTCGGTGCGGGTTCTGGTCGAGGGCCGCGACCGGGCGCGGTTGGTGCGCTACAACAGCCGTCCCGACTACGTGCGCGCCGAGGTTGCCCTGCTGGAGAGTCCCATCGATCTGGGCAACGAAACCCTCTCGCTGATGCAGCTGGTTCTTGGCACGCTCAAGGGGTTCAAGGACCTTCAGGGCAAAATCAGCAAAGAAAAGATGGCCCTCATTCTCGAAACTGACCGGCCCGACACGCTGGTCGACCTCATCGTGCCTCACCTGAACCTCAGCGACGAAAAGAAGCTGGAGTTTTTCCTTGAGGAGCGGACCTTGGTGCGGCTCGAAAGCCTCGCGGTGACCATCCAGGTGGAGCACGAACTCGCCGGTCTCCAGTCCGAGATTCACAAGAAGGTGAAAGGGCGGCTTGAGACCAATCAGCGTGAGTACTACCTCAACGAGCAGCTCAAAGAGATTCACAAGGAACTCGGCCACGACGACGGCGACCCGACGGGCACGGTGGAACTCCGCCGCAAGATCGAAGCGCTCGAGTGCTCCGACGAGGTGCGCGAAAAGGCGCTCAAGGAATGCAACCGGCTGGCCAAACTGCAGACGAGCACTCCCGAAGCCGGGATTTTGCGCACCTACCTGGAGTGGGTGACCGATCTTCCCTGGGGCAAAAAGTCGGCCGATACCACCGGCATCGCTTCGGCTCAGGCCATTCTCGACGAAGACCATTTTGACATGAAGAAGGTCAAGGACCGCATCCTCGACTTTTTGGCCGTGCGGCAGATTCAGGGGCGACTCAAGGGGCCCATCCTGTGTCTCGTGGGCCCGCCCGGCACGGGAAAGACGTCGCTCGGCCGCTCCGTGGCCCGCGCGTTGGGCCGCAGCTTTGTTCGCATCAGCCTGGGAGGGGTGCGCGACGAGGCCGAGATCCGTGGCCACCGCAAGACTTACGTTGGCGCGCTTCCTGGCAAAATCCTGCAGTCGATGAAAAAGGCCGGCGCGTCCAACCCCGTGTTCCTGCTCGACGAGATTGACAAAATGGCCAGTGATTTTCGCGGTGATCCGGCGGCGGCTCTCCTGGAAGTCCTTGACCCGGAACAAAATGCGACCTTTGTGGACCACTACCTCGAGGTGCCCTACGACTTGGCCGACGTGCTGTTCTTGACGACCGCCAACAGTCTGCACACCATTCCGCGACCCCTGCAGGACCGCATGGAAGTCATCGAGGTGCCGGGCTATACCGACCTCGAGAAGCAGAAGATCGCTGAAGGGTTCATTGTTCCCAAACAGCTCAAGGAGAACGGCTTGGGCGAGTTTCCCATCACCTTCGCTCCCGACGCATTGCAGACGTTGATCCATAACTACACGATGGAGTCCGGAGTCCGTTCGCTCGAGCGGCAGATCGCTTCGGTGCTTCGCAAAACGGCCCGGCGGTTGGTCGAAGAGGGGAAGTTGGGCGAAGGGGGCCGCCTGGTGTCTCCCGAACCGATTGAAATTTCAAAAGAGCAGGTGCAGACCGACCTCGGCCTCGCCCTGTGGCGCGATGATGTGAGGTTGGCCGAGCCGCGGGCGGGTGTCGCCAATGGCCTGGCCTGGACCGAAGTGGGCGGCAAAGTGCTGAGCGTGGAAGTTTCGCTTTTTGCTGGCAAGGGTGAACTGATCTTGACCGGCAGCCTGGGCGACGTGATGAAGGAATCGGCCCGCATCGCGCTGAGTTTTCTTAAAAGCCACGGCAAACACTGGGGTCTGAAGGCCGATTTCGCCAAAGACAAGGACATCCATATTCATTTTCCCGAGGGCGCCATTCCCAAGGATGGCCCGAGCGCGGGAATCACCGTCGTGGCGAGCCTGCTGAGCGCCTTCCGCGACCTGCCGCTCAATCGCGGGCTGGCCATGACCGGCGAGGTGACGCTGACCGGCCGCATTTTGCCCATCGGTGGAGTGAAAGAAAAGGTGCTCGCGGCCTACCGCCACGGGCTCAAGACCATCTTTTTGCCCGAAGACAACCGTCGTAACCTCGAGGAGATCCCCGAGGAAGTGCTGGGCGATGTCCAGTTCCTGTTCGCCACCACCGTGGAAGACGCGCTTGTGCAAATGTTTACCGGTCTTTCTTGAGTTCGTGGCCCGGGAGCGTTAAGCTTAGCGCATGGAAGTCCGCTTTTGCCCGGGGTGTTCCCAAGTCGTCCATTCGCACTACATCTACTGTCCGCAGTGCGGCGCCAGCCTCCATGTCACTCCCGACCTCGACGAGCTGCTGGACAAGTGCCTGAGGCCACTGGAAGAAATGGAACAGAGAAACAGCGTCCACCGGCTCGAACTCCTTTTGTCGCGCTTGGTCTTGCTCGAAGAGGGTTTGGGCCTGCTTTTGGGAGAAGAACAAGTGAGCGCCTGCCGATAAGGAAACCATGAAAAGTTTGACCCGTCTGTTCGCCACCTTGTGTCTGTTTGGTTCCCTCGAGGCCGAGGTGGTGTTTTCGGGTTTGGATCTGAACCCGGCTTCTTCCTTGGTGTTTCAGGCCAATCACTCGCCCTGGTCGGGTGACGCCTACGGCCTCTGGTACAAAGCCGACCTCGCTGCCGGCACGCCCGCCGCGGCAGCGCTGGAGCCTCTCACGTTTTTCCCCGAAACCGCCGCGTGGCTACCCCGGGTGGGCCAATTGCAGATTCAGAACGGTTTTGGCGTTTGGCGTTTGGACCCCAACACGCTGGCGGTCAAGTCAGTCGCTCCCCGTTCGTTTGAAAAGCGCAACCCGCTGGGCGAGGGGCGCGACCTTCCCATTCAATTTTCTCCCGACGGCCAGTATGCGCTGACCTTCGACCGGGTTTCGCCGGCGATTGGCGATCTGGTGCTGTTTGACGTCGGCAAAGACACCAGCCTCGATGCGGCTGTCGGCTTGGATTTGTCATGGAACGCGGTCCCAGCGCTGTGGTCGCCCGACAGTCAATTTTTCGTCTACGAAAAAAAAGGCGAGCTCTACTACTACTCCCTCCGTCAGGCCAAGGAAAAACGGGTGCCCGAAGAGTCGCTGCGGCGCCTTGGACCCGGCATGCTCAGCAGCGTCACCTGGAGTTCGGGCGGCGAACTGTACTACGTGGTCGATGAAGTGTTGTACCGCATCCTCCCGGAGGAGTTCTTCACGAGGAGCCTGTACAAGGGGCAATTCCAGACCTGGGGCATCAAGGGTAAGTTGCCTTTCCCCTTTTTGCCGAGCAACGATGCGTTTTGGATCGACCCGGAAGGTCAAAATGTTCTTTTCAACCTCGGCGGCCGCACTCTGTTCTATTATCCGCTGGAATACTTGGACTTTTACCAGTCCAAGACTCTTGCGCCCCTGACCTACCTTCCGCTTCCGCAGAACCTCACCATCCGCAAGGTGCTCTGGGGCAAAGACGGAAAGATCACCTTGCTCACCAGCAGTCTGACCCGGGGCAAAGACGAAACTCAGGTGCTGCGCCTCACCGCCACCGGAACCCAGGTGCTCCCCTCGGGCGAGGCTCCGGTGCTCGATCTGGCGTTTTCGCCCGACGAATCGTGGATTCTGGTCAGCACCGCCAAGGGCGTTTCGCTGCGGGAAGCCTCTGGACTCGCCGAAAAGAAAACTTACAACCTCGAAGGCCTCACCGCGGCCTTCTGGATGGATCAGAACACGCTCCTGGCTTGCAGCAAATTGGCCACGGTGAAGATCAGCCTGCTTGAGGGCACGGTCAAGACCCTGCTGTTGAGCACGCTCGACCAGGTGGGCACCAGCGACGTCGGGGGCCTCGCGGGGCGCCAGGGCAAGTCGTGGTACCTCTGGCAGGGCAAGGGCCAGTGGAAGCTTTCGGGCATTGAACTCAAAGTGGCCGACGCTCAGACCGCCAACAACAGCTTCCGGGTGTACACCGATGAGCTGTCCAGCGGTTCGTACCGCAATTGGGTGCTGGTGCGCAACCTCAAGGCGCTCACGACGACGCCGTTGTTCCCTCAACCGGCCAAACCCTACGATGGGTTCCCTGCTGTGGGCGCCGACAGTTTGCCCAAAGGCGATGGCGTTTCGGCGCCGTTCGTGCACGGTTCGCGCCAACGCTCGCTCGAGGTGGCCATTACTATCGATGCCCTCGACAGCCCCGAGGGTCTGCCGCAAGTGCTTCGAGCCTTCCGCGACTGGGGCTTCAAGACCACCTTCTTCGTCAACGGCGAGTTCCTGCGGCGTAACCCTCAGGCCTCGCAAGAGATAGCGCAGAGTCCGCACGAGGTGGGAAACCTGTTTCACATTCCGTTTGACCTGACGACGCCGGGCTTCGTGATCGACAGTTCGTTCGTCAAGCAGGGCTTGGCGCGGCAGGAAGACGACTGGTTCCACGTCACCGGCAAGGAACTTTCGCTGCTCTGGCACCCGCCAGGCTGGGTGGAAGCCCCGGCTCTGCTGGCCGGCGCCCGCGAGGCCAACTACCGTACCGTGGGTCGTGATGTCGTGGTGAACACTGGTTTTTACCGCGAAGCTGACGTTTCGAAACTCATCGAACAGGTTCTCGCCGACAAACTCCCTGGGTCTGTTATCCCCTTGACCTTGGGTATGAAAGACAGTAAAACGGGGGAGTCTTTTTTCAACCGGCTGGACCTTTTGCTCAACGCTTTGGTCGAGGCTGGGTACAATGTGGTGCCGGTTTCGCAACTTATGGACAAGTCCCGGAAATGAGCCTCAAGGCCCTTCAAGAAACCGCCGAAATACGAGAGAAGACATCGAATTGTCGCCCCAGGAGGGAAGCATGAGTGTTCTGAGAAACCCGTTGAACGCCTATCGAGAGGTGTCGGTGCGGACGGCCACCCAAGGCAAGCTGATCGTGATGCTCTATGACGAAGCAGTGAAGCAGTTGGACTCGGCGATCGGCCTGCTTTCGGTTCAGACGAAGCAACTGGACAAAGTGCACAATGCCCTCATCAAAACCCAGGACATCATCACCGAACTGATGACCGGCCTCGATTTTGACCGCGGAGGCGAGATCGCTCGCAACCTGATGAGCCTTTACGTGTTCTTCAACGAGAAGATCCGTGAGGGCAACATGAAGAAAGACGTCGAGCCTTTGAAACTGGTCAGGGCCTTCGTTGCCGACCTTCGCTCGGCTTGGGTTCAGATTGCCAATTCGCGGGTCGACGAAATGCCCCGCCCCCAGGTGGGTGTGAACATCGCAGGCTAGCCCCGCGAAAGGAATCGCTCATGGTTCTGACCAAAGAAGAGGTCGACCGCCGGGTCGCCCTGCTGAAGCGCCTGAAGACCACGCTCTTGGCTCAGCGCGAAAAGTTCCGCAATTACATGCTGGTGCTCGACGCCGAAAAGTCGAGCATCGAAAACGACAAGGTCGATACCCTGCGCCTTCAGGTGGAACTCGAAGAGAACCTGGTCGCCGAGATCCATACCTTCCAAAAGGTGATCGACCCCCTCGAGGCCGTCTGGAAGCAGTCGTACCCGCTCGACCATGATGTCGAGGTTGTTGAGCTCAAGGCCACGCTGGCAAACCTCAAGTCGCAGGTGCTCGAAAAGAACGAGAAGAACCGTACCCTGTTGTCGGCTCGCATGGCCCAGGTGCAGGGCGAGATCCTGCGGTTGCGGCCCAACGTACGCGGGCGCAACCCGTACACGGGCCAGCGCTCCGTCTCGACATTGGTCGACATCACAACGTAAACTCGGCGGATGAGCTCCTCATCGGCCCCCCATGATCGTCAGCCCAAAGTGCTGCTTCTCGACGCGTTTGCCTTGATCTTTCGGTCGTACCACGCGTTTGTCGACAGGCCCATTTTGAATGCCGACGGGAAGAATATCAACGCCTATTTCGGCTTTTTCAAGACGCTGTTTCAGCTGGTGCGCGAGCAGAAGCCCACCCACTTGGTCGTCATGTACGATTCCCGCACCCCCACCTTCCGCGACGCCTTGTTTGACCAGTACAAGGCCCACCGCGATGCGGCTCCCGACGACCTGTTGAGCAACCTCCCCTGGATCGAGGAAACCTTGACCGCACTGGGTGTGCCCGTGATGCAACAGGATGGCTTCGAGGCCGACGACCTGATCGCTACCGGTTCGCGCTGGTGCCAGCAACGCGGGGTGGAGTGCGTCATCGTCAGCAACGACAAAGACCTGATGCAGTTGGTGGGTGGCAGCGTCACCATCCTTCGCAGCGGGTTCAAGGGGGGCTGGAGCCGCTTGGGACCGGATGAAGTCTTTAAGAGCAAAGGAGTTCGCCCCGAGCAAATTGCCGACTGGCTGGCCTTGGTGGGCGATACCGCCGACAACATTCCCGGCGTCAAGGGCATCGGCGACAAAACGGCCATCCAGTTGCTGGCCGACTACGGTAGCCTCGACGGCATCTACGAGCGCCTGGCCGAGATCACCAAGGTAGGCGTCAAAAAGAATCTGGAAGAAGGCCGAGACAACGCCAAACTCAGCAAGAGCCTCACCATCCTTCGCGAAGACCTGGAACTGGGGTTCTCGCTGGAGACTACTCTTTTGACGTGGAAGCCTGGCAACGCTGCGGCCGACCTCTTTTTGAAGCAGAACAGCAAATCTCTGGCCGCCGAGGCCAGAGTCCTGGCCAAGCTTGGAGCAGCGGCCGAGGCCGGGCAACTCGGCCTTGACCCGCCCAATGCCTCGGACCCGGAAGCTGAACCGGGACCAACTGGCCCCCAACCGTTGGTCGGCGACTACGAAGCCATCCTCACGCTCGAAACCCTCGACGCGTGGATCGCCAGGTTGCGTGCCGTCGGCGCTGGGGCTGTCGACCTGGAAACCGACAGCCTCGACACCTTCCGGTGCCGGCTGGTGGGCCTTTCGCTGGCCTGCGAGGAAGGCAAGGCAGCCTATTTGCCTCTGCTCTGCGCGACCAGCGGCGAGTTGGGCGGGCCTGAATTGCTGGACCAGAAAGTGGTGCTCGAGCGGCTCAAGCCTCTGCTCGAGGATCCGGAGTTTTGCGTTGTCGGGCAGAACTTCAAGTTCGACTGGAAAATTCTTCGCCGTCTCGGGGTCACTGTTCCGCGCATCGGCTTCGACACAATGCTCGCCGCCTGGCTGCTCGACGCTGGGGCCGGTCAGTTTGGGCTGGAAGTTCTCGGCGTCGGCTGGTTGGGCGTCAAGGGAATCGCCTTTGGTGATCTGGTGGGCAAGGGCAAAACCTTCGCCGACGTGCCGCTGGAAAGCGCCGTGAAATATGGGGCCGAGGATGCCGACCTGACGTGGAGGCTTTACCGCAAGCTGGCCCCCAAACTCGAGGCGGCCGGGCTGACCGGGCTGCTCCACGACTTGGAGTTGCCGCTGAGTCTGCTCTTGGCCCGCATGGAAGACGAGGGAATCGTGCTTCGCGGGGACGAGCTGGCCACCTTCGGCGTCGAACTGGTGCGGCGCATCGCCGACATTGAGGCCGAGATCTTCGCGTTGTGTGGCAAGCAGTTCAACCTTGGCTCGCCTAAACAGCTGCAAGAGATTCTGTTCATCGACCGCCAGCTCACGCCACCTAGCCGAGCCAAGATCAAAACCGGTTACTCCACCGACAGCGACATTCTCGAGGAGTTGGCCGAGCAGGACCCGGTACCTGCCAAGATTCTGGCGTGGCGGAGCCTTAGCAAACTTAAGAGTACCTACGTCGAAACCTTGCCTCAACTGGTCCACCCCAGTACCGGGCGAGTGCACACGCAGTACATGCAGACAGGCACGGCGACGGGAAGGCTGGCCAGCAAGGATCCTAACCTGCAGAACATCCCCATCCGCGAGGACGATGGCCGCCGCATCCGTACCGCGTTTGTGCCCCGCGAGGGGTGGCGCTTCGTGTCGGCCGACTATTCGCAGATCGAACTGGTGGTACTGGCCCACCTTTGTGGTGACGCCAACCTCGTCGGAGCGTTCCGTGACGGTGTCGACATCCACAAACGCACCGCGAGCCTGATGCTCGGCGTGCCGCTGGAACAGGTCACCAGCGACATGCGGCGGGCGGCCAAGGCCATCAACTTCGGCCTGATGTACGGCATGTCGGCCTTCCGCCTCGCCAACGAGCTCAAGATCAGCCGCAAAGAGGCGCAGGCCTTTTTTGATGCCTACAAGCGCGAGTTTTCGCGGGTCGACGGCTACTTTCAGGAAGTGATCGCCCTGGCCGAAAAGACCGGCGAGGTGACCACGATGCTCGGTCACAAACGCGCCTTGCCCAACATCAACGGCCGCAACCGGGTCGAGAAGCAGGCTGCCGAGCGGGTGGCCATGAACACCCCCATCCAGGGCAGCGCCGCCGACCTCGTCAAGCTGGCCATGCTGGCCGTCGACAAGGCCCTTTCCGCCGGCGGGTTCCAAGCCAAGCTGTTGCTGCAGGTGCACGACGAACTCCTGCTCGAAGTGCCCGAACACGAAGTCGAGCCCATCCAGGCGTTGTTGCGACGCGAAATGGAGGCCGTGATGACCCTCAATGTGCCGCTCAGGGTCGGCATCGAATCCGGGCTCAACTGGGGTGAATTGCATTGACCGGCAAGGGTTCGCTGGTCGTAGGTCTGGCGGGAAAGGTGGCGTCGGGAAAAGACACCCTGCTGCCCGCTTTTGTTCGGCGCGGTTTTGCCGTTTTTGACGCCGACCAACTGGGGCACGAGGCCCTGGAAGCCCCCGAAGTTGCCCGGGCGGTCCGTGCGCGGTTTGGGACGGCCGACCGGAAAGAGCTCGGCGGACAGATGTTTGGCCATCCAGAGGCGTTGGCAGCTCTGGAAGCCCTTATTCACCCTTGGGTGACCTCGACGCTGCTGGATCGGCTCGAGCGGCTCGGGGGCCAACCCGCAGTGGTCCATGCGGCCTTGCTGGCCAAGGCGGGCTTGGAAGCAGTGCTCGACGTCGTCATCTGGGTGAAGGCTCCCTTGTGGACGCGCCTGCGCCGGGCCCGCCAACGTGACCGGCGGCCCTGGAGTTTTCTTCTGAAAAGGGTTTGGGCCCAGCGGAAACTCGGCCCTCAGGATTTTGGCGCTGGTGTCGATATTCATAGTGTGGAAAACCCGGCTCGCCCGGAACAGGCTCTGGCTACCATGGACGAACTCCTGGGCCGCCTGATACAGGTTTTCCCCGAGAGGAAGCCATGAAGAATTCGAAAGGTATGATTTTCCTGTTGGCCGGCTTGGCCAGTCTGACCCTCATCATCGCAGTCGCGTACTTCTTTTTCTCGCGCGATCAGGGGGCCGCCAAGCAGATCCCCGCAACCACGGCAACCACTCTCGCCCCGGCGACCACAGCGTTGCCCGACGCCTTTGATCCGGTCGAGTGGTCGCGCAATCCACAGGCTTCTCCGACCACCGGCCTGGCCACCACCGAGACAGACAAGACTTCGCCCACCACCGACACACCCAACGGCGGCTTCGTGGTCACAATGCCCGAGGAAAACCCGGCAACGGGCACCTCGACCGCAAAGCCGCAAGCCAAGTCTCCGGCCGAGAGCCTGCAGTCGAGCGGCACCGTTGCCTTCCCCGAAACCGTGGCCAAGACGCCCGTGACCAAACCTGCCGTGAAAGCGCCGGCCGCCAAGACGCCACCCAAGGTTACCAAGGCGACCAAAACCGTGACGGTCACCGAGTATTGGTTGCAGGTAGGTGCCTTTAAAGACCGCTACCAGGCCGAAGCCGTGTCGAAGACGCTGGAAAACCAGGGCCTCAAGGGCACCCTCAGCACCGTGACCGTTAGCGGCGTAACCGTAGTACGGGTTCGCGTCGGCCCGTATGCCAATCAGGACGAGGCCAAGAAGTTCCTCGCCTGGGTTGTGCCGGTCAAGGGCCTCGAAGAAAGCTACATCACGGCCACCAAGGCCACCCGCACCGAGTAAACGCTCCGCCCTGCCATGGAACTGCTCGTCCTTTTGGGACTTTCCGTGGCGTCGGGCGGCTTGGTTCTGAGCTTCCTGAAGCGGCTCGATCGGCATCGCAGCGACAAGGGGGGCCAGACCTTCGTCTGGATTTTCGTCGCTGCCGGTGCCCTTTCTGTTTTGCCCTCGCTGGGGCTTTACCAGTTGTCGCCACTGTGGTTTCAACGATCGAGCGGTGAAACCTGGCAGCAAATCCTCTACATCTGGCTTGTCAACGCCCCGGTGGAAGAACTGGGCAAGTACCTCACGTTCGCTCTGGTGGCGACCCTGCTAAAAACCATCCGGGAACCGCAGGACGGGAGCCTCCAGGGGGCTCAGGTAGGTCTTGGCTTCGCCCTTGTCGAGAACTTCCTGTACGGTCTGAGTGGTGGCTGGCCCCTGCTGCTCCTGCGGGCGTTTGTATCGCTGCCCGGGCACATGGTGTACGGCGCGGTGTGGGGTGGCTACCACGGGTACGAAGTGTATCATGGCAAGGGAAAAGTCTTGCGTTGGTCGACTCCCGCGCTGGCCTTGGTGCCGGCCGTGTTTTCGCATGCCCTGTTCAATACTCTCGCGACCGTTGGCGTCGGCCTCGAGTTCAACCTTTTGGCTGATGCCGCGACCCTCGGGTTTGGGATCTTTCTCTACTCGCGGTTGACGGCGGTTTCGCCGTACAGGAGTCGAAGGCCCTGGAAAGATTGGGCCCGCGCCATACCGGAACTCGAGCACGCGCTGGTCGTGAATCCTCAATCGTTCCTGTTGCGGCAACGGCTGGCCGGTTACCTGTTGGCGTCAGGCGATGGCGAAGCCGCCCTGCAACAGCTCGAAGTGGCCGAGAGCCTCGCTCCTGGAGACCGCTGGACCGAGTTCTACCGAGAGGCGGCCCGGATCCGGGTCGGTAACGGGCGTGGCGGGGCGAACCGGGACAGCGAAACCCCTGAAGTGGCCGCCCTGAATCCGGGACTGTTCAAGGCGCTCTCGGGCCGCTAGCATAGCTGTGGAGGATTCCATGACCCCAGCCCAAAAAGAAACCCGTATTGCGGAGTACCTGAAGGGGGCCGACGCGTTCGACGACGTCTTGGCCATGCCCCCGGCCCTGCTGACCTTCCGGCCGACCGTCGATGCCTGGACTATCCACGAACATGTCGTGCACTTTATGGAAAGTGACGTTGCTGCGGTGCACCGGTACCGCAAGGCCGTTGCCGAGCCGGGTGGATCCGCCGTCGGCTACGACGAAGAGGTCTGGACCCCGAAACTGAACTACCATGCCACGAGCTTGGCCGACAGCGTAGCGCTGGTGAAGCTGCTTCGTCGCATCGCTGCGAGGCACCTGCAGTCCATTGTCGACCACGACTGGACTAAGCTCACTTACACGCACTCGACCCAAGGACCAGTGAATCTCGAAACCTGGCTCGACATTTACGTCGACCACGTGAAGTTTCACCGCGACTTCATCGAGCGCAACCGGAAAGCCTTCAAGAAGTAGGGGGCAAAGCCTCTTGCCACGAAGCCCACGCGCGCTCGTGCTCCCACACCTTGATGGTGCTCGAGGCGAGCCGCGTGGCGTTGGTCGGTGACAGCAGCACCGGCCTCAGCCGCGCGGCCAGGATCCGGGCCAAGTGTTCCACCGAGGGGTTGAGCCCCAGAAACTCCGGTTCGTCGTTCAGCACGCGGTCCCGCAACCCGTCGGTCACCCGGTCAAGCACCGCCTCCAGTTCCAAGAGGTCGACGAGGTAGCCCTGTTCGTTGAGCTCGCGGCCCGAAAGGGTCCACTCCACCACAAAATGGTGGCTATGGAGTTGCCCTTCGGGGCCGTCGACCCCCAGCAGCGCATGTCGCGCGATAAAGTCCCGCTTGAGCCCTAGTTCAAACATGACGAGCCAGCGCCTCCTGCTCTTCGGAGGTCAGCGTGAAGTCGAGCGCGTGGGCGGCCTCAAAGGCCTGCTTGGGCTTGCTGGCCCCTGGGATGGCAACCACTGTGTCGCCGTGGTGGGTCACGAGCCAGTTGAGAGCCACCTGTCCTGCGGTCGCAGCGGTTCCGCCCGCTTGATGCCGGGCCGCGATGGAAAGCAGGTCGTCGATCAACGGCTTGCTGGCGGCCAAGCCCTTGGCGTCGAGGCCGTTGCGCATGCGGCGGAACGCGTGCACCTTGGCCGCCTGCGCCGGGTCGGTGTGGAAGCGGCCAGTGAGCAGGCCCTGCGCCAGCGGCGAGTAGGCTATGATCGTGATGCCGAGTTCCTTGGCCGCGTCGAGGGTGCCATCGTGTTCGATCTCACGGGCGGCGAGGTTGTAGTGCACCTGATTGGAAGCCAGCACCAGACCTTCCTCGGCCAGAATACGGTGGGTTGTCCGCATCGCCTTCGCGTTGAAATTGCTGACGCCGACGCTTTTCACCTGCTTGTCTTTGAGGAGCGTCGCAAGGCCCTGGGCTTGCTTTTCCACGCTCGAAAGCGACATGGGCTGGTGAATTTGCAACAGGTCGATGGGGTAGGGCGACAGCACTCGCTGCCTCTCTTGAACCGACGAAACCAGGTGGCCGGCCGTGCGAAGCAGCGGCCACCACTTGGTTGCCACCACGACGTCACCGGGCTGGCTGCCAAGCGCCTTGAGGGCCGCCGCCAACGCTTCTTCCGACTTGCCGTTGCCGTAGATCTCGGCGGTGTCGAACCAGTTGATGCCCCCGTCGAGGGCCGTCTTGACGATGTCGGTCATCGTGGCCTGAGCCAGAGTGTCCCAAACGCCACCGATCATGCCGGCTCCTTGACTGAATTGCCAACAGCCCAGGCCGATGGGAGTAATGTCGATGTTGGTCTTACCGAGTTTGCGGGTTTTCATGGTTGGATTCCTTGTGCACGAAGATACTGCCCGACCCGCCGGGAAGCAACGTTGCGGCTCACGTTTGCGTTTTGCGCTACCACGAATTAGGCTTGAAAAAGGGTGGAACGCATGCCAGACAGGATCCGGGTTCTGATCGTCGATGATTCGGCCATTGTGCGCGAAGTGCTTGCCGAAGCGCTATCGCAGTTTTCTGACATCGAGGTGGTCGGGGTGGCCCCCGACCCGTTCATCGCCCGCGACAAAATCTTGGCGCTCAAGCCCGACGTGCTCACCCTCGATATCGAAATGCCGCGCATGGATGGCATCACCTTCTTGGAACGGCTGATGACCTTCTTTCCCATTCCTGTGATCATCGTGTCGTCGGTGACCACCAGTGACCGCCACGCCGCGATGAAGGCCCTCGAAATCGGTGCTTTTGACGTGGTGAACAAGCCTGGAGGGGCCATTTCGGTGGGCGACATCGTGCAGGAAATCGCCTACAAAGTGCGCCAGGCCTACGAGGTGCGGCACACCTACGTGCAGAAGCGCCAGGACTTCCGGCAGAAGTTCAACACCGACAAGCCCGCGCCGCGCTTCGAGAGCGGCCAGCACCTGCGCACCTTCAAGACCACCGACAAGATCCTGTGCATCGGGTCATCGACCGGCGGAACCGTAGCGTTGGAGTACCTGTTCCAGCGCCTGCCGGCCCACCTGCCGCCTATTCTGATCGTTCAGCACATGCCACCGAACTTCACCAAGCAGTTTGCCCAGCGCCTGGACAGCCTTTCGCCGCTCGACATCAAGGAAGCCGAAAGCGGCGAACCGTTGGCCAATGGTACCGTGTACATCGCGCCCGGCGGGCTGCATCTCACCGTCGAGCGCCGGGGGGCCGTGTTGTACACCAAACTGACCACGACCGAGCGTGTGCAGTTCCAAAGGCCTGCCGCCGACGTCCTGTTCTGGTCGGCTGCCGAGGTAGCTGGGCGCAACGTGGTGGCCGCCCTGCTCACGGGCATGGGGAAGGACGGCGCAGAAGGTTTGCTGGCGTTGCGCAAAGCCGGTGCCCAGACGATCGCGCAAGATGAAGCCTCGTCGGTCGTGTGGGGCATGCCTCGCGCGGCCGTAGAGCTCGGAGCGGCCATGGACGTGCTGCCTCTCGACCGTATCGCGGCGCGTCTGGTGGAACTGGCGGCTAAATGATCAGCATGTTGCGGGTCGAGTTCGCGGGAATGGTTTCCACGTGCAAGTGCCCGTTCCAGGTGTGAAAAACCAGCTTGCGCCCCAGGTAGCCCCTCGTTTCGTTGGCGACGACCCGAATGTTGTGGGTACGCAGGTAGGTTTCGGCATAGTCCGCGTTGCGGTCGCCTACAAAAAAGATCTCGTGGGCGTCGAGGAGCAAGGCACCCCCCACGATCCAGGCCCGCAGGTTTTTTGGGTCGGAACCTGCTTTACGCAGACGCGAGATCAGGTAGGGAAGCGCCACGTCGCCGTAGCGGGTGCTGCTTGGTTCGTCGGGTGAGGTAGGCAGAAGGTAGTGGCATAGGCCCCCGACGCGTAGGTGCGGATCGTGCAAAGCCACCCCGACACACGAACCCAAAATCGTCCTGACCGTGCATTCTTCGGAGCTGAACAGCAGTTCGCCAGAGTTCAAGAAGTAGTCGGCCCGGCTGCCTTCATGCATTACGGCCTGACCTTTTGGAAGGTCGAGTTGCGGAAAGTACGAAAGTGGTGGGGAATCCCCGCAAGCGACTCCGACAAACCGATGAACAGAAGTCCGCCGGGCTTCAGGTGGTCATGCATCCGTTCGATGATCTGGGCCTTTTCTTCTTGCGCGAAGTAGATCATCACATTTCGCAAAAAGATCACATCCATCAGCTTGGTGAACGGGTAGTTGCCCTGCAAGTTCAGCTGGCGAAAGTCGACCATGCGCCTGATGGAGTCTTTCACCCGGATCTTGTTTGACTCGATGGCGTCGAAGTAGGTGGCCCGCGTCAGTCGGTCGAGGTTGCGTTCGGCCGACTCGGCCCCGTAGACGCCCTTTTCGGCCACGGCAAGCACTTTGGTTGAAATGTCGGTCGCCAGAATGCGCCGATCGCTCGGCAAGGGGCCTGCGTACCGCGCCAGCGTAATGGCCATGGTGTAGGCCTCTTCGCCCGTGGAACTTGCGGCGCTCCAGAGTCGCAGGTAATCCTGCTTCGGCGCGCGGTCGCGCAGGTACTGTTCTAGCACTGTGAAGTGGACGGCGTCGCGGAAGAAGTAACTGAAGTTGGTGGTCAGCGCGTTGATAAAACCCTGGGTCAGTTCGCCATCGCCATCGACGGTGAGGGCCTGATACAAGGCCTCAAAGGTCGAGTAGTCCTTGTCGGGTCCCACGAACCGAGCCAAGCGGCTCACCACCAGATATTTTTTGTAGTCCTTGAGGGTAATTCCTGTCTTTTGGAAAAGCAGCGCCGAAAGTCGGGCAAAAAGTGCATCCGATAGGGCGGGCTCGTCACTCAAAACAGGTTGACCGAGCCAGCCGACACCGCGTCATCGTTGTCTTGGCCTGCACCGGTCCCCTCCTGTTGTGCGTGCGCTTTGCGGTAGCCGCGGATGACCGCCAATTCGTTTTCCGTCGATGCCATGCGCTCAAAGAAGTAAATAAGCTTTTGCCGGGCCTCACTTTCCTGCTCGGCGGTCAGGGGTCTGTTCACGTCGCTGATTCCCCTGGCCTCGTCGCGGACACGCGAGAACATCGCCAGCACGTGGTCCTGTTCCTGACGCACCAGGTCTTGGAATTGGAGCCGGCCGATGACCGCCTTGAGTTTGCTATCGATGGCTACCGTCAGCCGGGACATATCCTTTTCCACGCCTTCAAACCTTTCGAAAGCGTTACCGATGATCGCCCGGAAGGGAGTCAACTGAGCCTGAATCGCAGGAACCTTCTGCAGCAGACCACCGAGGAGTTCTGTCTCGTGGCCCGAACTGGCCGAGATCACTTCGGACGCGCTGGCGATGATGTCGGTTTGCTGTTTGGCGAGTTCCTGGGCTTTGAGGGCAAACTCGCTGAGCTTGGTGGCAAGCACCTTGAAGCCACGCCCAGCTGCCGACGAACCACTTTGCCCGACCCGCGCAGCCTCGATATTCAGGTTGAGCGAGATCATGCGGATGCTCTCGGAAAACTCCGAGATCGCCTCGGCCATCACCTTGACCCGCTCGATCTGGGCCAGGTTTTCCTGAACCGTTTTGCGGGAATACGAGATGGCAGCCTCGAGCTCGCCGAAGAACCCGTCCATGGTGGCGCTGATGGTCCCGCTTTGGTGGTTGATCGCGTCGAGGCCTTCTTCGTTGGTGCTGTCCATCAAGCGGTGCATGGTACCGGCAACTTCGGTGCCGATCTGCTCGGTCGAGCGGGTAATTTCGCGGAAAGACTCAAGCACCTCGAGAACAAGCTTTTCGGAGTACGAGCTGGAGGCCGTGCCCATCTTGCCGAGAAAATCCACCGTTTCGTTGAGACGGAAGTGATTGAGGTCGTTCTCGGTCCGTACCCGCTGGAACTTGTCGTAGGCCTCGCTGTAGAACCTGAGAACTTTTCCCAGATCGCTCATCAAGCCCTGATCCACCAGGATGAAGGTCTGGATGGCGTCGATCATCGACTCGATCGTCGCCGTACCTTGCGCTGTCTGGGCCAGAGGATTCTTGGCGTCGTCGACGGCTTCCAGCACTTCTCCGAGTGAGGTGAGGTTCAATTGTTCTTCCGGCTGTAAAGTCGTCAAACCGTCGAGCATGGTGACCCAGCTCGAGTGCTGGGTCCTCGTCAGGTCCAAGACCTTCTTCAGGGCGCCGCTGACCTCGCCGAACTGGAGGGCCTCGGCCCGCGAATTGCTTCGCCTTGCCTGGAAGAAGACGGCAAGCAAGACGGCGTCCATGGCAAGGCACAAAAGGGCCACCCACAAGAAATGGTCCGCCGAAACTACCACAAAGAACAGGGCTTCAAAGGTAGCAAGGGCCAGCAGGGTAGCGAGGTAGATCAGAGTTTCGAGCCGGTTCTTGCGCTTCACCGTCAGGCAATTCCTGTCAGGTCAACGATTTCGTCGGTGCTCAAGATGCGGTCGATGTTCAGTACCATGACCATCAGGGTGGCTACCTTGGCAATGCCCTGGAGATACGCGCTTTTCGCCCGGAAGCCGACATCGGGCAACTTCTCGATGTCGTCGTCAGAAATATTGGCAACGTCGTGCACCGAATCGACCGCGATGCCGAAGTTGTACACCTCGCGCTCACCGTTCACGTCAACGATGATGAACACCGTGCGGTCGTTGTAGCTCAGTTCCTCCATCCCCATCTTCATGCGCATGTCGATGATGGGGATGATTTTGCCGCGCAGGTTGATCACTCCCTTGAGAAAAGCCGAGGCGTTGTGGACCGCCGAAATGTGCTCGTGCCGGATGACTTCACGCACCTTGGTGATCGGGATACCGTAACGCTCGTCAGCGATCGAGAAGACCAGGTACTTGTTGATGTCGGCCATGGTTACCTCCTCAAAAGTCTTTGAAGTCGTTCATAGGGATGACGTCTTCGGGCTTGGTCACTTCGGTGGCGGCGCGGCGCGGAGCCTGATGGCCGGGCTGGGGAAGCTGACCGGCCGATGCCTGTGCCGGCTTGTTGGCCGACGCTCCACGGGCGGCCGTGCGGTTGCCACGGGCTGCCACGCGGGTGACAGGAGCCTCGGCGCTCGCCTTGCCGGTGATGATGAAGTTCAGTTGGTTGACGTTCCCTGCCAGACTTTCGGCCTGCGACAGCAGTTCTTCACCTGCAGCAGCGTTCTCTTCGCTGCTGGCTGCCGTGGTCTGAACGATGGAATTGATCTGGCCCACGGCCTGGTTGATCTGGTTGGCGCCCTTGAGCTGTTCTTTGCTGGCTCGGTTGACCTCGTCGAGCAACACAGCCACTTTGCCTGCCTTGTCGACGGCGATCACCTGCGCATCGACCACCACCTGGCCCAGCGATTCGCCCTTGGCCACGGAGTCGATGGCGATTTCGATCAGGTCGGCGGTTTCCTTGGCGGCTTCGGCCGACTTTTGGGCTAGCGACTTCACCTGGTCGGCGACCACGGCAAAGCCCTTGCCCGCGTCGCCGGCCCGGGCGGCCTCGACGGCAGCGTTGAGGGCCAGGATGTTGGTTTGGAAGGCGATGTCGTCGATGACCTTGATGATCTTGCTGATCTTCTTGGAGTTGCCGGCGATATCGGCCAACTGAGTTTTCAGCTCACCCATCCGCTCGGTGACCTTCAGACTCTCGGTCGAAGTTTCCTGCATCAGGTGTTCGCTCTGGTTGACGTTCTTGGTGTTGCTTTCGATGATCGACTGCAGTTCTTCCAGACTACTCGTCATCTCCTCGATCGAACTCGCCAGTTCGCTGCTGCCGGAAGACAGTTCCTGACTCGACGAGCTGACCTGAAGCGAAGCCGACTCGAGCGCCTTCGACGCCTCGCGCAGTTCGCCGGTGACCTTGGTGATGGGCCGCGAGATCGAGCGGGCCAAGGTGATTCCCAGAATCATGGCGATCAGCACGCCTGCACCCGAGATGCTGAGCATCAGAATATTCAGGAAGTTGGCCAGGTTGATGGCTACATCTACTTGGTCCTTGCCGTAGTACTGATTCAGGAAGGCGATGTGCTCGTTGAGCGCTTTCATCATCGCATCGAAACTGTCCGAAGTTTCGCCACCGTTGGCCAGTTCGGTCAGTTGCCGCGAAATGTCCTCGGGCTTGGTCTTAGCCGCCTTCAACTTGGCGTAAAGGTCGAAATATTTGTTGTTGTCGGCCTTCGAGATATCCAAGGTCCGGATCAGCTCTTTGTAAAGCACGTCTTCCTGGGGCGTTCGCGCAATCACGTCGTAGACAGCAATATCTTCGGCGTAGGCTTTGCGAGCCTCGGCCAGCTTGTCCATCTGGAGCTTGTAGTCTTCGTCGCTGATGTACGCCGAGGTCAGTGTCCGCAGGATGGTTTTGATCTGCAACATGCTCGACTTGACCTCTTCGATGGCCACGATGGAAGGAATACTCTCCTTTCCGAGGCTCGAAATCGTCTGCGAGGTACTCTGCAGACTGAAAAAGCCGACGACACCGACCGTCAGGGTCAGAATCGCGACGGCCAGAAACCCAACAATCAACTTGGCTGAAAGACTGAACTTCATAATGCACTCCTTACTAAAGAGAACTTCTACTTCTTGACAAACAGTTTGACGACACCGATGAACTTCTCGGCGTCAAAGGGCTTGACGATCCAGCCGGTGGCTCCGAGCTCTTTCGCCCGGGCCATCTTGGCCTTGTCGGTTTCGGTGGTGAGCATCACGATAGGGTTCTTGGCGTCGAACTTGCGAAGTTCACCCACCAGCGTGATGCCATCCATCTGGGGCATGTTCACGTCGAGCACGTAAAGCCCGATGGAACCGGTCGCCGCCTTGGCCACCTGCAGCGCTTCGACCCCGTCGGCCGCCTCGGCTATGTCGGTGTAGCCGGCCATCACCAGGGCTTGTTTGACGACCGTACGGACGACGGTCGAGTCGTCCACGACCAGGATTTTCACGAAATGCCTCCCTTGCTGTCTTCCCGGGCCGCCAGGATGAACTTTTCAATGTCGACGACAAACCCGATGCTGCCGTCGCCGAAGATGGTGCCGCCCGAAAAGGTCTTGAGGTTTTCGAGAGCCTCATTGAGCGTCTTGATGACAATTTCCTGCTTGCCGAGGATGGAGTCGACGGCGATGCCGTAGCGGTTGCTCTCGTAACTGATGATGATGACCAACCGGCGGTCCTTGTCATTTGCCGGGTGGCCAAAAATGTCGGCCGCCAGAATCACCGGCGTGTAGAGGCCGCGTTCGAACAGCAAGATTTGGCCGTTGTCGAGCCGCGTCAGGTTTTCGGCTTCGGGGACGATGATTTCTTCGATCAGGTTGAACGGGAAGATGTACTTGATGTCGTCGATCACCGTGACAAAGCCGTCGATGATGGCCAACGTCAGCGGGATGCGGATGATGAACTTGGAGCCCTGACCGAACACCGACTGGATTTCGACCTTGCCGTGGATCTGCTCGACGTTCTGCTTGACGACGTCCATGCCCACACCGCGGCCACTGACCTCGGTCACGGCTTCTTTGGTGCTGAAGCCGGGAAGCATCAGCAGGCCGAAGACTTCTTTTTCGGTCATGGCCGCCGCTTGGGCCTCGGTGATCAGGCCGTTTTCGAGCGCCTTGGCGAGCACCCGCGGCTGGTCGATGCCTTTGCCGTTGTCGCTGACCGAAATCTCGATGTTGTTGCCCTTGTGGTCGGCCGCCACGACGATGCTGCCCACGGCGGCCTTGTTGGCTGCCTTGCGCTCGGCGGGGTTTTCGAGGCCGTGGTCGACGGCATTACGCACGATGTGCACCAGCGGGTCGTACACCGACTCGATCACGTTGCGGTCGAGCTCGGTGTCTTCGCCCTGAAAGTCAACCGTGACGCTCTTGCCGGTTTCGTTGGCAGTGTTGCGGATCACCACCCGGAGTTTGTTGAAGATTTCGGCGATGGGAACCATGCCCATGGAAAGCACCAGATTCTTGATGTTGGTGGTGATGCTCTCGAGCTGGGTGATGGTTCGCTCGCCGGTCTCGCGCGCGCTGTCGGGGTTTTGCAGGTACGCCCGCAACATCGACTGGTTGACGACGAGCTCGCCCACGATGTCGATGAGGCTGTTGAGCCTTTCGTTGCTCACTTTGACAAAGCTGGAACGGCGGGCCACGACGGTTTGACGCCTGAGCGACATGCGCAGGTCTTCTTCGCTGATGAACTTCTGCTCGACAGCGATTTCGCCGAACTTCTGGTTGGTCTGGCTTTGCGTCTCGAGGATCTTGGCCACCATGGCCTTGTCGAGCTGGCCGGAATCCTGCAGCAGTTGGCCGATCTTGCGTGCCCCATGGTCGGAGTGGATTTTTTTGAAAACCGCGATGGGGGCGTAAATGTCGATCTGCCGGAAGCTCTCGATCATCACCGGAAGCTGGAAGTTCGAGCTTTCGATGATGCCCACGAGGTCTTTGAGCAGCCCTACACCGTAAAAGATCAGGTTGATCAGTTCTTTGTTGATGGGAATGACGCCGTCGCGCACCAGCACCATAACGTCTTCGATGGCGTGGGCGGATTCCTCGAGGTTCTTCAGGCCCAAGAAGGCGGCCGAACTCTTGATGGTGTGGAAAGCCCGGAAGATCTTGTTGATGGTCTCGGGGTTGGTGGAGTCAAATTCAAGGTCGACCAGCGTGAACTGGGCGATGTCCATGTGCTCTTTGACCTCGTCGCACAACTGGCCCAGCATCTTGGGATCCTGGATGATGTGGTCGAAGTAGCCGGCCGGGTACAAGCCGCCCTCGGCCGACGGTACTGGTTCGACGCTTGCGGGAGGTGCCGGTGCCAGTGCCGGGGTCAACGGTCCAGGCCCGGGCTCAGGCTCGGGTTCATGGTGGCCCGGGGAAGGCATTTGCCTCAAAAGCTCGAGCCATGCGACTTCCTTTTCGTCGTTGAGCAGGTCCCACAACGAATCCTGAACTTCGATCCAGACCCTCTGTTCTTTTTTGGGAACTTTGGCAAAACCAGGGTGTCCGACGTATTCCGCGAAGGCAGATTGAAGCGCTGCCATCTGCATTAGGTCGCCAGACTGCCAATTGTTCGCAATGGATTGGAGTTTTTGGAACAAAACTGTCAACTCCGGTAGCTTCATGCCATGCCCCTTAAGAAAAATGTTAAGGCAAGCCAATGCACAACGCAAGTGCCAACTCTTTGGTGGAAAACTTGACCCGGCCTACCACTACAGAGATAATGCTGGGATGGATCCCTCAGGTTCTGACCCCGCTCGCCAAGCCGTTCTGGAAATCCTTGAGGGTCTTGCCGCCTCGGTGTCGCAGGGGTATTCCCGTTTGGAGCACACGATGGGGGCCCTGGCGCACGAACTCGAGACCGGTGGGCTGGCGCACGGTTTCCCCGGCCAACCGGAAGGCGACGCCTTGGCCGCGAAGTTGGCCTCGCTGGTGGGCTTGATCCAGCATCACACCGAAACAATGGCGGCCTCGCACACCGAGGGCGAGATTTTGCTGTCGAACCTTGGCGAGCAGGTTGAGGCCTTGGCCCAGTTGGGAAGTTCCATCGATGCCATCCGCGAGGACTCGATCCTGATGGAGCTGATCAGTTTGAACGCAATGGTGATTGCCGTCAAAGCCGGCGAGTCAGGCCGCGCCTTTTCTACAATCACGACGGAGCTCAAGGGACTTTCCAACGATACGATGGCCTTGACCGACCAGATCGCTGGCGGCGAAACCCGGCTGGGCACCGCGTTTGCCAGCTACCGGGAAGAGTTACAGTCGCTGGGCCAGCGGACCCAAGCTGACCTGCAAGCCTTCCGGGTGAGCGTGTCGCAAGCCCTTGAGAGTTTGCGAGGCAGCGGGGCTCGGCTCGTCGAGGGCCTCCGCTTGGTGGGCCAACGGGCGAACCTGACCGAGAGTTCCCGGACGAAGGGGACGATGCCTAGCCTGAGCCTGGCGAGCATCCGTCAACTTCTGGAACGGTTGCAGCCTTCGGTCGCCACCCTGGAAGAAGTCGCGCTGGCTTTGGCCGAGGTGTCGAGCCAGGTGGAGCACGACCGCGATCGTTGCCGCGCCGCGCTAAGCCAGATTCAAGAGCAAGTCGACACTTTGGAAGAACAGCGGCAGGCGCTGCTTTCGACCCACCTCGGCTCGGGACCAGAGGGACTCGACCGTTGGTTTTCTGTCTGCGACGACTTGTTTGCGCACTTTGTCGCTTCGGTGGCCGACTCGAACCGCCAACGAGAGGCGTCTTTCCGCAAGCGCGTCCCGCTGCAGAAGAGTGTCGCGGGGTTGGTGGAGTTGCTGCGGGCCTTCGATGGCCTCCTGGCTAAGTTCCGCAACGTCGATCTGGCTTCGCGGGTTCAGGTGGCGCGCCACAAAGCCCTCGGCCCCATGCGCGACAATGCCACCGAAATGAGCGCGCTCACCCGCAAGATCGAGACTGACGTGGGCCAGTCGAGCCGCGTCACCCTGACCTTTTTTCAAAAGGCCCAGCAACTCCTTCAGGCCTACGGCGAGCAGTTCGCCACCCAACTGCGCCTCAGCCAAGGGTTTGTTCACCACCTGAAAGCGGACTTTTTGGAGGTGCGCGACGCCAAGGCTTTGCTGGTCCGGACAGTTCAGGAGTCTGGATTTGTCACCTACACGTTGACCGAATTGCTGCACCGCGCCGAAAGCGAACTGGAAAACCTCGACACGTTGTTGGTCCAGCTCGAAAGTCAGGCTTCCGAGGTGGACAAAAAAAAAGAGCACCTCGGCAACGTTTCGAAAAACGCCCCGTAAGTGCTCTGAGTGCTTTGAGTGCACTCTGCCGTGTGAGGAGTCGCAGGGTCGATCTGCAAAGACCGGCCACGCTCCAGCATACTGCCCATTGGTGATTCATCCCGTTGGGAATGACCATGCAACAGACATTTTGTCGGCGGGTTCCCGAAAGAACTTAACGCCTATTCATCGCCGGTACAACCTAGCGACAAGGAGAAAAACTATACACAACGAGCGGGGGTGTCAAGTCCAAAGCAACAACGCACGGACCGAAAAAGTCCTTGGCAAGTTTGAAGGCTAATAGTACCTTACTAACTCAGTAGGCTTTGAGTTCGAGGGAGGTCAGACAGTGCGATGGGCTGCTTGTATTCTGATGGCTGTCTTGGGACTGACCTCGTGCGATCCGATTGTGCTCAAGGGCGCCATTGCACAGAGGGTGTCTGACTACCAGGCCAGTCAGCTGGAGACCGTCGAAACTCCGGCCGCGAGCGTGGAAGGAACCCTCGCAGATGCCACCTCGTCGACTTACTCCACAGACATCCTTATTTCACTTGCGACAAAAACTCCGGACGCTCAGGTTCACTACACCACCGACGGCAGCCTCCCGACGGAATCGTCGCCATCGACACCAAACCCGGTGCCGCTGGCCGGAGATGGAACAACCTTGACGCTGAAGGCTATTGCCACCAAGTCAGGGTACCAGTCGAGCCAGGTCTTTTCGGCGACCTATTCCCTTGATTATCTGCTGCTTTCGACACCTATCTTTTGGCCGGTTCCGGGAGACTATTCTTCTGATACCCTGATTTCGTTGGTCAGCACTTCGGGATCCAGCATCCGTTACACCTCGGATGGTTTGTCGGCTCCAAGTCCTACGTTCGGCAACCTATACACCGGCTCCTTCTCTCTGCCTGCCAATTCGACAACAACCTTCCAGGCGGTGGCCTCGCAGACGGGCTGGCGTTCCTCACGCGTTGCCCTGGGAACCTACACCTCCCACCAAGCGGGGACGCCGGACACGTCGTACGGTGCCTCGGGCGACGCGAGTGGCCTTTCTGGCAGCCTGGTTGCCTTGGCCGTTCAATCCACGGCAGACATCGTCGCAGCCGGGCACATGATTTGGGACCGAAGCAGCAATGGCCTCTACCCCCGCATCATTGTCACCAAGTCTAGTCCGACCGGAGGGGGTCTGGCCACCAGTTACCTGCGCTACCGCGAGTCGCAAGAGGACCTGACCGGCGGTAAACACGACATGTTGACCTCGGATGCCTTCGCCGTCGCCGTCCAGACCGACAACAAGTTCCTGGTGGCCGGTTGGGAGGGCACCATGAACTCAGCCGACGTGGGAAGTCAAACCTCGACTACCCAGGTTTGGACGGTGCTCCGTTTCGCCGCCGACGCGATGTCACTCGAACGCAAGTTTGACAGTTTTGGCGCGGTCGACCCTTCCAGGGCTACCTCGCTGGTCGTCGACTCGTCGGCCCGGATTGTCGTGGCCGGCGTCAGCAACACTTACTTGACCATCGCCAGGTACTCCCCGGATGGCACCTTGGATGCAAGTTTTGGCTCTGCTGGGTATACAGAAACAGCGATTATCGGGACCCCGGTCGCCGTTGTCTTGAACGCCGACGGGTCTTTGACGGCCGTCATGACATCGACCGACACAACTAACTGGTTTGTTGACACGGTGAGATTCCGATCCGACGGGACTCTGGACACCACGTACGGCAACTCGGGAGTCGCGTCGGTCAGTCTGCCGAATTTCGCTGGAGTCAAGTCCGGCTCAGCTTCCATCACGGCTGCCGCCGGCCAGAGTGATGGAAAGATCGTGTTTGTCGGAACTCCGACGGCCGACTCGAATAAGGACCACCCTCAACTTGTGGGTCGCCTGACCCTTTCGGGCACTCTCGACACGAACTTTGGCGCCAGCGGTTTTGCTTTTGGGTACACGGGTCAGAGGCTGCCGCTGGCCAACCCGTTTCCTGCTGGGTTCAACGTAACCAACAACGTGCAGTGGGATGAACCGCGGAGCGTCGCGATCTCTACGACAGGAAAGATCCTCGTCGCTGGT
The DNA here is from genome assembly GCA_037142615.1 of Spirochaetales bacterium. Lineage (GTDB taxonomy): Bacteria > Spirochaetota > Spirochaetia > JABEVK01 > JABEVK01 > JAIFLN01. The sequence goes on along the minus strand of JBAXAI010000007.1, from coordinate 95,132 downwards.
ACGACGAGGATCCTGAGCTCCGGGGCCGCTTCTGTCTTGGGAACGCAACTGAACCTGACCCGCTACACGCCCAGCGGCAATCTGGATAACAGTTACAATGGCGTCTCCGGGTACGTCCTTCGGGCCGGTGCGGGAGCCCTCGATCAGTGGAATGCCGTCTGCCTGCAACCCAACGGCGAAGCCCTCGTCGCCGGACAGCGCGGGTACATCCTGGCCGGCTCCGGTTATTCCGTCAACTACGACCTTTCGATTTCCCGTTTCTGGTGACGTTCATTCCTTCCACTCCACGACACTTTCAAGTTGGCCCGCCTCGGCGGCCCGCCCGCCACCGTCGCTGGCCGCAGCTCCGAGGTAGGTGTACTTGGCAGCCAGCCTTTTGTCGAGGGACGACAGGCGCGTAAAGGCAGCCTGGGAATTGGCTCGGTCGCCCATTCCGTCGTAGGCCAATGCCTCGCCAGCCACGGCAAGCGCCTCGTCGGGGTTGATGGTCAACCACGAGTCGAACCTAGCCAGAGCCTCGGGGTATTTCTTCTGCAGCAACAAGATATTTCCCAGATTGACAAAGGCAGGTCCGTAGCTTTGCTTGGCTGTCAGCTCGGTCAGAAGTTGGGCCGCCTGTTCGTACTCGCCGTAGCGGGCGTAGAGTAGGGCCAGCGAACTCGTCGTCTTGGCGGCATTAGCTCCTCCGGCTGCGAGGTCGGCCCTCAGTTTGGCAGCGCGCGGTTCCAACTCGCTACGGTACAGGCTATCGAGTTCGGCGGCGAGGGACTGGGTCAGCTTAGCGTCGGAGGGAATCGCGGGCGGCGCGGCTGTACCGGATACCACCACTGGCGCGTAGATCTTCCACGCGTCGTGAATCGGGTAGAACCCCAGGCTGGGCTGAACCAGTGGGTCGGACTCACGGGCCCCTTCCTTCCAGGCGTTCATGAACGAGTCAGAAATCAGCGTGGTCTCGACGGGAACCCAGGCCTTGCCACCGCGCAGAAGGAACTGGTCGCGGCTGCCCAACAGCGCCACGGCCTGTTCGGGGCTGATTTCGAGCGCAAAGGCCATGTAGATGTGGCCGGGCGTGGTGACGGCTGCCGTCTCGATGCCCACCGACTCGAGTAAAGAGCACCAGAGCACCGTGAGGTCGCTGCAGTCTCCGGTCTTGCTGACCAGCGTTTCCTGCGGGAACTGCACGGTATCGACGGTGACTTTGTCGCCGGTATTGAACGGCGAACTGGGAACCTTGGAGTAGATCAAACCGTGTTGTTTGAGGGCCTCGTGGACCACCATGGCCGTTTGGAGGTTGGTGCTCAGCGCGTGGTTGCGTTGGTCGCGCGTGGCTGCCACGAGCGCGCGGACAAAGCCGTAGGCTGCTGGGTCGCGCGCCGAGATGAAGGCCGCTACGTGCTGGTCGTCGTCCCATGTGATGGCGTTGCGGTAGAGCGATTCGATGGTGGGATCGTACGACTCCGTGTATTCTTGCCCGTTCTGCCGGTACTTGACGGTGAACCCCAACGTGAGTTTGGTCGTCTCTGCAATCGTCAGAACTCGGTCGTTCAAGAGGGTGTACACGTCGATTTTCGCATCGCCGCCGGCAGGAATTGTCGCGGGAACCGTAAGGTCGCGGGGGCCATTCATGTAGTCCTTCACCAAAGCCGAAACGCTGACATTCTGGGCGTCGGAAGGATCGTAGTTGTGCAAAATGACCTGCGCCACCGGGCTGGCATCGTAGTAGTTTTTGAACACCGGAAAGATGCGGTCTGTCTTTAGGCCAACGAGCTTCACGCCCTTTTTTTCGCGCTGGATGGCTGCAAAGCCCGCTGGAACGGTGGTGTCGAGAATGAACGGAGCATTTCCCGCTGGCATGAAGTGGGCCGAAAGGCTGTACGAAGCCCCGCTGTACAGAGATCTCGACAGCGACTCGAAGTTATCCTGATAGTTGGCAGCGAAGTGCAAAGAAAAGAAGTCACCGATGTTGAGGCCGAGGCCAGCACCGGCCGAGATCCATCCACCTAGGCCCGAAAAGGCCGTCGGAGCCACTCCAGCCGTGAAGACGCCGCCTGATCCGGTCGCGATCACGCTCAGAGCCGGCAGGACCTTGAGGTTAAGACCCAGTTGAAGTCCGCCGCCCGCGAGGTAGACAGCCAAGGACGGGTCGGGCGTGGTGAGCTTGGCGTAGTCGCCCACGAGGCCCAGCGAGACCAGCGGGAGCCGGGCAGGCGTGTAGTCGACCGAGACCTTCGTCCCGAGGCCGTAGGGGAACAAACTGGTGGTGTTGTCGCTGGCTTTGTCGATAGGCGTCACAACGTAAGGATCGACGTTGAACGTCAGGGCCCAAGGTGACGTCTGGGACGGCAGCGGGGTCACAGCCATGGCCCAAGCTGACGCCAAGAAGGCCAGACGGAAGCGGGTTGTCATGGACCGTACCTCCTGTGTCCCCGCAGTATAACGCAGCACCCGGCTAATGTGGAGTAGTTTTGTAAGCTATTGACTGTTGCAAAAAAAACGCCAACCCCTGCGGATTGGCGTCACCGAATCGGTGAGGGGCCGCACAGCGGCTCCTCCAGGAAACAAACGCGAAGTGTTTGTTTCGGGCTAGGCGGATTTGAACCGCCGACCCCTAGTCCCCCAGACTAGTGCGCTAAACCCCTGCGCTATAGCCCGTTATTCACGAAGGATGAAACTACCAGACTCGCCGGGGGAGTGTCAACTGGCAAGAGCAATTCTGCAACCTTGACACCTCGGCAACGGCCCCGCTATCCTCAGGGCCATGAAAACAGCCCCGGATTTCTTTTCCGAACTGGAAGCTTCTTGCTTGCAGAAGAGCAGCCTGCTGTGCGTGGGGCTCGATCCCCGGGTCGAAGCCAAGACCCCGCAGGAGGCCCGCAAGGCCATCGTGGCGGCCAACCGCGCGCTGATTGAGGCCACCACAGCGGTAGCGGCGGCGTACAAACCTAACAGTGCGTTTTACGAAGCCTGGGGCCCGGAAGGCCTCTGGGCGCTCGAGGAAACCTTGGCGCTCATCCCAGAAGGGACTCCGGTCATCCTGGACGCCAAGCGCGGCGACATTGGCCCCACGGCCGAAGCCTACGCCCGCGCGAGTTTTCGCAATCCCAAGGTCGGCTGCGTGACCATTGCCCCCTGGATGGGCCGAGACAGCGCCGACCCATTCCTCAAGCACGAGGGCAAGGGAGTGTTTGTGCTGGCGCGGACCTCGAATCCGTCGGCGGGCGAGTTGCAGGACCTGCCGCACAAGGGCGATCCGCTGTATCGGAAGGCGGCCCGCATCGCGGCCGGCTGGGACCGCCGGGTCGGCTTGGTGGTGGCGGGCAACGACGAAGCTGCCTTGGAATTGCTGCGCGAGGCCTTACCACAGACCTGGTTTCTGGCGCCCGGCGTCGGCGCTCAAGGGGGCACGGTGAAGGGTGCTGTCAGCGCCGGAATCCGTGCGGACGGGCTGGGCCTGCTCGTCAACGTGTCGCGCGAAATTGCCCAGGCTGAGAACCCGGCGCAAAAGGCCACCGAACTGCGCGATCAGATCAATCTGGAACGGGCTGCGGTTCTCGGGCGCCGTCTGCGCGATCCTGCCACCATGACCAAGCTCAAGCGCAAAGTGCTCGAAGGCCTGATCCGCACCGAGTGCTTCCAACTCGGCGAGTTCATCCTCAAGAGCGGGCTCAAAAGCCCGTTCTACGTGGACCTGCGACGCGTGGCCAGCGACCCCAAGGTGCTCAAGCTGGTCGGCAAGGCCTACGCTCAACTGATGCGCGATTTGGACTTCCACTGCGTGGCGGGCATCCCCTTGGCGGCTTTGCCCTTGGCGACGGCGGCCAGCCTCCAGACGGGGACTCCGCTGATTTACCCGCGGATTCCTCCCAAACCCCACGGCACCGGAAACAACGTGGAAGGCGAGTTCAAGAAGGGCGACAAGGCGCTGTTGCTCGATGACCTGATCACCACCGGCAAGAGCAAGCTCGAGGCCATCGACGTGCTGCGGGCCGAGGGCCTGGTCGTGAAGGACCTGGTGGTGCTGCTCGAGCGAGGGGTTCAGGGCCGCCGCGACATGGACGCTCAGGGCGTCCGGTTGCATGCGTTTGCCCAGATCGAGGAGTTCTTCACCGTGGCGAAGGCAATGGGGCTCATCGACAGCGCCAAAGAGGCCGAGTTGCTGGCGTTCACCAAGGCCAACTGAACTTCGGGGGGCCTACTTGCGCGAGTTAAGAATCTCGCCCACCAGGTAAAACGACCCGCAGACCAGCACGGGGCCGGGGTTGGGCAGATTCAGGGCCCAAGCGAGCGCCTCGGCGGGACTGGCGGCGATTTCGACCACTTCGGGACGCTGGGACGCGTTTGTGAACGCCTGCGCCAGTGCTTCGGGGTCGCTGGGCCGGAAAGTGCCAGGCTTGGTCACCACCACCCGCGAAAAGACCGGCGCGAGCCAAGCCACCATGGCTTCTATGTCTTTGCCGGCAAAGGCCCCGAACACCAAAGTACCACCGCCGAACAACTGCTTCCACGATTTGGTCAGCAGTTGGACCGAGCGGGCGGTGTGTGCGCCGTCGACCACCACCAACGGGTCGTGCTGCAACACCTGCATGCGCCCGGTCAGCGTCACGGTCTCCAAGCCTCGCTTCAGGACTTCCTCGAGCGTCAGGTGGGTGTTGAGCGGGAGCAAACCCTCGGCAACCAGCGTTTTGATGACGAGGGCGGCGAGGGCAGCGTTGGTCCCTTGCGCCAGCCCGAGCACCTGGAGGTGGGCCTGCACTCCGCTCCCGTCGGCAAACTCGACCAGCAGGCGCGTGCCCGTGGGTTCCAGGCCGACATCGAGGTCGTCGATTTCCTCGTCGAAACTGTAGAGTCGCGAACCCGACTCCTTGGCCTTCTGGCGGAACACGTTCAGAACCTCGAGGCTCTGTGGGGCCGTGAAAACCGGCACCCCCGGCTTGATAATGCCGGCTTTTTCCGCAGCGATCAGGGGCAGGGTGTCGCCGAGGATCTCGGTATGTTCGCGCTCGATCAGGGTGAGAACGCTGGCCAGCGGCACCTGCGTGTTGGTGGCGTCGAGGCGACCCCCCAAGCCGGTCTCGAGCACTTGCGCGTCGAGCCCCTCGTGACGAAAGAGTTCGAACGCTGCCAGGGTCAGCCACTCAAACGTGGTCGGTTCGCCGCCCCAGTCGTCGATGAAGCGTGAGCGAACCTCGGGCGCCATCGTTTCCCAGTAGGTTCGCAGCCGGGCGACCGTGTCGGTATAGGCTTGTTCGGCAAAGAACTCACCGTTGCGCGTGATCCGCTCGCGCCAGTCGGCCACGTGCGGCGAGGCATACAGCCCTGTCGACCAGCCGCCCTGGGTCAAAATCGAGGCCAAGAAGGCCGCCGTCGAGCCTTTTCCCTTCGAACCTGCCAAATGGACGCCGATCATCGCCCGCTCAGGATGGCCGCGTTCCGACAACAGCGCGTGCATCCGGTCCAAGCGCCAGGTTCGCTTGGTGGCCGAGGGCAGTTTTTCGAGGTTGGTGAAGTGTTCCAGCCACAGCCACGATTCAGCGAGGGTCATGATGACCTAGTTGTCTCCACGCTTGCGGAACGCGTCGGCGTGCGCCGGAAAACCCTCGTAGTCGGCCAAGGTTGTCACAGGACCTTTGAGCGCGTCGTAGCCACGGCCGGTGGCGAAAATCACGGAGTTATACTTGATGAAATCGCGCACGCTGACCGGGCCGAAGGTCTTGGCCGCGCCGCCGGTGGGCAGAATGGCGTTGGGACCGGCCGCGTAGTTGGCCCCCGAGAACGGCAGGTTTTCGCCCAACAGGATTTCGCTGGCGTTGGTGATCAGTCCGAGCGTTTCAAACGGTTCTTCGGTTTGGATCGACAGGTGCTCGGGCGCGAACTGGTTGACGATGGCCGCGCCTTCCTCGAGGGTTTCGCACACCAGAATGGCGCCGTAGCCCGAAAACACGTCCTTGAGGAAGGTCCGTCGCGGCTCGGGTAGACTTTCGGCCAGGGCGCCGATGTACTGGGCGCTCTGACGGGCCAGGTTCTCGCTGGTGGTCACCAGGATGACGCTGGAATCGCTGCCGTGCTCGGCCTCGACCATCAGATCGAGTGCGACCTTCCACGGTTTGGCACTGTCATCGGCGAGCAACATCGATTCGGAAGGCCCCGCGGGCAACCCGACATCGACGACGCCGGCCAGCAGTCGCTTGGCCGCCGCGATGTACTGGCTGCCGGGCCCGTTGACCTTGACGACCGGAGCGATGACTTCGGTGCCGTAGGCCAACGCCGCGATGGCCTGGGATCCCCCGGTCTTGTAGACCTCATGGACACCGCAAAGTCTTGCTGCGTAAAGACAAGCCGGGTCGATGGTGCCGTCGGCCAGGGGTGGGGTGACCAGGACAATACGGGGCACACCGGCGATTTGGGCCGGAACCGCTTGCATGTACACCATCGATGGGAAGCTTCCCCGGCCACGGGGCACGTACAGGCCCACCGACTCGATGGACAGGGGCCGTTCGCCCGCCATCAGGCCCGGTCGCACCTCTTGCCACGTCATCCCTTCGGGCTTTTGCGGCAGGTGGACCTTGCGCACGTTTTCGACGCAGAACCGGAGCGCCTGTTTCACCTCTTCGGTGAGAAGGTCCTCGGCCGCCTCCCATTCCTCCTCGGAGACGCGCAAAGAAGCCGGGGTGAGGTGGGCCTTGTCGAACTGCAGCGCGTAGCGACACAAGGCCGCGTCACCGTGCTGGCGCACGTCGTCCAAAATCGCCTGCACCACGGGCAACACCGCCGTGATGTCCTGACCGGAGCGCCGCAGGAGTTTGGCCTTGTCGGCTGCCGAAAGATCGCGCCAACGGGAAACAGGAACGAGCATAAACACCTCTAGAGCGCTAGATTACCGGAAACGGCGCGCGTTTGCCTATCGTTTGAGATTGACAGCTGGTACCTCGGGGGTCACGGGAGCCGTCGGTTTCGCCAAAGCTGGAGCCTCCAGGGACAACGCTGGAACCGTCTGCGGCGTCTGGGTCACCGGAGCCACATCCAGACGCTGAACCAGCGAAAACTGGGCCAGGTCTTTGCCCTCGGTGGTGCCGTACCAGCCCGAAGCCCAGCCGCCGGCGGCAATCCGCAGATCCACGATCTTGGTGATGTCTTTGTCACCAGCACTTTGGCCCCAAACCTTGCTCCAGACGGCTGGCGTGGCCAGGGCACCGTCGGTCCATGGCTTCCACAGCACCTGCAGCTGCCGGGTGCGGACCGTCCTCCCGGTCACCGTGAGCAGCACCCGGAGCCCCGCCACGGCGTAACCGGCTTTTTCTACCCGGACGGGCCTGGTCGGAACGCTCCCTTTCCACGCTTCGGCCTGCGAAGCCGAGAGTTTGCCGTCGGCTCCCAAGGTGGCGGTCAGCCCTGCCATCGACGTCAGGGGACCGGTCTGGGGAACCACGAAACCCACCAACACCCCTGCCAGTGCGGTCGTCGCCGGACCAAAGCCCAAGCCATCGGCTCCAGCCACGGGGAGTGGGAGGTAGGTCGTTTCGCCGGTGAGCCCTCCCACAAGCAGCACGAGGGCCAACGCCAGCACGCCAGCTCGAAACGCGAGGCTCACTTCTTCTGGTTTTCCGGCAGGAACATCATCATCGACTCCTTGTGCTGGGCGATGGTCCGATGGCCCGGGTTGCTCCATTGCAGGGCGAGGCTGCTGCGGGTCACCAAAGCCGCGCCGTAGGAACCGAGCTCGGGCGCCTTGGCCTCGATGAAGTTAGAGGTATCGGGGTATTCCACAACGGCGGTGAGGCCGCTCTTGGCCACTTCGACCCGGTTGATGTTGGGGGGGAAGGCGAGTGACTGCGAATCGAACACCACCAGCAGCATGTAGCGGTTCCATTCGAAGCGCGGCCCTGCCAAAAGCGGGTCACGGCTGGGGCCAGGATTCGTCGGGCGCGTGACGTCGGCCGTGGGCAGGTAGGCGAGAAAGTTCAGGAAGTCTTCCTGATTGGTAATCAGCAGCGGCGCCGGCTCGGTAGATTCCATGGCCGAGCTGACTTCCATCTTGGCCGGTCCACCAAAGCGCTGGATGACCTCGAGGCCTTGGTTGGGAAGGTTGGCGATGACAGGCACGGACTCGGCACCCAGCGGAAACAGGAGCAGGCCGAAACCGAGGCCCAGCAGGTGGCGTTGGAAACCTTTCATCGCACCACCCTAAGCCGGGCTTCCCCCACCGGTCAAGAACCACCGGCCTGCTGTCGGCTATAATGCCAGCGGAGGAAACGATGGACGATTCCCTGCTGATTGGCCGTGATGAGTTTGGCCGGAGTGAAGACCTGGGGCGGTTGCCCTCACGGACCGAGGCTTTGGCGCTGCTAGGCAATTGGGTGGCCAACGACCGCTTGCGTCTGCACATGCGCCAAGTGGCCGCCCTGCTCGAGGTTTGGGCCCGCGACAAACTCTCCTTGGCACCTGCCGAAGTTGACAAATGGTACCTGGCGGGCCTGCTGCACGATGCCGACTGTGACAAGTGGCCCGAAACTCACCCTCAAAAGGTCATCTCGCACTTGGAAGAAGGGCATTATGACCCCGAGTTGATCCACGGCATCGCTGCGCACGGTCCGCGCCATTTTGGCGTCGCCGCCAAGACCAACCTCGACCGAATGATCTTTGCCGTCGATGAACTGTCCGGTTTTGTTCATGCTTGCAGCCTTGTTCGGCCCGAAGGCTACAACGGCATGGAGGTCAGCTCCGTGAAGAAGAAGCTGAAGAACGTCGGCTTTGCCGCCCAGGTGGACCGCCAGGACATCGCCGAAGGAGCCGAGTCCGCCGGGCTCGCCCTCGACGACCTGATCGCCTTTGTCATCGCTACCCAAAAGGAAGTCCACTAGGCATTTTCCCAATCCCGCTGGACACCCCCCGAGGTTTTTTGTATATTCACTTTCGCTGGTGAGACGGCCTTGGAAAGGGCCTGAACACCACACCCGGTTTTGGGACGTCGCGAGGACGGATCCGGACAAGACCCCGACGAGCTGAGGAGCGGAGCGTACGCTGGTACGTGAGCACCGAAGAAGGAGGGGGCGCCGGCCGGAACCGCCGCAGTAGTCCGAAAAGCGGGTGCCGACCAATGGCGCCGTACCCAAGTGGTAAGGGAGAGCTCTGCAAAAGCTTCATTCAGCGGTTCGAATCCGCTCGGTGCCTTTCTTAAGTCTTGGCCCTGCAAGGATTTGCAGGGCCTTTTCTTTGCACTGTTACCTGTATTGTTACTTTTATTCAGCCGCAGTAGAATTGGGGTATGGGTCGAAGAGCACTTCCCTATTCGCTGCTCAAGAGGAAAATCACCTTGGAATCGGGCAAGGTGATCACGATGTACTCGTACCGTATTAAGGACGAGACAGGCAAATTGCGGACCATTGCCACCGGCAAGTCAACCAAGACCGAAGCCACCGCCTACCTGATGGAACTTCACAAACTGGGCAAATTGCTGCCCGAGACAAAGAGCCGAGTTCCAACCATCGAGTCTTACAGTGCCGAGTTCTGGAAGTTCGATGGCCCACGGGTTCAGAGTGCCCTGCTCCGAAAAAGGCTCACTCCCGCTTACTGCAACGCCAACCACAGAACCCTAGAACTGCACTGGTGGCCCGTCTACGGCAAGAAGCGCCTGGACGAGCTCACTGTTCGCGACATTGAAGCCCTGATCACCCTCAAGTCCAAAGGTGATCCCTCAGACGGTACCAAGCCACTGTCGACGAAGATGACGAACCAAATCATTCTGGCCATGAAGGCTGTCTATGCTGAAGCAGTACGGCTGGGTGACCTCGACTCGAGTCCGTTCGAAAAGGTCCAGGCTGTTCAGCTGAAGAAGACGGCGAGGGGCATGCTGACGCCCAAAGAGGCCTTTCAACTTCTGGCCAACCCGGCCCATTTCGAGACTCCGGTTCTATGGGCCCTCAACTTGACCGCTGCCACCACCGGGGCCAGGGCTGGCGAACTTCTCGGCCTCAAGGTGAAATACGTCCACGACGACCGCATCGAGATTCGCGGCGTCAAGCGTGCCAAGGTTGGCTTTGCCGAGGACACCAAGACCGGCGAGCGCGGATTTCGATTCATCCCGCTACCCAAGGCAACGGCAACTGCGCTTGCCACGCTCTGCAAGGACAAGAAACCTGATGACTTTGTCTTTGGTGAACTGCCGTTCTACATCACCAGCCAGTCGATCTCGGAGGCTTTGGAAAAGGCCGGGATGATGAGCAAAAAGGAACGGGTCGACCGCGGCGTCGACTTTCATTCCTGGAGGCACTGGTACAATACGATGATCCGCGGCAAAGCCTCAGACGTTGCACTCAGATCCACGACGGGCCACCAGACGGAAGCCATGACTCAGAACTACAGCCACCAGCTTGAGGAGCATTTGGTCGAGGTACGAACGGCACAGGACAAGGTGTTCGCTGCGCTCGGTGCCATGCAAGCCAAATAGATTTGGGGGTAAACTTTACCCAAATATGCTCTTTCGTTGAAGCAGGGTACCTTCGTTTGCAGGAGGTTTCCCATGTTGGAACCAAGTGCGTCAGACGACGACAAGCCACTCACTTTTCCAGAGGCCTGCAGATTTCTTCGAGTCGCAGCCGCTACTTTGTACCGTTACACCTCGACAGGGCGGATTGCGTTCTTCAAGCCCACGGGGCGTACTCTCTATTTTCGACTGTCGGATCTCAAGCGATTCGTGTATCAGAACCGATCGGCAGCGGCATTCGAAACTACTTCGAACGAGGTCATTCTGTGATGACCGAAAAAGACCGAGCGCGACGCGACGGTCTCATTTTTCGCGCCGTGGAGTCCATTGACTTCACGTATTCGCGCGGCCCCGAGCTTGGCAAAAAGCCTGGCGAAGGCACTTCCCTGGCGCCCTCCGGACGCTCCTCAGCCGCAGTTGCGCCGCAAATCGGGTGCTCAGCCCGAACAATCGAGCGTTGCCGATCCATTCGTCGACATGCTCCTATCAAAGTACTGGACATGCTCCGTGCCGGCAAGACGACGATGGCCACAGCCTACCGAGCCGCTCTCATTGCCAAACGCGATGCCTCTTTCGGAAAGTCCGCGAACTCTTTGACCGATGCCAGCGAGGCGCTGGTCTTCTTCCTGCAAAACGGAGTTCCTTCCGGGAACCATACCATTCTGCTCGACTCGGATCAAACCAACTTTCTCAATCAAATCATTGAGGTTCTCTTTTCGAGAAACCTTCTGTCCGCCCCTGCAAGGGCGGCCTTTCTTGCACAGAAATCCCCAGGATCTGGTGCTTCGCGGGGGGCTTCCTAATGTCCACAACTCCAAGTACCCCCTTTCTGGCACCCGAGGGGTTCATCCAATCCAGTCGACCTGCGGACGGCACAGTACCGGACCAGTTTGTCTTCATCACCAAGGCCACGGTATTCAATGCAGACGTCGCAGCTCGATACCAGCGCGCTGCACTCCTTACTGTCACCGAAGCGGGCGAGAGCCGAAAGCTTGCGGTTCATCTTGAGTTCTTTCATCCTCTTCTTCCGATCCTGCCGCAGGTCGCAATTGCCTGGGCGTTGGCGGCGATGGATGGCCTATTCGTGACACACGTTGCCCAACAACTGGTCCTCATGCTCCATCCAGCTTGGGATTGGACCAATCCGCTTTCTGCAATTGCCTTCCTCAGCTTCCTGGACAACAACAGCTTCAAGCTTTTTCGAATCGAAATCCCCTTCGACACTCCTTCGGAGCGAAAGTTGGTGCGGGTACTCGATCGTGATTTGGCCTACAACTGCCACGGCACTGTATACTTGCCTCCGGTGAGCCGACGGTACCGAATCGTCAAGACATCGTGGGGGGAAAGGCGGGAGTCGAAGTCGCGGACTGACAGCATACTCGTCGAGTATGCTCGGGGGAAAAAGCTCGGTACCGGTGCGATGCAACGGTTCGAGATCCGCCTTGACCGAACTCGCCTCAAGACGTTCTCCCTTCTTGATCTATTTCTCCCGTTCACACTGTGGACCCAAAAAAACCGCTCGCGAATCTCTGCCGCGATTCGACGGCAAGTGCCGCCAGGAACTTTTGCGGTCGACTATGACTTGCTCGACTCCACGCATCCTATGCTCGCTCGTATCCTTCGTGACGCTGGTGTCCCACACCTGGCTGCAGTCGGTGTTCGTAAGCCATCGACTGCCTTGGAAGGAGGACGTTATGGACAGTAGGGAAAAGTTCGAACTCTTTCACGACTTTCATCGCGACCAGTATTTCCTTGGCCAGGTAGCAAAGGTTCGAAAGAAGCTTGAGACCACCTACGCCTTCGTTATCGAGCATGGACCACCAAAGGCGATGGGCGTCGCCCCTGAAGCACTCTGGCAACTCAAATCCCAAGAAGCGCTGATTTTTCTTCTGATCGATATCTACATTTTCAACCTACAAGGAACAATCTCACGGCATCGCAAAGAAGCAAGCCGTGAACCGGGCGGCCCGCACTTGGGTGTGCCAATCGATTCGTATGGACTGCTTCAAAGTGCAATCCAACAGCTCTGGGCTGAACAGACGGATGATTTGTCTGATGACGACTTCATATTCTCGGACGTGATCTTTACCGCCTTTGGTGCTGAAGTGCTCGACACGAACTAAGCCGAAACTGGATTTCCACTTCGGTCGCTATTTGACGGTCTAGGGTTGGATTTGAGGGGGCGGGCATTGGACCCGCCCCCTCTTGAAAAAAAAGAACCCCGTGAGGGGCTCTGTCGCGAACGGTAGTTTGCCAGCTAGTGATCTTCAGTACTTTGCAAACTGGGCGGCGGAATACCACATGTCATTCTGGGTCGCGTCGAAGAATGGCTGATTTGCGACAGGCATGAATTGAGCAAGAAATTGCTCAGAATCGCCATACATGTAGAGGACCGACGGATCCGATAGTTCCGGGTAGGACCAAATGTTCACGGCCGCGTTGTAGGCCTGGCCATCGGTCATGGTATACCCCATGTCCGTGAGGACTCGTCTTGCATCGTCAGCAAGTCTTGAAACGGAATCGACAATCTCGCCGCGGTTCAGGGACGGTGAGGCGTAGTTTTCTTCTGTCAGTCCATTCTCACCGAGGGCGACTAGCTTGACTGCAACCGCGTGAATTGCCTGCCAAACCGGCGTCGGCATCGCCAAAGTCACCGTCTGGACTGGTTTTGAAGACCGCTCGTCTTTGTGTTTGTCGTTGCGGATTTCGAAGCCTTTCAGGTAGGTGATCGGCCACTCGGACATGTCGGGATGCTTGATATCCATCTTGAGGACCTGATTCGCGTACCCGAGGAGATACCGAGCCTCATAGTTGGCCGTATGGTCGCTTCCATAGTCCTGGGGAGTGAAAAGAGTCCCGAGGTAGAAGTTGAAGTCTCGGTCCGACTGAAAATCCTTTCGCGTCTTGGTCAATTTGAGCGCGTTCAACCCAGCCTGCAAATAATTCACCTGCTTCATGTGGGCATCGATAGCGGCGTCGGTGTTGGCATACCCAACGTAGAACGCAGCCAGTTCGCCGATGATTTTGTTCGAGTTCGCAGTGACCTCAGCCTGGTATTCTTCAAGTGCCTTGCCAAGGCTGGTGACTTCGTCGACGGAAAGTTTCCTCCGGTCGTTGAAGGCCGGGACCACGACACTCGCCACCTTCTGTAGGTAGGTGTTCTCAACAGCCGGTAGATAGACCTGTGTACCCTTGTAAGTGACAACGCCTTCTCCAACAGAGGGAAAGACCAGAACGTCGAGAGGTGCGACATCAAAGGTCACCGCCTTACCTCCACATCCACTCAGCGTCAGGGTTGCGAGAATTGCGAGAAGCCCGAGGGCGAAAGTCTTCATGAATACTCCTTGCTTCCCGTGGAAGCTCTGATTGAACCAATCCGAACATGGATTGGAAGTGAAGCGACCCTTCGTCATCCGCCTGGCGGAAACGAATGTGGTCAAGAGAGAATAGTGGAAAGATTTCCAATGGTAAATAGGTTATCCAATGGATAATTGAACGAATAACCTGTCCATCGGATCATGGCGTCACAGGAGGCGCCCATGGCAACGGATCTTTCGAGACTATTGGGTGCCAACATCAAGGCTTTTCGCCGAGCCTTGGGAATTACCCAGGAAGCTCTGGCGGCGAAGGTTGGTCTTTCCACGCCTTACTTGAACCTGCTGGAATCCGGCAAAAAGTTCCCTTCGGAACAGAAGCTCTCCGATCTGGCGCTTGGACTTGGTATTCGTCCCTACGAACTGTTTCTTGATCCCCTCGTCGATTCACAGCGGGAGGAACTCGTTTCGGCCGCCGTTTCCGAGGACTTTCTCGATCAGCTTGCTGCCAAAGTTCGTCAGTTCACTGATGAGTACCGGCAAGCCCACGCCAAGAAGTCGGCAAAATAGGCCTCCTCGCCGAAGCGAGGAGGCTTCTCTAGTTCCTGCCTTCTTCCTCTCCGAAGAACTTGTCCAACAGCCAGGAAACGGCCGAGCCGACGGCTGCGACCACCACCCAGACGACGGGATCGGGCAACTGGGGCGGTTCAGGTTTCAAACCAACACCTCAGGGCCTTTGAACTCGACGCACTCGGCTTTGACAAAGGGGCCAAGCCGAGATTCCCGTCTCAGGTGGCCAACCACACGGACCGAACGCCCGACATGGAAGCGTTCCGGCGGGCAGCCGCGAAGGTTTGACCCGACTTCGATGCGGAACCGGTGCGACATGGATTCGTCTTCCATCTGCTTCGGGCGTCGGTTGCGGATTTCCACCCAGAAGCCGGTGTGGTCCTTCTTGGCCTTAATGTTTTCGATGCGTCCTTCAACTAGTACACTATTTAGGTCATACACTTGAATCTCCTTGTCACTCGGCGGTGACGGTCAGTTCGTCTTGCCCAGGAACCAACTCGGCCCCCGGAATTCTGGCACCCTGGATCAGGTGCTTTTTCAGCTCGGCCTTACTCAGCTCGCGTTTGACTACCACGGCTTCTTCGAGGTTTTCGATGCAGAAGCCGAGAGCCTGAACCTGGTCGACTATGGCGACTTTGGCTGGATTTTTCCGCAGTCCCACCCGGGCTCCGGGAAGGCTTATGTGGCGAGTTTTCCCCAGCTGCGCGACTTCCTTCTCCACCCACGGGCGAAGCGAGCCTTCCAGAAACTCGGCCGATTTCTCGTCGGTGGCGTTGGTTTGCTGCAACCAGTCGAGAATCCTCATCTGGTACGACTCAGCCAGTTTCGAACGGGCCTCCATTCGCCGCCGGATCGTCAGAACCTTGTTCGCCGCCCAGGACGCCTTTCGCTCGTCATCGACAATAAAGTGGTCCTCGGTGGCTTCCGGTGGCTCACCATAAATAAAGGAAGGCAGGCTCACGGCCTGCCTCTCCATCAGTGCTGTCATGCTTTCCTCCTTAGAAAGTTGGCATCAAATCGGGCTTTCGCTGGGTTCGGTTGCCGTAGGAACGGCTCGCACGGGGCTGTTCGGGGGCGTCGCCCCCCTGGCTGACCACGCGGCGAGCGTATGAGATCATTTTTTTCTTTGTCTCGTTCGATGGATCGGCAGCGATACGATCTCGGATCCACTGCAAGTGCTTCTTCGTGAACATTCCCTCATTGGCCGTCAGGAACTGGATAAGCTCGTCGCCCACGGTGCCAAAGCTGCCCGTTTCCGACGTTGCCTGAGCAGCCACCGGTTCCTTCGGACGAGCCGGCGACGTCGCTGGCTGAACCACTGCGTCTTCCGCGTTCAGCTCAACGGCTTCGTACGGAATGCCGCCCAGCTCCTCGGCGAAGCACAACCGGAAGCCCTGAGAAATGCACACCTTCCTCAATTGGAACTTGGGCATCCGTTGCCAGAAGGCCGTTGGACTTCCATCCGGCTGCCTCTGCACTGCTTCCTCGAAGTGGACTTCATGGACGAAGGGGTGAGCCCAGTCGGCACGATAGACCTCGAGAACGGCTTTCATCTTTTCGCCTTCGCCCTCGGTCCAGGCTTTCCAGCCATCGAGTTTGTGAGTCCGCTCCGCCTTTCGCAGGTAAACTTCGTAGCCAACTACCGCAACGAACTTGCGCTGACCGCGCTCGGAGTTGCCGACCAGATGCAGTTCGCGCTGGAACGGGTTGAGTTGGTACCGAACCGCCAGGGCCGCGAACCTCTCGACCTCTTCCGGAGTGGCTTGTCCCGCCAATCCTTGGATCTTGATGTAGTCGTCCACGGTCTTCCTGGTGACAGGTTCGAGGTAGACGGGTGAATCGGGTGTCTCGTTCATGGAGACCTCCTAATAATGAGATGACGAGGGCAACAAGCCCTGTTCGCGAAAACTAAAGTAGCTGGGGTTACGACGACCAACGATGACGTGGTCAACCACGGGGATTCCGAGAAGCTCACCCGCCCGACACAATCGAGCAGTGGCATCGGAGTCTTCCCTTGATGGGGAGAGATTTCCGCTCGGATGGGTATGGGCCAGGATCACACACTTGGCCCTGTCCTGGAGTGCTGCGGAGAAGATTTCTCTGGGATGGACCAGAGTTCTGTCCAAAAGTCCAATTGTCACGACCCTTACTCGGATCGGCAAGTTGTCACTTTGCAGAGTGATCAGGAGAAAGAACTCCTGCTTCTTGGACTTGTACCGTTCAACCAGCTTGTAGACGTCCGCCGGTGCCGTCACTCTGACTGAAGGCCCCGTTCGCTCAGAAACGATGTCGTAGGTCATTGCTCGCCGTCCGCAAGCTGTCCCGCGACGTACAACAGGATCCAGCACAAGCCTTCCGCTTCGTGCTCGTCCAAGCCCTCCACGTTTCTTGCCAGCAGTCCTGACAGGAAATCCAACATTCGGACTGCCCGATGCAGCCCATTTGACGATTCGTCGAGTCTCATGAAACCTCCTTTTCTGGGATCTTCCAAGCAATATCTAGGCCGTTTGACTGCCAATCCAGGAATAGAACGAAGGCAACAAGTTGATGTAGGGGATAGATATATGGAATCCGGTATAAATCGGGTTTAGGAGGCTTTCATGGATCGATGGACTTGGCTCATGCAGTCGGTAAGCGAAGGGAAGTTGAGGGTTGACCCACAAGTTGTCAGGCAGCTGGAAGAGCAACGGCGTCTCGAGGCGGTTGCCACTCAGATCCGCGACTTGCGGCGATCCAAGGGCTACAGTCAGGCTGAACTTGCCGCCCTGGTGGGCTCAAACCAGCCTTCGCTCTCGCGTTTCGAGTCGGGAAAGATCAACGCTGGGTATGCCTACGTCAAGCGCCTCCTCGACGCACTGAACTGAGTTCAAAGGCCTTGCCGCCGCGCTTGATGCGCCCCATACGGATGAGTTCCTCGAGGAGGAGTCGCGACTGGTTCTCACCGATTCCCAATCTGCGGGCCACTTCCAATCTCCCGAGGAGCCGTGGGGCTCGGGGGTGATCGGTTGCCACCCGAAGGTAGTCCTCAGCCGTTGGCGCAATCTTGGGCGTTCCAAGAGGCTGTTCCGCTAGCGATGTGTTCTTCTGGACCACTGACGTCAGGGCGAGCGCAGAGGCTTCGGTAAGGACGGCGATCACAAGAACAACGAGAATTACCCAATTCTCCCGAGTCCACCCAGTCGCCAAAGCAAGCACCTGAAACGCATTTGGTTCGTTCGTTGGCAAGGAATCCGGTGGCTCCCCATCCAGAGCGCGAAGGCTTCTCTGACGATCACGAAGCGATTGAAGCTCCCTGTTCAGCTGTGCCGCCCCGGTCACGAAATCCGGTGGTAGGACCCGAAGCCTTTCGACCAGAATGTCGATCTGCGCCTGAACCGAAGCCTGATCCTTTTGCTCGGACAAGGCCCTCTCCTGAAGTGACGACCGATGCTGATCAGTCGCCTGGTGAGCCGCATCGACCGAGGCGACCGCGATCGACCATGCACTGAACAGCGTCAGGCACACGAGAGCGCCCGACAGGAGTTTGAGCCACCCTCCGCGCTTCCAGCAGTAGATCTTGGTCCCTTCCAAGGCAACTGCCCAGCCGACGGCAATCACCTGCTTTGGCCAGGAATCCCCGGCGAAATACCAGAACAGCGCGATTGTCATACTTCCTGAGATCGACCACAGGGCGAGTCCAAGACCCAGCGGCAACCGCGCACAAGTCCATATCACGATTTTGTCCATGTTCCCTCCTTGCTAGGACAGGGTTGGAATATGTCGTTTCAAGTGGGGCCAAAACAGAAAGGTGAACGGAGACAAGAGTTACTATACAAGTGTTACGTATCTGCTTCCTAGCCCGTGAAATACTGTCGATTGCGCACAGCTAGTGCATTCCAATGCGCGATGATTGTCTCGTGGACCTCGCGTAGCGTATGGAGGTCGACTATTTCTTGCACGGTAATGGATGAAAACTTGACTTCAACTGGCCTTCATGGTGAACTGACAGCAATGTCAAACCCCTTTTTTGACCATCCCATCTTGAACTCCCCGTATGAGCCACCGGCCCAGCATTGGGAGCTGGACGAGACCGGCCAGCCGACACAGCAAGTGGTCGGTACCCGGCGGCCGGCAAAGTTCGTGACTCCGATCCCCAAGCCAAAGAAGCGGGGTGGGAAAAAGAATGGGCCCGCGAACGAGGAAATGCTCTTCGACGACGTGGGCGCTGACATTTCTACTGAGGAACTGAACTACGACCTGACACAGACGATCAACTCGTTGCGCCATCAGGTCGATGAATGGCGAGCTCTCAAAGACCCCTCGGACTGGAAAGTCACTCCTGAAACGGCAAGGCTGCTCCAGCACTGGCGTACGCATCCCTTCCACAACCAGCGGCCGTTCTTCTGCCAGATCGAGGCCGTTGAGACTCTCATTTGGCTGACGGAAGTGGCTCCCCAAGTCGGCAAACGCGGTGAGGCGTTTCTCGACCACCTGACAGCCGCCAATGAACAGGCCAACCCGGGATTGTCCAGGCTTGCCCTGAAGCTCGCCACCGGCGCCGGAAAGACTACGGTCATGGCCATGGTGATTGCTTGGCAGACGATCAATGCGGTTCGGTACAAGGGTAGCCGAAAGTTCACCCGCGGCTTCCTGATTGTCACACCCGGCATAACGATCAAGGATCGCCTCCGGGTTCTGCAGCCGAACGATCCTGACAGCTACTACATCAGCCGGGAGCTGGTTCCCACCGAACTCCTTTCCGATCTGGGCAAGGCCAAGATTGTCATCACCAATTACCACGCCTTCAAGCTGCGAGAAACCCTGGACGTCTCCAAGGGCACCCGATCGCTCCTGAAAGGACGCGGTGACGATCTGCTGACGACGGAGACCGAAGGACAGATGCTCCAGCGGGTGATTCCCGATCTGATGGGAATCAAGAACGTGATGGTACTCAACGACGAAGCCCATCACTGCTACAAAGAACGTCCGCTGACCGAGGAAGAAGCGGCCCTGAAGGGCGACGACCGAAAGGAAATCGAGGAGAACCTGGAGGCCGCCAGGCTCTGGATTCATGGTCTCGAGGTGGTGACACGTCAGCTCGGCTGCAACCGCATCGTCGACCTGTCGGCAACGCCGTTCTTTTTGCGAGGCTCGGGGTACCGGGAAGGAACACTGTTCCCTTGGACGATGTCCGATTTCTCACTGATGGACGCCATTGAATGCGGCATCGTCAAGCTGCCTCGGGTTCCCGTGTCCGACAACATCGTCGGCAACGAGATGCCCATGTTCCGCAATCTGTGGGAACACATCCGCGACAAGATGCCCAAGAAGGGCCGCGGTCAGACGAATGACCTGAACCCGGACGACTTGCCTCCGCAATTGCAGACGGCCCTGGAGGCGTTGTACGGCCACTACAAGCTGTCGTTTGAAGTGTGGCGAGAAGCCCGAATGGGCGTCGATCCCTGCTTCATCGTTGTTTGCAACAACACTTCGGCGTCGAAGCTGGTCTACGACTACATCTCCGGCTATACCCGAACCCAAAGCAATGGCACCGAAGAGTTCATCCCTGGGCGTTTGCCGTTGTTCTCCAACTTCGACGAATACGGCAATCCGTACCCTCGACCTCGAACTCTGCTGATCGACAGCGAGCAGTTGGAGTCAGGCGAAGCCCTCGACGACCAGTTCCGCAAGTTTGCGGCTCCCGAGATCGAGCAGTTCCGGCGCGACGTCATCGAGCGCACAGGCGACGTGCAGAAGGCGGACTCGCTGACCGATGCAGACATCCTGCGCGAAGTCATGAACACCGTCGGGAAGAAGGGCAAGCTTGGAGAGTCCATCCGCTGCGTGGTCTCGGTTTCGATGCTGACCGAAGGTTGGGATACCAACACCGTGACTCACGTTTTGGGAGTCCGGGCCTTCGGTACTCAGTTGCTGTGCGAGCAGGTGATCGGCCGCGCTCTGCGCCGTCAGTCGTACGAACTCAATGAAGAAGGTCTCTTCGGCGTCGAGTATGCCGACGTGCTCGGCATTCCTTTCGACTTCACCGCCAAACCGGTCATCTCTAAGCCGGTGAAACCTCGTGAGACCATCCAGGTGAAAGCTGTGAACCCCGAACGGCAGGCGCTGGAAATCCGGTTTCCGAATGTCAAAGGCTACCGGGTCGAAATGCCCGCAGAAGAACTCCGCTACCACTTTACCGACGAATCGATTCTCCACCTCACTCCTACCGAAGTAGGGGCAACCAGCACCCAGAACTCGGGCATCATCGGTGAGATGGCCAGTCTCACACTCGATCACACCGGCGATGTTAGGCCTTCCCAGGTGGTCTTC
The DNA here is from genome assembly GCA_037142615.1 of Spirochaetales bacterium. Lineage (GTDB taxonomy): Bacteria > Spirochaetota > Spirochaetia > JABEVK01 > JABEVK01 > JAIFLN01. The sequence continues at coordinate 74,459 of JBAXAI010000007.1, read as the reverse complement.
GGACTGACCGCCTACATTGTTCAGCAGCACTGGCGCGACGGAGACAACAACCCGAGAGTGAACCTGTTCGGCAAGTTGAAGCCTGTCGTCCGCCAGTGGATCGACACCTGTCTGAAGTGTAGCGGTGGCACGTATCCGGCCCAGCTGAAGTACAAGTACTTGGCCAACTTGGCGGCGGAAAAAATCGTCGCTGCCATCACGCTGGCAGAAATGAGCAAGGAGCGGCCAGTTCTGGCGGTCATTGATCCTTACAACCCCGAAGGAACCACAGCGCATGTGAACTTCACGACATCCAAGACGCTTCGATGGGAGACCGACAGCCGCAAAAGCCACGTCAATTGGGCAGTGCTCGATAGCGAGTGGGAAGGCGAGTTCTGCCGTGTGGTGGAACAACACCCCAACGTGCGGGCCTACGTGAAGAACCAGAGCCTCGGGTTCGAGGTGCCCTACGTGATGGGCGGTGAAGCGCACCGCTACTTGCCCGACTTCATCGTGTTGGTCGAAGACGGGCACGGCGAGGATGACTTGCTTAACTTGGTGGTCGAAATCAAGGGCTACCGGGGCGAAGACGCCGTGGTGAAGCGGCAAACGATGGACACCTACTGGATTCCTGGCGTCAACAACCTCAAGAAGTTTGGTCGCTGGGCTTTCGTGGAAATGCGAGACCTTTTTGACATAGGTTCCAACTTCCAAGCCGTCGTGTCCCCACAAGTGAACCAGATGCTCGACTCCGTGACCAAGAAGGACGCCCATGGCCAAGACTGACCCGACACCAAAACCCATCGCAACGTTCACCCACGTCGATGAGACCCGCAAGAACATTCCCACTGCCGAGTATCAGGCGATGGTCGAGTCGGATACCAAGTCGCCCATCCGTGTGGCCTATGGTCGCCGTAACCGTGATCTTGACCCGCAGTTGGTGTGGCGTGGAAAGGATGAACAGGATTGGAGCGACTTGGTGGTCAACGCGCCACCGCTTTACATCCAGGAAAAGGTTCACCCAAAGGTGCTCATCGACGACTTGGTGAAACAGACACAGAAGGGGCAAAAACCCGCAGACCAGTTTGACCTATTCGCCGACTTCAACGGCCTTCCCAGCGAGGGTGCCAAGACCGAGTTCTACCAGCATGACGCCCACTGGACCAACCGGATGATTCTAGGCGACAGCCTGCAGGTGATGGCCAGTCTGGCCGAGCGTGAAGGACTGAGGGGCAAAGTCCAGTGCATCTACTTTGACCCGCCGTATGGCATCAAGTTCAATAGCAACTTCCAGTGGAGCACTACCAGTCGCGACGTGAAGGATGGCAACCTGGAGCACATCACTCGCGAGCCGGAGCAGGTCAAAGCCTTCCGCGACACCTGGCGTGATGGCATCCACAGCTATTTGACCTACTTGAGGGATCGGTTGACCGTGGCTAGGGACTTGCTGACTGACAGCGGTAGCATCTTCGTCCAGATTGGCGACGAGAACGTGCATCGGGTGCGTGCGCTGATGGACGAGGTGTTTGGAGAGGGGAACTGTGTGGCGCAGATAGTATTCACCAAGACCACCGGTTCTACATCCGACACCATCTCGCAGGTCTTCGACTCCATAGTCTGGTACGCGAAGAATCGTGAACAGGTGAAGGCGCGGCCACTCTACTTTCCTCAGTTTCCTGGTGAGGACGGAGCAAAAGAGTACAAGCGCGTCGAAACTCTGACCGGGGTTCTTGAACCAATTAGCAAGTACACAGAGCGCAACAAGGTCAACTTGCCTGAGGGTGCTCGAATCTTCGCAACTGGAGACATTTCATCAAAGGGTGGTGATGATCCCGACGTTGAGTTCATGTCCAGCAAGGGTGTGATCAGGCTGTCCTGCAAACCAAATCGACACTGGAAGCCAGGGGTAAAGGGGATCAAGCAACTTTGGAAAGTTGGGCGACTCCTTCGTCAACCCGGTTTGAGAATCTATAAGCGATACTTCGACGATTTCCCTTTCCGGGCCATCACAAACATTTGGACTGACACTCGCGGGGAGGACGATGCCCAGTACGTTGTTCAAACTGACGTGTTGCCCATCCAGCGCTGTTTCCTCATGGCCTCGGATCCTGGTGACCTCATCCTCGACCCCACATGTGGTTCTGGCACCAGCGCGTACGTAGCAGAACAGTGGGGCCGCCGGTGGATCACAGTCGATACCAGTCGCGTCGCTCTAGCTCTCGCCCGGGCTCGAATCATGGGCGCACGCTACCCCTATTACCTAATGGCAGATAGCCCCGAAGGACAAGCCAAAGAGAGTGAGGTCACACGGACTCCCTTGAGTAGCAAACCTACCTATGGCAACCTGAGGCACGGTTTTGTGTACGAAAGGGTTCCTCACATCACCCTAAAAAGCATCGCCAACAACGCCGAAATCGACGTGATCTGGGACAAGTGGCAGGCAATCCTCGAACCTCTGCGAGTCCAGCTCAACTCCGCCACCGCGAGTTCCTGGGAGGATTGGGAAATCCCTCGCGGCACCGATGCCTCGTGGTCCGAGGTGGCCAATAGGGCACACTCTGAATTTTGGAAGGCCCGAATCTCCCGCCAAAAGGAGTTCGACGCCAGCATCGCGGCCAAGGCTGAGTACGAGTACCTCTACGACAAGCCCTACGAAGACAAGAAAAAGGTGCGAGTCGCCGGGCCGTTCACGGTTGAGAGCTTGTCACCCCATCGCACTTTTTCGGTCGATGAAAACGATGAACTGGTCGACGAACTTCGCGAGCCTTCTGCGGCATACGATGTGCACGACTTCGCCGGGCTTATCCTCGACAACCTTTTCAAGGCCGGCGTCCAGCAGCCTGACAAGGGTGACAAGATCCATTTCACCTCACTGACGCCTTGGCCGGGCCGGATGATCTGCGCTGAAGGGCGCTACGGCGACAATCGGGCCGCCATCTTCTTGGGACCCGAGTTTGGAACCGTCAGCCGCCCGGACTTGGTTGAAGCGGCTCGCGAGGCAGCCGAAGCGGATTTCGACGTCCTCATCGCTTGCGCTTTCAACTACGACGCACACTCGACCGAGTTCCACAAGTTGGGCCGCATCCCCGTCCTCAAGGCACGGATGAACGCCGATCTTCACATGGCCGAAGACTTGCGAAATAACGGCCAGGGCAACCTGTTCGTCATCTTTGGGGAGCCCGACATCGAGGTCCAGGAAGTCGGCGATAACCAGGTGACCATCGAGGTGAAGGGCGTCGATGTGTTCGACCCGCGCAGTGGTGACGTTCGGTCGGATGGCCCAGATGGCATTGCCTGCTGGTTCATCGACACCGACTACAACGAAGAGTCGTTCTTCGTCCGCCACGCCTACTTCCTAGGAGCCAACGATCCCTATGGCTCGCTCAAGACGACGCTGAAGGCCGAGATCAACGCCGACGCCTGGGACAGCCTCCACAGTTCCGTCTCGCGGCCCTTCGACAAGCCCAAGAACGGTCGGATTGCCGTGAAAGTGATCAACCACCTAGGCGATGAGGTGATGAAGGTGTTTAGGGTATGAGACTTGTCCGGTTCAGCTTACTACCGCATACTTGTAGTTTGAGTATGCTCAAGAGAGGAATATTATGGTTTCGCCTGAATTGACTAGTCATTCGATTGTCGTAGTGGGTCAATTTAATCCTATTGTGTATCAACCTTTATGGTTTGCCGGCGAGGAAATATTGCGGCAATCCGAAGCCACTGCTGCAAGTGTCGAGTTCATCAACAACGACTTTGTGAAGTTCAATACTGACTGGCTCTCGATTTTTGTTTCGAGGGAGAGGTTTACGGCGTCCACAGCGCATGAGTCCTCTTTTGAGGTTCTTCGTGATCTCGTCCGTGCAACTTTTGAGACGCATATTTCGACCCCGATACAGTTCGCAGGGCTGAATACCGAGTACCATTTTCGACTTCGCAAGGGAACAACATGGAACTCAATTGCCGAGAAATACGCGCCTTCGAAGAACTTCCCGGAAGGACTGTCGGATCGCGTGCTCACGAATATTTCTTTTGAGGTGCTCCGAGACAGTTTCGAAATCACAGGAAAGATCTCGGTTCGCCTTGAACCTTCGGTGCGTATCGAGAACGGTCTCTACGTGTTCATCAATGATCACTTTGAGTTCGCCAAGACCCCTAGCGGCAGCTATAATGGTGAGCATTTGGTCTCCTTGCTGGAAAATGGTTGGGAGAAGTCACAGAAGAAGGCGGCATCGATCTGCAAGAGCCTGATGGATGCAATTTATGAGTGATGTGACATATGAGGCCCTGCTAGACTTTTCAAGCCCAAGGAGTGGTTCCAGGCGCGAACCTCAGCAGTCTGAAGTCCACCCAGTTCTGCAGTATTTCAATGAGTTCAAGAAGAAGCTGACAAACATCGAAAATCCATTGGACCTTAGTGTCGAGCCAAGGGATGTTCAGAAGAACAGCACTCTGGCTCCGGTGCAGCTGAATACTGAACAGAAACTGAGTCGTTTCGTGATTCCCGCCACCGGAAGGGTTGTCCTAAGTACCTTCAAGTGCCTTGGAAGGTGGGAATGCCGTGTTGTTGAAATCTCAGAAGACAGTTTCGTTGCAGTTGCTCGGGATCTCATGGAAGTTCGTCCTGAGTACACGACAGAAATCCCGCGAGCCGAAATCGCAGCCGATGATCAAAATCTTTTTGAAGTCGGAGCAGTGTTCTACTGGAGCATCGGGATGCGTACGCAACTCGATGGGCAGACCTTTCGTGTTTCGGAGATTCGTTTCCGGAGGATGTCCCGGTGGACCAAGAGTGATTTCCGAAAAGCCAAAAAGGCAGAAGCAACACTATTCACTTCTCTGGAGTGGGATTAGCGGATATGCCTGAACAGGAAGCCAAAATGCTCAGGATCAAGGTATTTGGTCCTGGAGTCGGAGAGAGCATTGTCGTCGGAGTGGGCGATGACTTCTGGTTCACCGTCGACTCCTGCATTGACAGCAGGACCAATACCGTCCCAGCGCTTGGGTTTCTAGAAGAACTCGGGGTAGACATCGGAAAATCCCTTGAGTACGTCATTGCGACGCACTGGCATGACGACCATATTCGTGGAATCTCGCAGTTGGTTAGCCGAGGTACTTCGGCGAGATTTGTGAGTTCGACGCTATTGACTGACAAGAGTATTGAGCAGTTATTGGCAATCTATCGGACATCCGGGAGAATCTCGCGGAGTGGGCTATTTGAGCTTTCGAGCATACTGGACACACTACGCACTCGTAGGGGGCCCCGCCCGGTGTTGGCGATGCAAAACAAGGTGCTGTTCTCGCGGATGATCGAAATCGAAGGCCGGTCTTGCAAAGTCCAACTCCTGGCGCTCTCGCCATCGGACAAGTCAATCCAGCGTGAGGTGGAAAATCTTCTAGGACATATGCCGACGCCGGGTTCGAAAGTGGTCCCTATTGCTTCCAGGGGCAAGAACCTGGCATCGATCGGACTTGTACTTTCAATCGATGATTTCAGCGTCCTTCTCGGGGCCGATTTGGAAAACTCGGCCGATCCCGAAGAGGGTTGGCTGAGCGTACTTGATTCGCGTGACGTATCGCTACCGATGTCGGATATTTTTAAGGTTTCGCACCATGGCTCTGTGACCGGGCACAATTCACGAATCTGGAGTGAGGCACTCAAGGAAGGACCGCTTTGCGTGTTGACCCCATTCGTCCGCGGGCGAAGGATGATTCCCACAAAAGAGGACCTGCTTCGAATATCATCACTCACACCCCATGCCTACATTACTAGCTATGTGGCACCAAAGAAGGCCTCCAGACTCAACCCAAGTGTCGCGAGAACGCTCAAGGAAATGGGAGCCGAGTTCACGGTTTCGCAGATTCGTGTGGGAAGCGTCGAAGTCTCTGGACGAATTGTTGGGCTAGATTCCAATGGACTTGAAGTTCAGCTGTCGCCGACGGCGTCGAAAGTCTCGGACTTGCTGGAAAGCAATGGAGATGCGTCCTGACATTTCTCCTGTCCTCTACCTTCACCGACAGCCTCGCCAAGCTCACCTCCGATGAACAAAAGGTGTCGAAGACCACCGCCTTCGATCTCCAGGTGAATCCTGCCAACCCGGGCCATCAGTTCCACAAGCTGGAACGTGCCCGAGACAAAGCGTTTTGGTCAGTGCGTGTTTCGAGTGATCTGAGGATCATCGTCCACCGGACGGAGCAAAGTCTGATGCTCTGTTACGTCGACCACCATGACAAAGCCTATGAATGGGCCGAGAGGCGGAAGCTGGAAGTCCATCCTCAGACTCGAGCTGCGCAGCTGGTCGAAGTTCGGGAAACAGTTCAAGAGATCGTCATCCCAAAGTACGTGGAAGAGCAATCACCCAAGCAAAGGCTCTTCCAGAGGTGCACGGATGCTGATTTGCTATCGTGGGGTGTTCCCGAAGACTGGCTGGGTGACGTTCGGAACGCCACTGAGGACTCGATTCTTCAGCTGACCGATCACTTGCCGGCTGAAGCGTCCGAGGCACTTCTCGAAGTCGCCGTCGGTGGATGGCCCGCCGCCAAACCGGCCGACTCAACCGATCCATTTGAGCATCCCGACGCACAACGTCGGTTCCAAGTCCTCGCCAACTCTGAGGCCCTCCAGATGGCTCTCGATGCCCCCTGGGAGAAGTGGATTACGTTTCTCCACCCGGATCAACGGGATCTCGTTGAAGCGAACCAGACGGGACCATTCCGAGTCTCAGGAAGTTCCGGAACAGGCAAGACGATCGTTGCTCTTCACCGGGCTGTTCATTTGGCAAGGGTTCACCCGGAAGCCCGCGTCCTCTTGGCGACCTTTACGGAGGCCCTGGCCCACTCACTGAAAGACAAACTGAATCGCCTCATTTCAACCGAGCCTCGGCTGTCGGAGCGGATTGCGGTCCACTCCATGACATCATTTGCGCTTCGATTCGTGGACAAATCAGCCGATGCACTTGAGCTTCTGGGCGATGATGCGTTAACCGAGTTGATGGAAAGGGCATCGCATTCTGTCCAGGGCCATACCTTTGGTCTTGCCTTTCTGGTGTCCGAATGGACTGATGTTGTCGAAGCTTCAGACCTAATTTCGTGGGAAGCCTACCGCGATGTCGCAAGACTGGGACGCAAGACCAGATTGCCGGAGGCACAGCGGAAGGTCCTTTGGACGATTTTCGAGGCCGTTCGGACGGAGCTGAGCAACAAGCACCAGGTGACTGAGTCAGGCCTGTTCAATCACCTCGTGCGAGAGATTGGCAATCGAAAACGTCCGCCATTCGAGTTCGTGGTCGTCGATGAGGCCCAAGACATCAGTCTCCCGCAGCTCCGTTTCCTGGCTGCATTTGGCGCCACGGTTCCGAATCGACTTTTCTTTGCAGGAGACACTGCTCAACGCATCTTCAGGACGCCGTTCAGCTGGAAGTCGGCAGGGATCGATCTCAGGGGACGCAGCAGGACACTGCGCGTCAACTACCGAACTTCCCACCAAATCCGACGCCAAGCCGACAGACTACTGGGCAAGGCAGTCAGTGATGTCGACGGAAACGTCGAGGATCGCACCCGAACTATCTCGGTGTTCAACGGGCCTTTACCAACCGTCAAGGAGTGTTCCTCTAGCCAAGAGGAACGCTCGACCGTGGTTAATTGGCTTGGCGAGCTTCTTCATCAAGGCTACAAGCCTCACGAGCTGGCCCTCATTGTCCGCTCGACCAATGAGTTTCCCAGAGCCCACGAAGTCGCCGCCGATGCAGGACTGAACTTTGTCGTCCTCGATGAGCATGTCGCAGCCACTCCAGGGAAGCTTTCCATCGTCACCATGCACCTTGCCAAAGGCCTGGAGTTCCGCGGCGTTGCCGTCATGGCGTGTGATGAAGGGATCATTCCTTCCGATGAGCGGATCAACTCGGCTGGCGATGCCTCCGAGCTCGAGGAAATCTTCAATACCGAGCGAAACTTGCTGTATGTGGCCTGTACGCGGGCCCGAGACACGTTGCTGGTAACCAGCGGGGGAAGCGGTTCGGAGTTCTTGGCAGACTTGTTGTGACCAGGTTAGTGTCCTGGCGAAGAGGCCACAGTTTGTGGACTTGGAGCCGCCCTGGCCCTTGAGGGACAAGGCGGCGAGATCAGCGAAGGCGGCGAGGAGACCACAAACTTTGGGCTCTGAGCCTCAATCTTGCCTTGCCGATGGGGGTGTAGCAATGCCAGCGGAAGATTCGTACATCGTGGCGCTCTCAAAGGCCGCATTTCGACGCTCAGTTGGTACACAGTCAGAACCTCGGGAAATCATTGACTACTGGAAGTTTCTCAATGGATTAAGTGAGGGAGTCGCCACGAGTGATAATCGTTTGATTGTGCGAGTGGAACCTGCCTTGAACGCGGACGGAGAAGCTATGGTCGAAGTGGGAATAGAAACACACAACTACCAAGACGAAGACGAGCTCGAAACTTTGCGATCACGGTTCTCCGCAATACCTGAAAATCAAATCACCATCGTTGGCAACAACAGTATCGAAGTCAAGTATCTGGAAAAGCTGTACCGCTACATCGACCTCAATGGGGCTCCCGTGACTTGCAGAGAATCTTCCCTGGGTGAAGCCGCCAAGAAAGTGAAGCTTGGCATCAAACGGCACCTCGATGCGGAGATTTTCAGAGTTGTTGCCTTGATGGTAGAACTCGGAATGCCGATTCCCAAAATCGACCTTGCGGCCAACGGATTCGAACTTGACGAGTTCAGTTTCGACGAGCTCGTCGGGAACGATGTTCGCTCGTTGACAAGAATCGAATGGAACCCGAAGTACAAGGACAAGATCCTTCCTCTCGCCCGGTTTCTCGTCGACAATAACATGGTGAAAGGTTCTGTCCAGTCCGTGCTTGACCACATGTTCTGCGACGGCTGTGAACTGCACTTGAATGACTTGAACGGACGGTTGGAGTTCAGGCCAACACATGCATTTCGGAAGGAATTGGCTCCGATCAAATGGCAAGAAGGTGTGGTGGAGGCCGTTGCTCTCGTTGGCTTTCTTACCTCAACAAGACGTATCGAGAGTGCGGGCCAACCGAAAATCGTGACCACGGACAAGCAAGACGTCATGGTTCACTTTGTCATCCAGAACCAGAAACGCCGACTCAATCCCGAGGAGAAGGGCCACGAAACTGCAATTAGGGTTGCCAGCAAATCTGACCCGAAGCATACGTATAGCCTTCCAGGCAAGAATCTTTCGACGTGGCTTGTGAGAAATGTCTGTGACCTTCCGGATAAGTAGTTGGGGGTAAACTTTACCCTCCTAGCGCGGCAGGAGACTCCTGGCGATCCTTAGCGATCAAAGGAGACAGAATGAACCGCGATCAAAGTGGCCGGACCGACGAAGAAAAGACATTTGAAGTGGAAGGCCGAGACAAGTACCGACTCTTCGCTCTCGGCAAAGTCAAATTACAGCCGTATGAATGGAATGGCGAGTACTGGGAAGCTATTTCGCAACCGGCCTGGCGGAAGGCCGCCAAGGCAATCTTGGAGGTTGAAAATCCAGAACTCGCTGGCAGAATACGATCGGCCGACATCGACGATGAGTTCGGCGATCTCGTGGTTGATGAAATCAACGACGGAACCCAGGCGAAAATCTTGCAGTCAGACGGAACTGTCATCGACCTCGATGAGTTCTTGGCGGCTGGAGCCGGTGCCAAGATCGAGGCGTTTACTCACCCGGCAGCTAACTACTTCGACCAAACGATCACTATGAAGTTTGGCGCACACTACATTGTGAAGGCCCAAAGGATGGCAAACGATGCCATCATGGCGTACTTGAGGGAAATGATTGCCGATCCCGATGGACTGAAGTTTCTCGTATTCATCATTTGCCATGCCCTGACGGGAAGGATTTCCGTCAAAGCCATTCTCACGCTGCTCAACTTCAGGTTCAATACCGGTAAGTCGACGGCGATGTCGGTGCTCTTCGCTCTGTTTGGCAAGTACGCTGTGAAGATTGCACCTCAGCTTTTCCACCGCGAAAACGTTGATCGCCTCATCAAGTTCTTCTGGGTACACAAGGACTTCCTTCTGTTCATCATCGACGAAACCGACCCCTCGTTTCGACCAGAGGTGCCTTCTCTAAAGCGCCTCACGGGGGGAGACTTGTTTCCCAACTCGTACAACTCGACCGCCCAAGATCAGTTCAAGGTGCGTGCCATGTTGATGATCGACTCGAACGAAATCATTCAGGTCCAGACTACTGCCGGCAGCCTGCAGAACCGACTCTTCTTGCTGCCCTTCGGGAGACCAATTCCACGCGACCAACGCATTTGGGGCCTCGAGAAGACACTGACGACACCCGAAAACCTTGACACGTTCTTTTCGAACCTTCTTGATGATCACTTTGCATGGGCGATGTCGAACCCCCTCCCGGTCAAGCCCAGGGCGATGCAAGATTTGGATCTTCTTGCTCGTCTACGGCAGGACCGCATCACCTTGTTCCTCGAGCATTGCACGCGCGCTACCGAGTCGAACGCCACCATGGGCGCCCAGAACTACAACACGTTGGAAATCCACAAGTACTTCGTTCGTTTTTCCAAACGCCTCTACCGTGCCCTCTTGGAACGAGTTGGGTTCAATCTCGATGAGAATGCTGAGCCGATGGACTTTCACCAGATCACGATGGAATTGCCCGTCGAAGACCATCGCGAGTTCAAAACCTTAGTCGACCGCATCATGGGCGAAGCCAACGAGCTGGACCGAAGCAACAAGGGCTATCGTTGGACAACGTTTGTCTTGAAGGAAATGGTTGTCATGTACCTGGACGATCCCAGGCTAGAATCAATTTTCGGCCCCATGGACGAACTGATCGACAAGCTCGATGGCATGAAGACCGATCTCGACGCCGTCAAGGCGGTGGAGGGGCACCTCAACACCATGGTGGGTCTTCACAACATTCAGTTCAATGGATTCGCTGACCCCGATCTCCCCTCGGCCGGATTGATTGCCTACACTTTGCTGAACCCGCCAAAGACCGAGTGAAAGTCCCCGGTCCCCCACTTCTGCACTTTTCGTGCACCGGTGGGGGACTACCATGAATCGTACCTACGCGACTGTCGGAGAAAACGTCGGAGTAAACCATGCCAGAACACCACGAAACCATTTGTATTGACAGTTGTAGTAACAAAGGCTACTTTTCCGTATGAACTTTGAGTGGGACGATTCAAAGAATCAATCCAACCTGGAGAAGCACGGTGTCACCTTCGAGACCGCGCAGCGAGCCTTTGCCGATACCAACCGACTGATTGTCCGTGATGACGACCACTCGACGCCTTCTGAGGTTCGCTACTTCTGCTACGGGAAGGTTGAAGGATCTATCCTTACGGTCAGATTCACCATACGAGAGAATGCCATCCGAATCTTTGGTGCCGCCCACTGGCGACAAGGAGTGAAACGTTATGAGAACCGCTGAACAACGCCACCAGGAACGTCCCGATCTGTTTGCGCCAGATGGCAACGAGTGGGAGGATGCTCCTGCCGAACTGATCGAGTCCATGAAGAATGGAACTCCTATGCCCGCGGACTTCCTGCCCGCGCCCGATGAATTGGTGTTCAAGGTTGCCAAGCAGTCAACGACCATTCGCATGGATGCCGATGTCCTGGAGTGGTTCAAGTCCATGGGCAAGGGCTACCAAACCAAGATCAACGCTGTACTGCGTGCTTACAAGTCCGCCCACCAGCGCAGGTAACGTTTGGGCACTGTGACTTTTACTGTGACATCTATTTTCGCAAGGCAACTTTCTACCAGAAAAGGAATTGCTTGATGATAAACAAAGATAAACTGTTGGAATGTATAGAGATAGACAAACTGAGAGAAGTCAATGCAAATGACAACAAAGTGTGATAAATACGATATTTTATTATTTATAGGTTCGAATCCGCTCGGTGCCTGATTCAAACGAAAAACCCCAGCTTGACGCTGGGGTTTTTCGTTTGAATCTGTGAGTTCTGCCGGCAGGCAGAACTCAAGACGTTTTGGCGTCCCCGTCTCGGTAGGGTCTTTTGCTTATGTCTGGACTTACGTGCTGGTCCGTTTCAGCGCGTGATCAACTTGGCAGAAGGTGTCAAACTTAGGTGATGGTCTGAGTCCAAGGGATTGTTCGTTCCCTCGAAGATGGGTGCGAGTCTTGCCAGGACCTCTTCCAAAATGGCCGTCGGCATAATCTCCACCCCTCGCGATGGGACAGATCACTGGCAGCTTGGTTGCTGCGTTAAACTCAGCAGGTGACACCACCAACACCGGTCGACTGCCACGTTCCAGTTCACCACCAACGGCGGGAGCATCGACCCAATCGCGCTCCCCAGAAGGCTGAGGCTGTGAAAAGTCCTTCGCACTCAGCCCGCAATCAACTTGCCAAGTGTCTCGTCCAACGTGACCACCTCGCACAGGATTTCGTTCCTAAGGAATAGTTTTTTGCCGGAGTCAATCACCCCTCGAGCGCGCTCCGAGAGTTCCGGGTGGTCGTCGAGCCAGTTGCAGCAGGCGTTGCTTTTGTGCCGGATCCAGGTCGATCGTTAGTCGAGTTCTCATGGTGACATTTTGGGGTGGATGGTGACAGAAGCCATTGGCAGAGGTGCTCCCGTCAGTACCGAGGTTGCCGCCGTGCGGGTACTCGGATTCCCGGCGAGCCGCTTCAAGCTGCTGAGCAAGGCGACTGATTTGCTGCTTCAGCCTTTGCAACTGCGCTTGGATGGGCCAGCATTCCCTGCTACCCCTTGGCAGCCAAACTCCAAACGAGAAGGCCCCCGTCTTCGGCGCACAGAACCTCGTCAAGTTGTTCCTGGCCCTTCAACTTCTCCAACCAGTCAATTGGAATCGCCTCGCGCCCGTACATCAAACCAGCCAGCGCCCCCGTGACAGCGCCGGTGGTGTCGGTGTCGCTGCCCAGATTGACGGCGGCCAGCGTGGCGTCGCGATAGTCGCTCGTCGTCAAGACGCACCACAAGGCCGCCTCGAGCGTGTGCACCACATAGCCGCTGGAGGAGATCTCGGCGCGTGGGGCCAGCGCGATCGGGGAACGACAGCGGGTGTAGTGGGTCCACTCCTTGGCTGCGCCGCCGCGGGTGGCCCAGCTGTCTACCCGTGCCCAAGCCTCCTCCAGCGCCTCGGAAACCGGCAGCCCCCCCAGAACTTCGAGGAGCACCTCGACAAACAGCCAGCACCCCAGTTGCGACCGCAGATGCGCGTGCGTCACCGCCGACTCGGCGAAGCAGCGTACCCGACGCACCTCAGCAGGCAAGTGCGAAACAAAGAACGCCAGCGGAGCGATCCGCATCAGGCTTCCGTTGCCGTTCGAGGACTCACCGGTTTGACCTTTGCCGCTTCCCAAGGCCTGCGCCGTTGTCCCACCGACGTCGAAGCAGACCCCGTGTGGGGTTCGGTACCCCTCGCGCCACCAGCGGCGATAACCCGCGAGTTCGTCGTCCAAGCTCCCGCCTGTTTGCAGAGTCTCGAGCAGGATGAGCGCCATCGAGGTGTCATCGGACCACGTGCCCGGGGGCTGGTTATGCGAGCCAAACCCGACCATGCCGGTGCAGGGAGCGCGGTCAAGCAGGGCTCGGGATCGGAACTCAAAGGGCACGCCGAGCGCATCGCCGGTGGCAAGGCCCAGCATGACATCGGCAAGGCGAGGAGGGATTGACTTCATAGTGTTGAATATACACCATATTCTTGTGCTGTCAAGGTTGTTGTCCCTTCCGAAGTGGACTAGCCTTTCGGCCATACCGTGTTTAGCGGCGCCGGGACGATGGCCGGTCTAGAAACCAGGGGCCTGTTGACACATCTCCTTTAATAGTGTAGTGTATACACCAAGAAGAACAAGGAGACCCAAATGACTACACCGGAACTGTCCATCCGACCGATCAGGCAGGGGTTCGCCCTGGAGGGCGTTCGGACCCTCGACCTGCTGGCAACCGTCCAGGTTGCCAAGCCCGACCACCCCGAGGAGAGGTCTCCGGTCAGCCTGGCTCTCGTTCTCGACCGGTCGGGGTCGATGCAAGGCAACAAGATCGCCTTCGCCAGGGCGGGGGCCAGCGCGGCTATCGGGCAACTCGGCAAAGACGACCGGGTGAGCCTCACCATCTTCGACAACCAGGTGGAAGTTCTTCAGGATCTCATCGCCGCCAAGGACGCCTCTGCTCTTCACGCGAAGATCGCCTTGATCGAGGCCCGCGCCAATACCGACCTGCAGGGAGGCTGGGCCGCGGGTGCCGCAACCCTTGCGGGATCGAGCGAAGCCAATCGTCCCCGCCGGGTCGTCCTGCTGACCGACGGGCTGGCCAACGAAGGTGTCACAGACTCCGGCGCCATCGCGGCGGCGGTCGCCGAGGCGGCGCACAGGGGGGTTGCGACCAGCGCCATGGGCATCGGCGAGGACTACAACGAGGACCTGCTCGAGACCATCTCGCGAGCGGGCGACGGTTCCTACTATTACGTGGAAGAGGCCGACCAGCTTCCCGGGCTGTTCGAGGCCGAGCTTCGGGGTTTCAAGGCCGTCGTCGGCAGGCAGGTCACGCTGTCGATCTTCCCGAGTCCTGGGATCGAGTTGGTTGGCATCCTGAACGACTTTCCTGTTTCCCAGGCGGGCACACCTGTCCTTCCCAATCTGGTGGCCGGGGCACGCCAGACGATCGGCTTCTCGCTGCGGGCCTTGTCGTCGTTCGCGGGAAAACCGGGCGATGACCTGGAAGCCTGTGTGTTTCAACTGGCGTGGAGCGATCCGGAATCCGGCGAGCGCCGCGAGGCCAGGCTGTCGGTCCGGCTGCCGGTCGTCAGCGTGGCGTCGTTCGACGCACTGCCAGCGGATCCGGTTGCCGCCGAGGCCCTTGCCTTGCTCCGGTCCGCACGGGCCAAGCGCGAGGCCATGACGAGCGTGGACGCTCAGGACGAGGCAGCCATAAGGGCCGCTCTCGCACGGGCCCGCGGTTTCCTCGGGGGGCTCGCCGACTCGCCTGCCTTGGAAAAGGAAAACGCCTCCCTCGACTCGCTGGAAAAGGACCTCGTGGAGGGCCGCCTCGCCCGCTTGCGCAAGAACGCGCATTTTGAGGCCTACTCGCGCAGCCAAGCGATGGACGAGGGTCGGTTTGATGGGCACATCAACCGCAAGGTCATCATGATCGCGGCGCGGTCGATGGTCGTGACCACCGGCGATTTGGCCCGGATTTCCGCCGATGCGATCGTCAGTTCTTGGTCGGCGGGAACCGGCTTGGACGGGCACCTGCGCGCCGAGGGAGGCGTCGCCTACCGCGCGGAATGTGAGGCTCTGGGATCTTTGACTCCCGGCCAGGTGTCGGCGACGGGGGGCGGCGCGCTGGCGGCGGCGGCGGTGCTGCACGCCAATGTTCCCAATGGCACGGGAAACCGGAAGAACGACGGGGATCAACTCGCGGCCGTGTACCGGAACTGCTTCCGTCTGGCCAAAGACCGTGGACTCCTGCATCTGGCCGTTCCTCTGTTGGGTGCCGGTGGCCGAGGCTATCCGCTGGAGGTCGCTGCCCAGGTGGCCGTGGTCTGTGCGGCGACCTACCTCTTCCAGGAAGGGCTGAAGCCCAAAGTGAGCTTTATCTGCCAGGACCCGAAGGCTGTGGCGGCCCTCGAGTCGATGTTGAGTTTCGGGTATGTCGGGGTCTAGCTTGCTCGTCGTTGGCGATGAACTGCCCAGCAGCTGGCCTACTGGGGGTGCCTTCTTGACAACTGACAGGAAAGTGTTATTCTAACACCATGTACACGTATCAGTATCCGCATCCGGCAGTCACCGTCGACTGCGTGGTGTTCGGCCTCGATGATGGGGCTCTCAAGGTCCTGCTCATCCAGCGGGCGCTCGAGCCGTTTCAGGGGGCGTGGGCTCTGCCCGGCGGGTTCATCAAGATGGACGAGGACCTGGAGGCGGCCGCTCGCCGCGAGCTCGAGGAGGAGACTGGGGTCACTCAACTCTACCTGGAGCAGTTGGCAGCCTATGGGACCCCGGGCCGCGACCCCCGCGAGCGCGTGATCACCGTGGCGTGGTTCGCCATCGTCAATTTGTTTGAGCACAAGGTCCGCCCTGCCACCGACGCCGCGGACGCCTTGTGGTTTGCCGTTGACGACTTGCCCAGCCTGGCTTTTGACCACGCGACCATTCTGGCCGACGCGCTGCGGCAGTTGCAGCACAAGCTGCGCACCCAACCGCTGGGTTTCGAGTTCCTGCCCCAGGAGTTCACCCTGACCCAGCTGCAGCGCCTCTACGAAACGATTCTTCGCGAGGAGCTGGACAAACGGAACTTCCGCAAGAAACTGCTGTCGACCAACTTGCTGATTCCCCTCGACAAGGTGGAGGAGGGCGTGCCCCACCGGGCTGCCCAGCTGTTCCGGTTCGACGCCGAGGCCTACCGGAAGTTGCAGGCCCAAGGCTACGGGTTCGAGCTCTAGGAGTCCAGTTCTTCCAAGTCCTCGGGCACCTCAACCCCACTCTTTCGCAGTGACGCCAGGATCTCCCGCTTCATCGCCAACAAGCGTTCACTCCGCAACACGTCGTTGGCCAACGGAACCGAATCCTTCTGGATAAACGACACGATCCGTGTCTATACCGAGGACAGGTACGCCCACCTGCGCTGGTAACTGGAGAAAGCTACTCGCTTCGACGTGAACCTGCGGGGAACGCACTTAAGGATCTGCGCACGGCGTTGCGCGCGGGAAGCGCCAAGACAGACCTGAGAAGCCTGCGCCAGCCGTACATGACGGCCTGAGAGACCAACCAACTGGCCTACACCTCTGGTTGGCCTGAGAGGGCGTGGTGCATACCGGGTCGGAACTCACGGCCGCGCAAGTGCACAAGGCCTTCGACGGGCGGGTTCCGACCGAGAGAATCGTGGAGGAACGCCGATGATGAAGGACTATTTCGAGGCCATCCAGGTGGCGACCGAGGCCCACAAACACCAAACCCGCAAAGTCGACCACACTCCCTACATCGCCTATCCACTCGCCGTATCGGAAGACAAGAGCATCCGCGACTGGCGGCAGCGCAAGACCCTGTACATCGACAGCCTGCGGTGCAACAGTACTGAGGCTCGGCTGCTTTCGCGGCCGACAAGCTGCACAACCTGCATTCTATGAGGGGAGACTCGGCTCGGTTCCGATTTCTGGAAGCATTTCCGCGCCCTGCGGAGCGAGCAGCGGTGGTTCTACACGTCGCTGCTGCAACAGTACCAAGCCGATCCGGCGCTGGCTGGAACGGCACTTGTCGAGGAGTTGGCGGGGTTGGTAGGGCGGGTGTTCGGGGAACAACACCGGATTCTTGACAATTCTTTGATATAGTGTATAGTTAACACTAACGAGGAGGCCATCTATGCTGGGTGCCATTGTCGGTGACGTGATCGGCTCGACGTACGAGTCGCTGAGCCAGAAGACCAAGGACTTCGAGTTCCTCAACCCCTGGTCGCAGTGTACCGACGACTCGGTGATGACCATAGCCGTGGCACACGCGCTCGAGGCTGGCCGACCTTGGGCCGAGGTGATGCGCGAGGTGGGCCTCGAGTACCCCACGGCGGGCTACGGGGGCCATTTCATCCGCTGGCTGCACGATCCCACCGAAGGTCCGTACAATTCGTGGGGTAACGGCTCGGCCATGCGGGTCAGCCCGGTCGGTTGGGCGTTCGACACCGAGGCCGAGGTGCTCGCTGCCGCCGGAGCACAGGCCGCCGTCAGCCACAACCACCCCGAGGGCATCAAGGGCGCCCAGGCCGTGGCGATGGCCGTGTTCCTGGCCCGGCGCGGGGCCAGCAAGGCCGAGATCGCACGCCGTGTCACCGAACAAACGGGATACGACCTGTCGCGGCGGCTCGAGGATTTGCGTCCCGACTACGAGTTCCACGTCGACTGCCAGCGGAGTGTTCCCGAGGCACTGATCGCCTTTCTGGAGTCGACAGACTTCGACGATGCCCTGCGCAATGCCATTTCGCTCGGGGGCGACGCCGACACCCAGGCTTGCATCGCGGGCGCCGTCGCCGAAGCCTTCTACGGCGGCGTACCTGACGTGACCTCAGAGTTCGCCCTCGGTCGTGTGACGCCGTGGCTGCTGGACCGCAGCGTGCCCTTCCTAGGGCGCTTCGGCCTTCCCGGCTCGGCGGCGCAGGCCCGTGCCCGTCGGGACGCGGTGCACACGCTGCTGACGAGCGCCTGCGACGTGGCACTGGCACAGTTACCGTTCAGCGACGCGGTTTTCGTGAGCTTTTCCGGCCCGGTGTTGTTTCCCAAAGGCAGCAATACCCTGGGACGCCTTACCGATCTCGTCCGAGCGGGATGGACCCGGCTGCTGCTCGACACGCGCGAGGTCCGCCGGTTCAGCGAGGCCGACTGGTCCAAGCTGGAGTTTCTGCGCAAGAGTTGCCGGGTTCGGCGGGGCTTGGTCGCCCTCGTCGGCTCCCCAAACCGCTCCATGTTTGACAGGTTTGCGGAACCGGAAGCCGCCTTGGCGGCTCTGGATGCGTCGCGCGGGAAGGGCCGGATGGTGTTCTAGCTTAGTAGTTCCAATACCAGCCCGCGAGCACATGCGTGCCGATGCCATCGGCTGGTGCTGCCACGAGGTTGCGGTGGCGCAACGCCCAACCCGCACCGGCATCGATAACGAAGCCGTTCCACTTGGCCAAAACGCTCGGTCCCGCCAGCAGCAGGGTGGACGTCAGGGTTGCCGGCGCTTTTCCGCCATAGTCCCAGCTGGACTGGATCGACATATAGTCTGCCGTCACTCCGGCCCCCACCGCCAAGTCGCCGATCTTGACGAACCAAAACGATGCGGTTGCCGTTGCACCCAGCAGGACTGGTACTGGAGACCAACTGACGCCGGCTTTCAGCTCAAACGGCGCGAGGTTCACCCCCGCCATCAGGGCGTAGGGCACGGGATCTCCGGCCTGAGCTCCCAGAAAGAACAACTTGCCCAGGAACGCTTCGAACTGTGCCTTCTTTTCGGCGGCAAGCCGGGCTTGCTCGGCGACCCAGGCTTCCGAGTGGCCGATGGAGGGAAGTGCAATCTCGGTCGCCTTGCCTACCGCGAGCGCGAAGGGCTGGTCATAGAAGTCGGCTGAGTCGTCGGGCAATCTGACCCGCAGTTGGTATGTGTCTTCGGGCAACTGGAGCTCGATGACGTTGGCGTCTTCCAAGAACGGTAGTTCGATCGCCTTGGCGGCCCCGTCGAGGAGTGCGATCTTCAGGTCTTGCCACTTTTGGGTTGTCTTGATCAGAAGTTGAGCCGAAGGCGTTGGCGTCAGCGTGACCCTGGCGACCCCCTGGGAACCGATGGTGACCGATTCTGCCGGAGCAACCCAAGTCGGCGCCTTGAGACCTACTTTGAGGGGCCCCAGTGGCGCATGAACCGAAGACCACAGGCCACCGGAGTCCGCGGGTCCGGCCAACACACCATTGAGTGTCACTTCGGCCCCTGCCGGAACTCCCGACACTTCAAGTGCGCCGGAACCGAAGGTGACCGTGTAGTTGGATTCATCCATCACTTCGACCTGGGATTGAACCCCTCGACCCCACGCGGCGACGGGGTCGAGCGTGTGCTGCTTGTCATCCAAAGTCAGCTCCAAGAACCCGTTTTCAGGCACCTTGCAGTCCTTGCTGCTGTCCAGGCGAAGCATGAGTCCCGCAGGGTAGCCGACGACGATGACCGACTTTCCGGTATCGAAATAGCGGGGGTAGTACAGCTTATTGTAGACTTGGACATCCGCCTCGATCTGCAACGTGCCGAAAGGCAGGTCGATCAACACCAGTTTGCCGTCGCTCGGGGCGGTGAACTCGCGCTTCTTCACCTCGTCGTTCGAAAGCACCGACACTTTGGTTCCCGCAAGCAGGCCTGTGATGGTTACCATTCCCTTGCCGCGAGTGGGGTTGAAAGCCTCTGTGGGCTTGGGCGCGAAGACCGGTATGGGCAGTCCCGCATTGGCAAGCATCACGTCCCGATGACCGGTGTCGACCAGAAATTGTTTTGCCGTGCTTGACGCAATTGCCAGGTTCAGGTTGTTACCCTCGGTGATTCCCGCCGAGTTGATGCCCACCACATCGCCAGCGGCATTGATCAGCGGTCCGCCCGAGTTGCCGTGGGTGATGTTGGCCGAGTGCTGCAAGGCAAGGTTGGCCTTTCGGATGGCAGTGATGGAGCCCTTGGTCATGGTCGTCACCACCTGCGAGAACATGTCTTCGAGCGTGCTTCCCAGAGGATAGCCCAGCGCGATCACATCGTCGCCGACATTGACAGCGGCCGAGTCGGCCAAACGCAACGGCTTGAGGTCGATGAAGTCCGACTGTACCAAGGCCAAGTCGCGGTCTTCGTCGGCCGCCAGAATGCGCACGGCCCGGGTCTCGGTATTGTTCACCTGAAGCTGGAGCAAGATCGGGCTCTCAAGGATGACGTGCGAAAGGTCCTGGGCCAGTTGGTCTAGATTGGTGAAGGTCGGGATCTTCTTCTGTTGCCGCTGGTAGGCGGTGTAGCCGTTGATCAGATCAAATTGCTGCTGGAACACCTTGATCAGGCCCTGGCGTGCATCCGAGCGCTCCTTCCCCGACATGAGCACAACATGGGCGTTCGTGAGAATCATCCCGTCGGACGACAGCGCGATCCCTGTACCGCTCGAGAGCGCAATTGTGCTCCCCAGGGGCTTCAATCCGAGGGTTTTCAGGAACAGGTTGACCTGCTCCGGGTTCTTGGCGTTCTTGCCTTCCAGTTGCAGGCCTGTCTTGAGCTGGACCGTGCCAGGCGAGGCCATTTGGAAGAGGTTGCCAGGTGTCTCGGCGGGGAGGAGAGGGGAAAGGAGGAAAAGGCCCAGGAGCATCGCGAACGGGTAGGGTTTGTTCATAGTGTGGGTTCCTAGAAGAGGATTTGGACGGGGTCGGAGCGATCTGTCGTGCTGCCGTCGCCGAGTTGGCCATAGGTATTGGCACCCGCAGCCCAAACGGACTTGTCGGATTTCACATAGAGCGTGTCATACTGACCGCAGGCGACGCTTGTCACAGACGCAGCCACCTGGATTCTGGACCAATTGCCAGCGGTGGTTCCGTTTGCCAATTGCCCCTTGGTATTGGAACCTGCCGCCCAAAGCGTACCATCGGCTTTTAGGAACACGCTGTGGGATCTCCCTCCGGCAACAGCCGAAACCGAGGAGTCAGAAGTCTGCCCGAACGTCAAAATCGTGGTCGTCGTACCTATCCCTAGCTCACCGGTCGTGTTGATTCCAGTCACCCACAGGGTGCCATCCGTCTTCACGGCCAGCGAGTGAAACCACCCGGCAGAAAGAGTCGAAACAGAGGCGAGAACCTGTACCGGGGCTGAACGGTTCGTTGTGCTCCCATCGCCCAACTGGCCTCCATTTCCCCCGACTGACCACAGGGTGCCATTCAATTTCAGGATCAGGGTGTGGGAGTAGCCAGCCGACACCGCCGAGACAGAACTCATCACCTGCACGGGCGTCAAGCGGTCACTCGTGGAGCCATCGGCGAGTTGACCATAGGTATCTTGTCCGCAGGCCCATAACGTGCCGTCGTTCTTCAGGAACATTGAGTGGCTATAGCCAGCCGCAACGGCGGAGACCGAACTCAGGACCTGGACCGGGACAAAGCGGTCACTCGTCGTGCCGTCTCCAAGTTGTCCGTGTGAGTTGAGGCCGCAGGACCAGACAGTCCCGTCAGACTTCAGGATCAAAGAGAAACCGCCACCCGCGACTGCAGAAGCGACGGAGTCCATGACCTTCTTGGGAACTAGGCTGTCCGTCGTTCCACCGTCACCCAATTCTCCATGGTCATTGCGTCCGCTGGCGAAGAGCGACCCGTCGGTAGCGACGACCAAGACATGGTCAGCTCCGGCGGAGATGGATTTCACCTCGTGGCTCCAGCGCGCGTACAGGATGAGGTCCCCGGCTACCATTGTGGTGTTTCCGGCCGCATAGCCTGTTCCGGACCCGTCGGCCTTCGTGTTCCAGCCTGCAAAGAGACTCCCTGTTTTCGAAAGGCTACCTACGTTCGCGGAAAAGTAAACCGTCGAGCCAAAAACATGCAGTGTTCCATCAGTCGGAACACTGCCGCTGGAGTTCCCGTTTCCATCGTAGGTGACCGAGTACTGACCCAGAGTCCAGCGGGCGTAGAGGGTCGCCGAGGAAGCCCCCAAGGAATAGGTCGACCCTGGCGCAAAGTTCGTTCCGTTCCCGTCTGCCTGCGTGTTCCAAGACGCAAAGTTGTAGCCGGTTCGGCCAAAACCCGAGGGCAATGTCGCCACAGTCAGCGAAGTTCCTGTCTGACCCGCCTGTGTAGTTGGCGCCGAGCCTAGATCGCCACCATTCGCATTGTAGTCCAGCGTGATCCCCGTGGTTCGCTTCAAACTGTAGACTCTCTTGGCACCGCTGCTACTAGTGCAAGTCACCGCCAAAGTGTCGCCAGAAGAGAGGTAGGTATTGGCCAAGTTGGTGGCTTGGCTACTGGTCCACGCGGCGGTTGAGGCGACGTCAACGGCAGCGTAGGTTGTTCCAGGCATGATGAGCTGGTATTCCTTTACCGTCGGGTTAAACTCGGGGACCAGTGTTCCCCCAGTCACCACCAGGGTTTTCAGGTAGGTCGAAAGGTCATCGCCTTCGGGGACATCCGCCAAGGTCACCTTGACGTGGTAGGCGCTCTTGTCGCCCTTGGTTCCCGTTCCGCTGACAACCAGATCGGAAACGTGCCCTGTGAGATTCTGTTCGCCCGTACCCGTCACTGTGACACCGGCAATCTGGGCCTCGGCATTCAGCGTTGCCGTCCAGCCAAACGACGACGAAACCGTGTAGTCCGAAATTGCCGGATCAAATGCCGGTGTGAGGGTCAGCCCATCAACCGACAGGCTCTTCAGGAGCACATTTTCGGGAGTCGTCATCATACTTAACAGCGAACACCCCAATAGACCAGTCAAGACCATAGTCACGAGGGTTATGCGGAAGAATAGCTGGTACAATCGATTTCTAAACATTTTAGGTTTGTTCTCGCTCGGGGGATGCTACCGAAACTTCCCAGTCTTGTTAGGTCCCCCTCACTTCAACTCCCCTAGGTCCTCCAACTCCTCCAGCTCCTCCAGTTCTTCCAAGTCCTCGGGCACCTCAACCCCACTCTTTCGCAGTGACGCCAGGATCTCCCGCTTCATCGACAACAACCGTTCCCGCCGCAACACGTCGTTGGCCTCGGCTAGGTGACTGCCCAGAACGTCATCCCAAAACTGGACGAGACCCGAGTGAGGTCCTGCGACCCTTCGGATGGCCATGAGCTCGCGAGCCGCCGCTTCTTCCGTGCCATGAATCAGATAGAGAATCCCCAGCGCCACGGCCGTCGAGCGGGAAACCCCAGCCCAGCAATGCACGGTGTAGCCGGTAGCCTCGCCTCTGGACTCGCGGAAGAACTTCAGGACCGCCTCGACGTCGCGGCGCTCGGGGATGCGCTGGGGTTGCTCAGGCCTCAGGTTGGCCAAACTGGGCACGTCGAAGAACTCCAGGCGCAACACGGCCTGGAACTTCCCCGCGAACTCGGGGGGGAGGGTTTCGTCCTCGTGCGGCGTCTGGCCCGGGATGAGGGGGTTCCCGATCGAAATGAGGTGGCTGCCGACCGGCTCAGCGCGGGCCACCCGGGCCACGAGTTCCTGCTGTCCGAAAACCTGGACAAAGGGCGATCTGGTGTTCATTTCCAAGAAAGTGTAGTTTTTACACGATTTTTCATCAAGAGTTCTTGACGACTTCCTATAGGTGTAGTATATACACTATGAAGAGTTTAGAGATCAAGGAGAAGACATGACTACGGCAGATGTTTTGGTTCGGCCTTCCCGCCTCGGAGACGTGGTCCTGCGATGAATCTTCCTCTGAATCTTCGCGGCAAGACCATACTGATCGCTGGCTGTGGCGGTGGGTACGACGTGGTGTGCGCGTTGCCCGTGGCGCTCGAACTGGCCGCGCAGGGTAACCGGGTGCACTTGGCCAGCGCCAGCTTCACTGACTTGGGTAAATTGAGAGGGACGCGCAAGCGTGGGACTGGGGTGACCGTCGTCGGTCCCGAAAGCTCGGGCGACGGCTATTGCCCCGAGGTTCACCTGGCGCATTGGCTGGTCTCGCGGCCCGACGCCCTAACCGGGATCTCGCCCGAGCTATTCTGCTGGTCCCGCATCGGAGTGCTCGAACTGCGCGATGTGTTCGTCCAGCTGCAGCTCGAAATCGGGCTCGACGCGCTGGTGAAAAACGATCCCGTGACCCAGGAGTTCGAGAGGGCTCTCACCTCAATGTATGCCAACACGGAAGCGATTCACCGCAGCAACATGGTGGGTTCGATCCGCGCGTCCTACCGGGGCGAGTTCGGTGATGTGGCTGTGACCACCCGCACGATGTTGCATCCGGTCTGGGTCTCACCGCTGACGTCTCTCTTCTGGTTCCTCGATTTGGGGCAGACGGCGCGCCTCAAGCTCTACTTCGAGGCCCTGAGCCGAACCCGGAACTATGAGCAGGCCATCGTGGTGACCGATAGCCTTACGCTGGAAGGTCCGGCCAGACGTCCGCAGGACAAGCCGGTCATCCCGATCTAGGAGCCAACGATTGACCTCCACACTCGCAGGTAGTATTTGTTTACCTGTCCAAGCTTGGAGGAAACAACTTATGCACGAAATCAACTGCCCGCACTGCGGCAAGGCGTTCAAGGTCGATGAGGCCGGCTACGCGGACATTCTGAAGCAGGTCCGCGACAGCGATTTCGCGCAGCAGCTTCACGAAAGGCTCGAGCTGGCTGAGCAGGACAAGCAGAACGCCGTCGAACTGGCCAAAGCCAAGGTTGCCGCCGAGTTGCAGAGGGCCGCCGCTGCCAAGGATTCCGAGATCCAAGGACTCAAGGCCAAGCTCGACGCCGGCGAGGTGGCCCGTAAACTGGCCGTGACCGAGGCTCTGGGCGCGGTCGAAAAACAACGCGATGCGCTCGCCAACGAGCTGGCGCAGGCGAAGCACGACAAGAAAGCCGTCGGTGAGCTGGCCGAAGCCAGGCTGGCCCATGAACTTCAAAAAACGGCCGCGACCAAAGAGGCCGAGGTTCAGGCCCTGAAGTCCAAACTCGACTCCCTCGCGCTGGAACAGAAGCTGGCGATCAGCGAAGCCGTCGGTGCGGTCGCGAAAGAGCGCGATGTGCTCAAAGAGAAGTACGAAACCCAGATCAAGGATCGCGACGATGCCATCGAGCGCCTGCGCGACCTGAAGGCCCGCCTGTCGACCAAGATGGTGGGCGAAACCCTCGAGCAGCACTGCGAGACCGAGTTCAACCGGATCCGGGCGACGGCCTTTCCGCTGGCGTATTTCGAAAAGGACAACGACGCGCGCACCGGGAGCAAGGGCGACTACATCTTCCGCGACCTCGACCAGAGCGGCACCGAAATTGTCTCAATCATGTTCGAGATGAAAAACGAGGCCGACGAAACCGCCACCAAGAAGAAGAACGAGGACTTCCTGCGCGAACTCGACCGCGACCGCACCGAAAAGGGGTGTGAATACGCGGTGCTGGTCTCGCTGCTCGAGCCCGAAAGTGAGCTCTACAACACGGGCATTGTCGATGTGTTCCACCGCTTTCCGAAAATGTACGTGGTGCGGCCCCAGTTCTTTCTGCCTCTCATCACGCTGCTGCGCAACGCCGCGATGAACTCGCTGAAGTACAAAACGGAGCTCGCCATCGTCAAGGCGCAGAACATCGACATCACCAACTTCGAAAACGAGCTCGACTCGTTCAAGTCGGGCTTCGACCGCAACTACGACCTCGCGTCGCGCAAGTTCAAGATCGCCATCGAAGAGATCGACAAGACCATCGACCACCTGCAGAAAACCAAGGAAGCCCTTTTAGGCTCTGAGAACAACCTCCGCCTGGCCAACGAAAAGGCCCAGGACGTGACGCTCAAAAAGCTCACCAGGGACAACCCGACGATGGCCGCGAAGTTCGCCGAACTCAAGTGAACCTGGGGGCGCCAGCGCTCAATGGCGTGACACGCGCACCAGAACCAGCGCCGAGCCCGTCATCACAAACGCGAAGGCGGCGTAGGCGGCAAAGCCCCACTGGATGCCCCACGCCTGCGACATGAGCGACATCACGAAGGGGAACAGAAACGCGCCGACGCCGCCCCCGGTGGCCGCGAAGCCGATGGCCTGGCTCTGCGCCTGGGGGAACGTGGCTCCCACCAGCGTGATGACGATCGGGTAGACGATGGAGCATCCGAGGCCCGCGCCGAAGACGGCGACAAACCCAATCCAGCGGGCCCAGTCCTGCCCGGCGGCCAGGCTTAGCCCCGAAAGAGCGGCGATGAACAGCGCCGCGATGGCCGTGAACACGATCAGGGTTCGGCCCGGGGTCCAGCTTTTCAAGACGACCGGCACGCCGAAGCGGCCCACCAGAATGCCGAACCAGAACAGCGACACGAGGATGGAACCGGTGGCCGCCACCAGCCCGAAGCTGCGGATGAAGTACTCGGACACCCAGCTGGAAACCCCCAGTTCGACGCCGACGTACAGGAAGAGCACAGCAAAAGCCAGCCAGTAGGCCGGATGCGAGTACAACCGGGCCGGTTTGGCCTCGCCTTCGGTGGCCTTTTCGGCCGGCGGCAGGTCAAAACGCAGAAACACCAGCACCAGCCCGAGCGCCAGGAACACCGCCGCCAGACCCCGGTACACGAGCGTCCACGCCCCACCGGCCCCCAGCAGGACGCCCAGGATCACCGGCCCGACAATGGCACCGATGGCAAAGGCTCCCTGGATGAAGGTCATCGGCGCGCCCGTCTTTTGCGTGTCGAGCCGCACCACGGCCCACGTGATCGAAACTTCGATGCAACCCTGTCCCAGTCCGATGAGGAAGTTGAGAAGAAAGTTGGTCAGCGGATCGCTGGTGGCCCCGAAAAACGTCAGGCCGACGAGGTCGAGCACCACGCCCAGCACCACCGTGAACTTGCCGCCCACGCTGCTGATCAGGTAGCCGGCCCCGAACGTCGACAGAAAGTAGGCCACGGCTCCGGCGGCCATCACCGCTCCGGCCGTCACGTAGTCCCAGTGAAAGTCGGCAAGGATGCGGGGCAGGGTGGCCCCGATGATGGTCATCGACGTGCCATACAGAACAAAAACCCCGAACAGGGACCAGAACAAACTTCGAAAGCGTGACTCGACGACCATGGAAAGTACTCCTGCGCCGATTCTAGCACAGGTTGCGTGGCCCATCGACCGACCTCTAGTCCCTTGAGGCCCGCCCGGCTATTCTTCGGGAATGAAGCTCGACCTCTGGAAGAAGAAACTGGCCGCACTCGACCCCCGCTGGGGCGGTGACCGCCGCGAAGCCGTGTTGGCACGCTTGGAGCAATTGGCCATCCCCGACGGCGCCACGCTCGACTCGGCCTGCTGGGGCGGCCTGGGAAGCCCCGTCTGGTCGGAGAGCGGCTTGCTGGTCCAGGTGGAGGGCAACCTGTGCTTCGTGGCCCCGGCTCCCGGCCCCCTCCGGGTCTGGTCGCTGCGCAGCCTGAGCTCGGTGCCCGCGCTGCCGTTGGCCCCCGGTTGTACTTGGGCCGGCGAAGGCAAGACCTGGCTCTTGAACGCCGTGACCGCACCGGAACCGGTACCCTCCAACGCGGTCCCTCCCATCCGCACCAAGGTGCGCGGGGCCGGTCCGTTTCCGGTCGTGGCCGTGAGCCGCCAGCTGGTCGAGATCGTCGTGGCGGAGTTCGAAACCCTGCAGGCCGACCTCTGGGGGCTGGCTTCGACCTGTGCCGACCAGCTGGGACTGACCACACCCGACCGTCGCGCCCAGGCGGCCCTTACGCTTCTGCCGTTCCTCACGGGTGCCGGGCCGGGCCCCGACGGAATGAAGCCTTTTTACCGCGACGAGGTGCTCACCGCCGACGAGCGCCAGGCCCTCGAGGGTTGGATGGCGCCACTCGAGAGTCATTTGGCGGGCCTGCGGACCCGGAGTTGGGGCCACGGCCTGGCTTCGCTGAAAGCCGCCGACAAAAGCGCCGGCAGCCTGCGTTTCGTCCGCGCCGCCGAGGCCTTTTTGCAGTGGGCCGACGTGTTTGTCGGGGCCGACGCCACCGAGTTCCTCAAAGGCCTCAACCGCCGCATCCTCGAACCCGAGGCGGTGCCAGCGACGGGGGCGACCAGCGTACCGGCCACCGCGACCGCGTCTGAGGGCATCGCCAGTGGCGAGGCGGCTCTCAAGGCCGCGTTGGCCAAACTCGAGGCCCTCACCGGCATGGCGCCCATCAAGGATCAGGTGAAAAGCCTTTCGAACCTGATGCGCATTCACGAGCGCCGCGAGGAGTTGGGCATGAAGGTGCCCCGCATCAGCCTGCACGCCGTGTTCACCGGCGGCCCCGGAACCGGCAAGACCACCGTGGCGCGTCTGCTCGGGGAAATCTTTGCGGCACAAGGCTTTCTGAAGAAGGGTCATCTGGTCGAAACCGACAGGGCCAGCCTTGTGGCGGGGTACGTGGGCCAGACGGCCGGCAAGGTCGACGAGGCCGTGTCGCGCGCCCTCGACGGCGTGCTGTTCATCGATGAGGCCTACGCGCTCATCCCCGAGGACGGCGGCAACGACTTCGGCAGCGAGGCCGTCGACACCCTGCTCAAGCGCATGGAAGACTACCGCGACCGCCTGGTGGTGGTGGTCGCCGGCTACCCCGAAGACATGCTGCGCTTCCTCGACTCCAACCCCGGCTTGGCCAGCCGCTTTGGCCGACGCTTCGCCTTCGACGACTTCACGCCTGCCGAGCTCGAACAGATCTTTCTGCGCTTCACCGGCGAGACGGGCATGACGCTAACGGACTCAGCGCTCGGGCGGCTGCGGGTGTACCTGACGGCCGTCTACCAGA
This sequence comes from Spirochaetales bacterium, assembly GCA_037142615.1. Lineage (GTDB taxonomy): Bacteria > Spirochaetota > Spirochaetia > JABEVK01 > JABEVK01 > JAIFLN01. The sequence continues at coordinate 45,617 of JBAXAI010000007.1, read as the reverse complement.
ACCGCGACACCCACTTCGGCAACGGCCGTCTGGTCCGCAACCTCTTTGAGCAGACCCTCGAGAAGCAGGCCAACCGGCTTGCTCCCCTGGCCGAACTCAGCGCGGAGTTGCTGTCGACGATCGAGTCGGAGGACTTGCCCGGCTAAGGTCGCCCAGGAACGGCGTACCCAGCAGATCCTGGCAGAACGCCGTTCCCAAAAGGGCGACGGTCCAGCCCGACTCGGTGACTGTGGGCCCCCACTTGAAGTCGGCGTTGTACCCGAAGTAGTCCCACTCCGCGATCGAGAACGCCCGCATCCAGGCCCCGTCGAGTTCCTTGCGTGAGGACCGCAGCTGCACCTGTGCCAGGAACGCCAGCAGACGCCCTGCCGAGCGCTTGAGACGCGACGAGTCCAGAGCTTGGGCTGCCAAGGGAAGGTAGAGTGCCAGCGGCGGTTGGGTGTAGAGCAGGTCGGCGATCTGGTCGGCGTCGCTGGTGAAGACTCCGACGTCGCCGGAACGCCGGGCAAGGTCCTCGACAGGGTTGCCGCGCTCGAGGAAAGCCCCGCACGGATGCTGGGCCTTCAGCAGATCGTTCGTAAGGCGCGTGAGGGCCCTGCGGCAAAGGGGGCTGTCGAGGTGCATCACCGCCAACGAAAGGCCGGGAAGGCAGTAGGCCGTGTCGGAGGTCAGGCTGAGCGGAAGTTCGGGCCGGTGCCCCGACAAAAGGGCCGCCGCCAGCGCCTCGAGGCCCTTCTTGGCCACGGCCAGGTAGGCCTCGTCGCCGCTGCGCAGCCCGTAGGCCAAAAGCGCGGCGAGGGCCATCCCGTCGAAGTGGCCGCTGGGCGTGGCTCCCGGCTGCTCGTGGTAGGCCTTTCGGCCCACCCGGTTGAGCTCGCTGCCGCGCAGGCAGCGCTCCCGCAGGCCGTCGCTGCCCTGGGTTTCGAGCAGGGCCCGCGCCGTTCGCTCGAGGCGCCGTTCCAGGCCGGGGATCTGAGCGGTGGCCGCGACCGAGCACAGCGTGAGCAGAACCCAGGCCTGATCGTTGGCGTAGATGTCTTCGGGAAACTCTGCGGCGTCGTAGGCGCGCCCGCCTTGACCTCGGCCCCACTGCCAGAAGCCCTCGGTGGCGCGGCCGACGTTGGTGTCTTGGTAGCCCTGCTCAAGCAGGAAGGTCACGAGGTTGGTTCCCAGCCGAGGTTCGAGACCGGGAACGAGCTCGCCGATTCGGGCCAGCCTGTCGAACAGAAGAACGGTGTGCATGGTGCAATCCGTGCGGACAGCCCAGTCGAGAGCGCGGTGGCCGCCGGGGTGCACGTCGGTCATGAAGCGTTCGGCGACGCCTTGGCTGCCGTCGGCGGCGGGCAGGATGCCCGAGTCTCGAAACCATTGGCCGACGCGACGAACCGCCCGCCTGGCCGAGACCTCCGAAGGGCGTCGGGGGGACAATCCGTTCCAAGCCGTTGGATTTGCCCACCCTCGGCGGGGAAGGCGCACGGTCTGGGTCGGGGCAGGTTCGCCCGCGGGGTGTGCTCCGGGCGCCACTTCTTGTTGCGCGACCCAACGCAGCAGGTTGACCGCCAGGGTCTGCCAGCGGTTGGCGGGGGCGTACAAATCGGCCTGGAACTGCGAGAGTCTCAGCCGCGAGACCGCCCAGTGGCGCGTGCCCTCGCGCACCAGACCGACGACCGGTGTTGCCCCTGCCAGCGCGGGGTCGGCCGGATCGAGCACGGCGTGGGTACCGACCAGCACCCCCAGCCCGAAGGCGGCCTCGGTCGTCAGCCCATTGTCGTCGGCGCGTTCCATGCCTTCGCCCCAGGCGGGCGCCACCGTTGTCGAGGCGGGCAAGGGCGCGCTGCAAACCAGCGTCTGGTGCGGGTCGAGAAGGCTCCCGGTCGCCAGCCCCTGGGAAAGCGGCCCTGGAGCCGTCACAACGAGCCTCTGGTTGTCGAGCGGGGTCATGCGCACTCCATCGGGCCGCGAGAAGACCACCGAGGCCTCGACAAAGCCCCGAACACCCTGCGAAAGCCGCCGACGGACAGCCCTCAGAACCGGGTGAGGAGGCAGCGTCGGCAACGGGAACGACGACGCCAGCAGAACGATTCCCTGCGCCCCCGCGGCCGGGTCACCCGTCAGAAACTCGTCCCAGGCGGCATGGCGGACCTCGAAGCCCAGCTCCTGGGCCAAGACGGCGAGGTCGCAGGCGCGCGCCTTGCGATGCGCCGAGACAAAGAGCAGTGAGGCGCTCATAGCGGACTCCCCAAGGGGGCCGAGTCCGGGTCGAGGAACAGCGTCGCGTCGGGGTGGGTTCGCAGCAGCGTGGCGGGAAGCTCGGGCGTGACCTCGGTAGCGAACAGCTGCTCGACAACAGGACGCTTGAGCGCGTACGGCACCACGACCAGCAGGGTCTTCGCCGCGAGGAGCACCGGAAGCGTGAGGGTGAGGCCCTGGCTGGGAATGCTGCCCAACGCGGCGAAGTTCGGGTCCTGCTCGAGTTGCCGCTTGCTGGCCTCGCACACCTCGACCAGCCGGACGGCTTGCCGGTCGTGCGGGTCAGCGCCAGGCTCGTTGAGCGCAAGGTGGCCCGAAAGACCGATGCCCAGGCAGGCCAGGCGGGGTGGGTTCGCGCGGATGAGGGCTTCGTACCGCCGACGCTCGGCCTCGAGGTCGGGCGGGTCGGCCTCGAGCACGTTGACGCTCCGGAAGGGGAGCTGGGAGTACAGGTCGCGCTCCGGCTGCGCACACACCCGCAAGTGCCTCGGGATTCCCGGCGCATAGAATTCGTCGACCGCGAAGGCGTCGAGGCGGTTCCAGGGAATATCGGAGCGCTGGCGCAGGGCCGCATGAAACTCCATTTGGGACTGGGCGCCCGAAAAGACGACGGGCAGCGAGTCGTGGTCCACGAGAAGTTCGCTCACCGAACGGGCAAAAGCTTCGGCCGCCAAGCGGGCCATGTCGGGGGTGGATTGACCCCGAATGACGGTCATCAGACCGCAGGTTTCCTTACGCATAGCCCAGCATGGGACGAAACTTTTCTTTTGGGAAGAAGCGAAATCCCCGGTGGAAACGTTTTTTTCAGAACTTTGTTTTCTAGAGCGTTATCTAGAACAAGATTCGCAAACTTTGACGAATTTTCGGCATAGATGACGTTATCTATTGCCAGATTCCCGCAATGATGCCTATGATAATCGTCACAGGAGACTGCCCTCGATGATTCGTCTGGCGACCATCTTTTCTGACAATGCCGTGCTGCAGCGCGACCGGCCCGTGCCGGTGTGGGGCTGGTCCGCCCCCGAAGACGCCGTGCGTGTGACGCTTGCCGGCCAACGCCTCGAAACGGTCGCCGCGGCCGATGGACGCTGGTCGGTAACCTTCGAACCTCTGGCCGCCGGGGGCCCCTACGAGCTTCGCGCCGAGGGAAAGGCCCCAGGCGCGGGAGAAGCAGCGTCGAAGGTGCTCGTCGGCGAGGTGTGGTTGTGCTCGGGGCAGTCGAACATGGACTGGACGCTCGAAAAGTCGCTCGACGCCGAGGCCCATGCGCGCGCGGCAGACCTCCCGTCGCTCCGGCTGTTCACGGTCGCCCAAAAGACAGGGCGTGGCCTTGCCGCCGAAGTCGAAGGAAGCTGGCAGGTAGGCACGCCCCGCAATGCCCCGGCCTTCTCGGCGGTGGCCTACCACTTTGGCCGGCGGTTGCACCGCGAACTGGGGGTGCCGCTCGGGCTGGTGGTCAGCTCGTGGGGCGGTACCACGGCGCAGGCCTGGACAAGCGGCGAGGGCCTGGCCTCCGAAGCCGGTGCCGAGGCCGACAGCCGTGAACTTGCGGCGTTTTTGGAGCAGATTCCCGAGCGTGCCGAGGCTGACTACCAGGCCGCCCGCAAACGGTTCCTTGCCGCCCTTCCCCAGGACGCGGGCAACCGGGGCCTGGCCGAAGGTTGGGCCGACGCCGCGTTCGACGACTCCGCCTGGAAGTCCATGGAGCTCCCGCGCATCTGGTTCGACGCAGGCTACGAGACCAACGGCGTGTTTTGGTTCCGGCGCGAGGTGACGCTGCCCGCCGCGTGGCAGGGCCGCGACCTCGAGCTCAGCCTGGGGGCCCTCGACAAGAACGACGACACCTACGTGAACGGTGCGCGCGTGGGCGGCATGACCTGGGCCGAGAACCCCGATTCGTGGAAGGCGCCCCGGGTGTACCGGGTGGCCGGCCCGTTGGCCACGGGGCGGCTGGTGGTGGCGCTGCGCATCATGAGCCAGTACACCGGGGGCGGAACCGGTGGTCCTGCCAAGGCAATGTTCGTGCGGCCGTGGGGCTCCGACGAGCCCGGGCTCGCGCTCACGGGGCCATGGCGCTTCGCCATCGAGCAGGACTTCGGCCGCGTCCGGGGTCCCGGTGAGCCGGCGCCACCCATCGGCCCCAACATTCCGTCGATGCTCTACAACCAGATGATCGCGCCGCTGGTGCCCATGGCGCTGCGCGGGGTGATTTGGTACCAGGGCGAGTCCAACGACGGCGACACGGCCCGTTACTACACCCTGTTTCCGCTGCTGATCCGCGACTGGCGGCGGGTGTGGGGGCAGCAGCTGCCTTTCTTGTTCGTCCAGCTGGCCAACTACCAGCGGGGACGCCCGCAGCGCGTGGCCGACGACAGCCGCTGGGCCGAAATCCGCGAGGCGCAGAGCCGTGCCCGCACGCTGCCGGCCACCGCGATGGCCGTGGCCCTCGACGTGGGCGAGAGCCTCGACATCCACCCCAAGAACAAGGAGGCCGTCGGCCAACGTCTTGCCCGGGCGGCGCTCGCCACGGTCTACGGCCAGAACGTGGCCTACCGCGGCCCGTCGTTCTCGGGTCTTGAGATCGCCGGTTCGGCCCTCGTTGTGACGCTCGACCAGGCACAAGGCCTGAGGTCGCGAACGGCCGACGTGCAGGGGTTTGCCGTGGCAGGGGCCGACCGCGTGTTCCACGAGGCCACCGCGTCGATCGAAGGCGCTCGGGTACGGGTCGCGAGCCCTCGCGTGGCGAGGCCGGTCGCCGTGCGCTACGGCTGGGAAGACGATCCGGTGTGCACGCTTGAGAACGCCGACGGTCTGCCGGCCGAACCGTTTCGCAGCGATTCGTGGCCCGTCGGCGCCGACCATCAGGTGGAGGTGTAGGGTTGGCCGCGCTCACGCCGCCCCTGCTGGCCCGCGCCCGCCGGGACTACTTCGCCTACAACCTGCTCAACTCGATCAGCTTTGCCATCGTGTCGGGCAACCTGCTGACGCTGCTCGCGCTCAAGCTGGGGGCCAGCAACCTCTACATCGGTTTGTTGTCGTCGCTGGGGTACGCCTCGTACTTCTTCATGGCCCTCGGCAAGCGCCTCGTGCGCAAGTACAGCATCGTCGGCGTTTCGTCATGGGGCTGGCTCCTGCGCTACCTTGCCTTTATCCCCGTGCTGATCGCGCCTTTTCTGGCGCTCGCCGGGCAGGCTCAGCTCGGTTTGTCTTTCATCCTGCTGAGTTTTCTTGGGTTCAACGCGGCCCGCGGCGTGGGCATGATCGGCACCAATCCCATCCTGGCCAACCTGGCCGAGGGCAGCGAAGGGGGCCGCGACCGGGGCTCGTTCCTGTCGGGCGTGACGGTTACGGCCGCCGTCGCCAACCTGCTGACGACCATGGTCTTGGTGGTTCTTCTGCGCCTCAGCGAGAACCTGGCCTTCTACGCCGTCCTGCTCGGCACCGGTGTGGCCCTGGGCGCCGCGGGGTGCTGGTGGATGTTCCGGCTCCCCGAACCGCACGACTTTCGCCCGCCGCCGGGGATAGGCCTGTTCCGGGTGCTTGCCGAGGCCTGGAAGGAGTCGCCGTACCGACGGTTTCTCGTCGTGTACACCTTTCTGGCGTTTGTCGCCTCGATGGGGCGCGCGTTCCTGCCGGTTTACGCCAAGGACGCCTGGGGTCTCACCGACGACCTGGTCATGCTGTTTTCGTTTACCGCGGGCCTGGGAAACGTCGCCATGGGCCTGTTGCAGAAGCGTGTCGTGGACCGACTGGGGCCCAAACCGCTGTACATCATCTTCACCGTGATCGGTCTGGCCGGCCTGTTGCCAATGGTTCTGCTGGTGCCGCACTCACCGTTGTTTGCCGCGCCTTGGGCGCCCGTAGCGCTGCTGGCCGGCATCTTTCTGGTCAGCTCGTTCGGCCTCAACGGAAGCGACGCCGCGGCGCAAACCTACCACTTCGCGCTGGTACCCAAGGAGCGTACCCTCGACCTGGCCATCGTCTACTTCGTCGCGTACGCCGTGGGCGGTACCGCCGGGGCCGCCAGTGGAGGTCTCCTCCTCGACGGACTGAAGGCCGCTGGACTCGCGGTGGGGTTCAGCTACCAGGTGTTCTACGGCGTGGTCGTCGTGCTGCTGCTCGTGTCGCTCCCCGGCTTGGGGCGCTTGGTGCGCCAGGGGGCGGCCACAGTTCGCGAGTCCTTGGCCTCGCTGTTCTCGGCGCGCGACCTGAGGGCCTTCGACCTGCTGTCGCGGCTGGACCGCTCGGACGACCCCGACGAAGAAATCAAGCTCATCCGCGAGATCGGCGAAACCGGCGTGGTGCGCAGCCAGGCGGCGCTGGTCGAGCACCTGGCCTCGCCGCGCATCGAGGTGCGGCTTGAAGCCCTGCTGGCACTCGAAAACCTTGAGCAGTTGGCGCCCGAAACTCTGTTGGCCCTGGAACGCGAAGTGGAGCGACGCCCCCTGACCACCGCGTGGGTGGCCGCGCGTATCCTGGGCCTCCGGGGTGACCGCAACGCGGTGTCGTTGCTCCGCTCGTGCCTCGACTCCGACGACGACTTGTTGGCCGGCGCCGCGCTGGTGGCCCTGGCGCGGTTGGGCGACCACGAGCTGCTGCCACGCTTCGAGGCCGAGTTGAAGCGCCACGGCACCGGGGCGGGCGGCAACTTGCGCTTGACGCTGGCAGCCGCCTACGCCGTCGAAATCGGCGGTCAGGTGTCGTCGGTGCCGGCCCTCCTTGAGCCGCTCGTCGCCGGGAACCTGCCAGACTGGGCCGCCGACGAGCTCGTGCTCGCGCTGGCCCGCCTGACCGGCGTGCTGGACCGGTTTTACCCTGCGTACTCGGCTTTCTTGGAAGACGAGGCCCGAGGCCGCGTGCTGGTTCGCGAGGGTGGAAGGCCCGCCGCACGCGTCGCGGCAGCCTCACCGTGGTTGAATGCACTGGCCGGCCGTGAGCTCGGGCGCGGGCTGGCGTTCTTCGTCGAGGCGTGGCAGGCGTGGTCGCCGGCCCAGGAGGTGACCTGATGCTCGTGCTCAGCAACGATGCGCTCTTCGTGTCGATTCTCGATCCCGATACCGACACCGCCCGGTTGGGGCACCGGTACAACACCGGCGGTTCGGTTTTTCAGGTGACTGACACCCGGGTAGGCGAGCTCCTTTCGGGGCCCACGTACCCCCACGACTACAACACCTACGACGGTCAGGGCCTTCCCGACAGCTTCCCCGAACGCTTGTCGGCGGGCGGTCCGCTGGCGCTGGGTCTGGGCGTCGGGCTGGTGGACGTCGAACGCAAAGTCGTCGTGGAACCCTGCCGTTGGGACGTGAACCGTGACCCGGGCCGCCTGCGCTTTCTCACCCGCCACACGTGGGAGGGTTGGGACCTCGAGCTCGAACGAACGCTGACCCTCAGCGGCCGTACGCTCCACAGCCTGACACGGATGACCAACCGGGGCAACCGCCCGGCCGACCTGACGTGGTTTCCCCATCCGTTCTACCCGCCCACGCGCGACCAGCTGTTCCGGCCCGACGTCGGCTTCCCGCTGCCCGAACACCGCGGCTTTGGGCTCGACAGCACCGGTTGGGTGTTCCGCCGCGCGGTTCCTTGGACCGAGGCTTCGCTGGTACGGGTGGAGTACGGCGCCGAAGCCCCGGCGACTCAGACCTTCTTGCAGCGGCATCCCAAGCTCGGAATGGTCGCCGCCCGCTTCGACTACGCGCCGCAGAAGGTGGTGCTGTGGGGCAACGACCGCACCTTCAGCTTTGAACCCTACCTCCACCGTGAACTGCCTCGCGGTGAGACCACGGAATGGACGGCTACCTATGACTTCTGAGCCCGTGTTTGTTGGTGTCGACATCGGCGGTACCAAGACCGCGGTGGTTGCCGGCGGACCCCAAGGGGGTGCCCGTTGGCGCGTCGAGCTGCCCACGGTCGGTCCCACAGGACCCCGGGAGCCGCGCGAGCTCCTCGACGCCGTGTTGGCCGAAGTGCGCCGCCGTGAGCCCGTCGTCACCGCCACCGGGGTGTCGTGCGGTGGTCCCCTCGACGAGGCGGCGGGCGTGGTTCTCTGCCCGCCGAACCTGCCCGCCTGGCGCGAGGTGCCGGTGACCCGGTGGTTGACCGAGGGCCTCGGCGCCCCGGCTTTTCTCGAGAACGACGCCAACGCCTGCGCCGTGGCCGAATGGCGCGAGGGGGCCGGTAAGGGGGCCTCTTCGGTGGTGTTCCTGACCTTTGGTACCGGCCTGGGCGCCGGTATCGTGCTCGGCGGGCGCCTGTGGCGCGGGGCCAACGGCATGGCCGGCGAACTCGGCCACTGGCGCCTGTCCGAAGACGGGCCCGTGGGCTACGGCAAAGCCGGCAGCTTTGAGGGCTGGTGTTCGGGCGGCGGGTTGGCCCAGCAGATCGCCTCGCACCGCGTGGAGCTCACCCAGCGCGGCGAACTTGGCACCGGCAGGTCACCGACCTCGCCGTGGTCCACCCTGACCGACGTCAAGGGCCTGGGCGCCGCGGCCGAAGCCGGCGACCCCGGGGCCCGCGCCCTGCTCGAGCGCACCGGCGTGCGGCTCGGTAGGGGGCTGGCGCTGCTGGTCGACCTGCTCAACCCCGAGGTGGTGGTACTGGGCTCGATTTTCGTCCGGCTGGAGCGTTGGCTGCGGCCCTCGCTCGAAGCTGAGCTGGGCCGCGAGGCGCTGGGCCGCTCGGTCAGCGCCTGCCGCGTGGTGGCTGCCGGGCTGGGCGAAGAGCTGGGGGACCGGGCGGCGCTCTGGGCGGCCCGGTTGGGCTGGGAAACGCAAGGAGGACAGCGATGAACTACCTCGAGGATCTGGCCCGAAGACGGCCCGAGTACGCCAACTTGCTCCCGTCGTTGGAGCGGGCCACCGACCTGCTGGTGGCCTGCCACCACGGCGGCGGCACCATCCTCACCTGCGGCAACGGGGGCAGCGCGGCCGACGCCGGCCACATCACCGGCGAGCTGATGAAGGGGTTCATGCTGCCGCGTCCGCTGCCCGCCGATGTGCAGGCCCGGTTCGCCGAGACGTGGCCCGAAGGCGGCGCCGCGCTGGCGGCCCGGTTGCAGCGCGGCATCCGCACCATCGCGCTTACCGAACAGTCAGCGCTGCTCAGCGCCTCGGGCAACGACCAGGGGTTCGACCTGATGTTTGCCCAGCAGGTGGTTGGCTACGGCCGTGCGGGGGATGTGCTGGTCGCCATCAGCACCTCGGGAAAGGCCGCCAACGTGCTGGCCGCCGTGCGCACGGCGCGGGCGCTGGGGCTGCGGGTGGTGGCGTTTTCGGGCCCCACCGGCGGTCCGCTCGCCCCACTGGCCGATGTGGCGGTCCTGGTCAACGCGCCGAATACCCCAGAAATCCAGCTGGGGCATTTGGCCGCTTACCACGCACTGTGCGCCGAGGTCGAAGTCCGGCTGTTCGGCTAGTTCCTACGCAAGATCATAAGGAGAGTTTCATGGCCAAGTTTACCCGCAAATATGCCCTCGAACCGGTGGCCGTCGCCCCGGTTCACACCAAGTACCGTCACATCGTGACCAAACTGCCGGTTCCCGAATCGCTGCCGCTGTTCGAGCGGCTCGAAAAGTTCGAGCCCATCTCGATGCAGGGCATGCCCCCCGTCGTCATCGACCGCGCCGAGGGCATCCAGGTGTGGGACAAGTGGGGCAACAAGTGGCTCGACTGGTCCAGCGGCGTGCTCATCAGCAACGCCGGCAACGCCCACCCCGAAGTCGTGAAGGCGCTCAAAGCTGTTCTCGACAAGCCGCTGCTCTCTACCTACGTGTTCCCCCACGAGGCCCGCGCCGACCTGTCGGAACTGCTGGTGGGCATGGCTCCCGCTCCGGGCTACAAGGCCTTCTTGCTGTCGACCGGGTCCGAGGCCACCGAAAACTGCATCAAGCTCGCCAAGACCTGGGGACTCGAGACCAGCGGACCCGATCGCAACGTCATCGTCACCTTTCAGAACGCCTTTCACGGACGCACCATGGGGGCTCAGTTGGCGGGCGGCATGCAGGGCGCCAAGCGCTGGATCGGCAAACTCGACGAGACCTTTGTGCAGGTTCCCTTCCCCGACGGGTACAAGAATCCCGACACCCGGTTCGAGCTGTTCACCGAGACGCTGGCCGCCAAGGGCCTCCGCCCCGAGCAGGTGTGCGCCGTGATGACCGAGAGCTTTCAGGGCGTCGGCCCCGACTTTCTGCCCGTCGAGTACGCCCAGGCCCTCGAGGCCTGGTGCCGCAAGCACGGCGTCCTGTTGATCTGCGACGAGGTGCAGTCGGGTTTCTGCCGCTCAGGCAAGTGGTTTGCCTACGAGCACTACGGCATCACCCCCGACCTCATCGCCATGGGCAAGGGTATCTCGTCGTCGTTGGCCTTGGCGGCCGTACTCGGTCGAGCCGACGTCATGGACACCTACGCGCCCGGTACCATGACCTCGACGCACTCCGGTTCGCCGCTGCCCGTCGCCTCGGCGCTGGCCAGCATCCGCGTCCTGCGCGAGGGTGACTACGCCGCCAAGGCCGCCGCGATGGATGTGACACTTCGTCAAGGTCTCGAGGCCATCGCGCGCCGACACCCCACGCAGGCCGGCTGCGTCCACAGCCGAGGCCTGGTCGCCGGCATCCAGATGGTCAAACCCGGCACCAAGACGCCCGACCCGGCCACGGCTCTTGCCATCAATGTGGCCTGTTTTCAGCGGGGCCTGCTGATGTTCGCGCCCGTGGGCATCGGCGGCGAGTGCATCAAGATCGCGCCGCCTCTCGACATGCCCCTCGAGGCGCTCGAAGAGGGGTTGGCTGTGCTCGGCGAGGCCATGGACGCGGTGTTGGGACACGCCTGAGGAGGTCGTCATGGACGTTCTGATCGTTGGCGGCGGCATGATCACCGCCGATGTGTTTTTGCCCTCGTTGTACGAACTGCAGCGCCAGGGACGCGTCGGTGAGCTGACCATCTGTGCCCGCTCACCGGTTCCGCTGCGGGCGCTGGCCGGCGATGCCACGCTGAAGGCCGCCTTCCCGGGGCAGACCTTTGCCGCGTACCCGGCCCTCAACGCGCCCGACGCGACCTTTGAACCCGACGCCTCGCGCCGGTGCATCGAGGCGCTCAAGCCGCGCCAACTGGTCGTCGTGGCCGTCCCTGACGAGGCCCATCACGAGGTCGTGATGATGGCGTTGCGGGCCGACCAACACGTGCTCTGCGTCAAACCTTTGGTGCAGACGCACGCCCACGCCCTCGAAATTGAGGCCCTGGCGCGCCAGCGGGGTCTGTTCGTCGGGGTCGAGTACCACAAGCGCTTCGACCGCCGCTCGCTCGTGGCCCGCGGCGACTACCGGGCCGGCCGCTTCGGCGAGTTCGCAATGGGTGAGGCCTGCCTCATCGAGCCGTGGTTCTACCGGCGTTCCAACTTTCAGAACTGGTTCCAACCCGCAACGGCCGACCCGTTCACCTACATCGGGTGCCACTACGTCGATCTGGTGCACTTCATCACCGGCCTCAAGCCCGTCGAGGTTTCGGTGGCGGCGGTGGAGCGCAAGTTTCCCAACGGCAAGCCCGGCCTGATGTGGACCGGAGCCCGGGTTCGCTGGGAAAACGGCGCCCTGCTCAACCTGCTCAACGGGCTGGGTTACCCCGACCTCGCCGCCGGCAGCAACGATCAGGGCCTGGTGATGTACTGCGAGGGCGAAGGCCGCACCGGCATGATCCGTCACGACGACCACAACCGCGGGGTCAGCTTGGCCTACCTCGACGGCATCGGTCCCGGGGGCTCGCACTTCAACTACGTCAGCCCCGATTTCTTCCGCTTGGTGGAACGCGACGGGGGGGGGCGTCGACCCCTGGGCTACGGTTTCGAGTCGGTCGAAGCCCTGGTTGCCGCGGCGGCCCGGGTCGAGGCCTCGAGTGACCGGCAGGCCGAGCTGAGAGCTCTCGACGCTTCGGGTCTGCTGGCCACCCCGAGCAACAGCGCCTTCAACGAGCTGGTGGTCGAGGCCGCGCGCGGCTCGCTCACGCAAGACGGCCTGCCGTGGCGCGTCGAGTACGGCGCGAGCCCCCGTGTGAGCCCTGTCGCCCAGAGGCGCCCATGAAGCGGGTGCTGCAGGGTCGCATCGCCGGCCGCGTGGGTTTGTTCGAACTGCAGATGACCGGGCACGTTATCGACGGGGTCACCTCGTTGGGTCCGGTACCGCCCGGTCCCTGCGGCGACTGGTTGTCGCCTGGCCTGTTCGATCTGCAGGTCAACGGCTACCTCGGCCACTCGTTCGGCGACCCCGACCTGAGTACGCGCGGCGCCGCCGCCATCGACGAAGGCCTTTCGGCGCGCGGCGTGACCGCCTACCTGCCCACCATCATCACCTCGTCGCCCGAATCGACCGCCGACGCGGTGGTCCGGCTGGCCTCGATGGGACGCCACACCCTCAAGGGGTTCCGCGGCATCCATCTCGAGGGACCCTGGATTTCGCCACGGGACGGCTACCGGGGGGTCCATCAGGCGCGCTTTGTCCGTCCCCCGTCGCCGCGCGAACTGGAACGTCTGCACCAACTTTCCGAAGGCACGGTGACGCTGTTGACCCTTGCCCCCGAGCTCGACGGGGCCCTCGAGCTCATCGAGGCTGCCGTGGCACTGGGCATCACGGTGTCGCTGGGGCATACCGCCGCCGGGTACGACGTCATCGACCGGGCGGTCGCCGCCGGTGCTACCCTGTCGACGCACCTGTTCAACGGCTGCGTGCAGCAGGTCGACCGGCACGAGAATCCCATCCTCGCCCAACTGGCCCACGACGGCCTGGCAGCCTGCTTCATCGCCGACGGCCATCACGTGCCGTGGCCCGCCCTCAAGGTGGGCCTGCGCGCCAAGGGGCACCGCTCGCTGCTGGTGAGTGACCTGGCGCCGCTGGGAGGACTCCCCGAGGGCACGTACGAGATGGAAGGGAACCCCGTGGTCCTCGCGGACGGAGGCTTGCGCGTGCCGGGAAGCTCGCTGCTCTCGGGGGCGGCCCGTGCCCTCGACGAAGACCTGGCGCTGCTTGCGGCCCAGATCGAGCCGGGCTGGGAAGAGGCGCTGCTGATGGCCAGCGTGCGGCCGGCTCAAGCCCTCGGCCAGCGGGCCTGGGCCGAGCTCAAGCCCGGCCGGGTGGGACCGGTGGTGCACTTCCACTGGGACGGGAAGGCGCTGACGAGTACCACACTCTGAGGGTTTTGAGCTCGAAGGGGCGGAACTCGAGCTCGGTAACCTGGTCCAGCGGAAGCTCGGTTTCGACCTCTTCGAGCAGGTTGGTCACGGCCACCCTCACCGGTTTGAAGCCCCACCGAACCTCCGTTTTGGTCCAGCTGCCCTCGGCTTCGTACAACCGGGCCACCAACGAGTGGTCGGCGTCCTCGCCGGGCTTGAGCGTTTCGAGCACCACGTTATCGGCCCCGACCTGCGCCAGCGGCCCCCACGTCGAGCCGCCGTCGAACACCAGAGCGGGCGTGTTCAGGCGGTAGCCCGCCCACACCACTTCGGCCGAGAACGGGCCGGCGTGCGGCAACAAGGAGTAGGAGCAGAAGTGCAGACCCTCGTCGCCGCGCGGATCGGGCCGCGTACCGCCCTTGTGCAGCGACAGCCGCAACGAGCCCCCCTCAGCCGACACGCCGTACTTGCCGTCGTTGAGCAGCGCCACCCCGAAACGGGGCTCCGAAAGGTCGGTGAACCGGTGCTGGGCGACCTCGAAGCGGGCCTGCTCCAGCGTGGTGTTGCGGGTGGTGGGCTGGAAGGTATGTCCGAACTGCACCTCGCAGCGGACCGTCGGGCTCCGCAAGGGCGTGTCGAACGCCACCTTGAGAAAGCGGTGCTTCTCGTGCCAGTCGATCAGCGTCTCGAAGTCGATGCGGGGAGTGTGCGCCCAAAACACCGCGTCTTGCGTGAGCGTCAGCCGGGGCGAAAAGCGGTACACGCTGCGCACCCGGCACTGGAACGCGCCGGTACCGACGAGGCGTCGTTCGACCAGCGTGGCTCCGGCGGTCAACAGCCGCTCGTGGTCGGCGTCGAGATCCCAGTTGTCCCAGCGAGCCGGCAGGTCTTCGCACCAGAGAAAGGTGTTCAGCGGCAGGCCCGAACGAAGTTCGCGACCCGAGCCGAGATCGACCAGCGAGGCCAACCCGCCACCGGCGTCGAACTCGACCCGGGCCCACGGAGTGACCAGAATCGGGGCGGGGCCTTCGGTCCAGGCAAAGGGCGAAGGTCTCTCGGCGCCTGCAGGTGGGGTCGCCGCCGTCAGGAAAAGCTCGCTGGCCGACAGGGGCTCGAGCGCCGCTTCAACCACGATGCGTTCCCCCTGCAGGGTGTCGACCCGCTGCCAAGGGCCCGCGCCAGCCAATCCAGGCAGCGAGGCGCTGAGGACCAGCGGCTCGCGGCGCTCCCGGGCGAGCGTGTTGACGGCGACCAGGCGGGGCTTCCCACCTGACGTGGACGGGCGGGTTTGCAGGCGCTGTTGCTGCGCCCGTGCCTCGTCGATCACGGCGCCCACGTCGCGGACGCTGCGGTCGTGCACCTGCGCCAGCGAGGTCCCAGGGAGAATGTCGTGAAACTGGTTCACCAGCAGCGTCTCCCACAGCGGTGCTGCCGAAGCGCCAGAGGCGATCGACCCCGTCGCTACCGCGTTGGCAACCAGCAGGACTTCCAAATCGTGCAACGCCGTCTCGGCCTGCCGGTTCTGCCGCTTGATGGTGTGCTGGCTGGTCAGCGTGCCGCGGTGGAGTTCCAGGTACAGGTCGCCGCGGTGCACTGGAAGCTCGCTCGCGCGGTCGCGCAGGTCGCTGAGAAACTCCCCGACGCGAACGTGACGGGCAGGGGGCACGCCCTCGAGATCGGTGACCCGCCGGGCCATCTCAACCATTTCGAACTGAGGACCGCCTCCGCCGTCGCCGAAACCGTAGGCCACCAGCTTGTCTTTCGAAGCGCGCTTGACCGGGTTGGCGGCTGCTTGCGCGACCAGTTCTTTGGCATCGGGCCAGCAGTGGATGCGGGTGAAGTGCGCCAGGACCGGCGTGCCGTCGAGGCCCTCCCACACAAAGGTCTCGTAGGGGAACTTGTTGGTGTCGTTCCAGCCCAGCTTGGTCGTCACGAAGGTCGTGACCCCACTCTGCTTGAGGATCTGCGGAAGCGCAGCGCTGTAACCAAAGGTGTCGGGCAGCCAGTACACCTGCGAGACAACACCGAAGTGTTCACGGGTATACCGCTGCCCCCAAAGGAATTGGCGCACCAGCGCTTCGCCTGACACCAGGTTGGCGTCGCTCTCGATCCACACGGCGCCGCCGGGTTCCCACCGGCCTTCGGCGATGCGCTTGCCAATACGGGCAAACAGCGAGGGGTAGTGGCGGCGCATGAGTTCCAGGTGGTAGGCCGAGCTCTGGAAGAACCGGTACTCCGGGTACCGGTCGAGCAGGCTCAGCTGGTTGCTGAAGGTGCGGGCGAGCTTACGCACGGTTTCGTCGAGCGTCCACAGCCACGCGGTGTCGATGTGCGAGTGGCCGACCAGGCCGATTCGCGGCGTCGACGCGCTGTTGGTCGCAGCCAGCACCGGCCCCAGCAGTTCGCGGGCCCGCGCCAGTCGGGGCTCCCAGTCAGCCCGGGGTGTCTCGTCGACGTCGTAGGCGACCACCTCGTGCACGGCGTAGAGCGCGTTCACCAGGTCGGCCCTGCGGAAGCTGTCGGCCCCCAGCGCCTCGACCAGCTGGAGAACTGTCTTGAGGTCAAACACGAAGTCGAATACCGGCTGGTTCCTCACCGCCAGCCGCAGGCTGTCGAAGCGGTGGCGGTAGTCGCTCTTCGGCTTCACGTCGAGAGGTTGCACGCCCAGCACGTAGCTGCCGGCGTAGAACTCCAGGACTACGTCGAGGTTTTGGCCCGCGCGGGCGTTTCGCGCCAAGAGGCCGGCGTAGTGGTTGCCGTGGCCGGTGATGCTGAGCTTGGTGGCGAACAGGCCCGCCGGCTCGCCGTTCACCCACAGCAGGGCCTCGAGCCCGCCCACTGAGGGGAGCAGGTACAGGTCGCGGCCCGCGGCGGCCTCGGGAACGGTCACCGGCAACCGAAACCAGGCGGTGACGCCTTCGCCGCCCCAGGACTCTCCCGGCGCCACGGGACGGTATCGGCCGTCATCGGGCGGAATCGCGTGAAGGGATTCCCGAGTTTCGTACAGGCGGGCCCCGGCGGTTCCCACCGTTTCGAAGCCGTAGGGCTCCAGCGTGGTCAGCAGTCGCCCAAGCTTCCCCAGCGTCTGATGCAGGATGGCTTCACTGAGCACGCGGTGTTCCCGGCTCGCCCAGGTGGCGGTTCCAGAAGGCCCGTGACTTGCCGTCGGGCCACGCGTGTTCCACCGGGGCCAGGTCGACCTCGAAGGCTTCGGCCGCGCCCGCGGTCTGGTAGATGCGCTTCACCTGGTCGGCGCAGGCCGTAGCCGAGTCGACCAAAAAACACGTGTCGTACGCGCCGATGTCAGCCAGGAGGGGGCGGGGTGCCAACAGACCCTGCAGATCCGGCAGGTCGACCAGCGCGTAGAGGCCCGGGGCCACCTGCATCCCGCAGTAGTTGATCTGCCGGAAGCCGAAATCGGCCCACAGGTCGCTGTAGCAGATGATCTCGGTGGCCCGGATCCGGGAGTCGCACAGGCTGAGCCACAGCGCCATGGTACCGCCGGCGCTCAGGCCCATGGCGCCCACCCGCGAGTTGTCGACGAACGGAAAGCCGGTGACGAGGTCAAGGGCGGCCTGGCCGCCGGCGACGTTGAAGGCGAGGGTGGTCGACCCGAGCATGGTCGCGTGCAGGTAGTACAGGTCGCACCAGTCGCGGCCGTGGTCCTGGTTGCGGTAGTTGGGTTTGACGCTGTCGTTGCGCTCGCCAAAACCGATCCAGTCCATCGAAAAGGTGACGTAGCCACGCTGGGCCAGCGTCAGGCCGTAGGCGTAGTTGCTGCGCTCGATGGCCGCCTTCTGCTCGGGCATGGAATCGTCGCCCATGACAACCTGTTTGCCGTAGGGGCCGTGGCCGTGCATGCAGAACACGGCGGCCCGCTTTTCGCCCGGCTTGAGGTCGAGAGGAATGTTGACGAGCACGGCCGCTGAAAGGTGCTTTTGCGTGTCGATCATCCACCGCTGCTGGCGCACACCGTGGTGTTCCCATTCGGCGGTCAATTCGGCGTTCAGCGGCACCCTTTCGGGAAACTGCCCCAGACACGCCAGGGCTTCGGGCAGCGTCGCCGCCTTCCACGCCTGAAACTCGGCCGGGCTCTGGGCACCAAACCGGCGGCGCGGCACATGCTCGCGGGCCAGCTGTTCAAACATGGCCTGAGGACTCTGATTTCGCATCGACATGGACGCCTCCTTGTTAGCGCGAGGCGGCGATAAGCTGCCGCTCTTCGCCGCCTTGCCATCGTAACACCAGTTCGAACGCCACCGTCGACGCCACGGTGACGAGGGGCTTTTCGGCCAGCGACCGCCGCGGCTCGCAGGCGAAGTCCACCAGGCCACCCGCCAGCGGGTAGCGCTTCACCCCGTGACCTTCGAGCACGCCCGGCTCCCAGCGAACCCTCGGCGCGCCCGCGTCGACGCGCGCCTCGAGCCCGAAGACAAACTCCAGCAGCACGGCGACCGGCGGCAGACCACCCCAGCCCACGAAGTCGCGGGCCGCCTGCTGACCCGGCGCCTCATGCTCTGGGGCCCAATTCTCCCACAGCGTTCCCGTGGACTCGAACACCTTGACCACGTTCGCGTGGTGGTTGAGACCAATCTCGCTGGCCAACCCGTGACGCCCGGTTTCGCGCAGACCACAGAGCACCATGTACGTCGTGGGAGCCCACACCGAGCCGCGCCAGTAGTCACCATAAGGGCGGTACAGCTCGTGATCGGCGCTCAGGCTCGGCACTCGGTGTGGCCGTCGGAATTGCAGCGGGTCCTCGAGCGCGGCGACCAGGCGGTCTTCGCGCTCCCGGCCGAGCGCCCCGGCGAGCAGGGCCCAGTAGGCGCCCACCGACTTGACGCCGGTGAGGGTTGCGTCGGCGCGCCGATCGTTCACGAAGCCCTGCTGGTCATTCCACAGCGTGCGGTTGACCAGCGACGTGAGGTGCTGCGCTTCGGCCACCAGGTCGCTGACCTCGAGCGACGAGCCGGCCGCCAACGCCAGCTCCAGCAGGCACCGCGCCGAGAGCAGTTGCTGCAGCGTCGCGTCGGCCCAGGTCAGGTGGCCATGATCGTGTTCGGGATTAAACCCCGGCCCCATGCGGGGCTGGTTGTCCATCCCGCAACCCCAGCCGGTGGACCACGACGAGCCGTCTTGCCACGTGCGCCACGTGCGCAGCCACCGGTGGTAGCTCAGCAGCGCGGGCAGCACCGCGTTCAGGCGGCCCACGTCGCCGCTGGCGCGAAAGTGCTCGCGTTCGGCCCAGGCAAACAGGTTGGGGCCCGTCGACGAGGGGTCGAACCTCGAAAAACGGTCCTTGCCATCGGCCTCGTCGATTTCGCGGCAGATGAAGCCGTCGGGGTGCTGCCGCGCGTAGAAGTTGTCGAGGGTGCGGTGAAAGGGAAAGACCGCCTCGCCGTAGCGGCCAAAGCGGAGGATGAAGGCCGAGTCCCAAAGAAACAGGCAGCCGTTGAACGCCGTGTCGATGTAGTTGCTGACAAAGCCTGAGCCCGGTTTGGGCTGCCTCAGGTGTTCCCAGGCTAGTTCCCACGCCTTCCACCAGCACGCGATGGCGCTGTCATGGCCCTCCCAGCGGGGCTCAGGGAGGCGGGCTCGAGCCTCGTCCCAAGGGGGAAGGGGCACGTTTTCGGGGGGGCGACGCAGAAAGGAGTTTTCGGTCACCAGAGGGCTCGGAACGTGGGTCGCGTACTCGGTGCTCATCCTGATATTGGATATTATATCTTGACATTTGGCAAGAGTGGATAAAATATTCAGTCATGCAGTTCATCGGCGTTGACTTAGGCGGTACCCGCATGCGGGCGGCTCTGGTGGACCTTCAGGGTCAGGTGAGCGGTTTTCAGGACCAGCCCACCGACGCTACCCGTACCCCGGCCGAGTTGGTGCGTGCTTTGGCTCGCCTGGTCGAGGCGGTCGAGGCCTCCTGCGGTCGGCGCGGTCTTCCTGTTGGGGTCGGCGTTCCCACGACGGTCCGGGCCGACGGCACCCTCGCGGCCTGTCCCAACCTGCCAACGCTTCCCGATGGCTACGACCTGGCGCGCCTGCTTGAGGGAGAACTCAGCCGCCCCGTGCGGCTCGACAACGATGCCCGCTGCTTCACGCTCGGCGAGCTGTTCTGGGGTCAGGGTCGGGGTCTGCACACGTTTGCCGGCGTCACGCTGGGCACCAGCATCGGGCTGGGCCTCGTGGTCGGCGGCGCCGCACACCGCGGCTTTCGTGGCGAAGCCGGCGAGATCTGGCGTTCTCCGGTCGGTTTGGAGGCTTTGGCGCCCACGCTCCACGACCAGCTTTCGGGAGCCGCTATCGCCTTGGCTGCGGGCACGGTAGACGGCGCCGAAGCGGCGAGAAAGGCCCGGCAGGGCGACACCCGGGCCCAGGCCGCGTGGCAGGCCTACGGGCAAGGCCTCGGGCTGGCGCTTTCGTGGGTCTGCGATGTGGTCGATCCCGAGCGGGTTGTGCTCGGTGGTTCCGTGGCCGCGTCCTTTGACCTGTTTGGCGACCGTCTGAGGGCTGTCTTGGGCGGACGAAAGACCGAGCTCGTTGTCTCGAAGCTCGGCGACCACGCGGCGCTGCTCGGTGCGGCCTCGCTGGTGATGGAAAACGAAGGAGGCCCCCGATGACGCGCTTTGAGGCGGAAATTCAAGAAATGCCCCGGGCTCTCCGTGCCCTGATTTCCTACTACCGCGGCGAGGGTGCCGCACGCCTCGACGCGTTCGGTGCGCTCGCCGGCCCCGACCGGGAACTGTTCTTCTCGGGCATGGGGACGTCGCTGTTCTGCCCCGAAGTGATGTTTCCGCGGCTGACCCGGGCCGGCCGGCGTGCGCGCAGCGTCGACGCGGGCGAGTGGCTGCACAAACAGGCGGCCCTCTACCGCCCCGAGAGCCTGCTCGTGCTGACCAGCCAGTCGGGCGAGAGCGCCGAGCTGGCGCGCCTGGTGGAGCGCGGGGTCGGGGCCCCCTACGTGGCCATCACCAACAACGAGGCGAGTACGTTGGCCAACAGCGCCCAGCTGGTTTTGCCGCTGAGGGCCGGCGACGAGGCCTCCATCTCGAACAAAACCTACTCGAACACGCTGGCGCTTTGCAGCCTGCTGGCCAGCGCCCTTGAAGGCCCCGCCGAACTTCGGCGAACCCTCGACCTGCTCGAACGCTGCGCCGATGCGCTCGAGAACCAACAGACCACGGGCCTCGACGCCGCGGCCGAAGCCTTGAGGCCCGCGACCGGCCTAGCCTTCGTGGGGCGTGGTTCGGCGCTGGTCGCCGCGCGGCAATGCGCCTTGACCTTCATGGAGGGCACCCGTATCCTGTGCTCGGCCTTCGCGGGCGGGGCGTTCAACCACGGGCCGTTCGAGAGCGTGGGACCCGGTTTCGGCCTGGTCATCCTCGATGGCGGACCGTCGACCCGGGTGCTGGCCCACGGCCTCGCGGACCGGGCCCGAGCGTTGGGTGCCACCGTTGTCGTCGCCGGATCGGCCCCCGCCGCCGGTGATGTGCTTTCGCTCCCGGTGTCCGACCTCGGGGGTGAGGAGTACTTTCCGCTGCTGTTCTCGAAGGCCCAGAACCTGCTCATCCACCGACTGGCGGCCCTGAAGGGGCACGAGGCGGGGATCTTCCGCCACGGAGGAAAAGTGACGCGCCATGAATGAACTCCACGGAACCGCGCTTCTCGACCGGATCCGAGCCAACATGGACTCGTTCACCACCGCCGAACGCAAGTTCGCCCGCTACGTGCTCTCGACCGAGGACCTCGTGTACCGGTCCATCACCTCGGTCACCGAGGACAGCGGTTCGGGGTACGGCACCATCATCCGGTTCTGCCAGAAGCTGCAGTTCTCGGGCTTTCAGGACTTCAAGATCAACCTGGCACTCGACCGCCGCGTGGCCGAACCCAGCGCCCAGACCCGCGACACCGCGCCGAGCACCCTCGACAGCGCGGTTGCGCTCGCCCGCGAACGGCTGACCACCACCGCTACCGCGCTGGGGGACGAAAAGCTGGTCGCGGCAGCCCGGTTGCTCACAGACGCCGGTCGCATTCTGGCCGTGGGAGTCGGCGGGTCGTTTCCGCAGGCCGCCGACCTGTCGTACCGGTTGGCACGGCTCAAGCTCGACGCCATGACCGTGGAAGACTCGCACATGCAGGCCATCCGGGCCTCAGCGCTCCGCCCGGGCGATGTGCTCGTGGCCGTCTCGTTTTCGGGCACGACGCGTGAGATTCTCGACGCGGTGGCGCAGGCCAAGGCCGGCGGCGCCTCCGTGCTGGCCATCACCAACTACCCGCGCAGCCCGCTGGCCGATGCCTCGTCGCTGGTACTCTCGGCAACGCTCTGGGAAGAGGCGATGGAGGCCGAGATCGGTTCGCGCTTGTCGTTCTTCTTCATCATCGAGGTGCTCTGCGACCAGGTGTTCGCCCAGTTGCCGGGAGCAGGCGAAGCCCTGCGCCACACGGCCGAAAGCGTCTCGGCCAAGCTGCTATAGAGGGAGAGATCCATGGTTCGCGCTCTCGCCCGTCTTCCGGCCAAACGGCTGCTGTTCATTTCGTTCCTCGCCGCGTTTTTGGTGCCGTTGCTGTTCGGTAGCCTGGGGTACTGGGCGGCGGCCAGCGTGGCGCTCGAGCAGGCCACGCAGTACCACGACGACCTGCTGCGCAACGCCGAGGCCTCGGTGGAGGGGGCCTTGGCCGAGTTCGAGGCGCTCTCGCGAACGCTGACCGCCACGCGCTGGGTAAACAAAATCGCCCTCATGGCCGGGCCCGATATCGACCGCAGCCGCCTTTCGGTGTACGACCAGAGCTCGTTTCCGATGGAGCTCGACAACTACCGCTCCCTCAACCGCTTCGTCGAGCGCATCATCCTTGTCTTCAACGAAAAGAACCTCGCGCTTTCGGCCAGCGGGTTCGACAGCCTTGACTGGTTTTTTGCGAACGCCTGGGTGACGGCCGGCGTGGGGCCGGAAGAGTGGAAGGCGAGGCTCAAACAGTGGTCACCCGGCGAGGTGCTGCCCACCATCGACGTCGTGCAGTACGGCGTGCCCATTCTCACCATCCCCTACGTGCGGACTTTGCCCATCCTCGGCGAACGGACGCCGCGGGCCACCCTGCTGCTCGCCGTGCGCGAGTCCAGCCTGCGCGAACTTCTGCGCAGCGTCACCTCGATTCCCGGTTCCGCCGTGCTCATCACCGATTCGTCGGGCCGCCCTATTCTCGGCGACGGCGACCCCAGTGTCCGCGACGTGCTCGCCGGCATCCATTTCACCAGTGGTCTCCCGGCCAGCTACCGTGGTCCCGACAACCGCCCCTACTACTTGTTCCGCGAGGTGTCGTCGACCAACGGCTGGAAGTACACGGCCGCCATACCCACGGCCATTGTGATGCAGAAAGTGGACTTCATCCTGTACGTGACGGTCGCGCTTCTCGTGATCGCGGTGCTCGCCGGCATCTTGGGCGCCATCTTCCTGTCGCGAAGCAACTATAGGCCCATCCAAGGGTTACTCGACACCACCGCAGCTCTGGAGAGCAAAGTCGCCAGCTTCCTGCCGCTTGCCGTCCACGCCTTTTTTCTGCGCCTGCTGTACGACGCGGTCGAGGGCCAGGAGCTGGCGCAGGCCGAGGCCGTCATCGGCACCGAGGCGAGCGGACCCTTCTGGAGTGTCGCCGTTCTACGCCGCGACAAGAGCCGCGAGGCCGGTCCGGCTTCGGGGCTCGAGCACCGCCTCACCGAGGGCTCGATCCCGTACTACGTCGTGCACCTCGACCCCAGCCGCACCGCCGTGGTGCTCAACTCGGCCGACCGGGGCATCCTCGAGACCGCGCTGCTCGAGTTCGCCGGCCGCGCCGTCTTGGCGGGCGTGGGAACACCGCGGGAGGGGCTGGCCAGCATCCGGCTTTCGTTCCGCGAAGCGTTGGCCACCCTTGACCTCGCCATCACGCGCGCGAGCCCTGGACTGCTGTACTTCAGCGACCAAGCGAACAGCAGCGCGCTCGACTTTCACTACTCGCCGGCTGCCGAGGAGGAACTGCTGAGCCTCACCCGACACGGCGACTTCGACCAGGTGAAGGCCGCCCTCGACGCGCTGGTGGAACGCAACCGCGCCGCGCTGGCCTCGACCTTCCTGGTCCGCCAATGCTTCACCTACAACCTGCTCTCGACCGCGCTCAAGGCGGCGGCCGGCAGCGGCCTTCACCTGCGCGATCTGGCGGGTGAGTTCCGCTTGCAGGGCCCCGACGCACCCGACGCGCTGCTCGAGTACGTTTACGAGAGTTTCCGCAGCGTCTGCCGCACCATGGTCGCCCGGCGCGAAGGGCACCTTCTCAAGCGGCGAGACGCCATTTTGCAGGCCATCGATGACCAGGCCCTCTCGAGCAGCCTGAGCCTCAGTTCGCTGGCTGACGAGTTTCACGTCTCGGTTCCCTACCTGTCGCGCTTCATCAAAGAGAAGACGGGCGAGAACTTCATCGACTACGTTACCCGCAAGCGGGTGAACCGTGCGAAGGAAGCGCTACGCGACGGCGGCAAGACCATCGAGGAGGTCGCCCGCAGCGTCGGCTACATCAACGCGCTGACCTTCCGGCGTGCGTTCAAGCGGTCCGAGGGCGTCAACCCGGGAGACTGGCTGAAAGACGGCCTATTCTGAAAAAACGATCTCTGGACAAATAATCCGGTCTTGCCAGAGTTGGATATTGTTTCCAGAATGGAGCCGGTCCGGAGGCCCTGAAACGCCGAGCCCCGGACGGGAGGACAAACATGAGCACGGACAACGCCACCTGGTACACCTGCGACATCCCGCGCAAAGAACTGAAGACTTTCATGGAACGGGCGGATCTTCCCGCCGTGCTGCACATCGGGCTGTGGCTGCTGCTTACCGTCGCCGCCGGTCTGGGGGCCACGTGGCTGTGGGACCAAAAGAGCCTCTGGGCCCTTCCGGTCTTTTTGGTCTACGGCATCTTGTGGGCCACCAGCAAGCCCGTCAGCCACGAAACCGGGCACGGAACGGCGTTCCGGACGCCTTGGATCAACACCGTGGTGTACTTTCTCGCGGCCGCCATGGAGCAGAAGGACATGGTCTCGAACCGCTGGCAGCACGCCCGCCATCACTCCGAGACCTGCATCGTGGGCAAGGATTACGAGATCATCGCGCCCAAACCGCCCAAACTGTGGGAAAACCTTCTCGACTTCCTCTACCTGAAGTCGGGGCCGCTGCTGCTCTGGGCCCTGGTCGTGCACTCGCTGGGCATCACCACCAAGAAAGACAAGGACCTCGTGCCCGCCGACGAGATGCGGGCCGTGTTCTGGGGAGCCCGGGTGGTCCTGCTGCTGCATCTGGTTCCCGTCGGTTTTGCCATCGCCTTTCAGACCTGGTTGCCTATCGTGCTGTTTGTGCTGCCGCAGTTTTACGGTTCGATCTTTCAGTACGCGTTTTCGATGGCCCAGCACCCCGGCTTGCAGTACAATGTGCTCGACCACCGGCTCGACTCGCGCACGGTGTACATGAACCCGCTCCTCGATTGGATGACCTTGCACATGCAGTACCACGTGGAACATCACCTGTACCCCTCCGTCCCGTTCTGGCAGCTGAAGAAGCTGCACCAGCGCGTCAAGGACCAGCTGCCGCCACCTTACCGCAGCCTGACGGCGGTGTTCGCCGAGTTGGTGCCCGAGCTTCTGCGCGAGCGCAAGAACCCCTCGAGTGCGATTCAGAGGCCGTTGCCGGCGCAGGGCGAAGTCAACGCCTCGGGCAACGCGGGCTCGAACTGATGGCCCGCCACCGGGTCTGCGCCAGCGCCGAGCTGGAGGCCGGCGACGTCACCGACGTCGTCGTGGGCGAAAAAACCATCGCCGTGTTCCGCCTGCGCGACAAACTCTACGCCACCGACGGGCTGTGCACGCACGAGCAGGCCTGCCTCGCCGACGGCCTGGTTCTCGACGGTGAGCTGATCGAGTGCCCCAAACACAACGCGCGCTTTCATATTCCCACCGGCAAGGCCGTTCGCAAGCCGGCCAAGGCCGATCTGGCAACCTACCGGGCGTTCGAAGAGAGCGGCAGCGTCTGGGTCGAGGTGGAATGACGCGCCCGGGCCGGGCCCCCAAGTCGTTGGTCGCCGCGCTGCTGGCGCTCGGCCTGGTGGCCCTCGGGCCCACGCCCCGGTTGCTGGCGGCCTCGTCCCCGGTACCGCTTTCGACCACGGGCGAGACCCTTTCGATTCTCATGTCCGACGTCAGCCTCCCCGACAAGTCGTTCAACCGCGATGTCTTCCCTATCCTTCTGGCGCTCGAAAAAGCCACGGGCGTGCATATCAAGATCGAGGCGCTCGGGTCGTTCAGCTACGGTGACGTGCTGCAAACCCGGCTTGCCGAGGGCACCAACCTTCCCGACATGATCCTGGTGGGCAATGGCTTCGACACCGTTCGACTGGGCAAGGCGGGCACCATCCTTCCACTGCAAGACCTCATTGCGCGCAACGCCCCTGAAATGGTGGCGCTCATGAAGAAGTACCCCGACATTCCTGGCGCCATCACCGATCCTAACGGCACCATTTGGGGCTGGCCGGCGCGGGTTTCGGAGTGGGATGCGCAGTTCAGCCAGTGGGGGCCCGGGTTCCGGTACGACTGGGCGCACAAGCTGGGGCTGCCTGAGCCGCGGTCGATCGCTGACTGGGAAGCCATGCTCACGGCGTTCCGCACCCGCGACCCCAACGGCAACGGCCGCGCCGACGAGATTCCCTTCGGCGGCGAGGTCGACCTGCTCGGGTACTCGTTCGCCCAGGCGTTCAACCTGTCGCGCTGGTCGAACTGGTGGAGCGTGCAGAACGGCCGTGTCGATTACGATTTCGTCGGCTTCAACAGCGAGAACGCCCGCGCCTGGCTGGCGACCATGAACCGCTGGTACCAAAAGGGGCTGCTCGACCCCGACCTGCTGATTCCTCACGGCGACAAGGCCGAGGCGCAGATCCAGTCGGGGCAAGTGGGAGCTACCGGGCGCTGGAACCCCTCGTGGGACGCGTACAACGAGCAAATGAAGGCGTCGTCTCCCGGGGTGAAGTGGTTGGCGGCGTTTCCGGCGACCGGTCCCGGGGGTCTGGGGGGCGTGGCCGAAAAGTACCCGGCCGTCAACCGCGACCGGATTCTCGTCACCAAGAGCGCCAAGAACCCCGCGCTGGTCATCCGCTGGCTGAACTACCTGTTCGCCACCGAGGCCGGCCAGCGCCTGTTCAACTTCGGCGTTGAGGGCCTCACCTACACGCTGGTCGATGGAAAGCCCCGGTTCACCGACGTCATCCTGCACAATCCCAAGTATGCCAACCCCAGCCTTGCCATGGCCTCGTTCGGCGCCGACCGGTTCCCTAGTTTCGTGCTGCCCGATGCCTTCGCCCAGGTGACGTCGTTCATGCCCCCCGAGTCGCTGGCCCGGCTGGCCAAGTTCAAGACACGGTTCTTCTTCCCCGAACCGACCATGACGCCCGAGGAGTCGACCGCCTACAACGCCCGCATGGCCGACATCCAGAACTACGTCGACGAGATGGTGGGAAAGTTCATCGTGGGCTCCGAGCCTTTGTCGAGTTACCCCGGCTTTGTGGCCCGCCTGCGTTCCATGGGCATCGACGACGCCACTCGGCTGAAACAGACGCTGTTTGATCGTTTTTCACATAGATAACGTGCTCTAGTTCGAAAATTTCACCCCTAATCTGAAAAAAAGACTCCTAGGATAAAAAATCCAGCCTTGGCAAATACGGATATTGTATCCAGAATCGAACAAAAGGGCGGGCCGAAAGACCCACCTACCGAGCGGTCTGCCCGGTGAAAAGTTCAGGAGGTCATGTATGATGAAGAAAGCATTCTTCGTTTCAGTCGCTCTGTTATTGGGAATGAGTCTGGCGTACGCCCAGGCGGTCAAACCCTTTGGCCAGGGCAAAGTTCTGAAGATTCTCGTGTCGAACGTCGAAGCCGATGATAAGGACTTCAACAATGGCGTCGAGGATTTCCCCATTCTCCAGCAGTTTGAAGCGCTGACCGGCGTCAAGCTCGAGATTGAGACCGCAGCCGACTACGGTGCCCTGTTGCTTCCCCGCCTCGCGGCCAAGACCAACCTTCCCGACCTGTTCGTCATGGGCGGCAACTTCGACATCGTCAAGCTCGCCAATGACGGCGTCATCCAACCCCTCGATGCCCTTATCAACAAAGTGGCTCCCGAGACCGTCCAACTGATGAAGGACCTCCCTGTCATCAAGAAGGACATCACCGCGACCGACGGCCACATCTACGGCTATCCGGGCCGGGTGTCGCAGTATGACAACCGCTTCAACATCCTGGGCATCGGCTACCGCGCTGACTGGGCCGCTCAAGTGGGTGTGGGTGATCCCAAGACCATTGCCGACTGGGAAAAGATGCTGACCCTGTTCCGCGACAAGATTCCTGGCTCGATTCCCTATGCCGCCGGCTACAGCAACAACCTCAACAGCTTCGCTCAGTCGTGGGGCCTGTCGCCTTGGAACGATTGGTGGAGCGTCGATGCCAAGGGCAAGGTCAACTTTGACTTCTACTCGGCCGACACCATCGCCAACATGAAGGACTTCCTGACCACGATGAACCGCTGGTACAAGGCCAAGCTCATCGACAACGAGTTCCCCAACGAACACGGCGATGCCATCGACGCCAAGACCCTGACCGACAAGGTCGGCGCCCGCCTGGCTTGGACCGCTGCGTTTGACGACTGGAACGCCCAGATGAAGAAGGACTACCCGAACGTTGCCTGGACCGTGGCCTATCCTCCCAAGGGACCCACCGGCCTCGCCAGCAGCGAACAGTACGGCCCCGTGAACAACGAGCGCTGGATGGTTTCGAAGACCTCGAAGAACGCCGAACTCGCCGTTCAGTTCCTCAACTTCGTGTTCGCCACCAAGACTGGTGCCGACCTGATGAACTGGGGTATCCGTGGCGTGAGCTACAACGTCGCCAAGGACGGAACCAAGGCCTACACCCAGGAAGCGCTGAAGTCGCATTACGGTGATGGCAACGTCGGCAGCTACCTGGCTTCGCTCGGTGCCTCGCGCTGGCCGCACACCTTCCCGCTTGATGCCTTCGCTGCCCAGTTGCCCACGCTGACCCAAGGCTACAAGGACCGCTTGGCCGACATGGACAAGATGGGAATGTTCCGCCGCGGCTTCTATTTCGGCTCGCTGCCCTCGACCCCCGCTGAATCCGACGCCCTCGGCAAGACCAAGTACAACGACATCAAGACGCTGATCAGCGAAAAGATGGCCAAGTTCATCATCGGTACCGAATCCCTGTCGACCTACGACGCGTTCGTCGCCCAGCTCAAGACCTTGGGCATCGAAGACGTGATCAAGATCAAGCAGGCCCAGTACACCCGCTACGCCAAGTAGCCTCTCTTCTGTTTTCTCGGTTGGGCCGGGCCCGCAAGGACCCGGCTCAACTTTCGCATGAGTCGCTCCCCTGACAACCGCCCACTATCCCAAAATCGGAAGGTCCCCATGGCAACAGCCAAAGCCGTCAAACGTCCGCTTCCCCTCGGTCAAAGGGGTTGGAAGGGCTTGGTGCGGAACGTCAACCGCAGCAAGTACATGCTCCTTCTGGTGCTCCCCGGGGCCCTGTATCTGTTCGTGTTCAATTACGTTCCGATGTACGGCGTGCTCAACGCCTTCAACGACCTCAACATCACCAAGGGCACACTCGACAGTCCCTGGGTGGGCTTTCGTTGGTTTGAGCAGTTTTTTTCATCCATCTACTTCTACCGGCTCTTTTCGAACACCGTCATCCTGAGCTTCTGGACGCTGGTGTGGGGCTTTCCCATGCCCATCCTGTTTGCCCTGCTGCTCAATGAGGTCAAGAACCAGTTCTTCAAGCGGACCGTCCAGTCCATCAGCTACTTTCCGCACTTCATTTCGGTGGTGGTGGTGGTGGGCATCATGTACAACATGTTCTCGAGCTCCGGGGGCATCTTCTACAACCTGGTGGTCTGGCTCACGGGCAACGACAGCCAGATCCTGGGCAACGCCGAATGGTTCCGCCCGCTGTACGTCGGGTCCGACGTGTGGCAGAACTTCGGCTGGAACTCCATCATCTTTCTTGGGGCTCTTTCGTCGGTGGATCCGCAGCTCTACGAAGCGGCCCGCATCGACGGCGCCAACCGCTACCGCATGATGATGAGCATTACGCTGCCTTCCATCATGCCGACGGTGGTGACCATGCTCATCCTCAACATCGGCGGCATTTTGTCCGTCGGTGCCGACAAGGTCATCCTGCTTTATAACCCCGCCATCTACGAAACCTCGGACGTCATCGGCACCTACATCTACCGCGACGGCATCCTGGGCGCCAACTACAGCTTCTCGACGGCGATCGGCCTGTTCACCTCGGTCATCGGCTTCGTGATGCTCACGATCACCAATCAAATCAGCAAGAAAGTCAACGAGGTGTCGCTATGGTAGCCGCCAGCCCCAAGATCCGCCACCGCGTCCACCAGTCCCCGTTGGAAATCATCAATTCGATTCTCATCCATCTGGTGCTGATCTTCGCGGTGCTGATCACCCTCTACCCCTTCGTGTACGTGCTGAGCATGAGCATCAGCGACCCCGCCGAGGTGATCCGCGGCAAGGTGTGGCTGTGGCCCGAGGGGTTCTCAATCAAGAGCTACGAGCTGCTGCTGCAAGACAAGAACCTGTGGATCAGCCTCTACAACACCTGCTGGTACGCCGTCGTGGGCACCGCGCTCAACATCGTGATGACCATCACCTTCAGCTATCCGCTCAGCCGCAAGGACTTCTTCTTGCGCAGCCCGCTGATGATCTTCACCGCCATCCCGATGTTCTTTTCGGGCGGCCTGATCCCGTTGTTCCTTCTCATCGTGCAGCTGGGGCTATACAACACCATGTGGGCCATCGTCATCCCGGCAGCCATGGCCAGCTGGAACGTCATCATCACCCGGGTGTTCTTCCAGTCGAGTATCCCCGAAGCGCTGGCCGACTCGGCCAAAATCGACGGCGCCACCGACATCCAGTTTCTGCTGCGCGTCGTGTTGCCGCTGTCGGGGCCCATCATCGCGGTGCTGGTGGTGTTCAACTTCGTCGGCTTCTGGAACACGTTCTTCAACGCCTTGATCTTCCTCTCGAGCTCCAAGCTTCAGCCCCTGCAGGTTCTTCTTCAGAAGATCCTCATCAACCACACGGTGAACTTCTCGGTACCGATGGTGCAGTCGGTGGAGAAGACCATGCTCGGAATCCAGATGCGCTACGCCATCATCATCTTCAGCGTGGCCCCCATTCTGGTGATGTACCCGTTCATGCAGAAGTACTTCGCCAAGGGGTACATGATCGGCGCAATCAAAGAGTAGTTTTTGTCACTCAAACGTCAACAAGGAGATACCTATGTCTAGCCATCCCCGCATCGTCTTCCTCGGGGGAGGAAGCATCACCTGGACCCTCGTCTTCACGCGCGACCTGTGCGAGTCGCAGAGCTTCGACGGCGGAACCCTCGTCCTGATGGACATCGACAAAAAGGCCAACGACGCCATGAAGGCGTTCTGCGAAAAGGCCTTCGCCGAAAAAGGCAAAAAGGTGACCATCGAAACGACAACCGACCTGTACGGTTCGCTCGACGGCGCCGACATCGTGGTCAACTCGGTGCTCGTGGGCGGTCACGTCACCTGGAAGCAGGAGCTCGACATCATCGAGCGCTACGGCCTGCAGCACCCCAAGGGCATGTCGGTCGGCCCCGGCGGGATGATCATGGGCCTGAAGCAGACGCAGTTCATCGTCAAAATCGCGCAGGAGATGGAAAAGCGCTGCCCGAACGCCTGGCTGTTCAACTTCAGCAACCCCATGCAAGTGCTCACCCTGGGTTACCAGCGCTACTCCAAGATCAAAAGCATCGGTCTGTGCCATGGCCTGCGCCACTCCATCCGCCTCTGGAGCAACCGCCTCGGCATCCCGCTGGACGAGATCCATTTCAAGGCCGGCGGCGTGAACCACTTTGAGTTCGTCACCGAGTTGACCCACAAGGGCCGCGACCTGTTCCCCGACCTGTTGGCCAGCTTCAAGGCCAGCGAGGCCAAGGGCGAGTACACCGGCGAGCACCTGACCATGGAAATGTACGAGCTGTTCGGCGCCTGGCCCTGCAACTTTGACATCCACACCATCGAGTACATGCCCTGGTTCATCCGCAAAGGCGTCGACGTCAAGCAGTTCCACCTGGAGCAAAACTCCATCGACAACCGCATGAAGGACCGCGACAAGCGTTGGGGCGAGCTGCAGGACTTCATGAATGGCAAGAAGACCCTCAAGGAACTGGTGCCCGACAAGCATTCCGAGCACCTTCACGACCTCGTCGATGCCGTGGTGCTCAACCGAGCCTACGTGTTCTACGCCAACATTATGAACAACGGCTGCATCCGCAACCTGCCCGACAGCTGCGTGGTCGAAGTGCCCGTCGTGATCGACCAGGGTGGCTGGATGGGCTGCAACGTCGGGCCGCTGCCGCAGGGGGTTGCCGAGATCTCGGCGCTGCACGCGGCGGTGCAAGACGCCGTGGTGGAAGCCGCCATGACCGGCAGCCGCGAGCTGTGCGTCAAGGCTCTGAGCATGGACCCCATGTGCTACACCCTCACGCTCGCCGAACGCCGAACTCTGGTGGACGAACTGCTTGCCGTGAACAAGGCTTACCTCGAGAAGTTCTTCTAGGGTTGTCTGGCGCAGAAAGATTTCAAGCCGGTTCTGCACGACAAGATCTTCGGTGTGGCAAAGGCGGTAGCGACGCGAGGAACGGAGCGTACTGGAAAGTACGTGAGTACCTCAGCAAGCGAAGCCGAAGCCAGACCGAAGAGATTGGCGCGTCAGGTCCCCAATTTGTGGCGTGTCCGCAGAATCGGCGCGCAGAGGAGGCCCGCTGTGCGACTACACATGGTAGGAAATGCTCACATCGATCCGGTGTGGTTGTGGCGGTGGCAGGAAGGCTTTGCCGAGGTAAAGGCCACCTTCCGCTCCGCGCTCGACCGGATGGAGGGCTACCCCGAGTTCGTGTTCACCTGCGCTTGCTCGCAGTACTACCGGTGGATCGAAGACAACGAACCCGCGATGTTCGCCGAGATCCGCCGGCGGGTGAACGAGGGGCGGTGGGTGCTTGTGGGGGGCTGGATCATCCAGCCGGACTGCAACCTGCCGTCGGGTGAGTCGTTCGCCCGGCAGTCTCTGCTGGGCCAGCGGTATTTCCGCGAGCACCTGGGCAAAGTCTCCACCGTGGGCTACAACGTCGACTCGTTCGGCCACAACGCGGCGTTGCCCCAGATCCTGACTCAGAGCGGCATGCCCCGCTACGTGATGATGCGGCCCCAGGAACACGAGATGACCCTGCCGGGCAATTTGTTCCTCTGGCAAGGGATAGACGGCACGAGCGTTCCCGCGTTCCGGATTCCCATCAACTACGCCAGCTGGTTCGAGGCCGAGCCGCTGAGTGGCAAGCTCGACAAGATCATCCCCGTGGCGCTGGCGCAGAACACGCCGTTTATGGCCTTTTACGGTGTGGGCAACCACGGCGGCGGGCCCACCATCGCGCACCTCGAGACCATCCTGGAGTTTCGGGCCCAACACGGCGAGGAGGCCCTGGTCTTCTCGAGCCCGCCGCAGTTTTTTGACGAGGTGGCGGCCCAGGGTCTCGAATTGCCGGTCGTGGCCAGCGAGCTGCAGCACCATGCGTCGGGGTGCTACGCCGCGCACGCGTACACCAAGGCCAGCAACCGCCTGGCCGAAGCGCGCCTGACCACCGCCGAAAGGTTTGCCGTGCTGGCGGGTCAGCTGACCGGGGCTGCTTACCCGCAGGTGGCGCTGAACGACGCGTGGACGCGGGCCTTGTTCAACCAGTTCCACGACGTGGCTGGCGGCTGCTGCGTGCCCGAGGCCTACGACGACCAGCGCGAAATGCAAGGCGTGGCTCTGACTCTGGCGGCCGAAGCGCTCAACGCGGCGGTGCAGCGGCTCAGTTGGCAGGTCGACACGATGGTCGAGGGCGGTCTGCCTCTCAACCGCCACAAGGACTGGCACTACTGGGAAAAGGCCAACTTGGGCACGCCCGTGGTGGTGTTCAACCCGCACACCTGGCCGGTGGAGAGCTTCGTGCGCGTCAACCGCAAGATTGTCGGCGCCACCGACGACCAAGGCCGTGGGTTGCCGCTGCAAAAGGTGAGGGCGGCCCGCACAATCAAGAATGACGAGACCGACGTGCTGTTCCCCGTGAGCCTGCCGCCGTTGGGGTGGAAGCTCCACTGGGTGTTCCTCGACGAGCCCAAGCCCTTCGAAGCGCCGAAGTTTCCGGTCCAGGTGGGCGTGAACCGTCACGTGGTCATGGGCAACGGCCTTCTGCGCGTCGAGATCGACCAGGCGACCGGTGGGCTGGCGAGCCTCACCGACCTGCGCACCGGACGCGCCGTTTGGGAATCCGGGCAGGTTGGCGCCCTGCCGCTGGTGATCGACGAGAGTCACTGCGACACCTGGGCCCACGACGTGCTCGTGTTCGACAAAGCGGTGGGCCTGTCGGCGGGGTCTGGGCGGGTCACGTGGGCCGTGCTCGACCAAGGGCCGCTGGTGGGCCGCATCCGCACCGAGACTCGTTTTGGCAACTCCAGCCTGCGTCAAGACTTCGTGCTGCACGCCGGGTCGGACCGGCTCGAGGTGAACGCCCGCGTCGACTGGCACGAGACGCACAAGCTGCTCAAACTGGTGTTCCCGGTGGCTGTGACAGCGCCCAAAGCGACGTGGGAAGTGCCCTTCGGTGCGCTCGAGCGGCCGGTCAACGGCGAAGAGGAGCCGGGCCAGCTGTGGGTCGACCTGTCGGGCACCGCCGCCGACGGCAAACCCCTGGGCCTGGCGTTGCTGTCGCCCGACCTGTGCAGCCATTCGGTGCACCCGGCAGGTGGCGAGCCCCATGGTGCTCCCGAGTTGCGCCTGACGGTGGTCCGCAGCCCCATCTTTGCCGACCACTGGGGCACGCGCGACGGCCAGAGCGAGTACATGGACCAAGGCCGCACCGGCTTCCGCTACGCTCTGTTGCCGCACGCGGGCGACTGGCGGGCGGCAGACCTGTCGCGCCGCGCGCTCGAGTTCGCGATTCCCCCGACCCAGGTGATCGAAACCTATCATCCGGGAACCTTGCCGCGCGCCTATTCCGGGCTCAGCGTCACCCCCGCCTCGGTGGTGATCGACGCCGTCAAACGCGCCGAGGACGGCACAGGCACCATTGTGCGTTGCCACGAAAGCACGGGGCGCCCGACCAAGGCCCACTTCGCCGGCGAGCTCCTCGGGCGCAGTTGGGAGGCTGACTTGAAACCCTACGAAATCCGCACCGTGCTGCTGCCCGACGACCGTTCCAAGCCTCTTGTGGTGGTCAACTTGCTCGAGGACGCCCTATGACCGGGTTTGCGCCGCTGTTCTCGGCGGCCGAGATCCGCACCGTGGAGACCGATGCCGTGCGACTGCTCGCCGAGGTGGGCCTGCAGTGCGACCACGCGGCGACGCTCGAGCGCCTGAGGGCAGCCGGGGCAAAGGTTGCCGGCGGCCGGGTGTTGCTCGACGCGGGGCGGGTGGAAGGCTTTTTCGCTGACCGGAAGCACCGCCTGGCAGCCGACTTGCGCGCCGCCGAAGCGCGTCCCGGGTCCGGCGACTTCACCATGGGCGGCCAGTGGAACTGCCTCGAGCTGTGCGACCCCGCGACCAATCTGCCCAAGCCGGCGACAACGTCCGAAGCCGTCTCGATGGCCAGGCTGTCCGAGGCCTTGGGAGCCAAAGGCGGGCCGATTCCTGTAGCGCCCAGCGATGTCGACCCTGCCGTGCGCACGCTGGTGTGCGAGCGCATCGCGCTGACGCACACGGCCGGCCTGGGCAGTTGGCTCACCGCCACCGACCCCATCGTGCTCGCGGCCCTCACCGACATGTACGACGTCGCCGGCCGACGCTACACGGTGGGGCTCGAAGGCCTCATCAGCCCGTTGAAGCTCAATGGACGCGTGCTTGACCTGTACTTTGAACTGGCTGACAATCCGCGCCTCGACATCGGCATCATGGGCGGCATTCCCGTGCTCGGCACCACCGCGCCGTTTTCGTTCCCGGCGGCCATGTCGCTGGCCCTCGCCGAGGCCATCGCCCTCGATTTTGTGATGAGCACGCTTTCGCAGGGGTGCCACACGGTGTTCAATCTGCGCCTGGACGCTTTCGACATGCGCCATTCCAACCTCCTCTTCGGGTCACCAGAGTGGTGCCTGATGTCGCAGGCCGTGCGCGAGGTACACGAAGGAATCTTCGGGTTCGCCGGCTCCGGTGGCTGCTTCCGGTCCAACGGCAAACGGGTCGATGCCCAAACCCTGCTGGAGCGCAGCAATTCCTTCTTGTGGCAAGTGATGCTGGGTTCGCGTCGCTTCGGCTCCGTGGGCCAAACCTGCCTCGACGAAGTCTACAGCCCGGTGTTGGCCGTGCTCGACGGCGAATTGTTGCGCTACGGCAAGCGGTTGGCCGGGGGGCTGCCCCCTTCGCTTCGCGATGGCGACTGTGATGTGGTCGAGCTGGTTCGTGAAGGGCTGGAAGACGGCTTCCTGGCGACCGACCTCACCGCCGAACGCTTCCGCGAGTTTCAGGACCTGGAACGTTTGGCCACCGCCGAGAGCCTGGGATCCTGGCGCGCGGGGGGACAGGTGGGGCTCGAGGAAAGAGCGGCCGCCCGGGCCACCGAGCTGATCGCCGGTCACACCTTCGCCTTGGCCCCCGACCAGACCCGGGAGATCGAAAGCATCTGTCAGCGGACCTGCCGCGTTCTGAACTAAGGAGATTCCATGGAAAGCCGAGAGATTATCCGCCGGGTGTTAGCCCGCGAAGACGCCCCCCGGGTGGGGTACCGCTTCCGCAAGCCCGGGTATCCCAACGACATTCTGGTGCTGCCGTCGTTTGGCAGTGTCTCGGCGGGCGAAACCGAGTGGGGCCGCGAACCGGCGTTGGCCAGGCGGGTGCCCGGGTTTGCCGGTCAGCTCAAGACCGATGTGTACGGCAACGTGTGGGGCCGTCTCGACGACCTCACCAAGGGCGAATGCGTGCTCGGGCTCTTTGAACAGGATTGGGAAGCCGCCGACCTTTGGAAGCCTCCCGCCCTCGACCTCGCGACCCGCCCCACCGTCGACGCGGCGCTGGCTGGTCGCAACGGCCGCTGGGCCATGGGCATGCTGCCGGGCATGCCGTTCTCGATCCTTCGGTGTCTGCGCGGCATGGAAAACACCCTGATGGACGTGCTGCTCGAGGAAGACCGCGTGCGCGCTGTGGTGGCCCAATTGACGGCCCACCTGCTCGAGCACGTGGATGCCAACGCCGATGCGGGGGCGGATGCCGTGTACTCGGGCGAAGACTGGGGCACGCAGGAAGCCCTGTTGGTGAGCCCCACCACGTGGCGAAGCCTGTTCGGGCCGGCCTTCCGGGCCGTCGCCGACCGGGCTCACGAACGCGGTATGGCCTACGTGGTGCACTCGTGCGGCTACATCCTCGAGATCATTCCCGACCTGCTCGACGCCGGGGTCGACGTGTTCCAGTTCGACCAGCCGGAACTGGTCGGCGTGGAGCGCCTGGCCCGCGAGTTCGGGTCCCGAGTGACGTTCTGGAGCCCCGTCGACATCCAGGCCGTGATGCCCGGCGGCGACCGCGACCTCATCGAGGCCGAGGCCCGCCTGATGCTCCGCGAGTTCGGCCGGGGCGGCGGTGGGTTCATCGCCGCTGACTACACCGATTGGCCCTCGATACAGATTCCCGACCAGTCGGCCGAATGGGCCAGGCAGGTTTTTCTCAACGAAGGAAAGTATACCCATGGATGATTTGCCCCCTGCCGCCTTGTCCCCCGCCCCATTCTTGATTCCGCGACCTCGCGTGCTGTTTGCCGGCCCGGGCGGGGTGGAACTTATCGCCCCGGCGTCCACCTCTCCCGGCCGCCGGGCCGCCACGCTGGCCTCGGCTGACGTGGCGCTAGCCCTCTTGAAGGACGCTTCGGCCACCCTGGCTGGGTGGAACCTGACTCTGCGGCGTCTGACGCTGGCCGCTGTGACCACCGAGTGCGGTTTTGGCCCACCGGCGGGGTTCGACCCCCGCGAAGGGTACTTGCTGGTCACGCAAGGCCGTTCCGTGCTGCTGGGGGCCGACACCGACCAAGGGCGTCGCCACGGCCTGCGCACGTTGGCGCAAGTGCTCTGCGGAGCCTCAGAGCCCACCGGAGCCAAGCTTCTGCCACCGCTCAAAATCGCCGACTGGCCGCTGTTGGCCGAACGCGGGTTCCACCTGTGCTACCACATGGTGCACGACCAGCTGCCCGGGGTGGCGCCGAGTTACGAGGCGGCGCTCGAGGCCCTTGCCCTGTTCGGTTCCCTCAAGATGAATGCTGTCCTGTTCGAGCCCGAAAACTTCTTTCCGTGGAAGGACGAGCGCCTGCGGGCTCCGTCGGCCTTTACTGCGGCGCAAATCGAGGGGCTCAAGCAGGCCTGTGCCGTGCAGGGGATGGAGCTGATTCCGCTGGTGCAGAGCATCGGGCACGCCTACCACGTGCTGCGCCACCGCGAGTACGCCCACCTGCGCGAGCTCCCGGCGACCAGCCAGCAGTACTGTCTGAGCAAGCCCGCCGTGGTCGAGTTCTACGGTCGTCTCGCGGGCGAAGTGATCGACGCGCTGGCACCCACGCGGTTTCACATCGGTGGCGACGAGTCTCGGCGGCTGGGCGAATGCCCCGACTGTGCCCGCACCGCGGCTACCGACGGGATCGGGGCGCTTTACGCCCGCCACTGCAACGCGATTGCCGCCCAGCTGAAACAGCGTGGCGTTACCGCGATGGTGTGGGGCGACATCCTGGAAGACCACCCCGACATCCACGACCAGCTCGACAAAGCCATCGAGGTGATCTACTGGAACTACGACCCCGTGGACTGGAACCGCACCTACGTGCTCGAAAGTTACCGGGGACGGGGGCGCAAGGTGCACGCCGCCACGGCCGCCCGGTTCAGCCTGCACGGTGACGCGACCTTCCCCTACAAACGGGCCATGCGCGCCAACGCGGTGCTGTCGGCCGAGGCGGTCCGCAATGGGTTCGACGGCCTGTTCGTCACCGACTGGACCAAAACCGCCCCCGCCGAGCCCGGGCACATCGCCATCGCGTTTGGGGCCGAGGGCGCGTGGTCTGGCACCGGCGAGCAGTCGGACTTTGCGCGTCGGTTCTCGCAGGTGGTCTGGGGTTTCGATTTCGCGCTCGACCGCGCGCTCGACCTGGTCTCGGAGCTCACCCTCAAAAAGAAAGAGGCGATGAACCCCCACCTGGCGCCGCCCTTTGTCGACTCGAGCGTGCACTACCTGCCCGACTGGCTGGACCGCTACGACTGGTCGGCGCTCAACTTCACGCAGTTGCTGGCCGGGTATGCTCAGCAAGAGAACGTGGGCAAAGCGCAGCGGCAACTCGAACTCGGCCGAGCGCGGGCCGTCGAGGCCCTGGCGCTGTTCGACGCCGCGCTGCCTTCGGTGCGAACCAACATCCGTAGCTTCGGGGTGGTCCGCCTCGGCGCGGTGGTCCAACTGCTCAAGTGCAGGTTGGGCAAGGGTTTGCTCGACGCAGTGGCGCTGCTGAAGTTTCCGCTCCCGGATGACGGCGACCAGCGAAGGTCGGTGGCTCGTCACCTGCGGGCCGTGGTCACCGAGTGGGATGCCGCCCGCGCGCTGACGCAGCAGTTGTTGGCTCCTGGGGTGCCTGGCCCGGTTCTCGAGCGCGCGCTGGGCTTCAAGTTTGATCCCCAAGCCCGAGCCACGCTGGTCGAGTTCGCCCAGTTGTTGGAAGGCGACAAGGCGCTGCGTGGCCTGTACAACCGGGAGACCTGGTGATGGTCGACTTTTCCAGACTCCCCGAGCCCCTTGTCCCTGGTCATCCGGAGTGGAAGGCGCTCTACGAGCTGGCGTGGACCCTGGCCGAGGCGCACATCCGCACGGTGAACGGACGCGGCTACATCGACGCCGCCTGGGACGGCAAGCGCAAC
Source organism: Spirochaetales bacterium (assembly GCA_037142615.1). GTDB lineage: Bacteria > Spirochaetota > Spirochaetia > JABEVK01 > JABEVK01 > JAIFLN01. The sequence goes on along the minus strand of JBAXAI010000007.1, from coordinate 6,180 downwards.
TTCCAGTGGGTGTGGGACACCTGTTTCATCGCGTTCTACACCCGTTACGCTCCGGACCGGTTTCCCGGCATCGACGGGCTGGACAACTTCTACGAGCTGCAGCGGGCCGACGGCTACCTTGGCATGACCTACGACATGACCACCGGGCTGGAGCCGTGGCCCAACCGCATCAATCCCCCGTTGTTTGCTTGGGCCGAGTGGGAGCACTTCCGACTCACTGGCGACGACAGCCGACTGGCCCGCGCCGTGCACCGCATCGGCAAGTTCATGGAGTGGATCGAGGCCAACCGACGCACTGCGCCGCATTCGCGTTTGCGCGAGACCAGCGGGCAACCCGACCCCTTCCAGTTGTTCTTTTTTGAGGACTGCGGCTCCTCGGGCATGGACGATTCTCCGCGCACTCCCCGCAACCCCGAAGCTGGAGCCTACTTCGACTGGATCGACCTGTCGGCGCAAATGGCCCTCAGTTACCGGATGCTGGCGAACATGGCGGCGCAACTGGACCAGAAGGCCAAAGCCGAGGCGTGGGCCCGGCGCGGCGCTGAAATCGGGGCCCTGGTGAACGACGAGCTGTGGTGCGCGGCCGACCGCTTTTACCACGACCGCATGCTGCCCCGCAACTTCGTGTCGGCCAAAACCATCGCCGGCTTCTGGCCCCTGGTCGCGGGGTATTGCCCGGCCGAGCGTGTGGACGACCTGGTTGGCCACCTTGAGAATCGCGCCGAGTTCGCCCGTTCGATTCCCGTACCGTCGCTGGCCGCCGACGACCCCAATTACCGGGGCGACGGAGTCTTTTGGCGCGGCGGAGTCTGGGCTCCCGCAAACTACATGGTGCTTCAGGGCTTGGCCCACTGCGGCCGGCGAGAGGTGGCCCATCGGATTGCCAGGCGCTATCTGGAGGGCCTGGTGCGTGTGCACGACGTCAACGAGCCGCACACCCTCTGGGAGAACGTCGCGCCCGACCTGGACCGTCCCGGACTCAAACCCTACGGCCCCGGCACCAGCAAACCCGACTTTGTCGGCTGGTCGGGACTGGGACCCATTTCGATGCTCATCGAACACGTTTTGGGCCTCGAAGTCGATGCAGTGGCAGGCACAGTGGTGTGGGACCTGCGCCTCGAGGGCCCCCACGGGCTGAAACGGCTCCCCGTCGGCCGTGACAAGCAGGGTTCTCCTGACTTTGTCGATGTGACCTGCGAGGCCCCGGCCGACGACAATTCCGGCCCGGCGAGCGTCACTTTGCGCGGCACCCGCGAACTGAAGGTGGAACTACACCGCGGAGGGCGCACCGTGGTGGTGCGCCTCGTCGCCGGGGTGGAGTGGACCGGGGTGGTGTAGGGGACTTCGCCGCTACCTCACGCTGTTCCCCTGCGTGGTCGTGACCGGTCCCCGGCAGTCGGGAAAGTCCACCTTGATCCGGCAGATGCTCCCCGAAGTGGACTATGTCAGCTTTGACGATCCCCAGGAACAGCAGGCCTTCGCGACTGACCCCCGGGGCTTTCTTGCAGCGAGAGTCTGGCGGGACGGGCTGCCTACCTGACACTCTTGCCGCTGGAACTGAACGAGATGCCTGCCGAGACCCGCCCCAGCCAGATTTTGCGTGGAAGTTACCCTGCTCTTGTGGTCCGCTCGCGGGGCCTTTGTTCGAGAATCTCGTCGTTGCTGAGCTCGTCAAACGCTCCCTGCATCGTGGAGACGGCAAAGAGTTCTGGTTCTACCGCGACAATTCGGGCCTCGAAGTCGACCTGATCACGGTGGACCCGGGAGCCAGGCTCGTGACCCTGACCGAGATCAAGGCTGGATCGACTCCCAAAGTGGAATGGGCAAAGCGCCTCGACTCGGTCACCACGCAGCTGCGCCCGTTGTTCGAGAGCCAAGGCCATCGAATCGACCAGCGTATTGTCTACCGGGGCGAAACCAAGCGGAACTGGCCGACCCCGGGAACGGACTACGTGCGCTGGGACGAAGTGTAGGCGACCTTCTGTGCCTCAATCCCCTTCGAGCGCCAGCAGCTTGCGGCTATGCCGGTTCATTTCGCGCCAGGCTTCCACCAGCGTCTGGGGTTTGTACCAAAGGTCTTTGGTGCGGCGGTGGAACTTGCCCAGGTGGTAGCAGGGAACCCCCGCAAACGCGTGATGTTCGGTGTGCCACTCCATATGCCAAAACAGGAACGAGGTCAGCGGGTCCACCTTGACGGTGCGGCAGCAGAGCCGGAAGTCGTCTGACTCGGGTTCGCGCCCGACGTGCATGGTGTCGTGCACCCACTGATGGTACCATCTCGCGCCATAAAAGGCGGGCAAGCTCACCACGACAATCAGGAATCCTTGCCCAGCGGCCACGGCGAACACGCCAAAAACGACGTGGACGAGCAACTGCGTCAGGGTTGTCCACCACAGGTCACGCTGAGCTTTGCGGCTACTCTTGGCGTACACGTAGCGCAGCCACAATTTGCGCCGGGAGTTCCGGGCAAAGGGGACAAACAGGCTCTTGATCTGGTCATACAGCGTCCCCACAAAACCATTGAGATCGATGACCTGGAAGGCGGTGGCCCAGAGCTCATCGCTCAGCTCGGCCTTCGGGTGCACTTCTTCCCCCTCGCTCTGCCGGTGGAGCGTGTACTGATGGTGGTAGGCGTGGCTCATCTTGTAGAGGGCCGGATTGCCGTTCCAATGGAGGATTCCGTAGACCCTGGCCCAAGTCGTATTCAGTGCCTTGGTCTTGAAGACGGTGCCGTGAGAAAACTCATGGGTCTGCGGGTTGAACGCAAAAACACCGCCGTGCAGGTAGAGCGCCAGCGCCAACCAAAGCCATTGCTGGGTTTGGAACAGCCACCAGCAGAGGGAACCGGTGGACCCGAGAATCGCCAGAACACCCACGCTGTGGATCCAGCCCTGAAGGTCGCTTCGGCGCGTGCATTCTTGCAACACCGCCTTGTCGATGGCGGGACGCTTCCAGTCCACCTTGTTCTCGTGGTACGGAAAATCTTGCATCTACGACACCTCCCTCCACAACTCATCGAGCTCGACCACGCGTTTTTCGCGCCGGGCCCGGTCGAGGGCTATGCCCACCAGCGTGCTGCGCAAACCTTCTTCGATGCCGGTGGAGGGCCGCGTGCCGTGCACCATGGCTTCGACCAGTTCGCGGACCAGCACTTCGTCACCGCCGCCATGGCCGTCCGCCCAGCCGGCTTCGGCCCACGTGAGGTAGGTCTGGTCGAACAAGGTGCGCAAGGTGATTTTGCCCGTCACGAGATCGAGCACGAGATTGCCCTCGGTGCCGCTGATATACATGCGGCGCTCGGGGATGGCGTTGCTGCTGGTGAGCTGGAACTGCGCCCGCATGCCGTTCTGGTATTCCAAGATGGCGACGAGGTTGTCTTCGATGCTCTTTTCGGTGGTGAACGGGTTGAGGCCGCTGGCGACGGTTTGGCCTTTGTCCTTAAAGCGCACCGAGCGTTCCCACAAGTCGGCGTGTTCGGGCGTGAACAGGTTGGTCCCGCCGAACGCCGCCACCCGGCTGGGAACCGACTCGGTGAACCAGTTGAGCAGGTCGAGGTCGTGCACGCATTTTTCGAGCACGTTGCTCCCCGCCAGAGCGTAGTCGCGTCGCCAGTTGGTCATGATGTAGGCGCCGTGGCCAGCTTGCAGGTTCTCGGTGGCGTCGATGCTGATGATGGTGCCGATGCGGCCTTCGGCCAGCAGGGCTTTGACCTTGCGGTAGAGCCCAGAATAGCGGAGCGTGAAGCCTGTCATCAGGATGCGGTTGCCAGAACGGACCGCGTGGGCAAGCGCCAGGCAGTCTTCGGTGGTGGTGGCCAGCGGCTTTTCGGCAAACACGTGCTTGCCCGCCGCGAGCGCGGCCTCGATCTGCTCGCGGTGGAACACGTTGGGGCTGGCCACGAAGATCCAGTCGATGTCGGCCTGGACAACGGCCTCCCAGTTCTCGGCGGCCTGGATCGGCCGACCGGCGATCTGCGCCAAACGCGGCACGGCGGTGAGGTCCGGGTCCCAGGCCGCTGCCAACTCGACCTCAGGGTGCTGGGCCACCAGTTTGCCCAACGACCGCATGCGGTGACCGCACCCGATCACCCCGTAGCGCACCGGCATGGCCGCTACTTCTGGCCTGGAAACTTCACCAGTGAATCCACCTCGACGGGCAGGCCGGTGCGGATGGACTTGTTGCCGGCGATCCCGGTCAAGATGCTCATTGCGCCATCGATGTGACTGGCCGCGCGGTGGAAGGGGTCGGGTCCTGGTGTGCCAAAGATGTCGTTCAGGAGCACCGGGTCGCCGCCGCCGTGGCCGCCTTCGCCTTCCGGAATCTCGACCTCGTAGGGAGGGGCGAACTGGGGCCGAACGGTGATCTTGCGGCTGTTGGCGGCGCCTTCCATTTCGCGGGGGCCGGCGAGGCTGACGTAGCTGCGTTCCAAAATGTCGGCCTCGAGGCGGCCCTTGGTGCCGGTGAAGTTGACGCGGAAACCTTCCCACGGGGAATAGGCCACCAACTGGTAGCTCATCACGGCGCCGGTCTGGTAGCGCACCAAGAGGCTCATGGTGTCTTCGATGCTGATGCCGTCGCCGAACACGCTTTGGTCGCGCACGTAGCCGTCGTCTTTTTCGGCATCGAGGTAGATGGCCTTCATGGCCGGGCTTTCGGCGGGGTCGTAGGCAAACGGGTCGCCCACGGCGTTGGGGCTGCCGTGCACGCGGCTGTAGAACTTGGTCACGCCGCGCTTTTCGGCGTTTTCGCGGCCGTAGAAACGCAGGTCTCCCATGGCGAACACGGTCTTGGGTCGGCTGCCGAGCCAGAAGTTGACCAGGTCGAAGTGGTGGGTGGCCTTGTGCACCAACAGCCCGCCGGAATTGCGCTTGTCGCGGTGCCAGCGGCGGAAGTAGTCGGCTCCGTGGGCCGTGTCGAGCGTCCACTCAAAGTGAACGGCCTGCACGTCGCCGATCACGCCGTCGCGGAGCAGTTCGCGGATCTTGGTGTTGTGGGGGGCGTAGCGGTAATTAAAGGTGACGCGCAGCTTGCGGCCGGTGCGTTCCACGGTGTCGAGGATTTCCTGGCACTTCACCTCGTCGATGGTCATGGGCTTTTCGCTGATCACGTCGTAGCCGAGTTCCATGGCGCGCACAATATAATGGTGGTGGGTGCGGTCGATGCTGGTGACGATCACCGCGTCGGGCTTGTGCGTGGTCACCATTTCGTCGAACTTGTCGATGCCGTAGGTGGGCAGGGCCTTGTACCCGAACTTGTCCTTCAACACCGAGTTCGCGTAATCCATGCGGGTCTGGTTGACGTCGCAGAGCGCGACGAGCTCGCTGGTGTCCTTGAACCGGCCGGCTACGGCCTCATAAAAGAAGGGGGCCCGTCCGCCGAGTCCCACCTGAACGTATCGTTTCTTCTGCGCCATAATCGACCTCCGAAGTCGCTGAATAAAAAATCCAGAACTGAACCAAAAATAGGATATAATATCCAAATCCGCCTTGTCAAGAAAGAACCGGGGGGCGTAGGATGAACGTATGAATGAGAACTTCCGGGATTCCGCGCTCCCGCTGACCGCCCGGTTGGCCGACCTGCTGGCCCGCCTGACGACCGACGAAAAGCTCGGTCTGATGACCAACGACGCCCGTGCCGTCCCGCGCTTGAGTCTACCCGAATACGACTGGTGGAGCGAGTGCCTGCACGGCGTGGGGCGCGCCGGGACGGCGACCGTGTTCCCCCAGACCATCGGGTTGGCCGCCACCTTCGACACGGCGCTGCTCAAGCGGTTGGCCGAGGCGACAGCGCTCGAAGCCAGGGCCAAGCACCACGAAGCGGCACGGCAAGGCTACCGCCGCCAGTATCAGGGCCTGACGTTCTTTTCGCCCAACGTGAACATCTTCCGCGATCCACGCTGGGGTCGGGGGCAAGAAACCTTTGGCGAGGACCCCTATCTTTCAGCGAGGCTAGGAGTTGCGTTCATCACGGGCTTGCAGGGTGACTACCCCGAACACCTGCGCGTGGCCGCCTGCGTGAAGCATTTTGCCGTTCACTCGGGACCCGAGGCGTTGCGCCACGTGTTCGACGCCCGCGTGAGTGAGCGCGACCTGCACGAAACCTACCTGCCCGCGTTCCGCGCCGCCGTCACCGAGGCCCGCTCGGCGCTGCTGATGGGGGCCTACAACCGCACCAACGGCG
>JBAXAI010000006.1:0-149117 GCA_037142615.1 Spirochaetales bacterium | reverse complement strand
GCCGACCCGCGCTTTGTCAAAGGCACCATCGTGCTCGACGAAATCAGCATGGAAGAGGCCATGGAGCTCAGCTACTTCGGCGCCAAGGTCATCCACCCTTCTACCATGATGCCTCTGCTCGAACGCGGCATTTCGCTGCGCATCAAGAACACGCTCAACCCGTCGGTCAAGGGAACCCTGATCCGCCAAAACCCCACGCCGCATCAGAACGACATCACCGGCATAGCCAGCATATCGGCCGCCGCGCTCATCAACATCGAAGGCAGCGGCATGATCGGCATTCCGGGGTTTGCCAGTCGGGTGTTCGGGGCGTTGGCGCGTGTCAAAGTCAACGTCATCATGATCAGCCAGGCGAGCTCAGAGCACTCCATCTGCATCGTTTGCCGCGAGGTCGAGGCTCAAACCGCGTTGGCGGCGTTGCGCGCCGAGCTCGCGGTCGAGCACAAACAGAAGAAGCTCAAGGACTGCGAGCTGGTCACGGGTCTCGAAATCATCGCCGTGATCGGCGAGAACATGCGCGGCCGCCCTGGCATCACCGGCCGTTTGTTCAGCAGCCTCGGCAACGCCAACGTCAACGTGCTCGCCATCGCCCAGGGTTCGAGCGAGCGCAACATCAGCTTTGTCATCCAGAGCAAAGACCGCGAAAAGGCCCTCAACACGGTTCACGCGGCGTTTATTGGTGCAGGAGTCAAAAAGTGAAGTTCTACAGCACCCGCGACCCACAGGCCCGGGTCAACTTTCAAGAGGCCCTGTTTCAGGGCTTGGCGCCCGACGGCGGCCTGTACATTCCCGAAGAAGACCTGCAGTTGCAGACCCACTTCAAGGCCCTCGACAAGAACTCCAGCTTCCACGAGATCGCCGCGTTGGTGACGGCCTACCTGCTCAAGGGCGAACTCGACGGCGGCAGCGTGCATCGCATCGTCAAGAACGCCTTCCCGTTCGAGCCCAAGCTGGTCATGATGGACGAGCAGCTCAGCATCCTCGAGCTTTTTCATGGCCCGAGCTGCGCGTTCAAGGACTTCGGGGCGAGTTTTTTGGCCGCATCGATGGAAGAGTTTTTGCAACACTCCGACCGCAAAGCCGTCATCCTGACCGCCACCAGCGGCGACACCGGTTCGGCTGTAGCACAGGCGTTCCATAACAAGAAGAACATTGACGTCGTCATCTTGTACCCTACCGGGCGTGTCAGCCCCCTGCAAGAAAAGCAGCTCACCACGCTGGGCGGCAACGTCACCGCACTCGAGGTGAAAGGTTCGTTCGACGACTGCCAGAACATGGTCAAAAAGGCCTTTCTCGACCCCGATCTCAGCCACCAGTTCCCGCTCACTTCGGCCAATTCCATCAGCTTGGGCCGCCTGATTCCCCAGTCGTTTTACTACATCTGGGCCTTTGCACAGCTCAAGGAACAGCTCAAGGAAGAGTTCTACTTTTCGGTTCCCAGCGGAAACTTCGGCAACCTGACAGCCGGGTTGTATGCCTGGAAATGGGGCCTGCCGGTGACCGGGTTTGTGGCCGCGACCAACGCGAACGACGTGGTGCCCCAGTACCTCGAAACCGGCATTTACTCGCCCCGCCCCAGCCGACTGACGCTCAGCAACGCCATGGACGTAGGCAACCCCTCGAACTTCGAGCGCATGGAAGCGCTTTTCCACAAGAATCGCAACCTGATGCGCGCGCTGGTGTTTGGCGACACCGTGAGCGACGCTCAAACCCTCGACACCATGCGCGACGTGAAAGCTCGTTCCAACATGGACATTTGCCCGCACACCGCTGTGGGTTATGCCGCCGCCCGGCGCTTTTTGCGCGAAAACCACATCGACCGTGGCCACATTTCGGTGCTGGCGACGGCGCACCCGGCCAAGTTCCTTGAGGTAGTGGAGCAGGCCACCGGCCGACGGCCCGAACTGCCGCCCCAGTTGGTCGAGGTCGCCAAAAAGCAAAAACAGTCCATTGCGATCGGCAACACTTTGGCCGACCTTTCGAAAACCCTGAAGGAGGTCTTGCTGTGAACCGTTACCGAACCACTGCGGTCGTCGCTGCCCTGCTCGCCCTTGTTGTCACCTCGTGTTCGGGGCCGGCCAAACTCTACCCCATTTTCGAAAGGGGCCAGTTCGGCTACGCCGACGCCACGGGCAAAGTGATCATCGCTCCCGCCTACGACCAGTGCGGCGACTTCACCGAGGGGCTCGCCGTGGTGATGAAAGAAGGCCTGGCCGGCTACATCGACACCACCGGCAAGGTGATCATCGACTTCCAGTACCCCAACGCCGGCCGGTTCAGCGAAGGGCTTGCCCATGCCTCGAAAGACAACCGCACTGGCTTCATCGACAAAACTGGCAAGACCGTGATTCCGTTTCAGTACGACTACGCGTTCGACTTCAGCGACGGGATTGCTGCCATCGCCGTCGGAAACAAGTTCGGCTACATCGACAAGGCCGGCGCCGTGATCGTGCCCCCCAAGTACCAGTTTGCCGGCACCTTCAGCGAAGGACTGGGACAGGTCGTCGACAACAACTTGGGCGGCTACGTCGACAAGACCGGCAAGGTCGTTATCGACATTCAGTACTCGTCGGCGAGCCCGTTCAAAGAAGGGTTCGCCATCGTGCAAAAGGGCACTGAAAACAGTTTCATCGACAAGAACAGCAAGAAGCTCTTTGAGGTGAAGTTTGACTCGGCGGAACCGTTTTCGAACGGGATGGCCTTGATCGGGGTTGGCAATCAGGTTGGGTTCATCAACGCCAAGGGCGAAACCATTGTCGCGCCCAGTTTCAAGTACGCCCGCAGCTTCTCCGAAGGCCTGGCCGTGGCCCTGCAAGATGGAAAAATGGGCTACATCGACACCAAAGGAGAGTTTGTCATCAAGCCGCAATTCTCGGCCGCACAGGACTTTATGGGAGGCCTAGCCATGGTCCTCGAAGGTTCCGAGGTAAGCTACATCAATCCGAAGGGCGAAAAAGTGTGGACCCGCACCAGCGCCGAGATGCCCAGTCTTGTCACCGCGCAGTAGCCCATGGACCGCATCACCTTTCACCGGCCCGACGATTTTCACGTCCACCTGCGCCAGGGCCCCGATGCGGGACACTTCGCCCGCGACGCGCGCAACGCAGGGTTCGCCCGTGTGCTGGTGATGCCCAACACCCTGCCCCCCATTTTGGACGCGGCGGGCCTCACCGGGTACCGGCGCGAGATCGAAGTCGCGGCCCCCGGCCTCAAAACGCTGATGACCTTCAAGTTGCGCCCCGACGACAAGACACCCGGCGCCGACCGCGCCCGGCTGCTGGCCCTCAAACAGGCCGGAGCCGTGGCCGGCAAACTCTACCCCGAAGGCGCCACGACCCATTCCGAGGACGGCATCCGGCAACTGAAAGACGCTTGGGGCGTGTTCGCGCTGATGGAAGAGCTCGATCTGGTGCTTTGCCTGCACGGCGAAGACCCCGTTGCCTTCAGCCTGGACCGTGAGAAGGTCTTCGTGGGTGCTTTGGCGAACCTCCGCGAGGCGTTTCCCAAGCTGCGGATCGTGCTGGAGCACGTTTCCACCGCCGAAGGCGTCGCTGCCGTGAAAGACAACGGGCCGCTGACCGCCGGCACTCTCACCGTGCATCATCTGCTGTACACCCTGGACGACATGGTGGGCGGCAAGCTCGACCCCCATCTGTTTTGCAAACCGCTCCTCAAGCGGCCCGAGGACCGCGAAGCCCTGCTCGGCGCCGCCTTTTCGGGGAGTCCCAAGTGGTTTTTTGGCAGCGACAGCGCTCCCCACGCCCGTGAAAACAAAGAGGCCTCGCTGTGCAGCGCGGGTTGTTACACCATGCCGGTGGCCCTGAGCCTGCTGGTCGAGTTGTTTGAGCGGCACGAGCAGTTGGGAAAGCTCGAGGGTTTCGTCAGCCGGTTTGGCGCCGAGTTCTACGGTCTGGCCCAGAATCAGGACACCGTGACCTTTGTGAAAGAACCCTGGACGGTGCTCAAGATGTACCACAACGTTGTGCCCTTGTGTTCGGGGCAGACCCTGAATTGGTCGCTGGCAGGAGGCTGACCGTGTACGATCCCCACAACATTTTTGCCCGCATTCTTCGCGGCGAATTGCCCAGCCACAAGGTGTACGAAGATGACCACTGCCTGGCCATCCTTGATATCTTCCCCATCAACCCGGGGCACACGCTCGTGATTCCCAAGGCACCGGTGGAGAACTTCGCTGACTTGCCGGCCGACCTCGCCGCGCACGTGGTGGCCATCGGCCAAAAAGTGGCGGCCGCGCAAAAGGCCGCTGCTCGTGCTGGCGCCCTGAAGTGCTCGGGGGTCAACTTTTTCGTCAACGATGGGCCCGACGCGGGGCAGGAAGTTCCCCACGCCCACCTTCATGTGCTGCCTCGCTTTCCGGGAGACGGTTTCGCCTTCAAGTTAGGACCCAACAGCCGCAAGGCGCAGGCCCCCGAGGCTTTGGCGGCTTGGTCGCAGAGCCTCAAGGAACACCTGGCCGGAGCCGGGTTCTAGCATGCTGATTCTCCCGGCCATCGATCTGCTCGGCGGCCAGTGCGTGCGCCTGCATCAGGGCGACTACGGCCAGGTGGAAACCTACGGGCTCGACCCGGTGGCCGTGGCGCGGGAGTTTGCGGCGGCCGGGGCAAAGCGACTGCACATCGTTGACCTCGACGCCGCGCGCGGGGGCACCACCGCCGCAGGTTCGTCGATCAACCGCCCGGTGATCCGTCGGTTGTGCGAGGCCTTTGACGGCGTGGTCGAGGTCGGCGGCGGCGTGCGCACGGCCGACGACGTGGCCGAGTTGCTCGACGCGGGCGCAGATCGGCTGATCGTCGGAACCCTGCTGGTTCGTGATCCCGACGCCGTCGCCGGCTGGGTGGCCCGCTTTGGGGCCAAGTTCATCGGCGGCATCGACGCCCGTGGCGGCGAAGTGAAAGTCTCCGGCTGGGAACAAGGCAGCAAACTGCTCGACACCGACCTGGCCGCGCGTTGCCGCGAACTCGGCCTGATCAGCCTCGTGTACACCAACATCGATCGCGATGGCACCCTCAGCGGCCCCGACCTGGAGCGCACGCTCCTCGTGGCCGAAGCGGCCGGGTTGCCCGTGATCCTGTCGGGCGGGGTCAGTTCCCTGGCCGACTTCGAGGCGATCTCCCAGGCCGCGCACCCGCTGCTGGTGGGTGTCATCACTGGCAAGGCGCTCTACAAGAACCGTATCAACCTGGCCGACGTGATCGGCCGCTATCAAACCCCCGATACCGGAGGCCTGTGGTGAACGATGGTCTGACCCTTCCGCTCGAAGTCCGCTCCTACGACGGCAGCTTTCTCGGCGCCTTGCTGACCAACCGCAAGGCTTACCAGAAGAGCTTGGAACGTCACGAACTCTGGTTTGTGCATCCGGTGAACCATCGCGTGCTGCCGTTGGAAGGCGTGGGTTTTGTCCACCTGGAAACCTCGGTGCCCACCCACTACCGCGTGGTGCTCGATGCCAATGGCGTCAAAGCGTTCCAAAAAGAGCGCGACAAACAGATGGGTGACTTTTTGAAGCTCGACTCGGTCGGCCCCGCCCCCGGCGACCTGCAGCACGACCCGTCGAACCCCAAGACCCAGCGCGATTCCACCCTGGAAATGCTGCGCCAGGTGATCGCCGGGCGCCGCAAAGACATGCCCGAGGGCAGCTACACGACCCATCTCTTCACGAAAGGTGAAGACAAAATCCGCAAGAAGACCGGCGAAGAAGCCATCGAACTCATTCTGGCCACCGACCGCAAAGAGATGATCGGCGAAGCGGCAGACCTCATCTACCACATGATGGTGCTGCTCGAGGTGAAGGACATCCCGATCGCAGAGGTTCTCGCCGAGCTCGAGGCGCGGCTGAACTAGAGTCCCGTTCTGCTCACCGCCATTCGTCGATCACCGAGGCAACCAGGCCCGTCCAGCCGGTCTGGTGGGAAGCACCCAGGCCCCGACCCGTGTCGCCATGAAAGTACTCATAGAACAGCACGAGGTCTTTCCAGTGCGGATCGCTGGCGTAGCGCGAGTCGTCGCCGTGGGCTGGGCGGCGACCAGACTTGTCGGGCACGAACAGCCGGATCAGCCCGCCCGCCAGAACCTCGGCCATGTCCACCAATGGTGTCTCGCGGCCCGTGTCAGGGTCGACGATGAGGTATTCGGGACCGTACGCCTTGACCAGCTTACGCAGCGCCTCGATCATCATGAACGTCGTCGGAAACCAGATGGGCCCCCGCCAGTTGGAGTTGCCTCCCTTGAGCTTGGAAGGGGATTCGCCAGGCTCGTAGGCCACCCTTGCGTTGCCGTAGGTGAACGGCTTTTCCGCGTGGGCTTTGGACAAACTCCGAAGGCCGAAGTCGCTGGCGAACTCGTTGGGGTCGGCCACTCGAACCAGGGCCCGCCGGATCTGCTCGGTGCTCATGATGCTCAGCACGTGGACCGTCTTGCCCTCGACCGTGAGGGTGTGCACGCACTGCGCCGCGAGGGCCTTGCGGTTTTTCAGGAACCAATGGAAGTTGGCACGGAACTCAGGGAAAGGCTCCAGCCAGTCCTCCTCGAGCCGCTCGATGGCGAACAACGGAATCAAGCCAACCAGCGACCGCAGGCGGAACTGGCTATGGTGACCGCTGGGCTCGCGCAGCACGTCGTAAAAGAAGCCGTCGGCCTCGTCCCAGAGGTCCCAGCCCTTGCCTCCCATGTTCTTCATGGCCGCGCCAATGTACACAAAGTGCTCGAAGAACTTGCTGGCCAACGACTCGTAGGCTTTGTTTTCCTTGGCCAGTTCGAGGGCGATGCGCATCAGGTTGAGGCAGAACATGCCCATCCAGCCGGTGGCGTCGGCCTGCTTGAGGGTGGTGCCGGGGGCCAGCTTCTCGCTGCGGTCGATCACCGTGATGTTGTCGAGCCCGAGGAACCCGCCCTCAAAAACGTTGTTGCCGTCGCTGTCGACCTTGTTGACCCACCAGCTGAAGTTGATCAGCAGTTTGTGAAAACAGCGTTCCAAGAAAAGCCGGTCCGCTTTTCCGTTGCGGATGCGGTCCATGTTGTACACCCGCCACACGGCCCAGGCGTGCACCGGCGGGTTGAGGTCGCTGAACTCCCACTCGTAGGCGGGAATCTGGCCGTTGGGGTGCTGGAACTGCTCGAAAAGCATCAGCCACAGCTGTTGTTTGGCGAACTCAGCGTCGATCACCGCCAGCGGCACGGTGTGGAAGGCCAGGTCCCACGCCGCGAACCACGGGTATTCCCATTTGTCGGGCAGGCTGAGCACACGCATCGAATTGAGGTGGCGCCAGTGGGTGTTGCGCACTTTGAGCCGGCTCTCGGGCGGCGGGAGTTGGCCGTTGTCGCCTTCGAGCCACTGGTGCACGTTGAACAGGTAGGTCTGTTTGCCCCAGATCATGCCCGCGAAGGCTTGCCGTTGCACCCGCTTTTCTTCGTCGCTGGCGCCGGCCGGGTGGATGCTTTGGTAGAAATCGTCAGCCTCACGCTTGCGTTGTTCCAACACCGCATCGAGGTCCGCCAAGGGATTTTCGAGGGGCTTTGGGGAAAGGCGGAACTTCAACACCACCTGCGAGTTCGCTGGCACGCTCAGCGTGTAATGCAACGCGGCTTTCGTGCCCTTTTCCTGGGGTGAGCAGGAGTCGTGGCCGTTGACCACGTGGGCGTGGAACGCGTCCTTGAAATGGTTTCCCCGGGCCGAATCTGCGGCGCCGTAGACCCGTTGCGCGTTGGTCTCGTTGTTGGTGAACAGGAGTTCGGCACCGTCGGGACCGTAGAAATAACGCGGTCCCAGCTTGTACTCGAAACTCAGTCCGCCCAGGGGGTCAAGTTGGGCGTCATCAGCTACCAAACAGGCGACCTTGGCCGACTTCGTTCCCTTCGATGGCGGACCTGCAACAATCTCCGGTTGGGACTTCTGAGTTTCGCCCCATGACCACGTGTTGCGGAACCAGAGTTGGGGAAGCACATGCACAGGCGCATCGTCAGGACCGCGGTTGCACACCGTGACCCGGATGAACAGATCTTCGGGGTCGGCCTTGGCAAACTCCGTGAACACGTCGAAGTAGCGGTCGTCGTCGAAGGCTCCCAGGTCGGCCAGCTCCAGTTCCGGGTCCTCGGAGCCGCGTTTCTGGTTTCCCTCAATCAGTTCCTGGTAGGGGAAGGCCCGCTGCGGGTATTTGTACAGGTGCTTCAGGTAGGAATGGCTGGGCGTGGCGTCGAGGTAGTAGTAGCATTCTTTGACGTCTTCCCCGTGGTTGCCTTCGGCCGAAGTGAGGCCAAACAGGCGTTCCTTGAGAATGGGGTCCTTCTCATTCCACAAGCCAAGGCAGAAGTTGAGAACCTGGTAGCGGTCGCTGAAGCCTGCCAAGCCGTCTTCGCCCCAGCGGTAGGCCTTGCTGCGGGCCAGATCGTGCGGAAAATAGGCCCAGGCGTTGCCGTCGGCGCTGTAGTCCTCGCGAACGGTGGCCCAGGAACGTTCGGAAAGGTAGGGTCCCCAACGCCGCCACGGAGGAACCGGTTGCGTGCTGTCTTTCAAGAGGCGTTGGCGCTCGACGTCGGCGTTTGCTATTGGTGCCATAACCACAGAATCGGTCAAAACGTCCCGCAAGCCTAGGGGCCTCCCAAGCTTTCCCGAATTCCGCTACTCTAGCCGCATGCGCAAACCCTACCTCGAGCGCCTGAACGACGGCGTGTTGCTGTTCGACGGCGCCATGGCCACCTACCTGTATACCAAGGGCGTGTACCTTAAAAAGTGCTTCGAGGAAGTGTGCATGACGCACCCGCAGTTGGTGCTCGACGTGCACCGGGAGTACATCGCCCGCGGCGCGCAGGCCATCGAAACCAACACCTACGGCGCCAATCCGCTCAAATTGCGGGGCTGGCATTTGAGTGAGAAGACCGAGGCCATCAACGCCAGTGCTGTCCGATTGGCGCGGCAGGCGGCCGGCGACGAGGTGTACGTGGCCGGGTCGGTCGGTCCTACCGGGCAAGCGACTCTGGGACCGGAGGCCCGCGCCAGTTTTGAGGCCCATATCGGGGCCTTGGTGCGTGCAGGGGTCGACCTCATCTTGCTGGAGACGTTTCAAAACCGGGAAGAACTGACCTTGGCCGTCGAGGTCGCCCGAGGTCTGTCCCCCGACTTGCCGATCCAGGCGCAGTTCACGTTTGCACGCGCTGTGTTTTCGGGCGAGGACTACTACCGAACCGAAGCCGAGGCGTGGGCGCAGCTGTTGCAAACCTTGCCCGTCGATGTGGTTGGGGTCAACCTAATGGGCCCCGCCGACGCGCTCGAGGCGCTGAGCATCCTCAAAAAGCACCTCACCAAGCCGGTGATCGTCATGCCCGACAGCGGAATGCCCAAAGAGATCGACGGCCGCCAGTTCTACACCACGACGCCCGACAGCTTCGCCGAGTACGCCAAGCTGTTCGTCGACGCCGGAGCTGCTGGAGTGGGGGGGTGCTGCGGCACGACGCCCGAGTTCATCGAAAAGGCCGGCCAAGCGATTCTGAGCTTCGACGCGGGCCGCCGCCAGGTGAAGTGGGTTCCCAGCGCACCCGAGGTGGTGGAACAACCGCAGGCGCCGCTGGCCGAGCGTTCGGCGTTGGGAGCAGCTTTGGCGCACGGCGAGTGGATCGAGACCGTCGAGCTGGTGGCGCCACTGGGCGTGGACGCCAGCGCCGTGGTGCAAAAGGCCCGCGACCTCGAGGCCGGCGGCGTGAAGTTCGTCAACCTTCCCGATGGCCCCCGAGCCAGCGCCCGCCTCAGTGCCCTGATGACGGCCAGCCTGATTGCCCGCGCCACCCAGTTGGAACCGATTTTGCACCTGGCCTGCCGCGACAAAAACCTGATCGGCCTGCAGGGCGACCTGTTCGGTTACCACGCCGACGGCCTGCGCAACGTGCTGCTGGTGACCGGCGACCCGCCCAAAGTGGGCAAATACCCCAACGTGACCGGCGTGTTCGACGTCGATTCCATCGGGCTGACCAAGATTGTGCGCCGCTTCAACGGCGGGGTCGACATGGGCGCCGAGGCCCTGCCGCAAAAAACCAGCTTTGTGCACGGCACCGGCGTCAATCCGGAGTTCCCGGTGATGGAAAAGGAGCTCGAACGGGCGCGCCAAAAGGCCGAAGCCGGCACCGAGTACTTCATCACCCAGCCGGTCTGGGACCTCGCGGTGCTCGAAAAGTTTCTGCTGGAGTTGAATCGGCTCAAGGTGCCCGTGCTCTTGGGGGTATGGCCACTGGCCAGTTACCGCAACGCGCTGTTTTTGAACACCGAGGTGCCCGGCGTGCACATTCCGCAGAACGTGCTCGACCGCATGGCCCGCTTCGACGACAAGGAAGCGGCGCGGCGAGAGGGCATCGCGATCAGCCGCGAAATCATTGCCCGTTTCCGGCCGCTGATTCAGGGCCTCCAGGTCAGTCCCCCGTTTGGCAACGTGAAGACGGCGCTGGAGACCCTGGCCCCATAGAGTCGGCCGGGGCTAGAACTTCCAGGTCAGCATCAGCTCAACGCTGGTTTGGCCTACCTGTGCCGGGATTGCGGTATGGACCACCGGCATCACGACGCGAGCTCCAACCTGACCGATGCCCAGCGCGTTCACCGCCACGGCGGCACCCGTGGTGGCCACGAAACCGCTGTCGCTGGAATGGTTGGGAGAGTCGATAAAGCCGCTGTAGTACGCCGTATCGACGAAGACCAAGGCCAGCGGATAGACCGACTCGAAGCCGAAGAGCGCTGGGCCGATCAGCCGGAACTCCGCGTTGCCCACGGCCTTGAACGTCGAGCTGAGGTTCAGGCCCTTGTAGCCACGGATTTCTTCGCCCGCGTTGCCACCGAACTTCCAGCCGCCAAAACTGGTGTCGACGTACAACGGCACGTTGGTTCCCGCAGCCATCCCTGCGCCGGCGTAGTCGGCCATGACGCGGCCGATCACGTAGCCCGACAGCAGGTTCATCTTGTCGTCGGGGGCCACGTCGAACAAGGGGAGGGCCCCTTTCACCTTGAACGTGGTCCGCCAGTAGCTGCTCACGTCGGACTCGGCCGAAAGTTCGCTGTATACGCCACTGAGCACGTCGTGGCCGTTGGCGTCGAGGCCGTTGTATTTGAGTCCCGTCAACACCGAATTGCCGAGCAGGCTCAGGCCATCGCTGAAAATGGCTGTGTTACGGGCTTGGGTGCCCGGGTAGGCCTCGACCAGCGCGACTTCGTAGCGGCCGCGATACCCGGCGAAGGCTTCGAGCAGGTTTTTGGTGGGTGACTTCGCAACAAGACCCTGCAGAACAATCGCCGCCCAGCGACCGTAGGCGCTGTCGTACTTGTACGGGTCGTCCAAACCGCCCAGGCTGGAAGTGGGGTCGCCGGTGGTCAGGTCGCGGGGGCTCTTGAGCCACATGTAGCCGCCCCCCACTTGGCCGTAAAACGACGTGAGCAGCCCCGGCAACAGCGCCTGGTTCCAAGCTGCGCCCACCTCGGCTTCGGCGAGGGGAAAGTTGAAGTCGGCCAGGGTGTAGGTGAGGAACCCTGCGGCGGGGTCGGGTGACGGTGCTGCTTCTTGCGAGGCGAGACCAAGGGTCAGGGTCAAAAGACCCAGAACGGCAAAAAACTTCTTCATGCAAGGCTCCTTTGTTACCTCGGTTAGCATAGCACGGGAAAAGTCCGCCGTGGAAAGTGGCTAGCCCCCGCGCGAAACGGCCATTTGCAGCTTGGAGCGCAACGCCTCGATGGAGTAGGGCTTGGGCAGGATGTGTACCGAGGGGAACGACGCAGCGAGGTCGGTCACAGCTTGATCGTGCTGCCCCGTCGAAAGCAGCACAGGCACCAGCGGGAGCTTGCCCTTGAGGAGCGGAAGGGTGCCAACACCACCCAGCCCGGGCATGGTCATGTCGAGGATTACGACATCGGGCGATGCCTGCTCGGTGAGCAGACTCAGGGCGTGTTCGCCGCTCTCGGCCGTAGTCACGTGGTGACCCAACAAAGCCAACGACTCCTGCAGGGCCTCGCGCACCAGTTCATCGTCGTCGATAAGCAGAACCCGGAGCGGCTGAGCCTGGGTCAGCCCGGAGACCTTGGGGGCTTCGACCACCACCGCCCCCTCGACGAACGGTAGCCGCACCGTCACCAGCGTTCCTTTGCCCAGCTCGCTTTCCAGCGTCATTTTGCCCCCATGCGCCTGCACCGTCGAGGCGACCAGGGCCAACCCAAGGCCGGTACCCTTGCCGGGCCGTTTCGTCGTGAAGAACAGGTCGCTTGCCCGCTCGAGTACCTCTTTGGACATACCCACTCCGGTGTCTTCCACCTGGATCTCGACGCAGTCGCCGCCGTCACGGCTTCGCAAGGTCAGGGTGCCTTTTTCGGTCATGGCATCCAGGGCGTTGATACAAAGGTTCATGATGGCGTTCGACAGGGTGCTCGCGTCGCCGAGCACCGGCTTGAGCCCCACTTCGAGGTCGAGGCGGAGTTGGGACTTTCCTTGGGCGACCCGTTCGAGCAGAAAGGCCTCCTCGCGCAACATTTGGTTGATATCGACAGGAAGGAACTCCAGGGGTGTTTTGCGGGCGATGCCGAGCAGGCTCTTGACCATTTTGCCCCCGCGTTCGGCCGCTTTGACAATGGTCGAAAGCGGTCGCTGGATTGTTCCGTTGCTTTCCTGCGTCGCCAAAGTAGCCGTCGCCACGCTCAGGATGGCCGTGAGGGTGTTGTTCATGTCGTGCGCCACGCCGCCGGCGAGGTTGCCCAGACTTTCTATCCTTTGCGCTTCCAGGAGTTGGGCCTGCAACTTTGCTCGGTGCTCCTCGGCCTGTTTGGCTTCGGTCAGGTCGGCCAGGAACGACACGGCGGCGTCGCCATCAGAAAGCTGGACCAGCGAAGAACTGACCCGGACCGGGAACTCGGTGCCGTCGCGTCGAAGCGCCCTCGACTCAATCTCCATCGGCGCCCGGCTTTCCAACTGACGACGGAAGTACCTCGTAAGGGTAGACCGGTGGGCCACAGCCACGAAGGCAAAAAGCGACAGACCCATCACCTGAGTGCTCTCGAGACCCAGGGCAGCCAGGAACTTCGAGTTCGCGTAGATGATCCTCAGTCCGCGAGTGATGCAAACCGCCAGCGGAGCCTGCTCGATCAGCGACCGAAAGCGGTCTTCGCTCCGCCTCAGGTCCTGTTCCGCTGCGAGGCGCTCGGTGAGGTCGCGCGCCAGCCCCAAGACTCCGATGGCCTCGCTTGCCGAGTTGTACACCGGAGCCTTGATGGTGTCGAAACTCATGGTCCGTCCGTCGGCCGCTGGCACCGTGTCGATGAAACGCAGGACCGTTGCTTGCCGAAGGACCTCTGCATCGTCGCGTCGCAGTTTCCGAGCACTCTCGTTATCCATCAGGTCAAAGTCGGTTCGCCCGATCAGTTCACCGTCACTCGGTGCGAAGGTCTTGAGGAAGGCCCTGTTGGCCACGCGGTAGGTCCCGCCGGTGTCTTTCATCCAAACCAGGTCGGGCATGGTATCCAGCAGGAGTCGGTTCAGGTTGGTTTGTGAGGCTTCTCTGAGGGTCATCCAGCGGTTCAGGAACAGGAGTTCGCCCATTTGAAGCCCAAAGATTCCAAGGTTGAGCAGCAGCGCGAAGATCGCAATCGGAGCACCGCCAAGGGTATGAACGTCGGCGTTCGGTGAGTCCCAAAGGGGCCACATTGCCCAAATGGCGAAGAGCACCACGAAGAAAAGGTGAAACCACAAGCTGGGCAAAAGCTTCGACGCCAGTTCGTGGCGGCGGGCTTTCCAGTACATTCGGAGGGCGAAGCCCTGCAGAATCAGCATCCCCACGGCAAAAGTCGACGACCGCGCCAGCAGGTCATTCCACCACGTGGCAAACACCACCAGCAACGCGCAAGTGACCGCGACGACAACAGTACTCGGCACCAGGCGATAGGGGACCTCAAGGAGGCGGGCCATACCCACGACGTTCAAAACGTAACCCAGCAGCAGGAGCCCGTTCGTGACGACCAGCAGAGGTACGGGAGGCCACGTCGGTGGTGAGACGCACGAGGTAGCAGAGCATCGACAGCAGCAGCAACAGGTTGGCGAAAAACCACGGGCCTGTGGCCCGTTTCTCGGCAATTCCGTTGACGTGCAAATAGCCTGTCACCACTGCCAAAGCCACGAAGTACAAGGCGATGACGGCAGCGACGCTGGGCGTATCGAGCGAGAGTGTCATTCAATAAGTCTACTCTCTCCATAAAAAAGAAGCTAGTCTCCCGCCTCTTCAGGCGTTTTCCTCGGCGATCAGGTAATTGATGCAGTCGCGCGCCTCGACGCGGAAGTTGCGTTTGCCCTGGGTGAGCCGCGCCGAAAAGTGGCCCGCGCAACCGTCGGGGCATCGGGGTCCCTGCCCTGGACGGGCGAGTGTTTTGCCAGTCACCTGGGCCGAAATCCAGTCGCGTGAGTCAAAGGCGTGGTTGCCCGGGGTAGGAAGGGCCGACGGCACCAGGTCGCCGAAGCTGTTGCGCAGCATGCAGGCCCGGCTGGTGAAAAGGGGCGGAAAGTAGCTCTTGTCGGCGCCGTCGGGGCTCTCGAGCCACGGCACCACAAACTCCAGGCCCGGCAGGGCCTCGGCCAGTTGGGCTGGCGTCCAGGGGTTGGCGCTGTGAAAGCCCCAGTCGGCAAACCAGGAACCCGTGGCCAAGCCCTCGGCCCGCAAGCGCCCTAGCCAGGTCAGGTGCCCGGGATTGCTGAGCCCAGGCAAAACGGCTGTTACTCCCTCGTTTTTCAGCCGGAGCAGAAACTCGCGCAGCCGCCGAAAATACGAGCCTTCGTCGGGGGTGAACGGTGCCAGTGGGAGCGCCAGCCCCCACCGGGTTTGGGGCAGGTGTTCGGCGCGGAGGTTTTCCCACTCGACCACAAAGCCCACCAGCTTGTTGACGCCGGTGAGCGGCGACAGCGTTCCGCGCAGCGGTGCTTTACCCGCAGCGCGCTTTCGCACGGCGACTTCGGCGGCTAAGCGCCCGGGAAGCGCCGCGACAAAGGCCTGGGCCGCGGCTTCGACGTGGGCATAGAACCGGCGGCGGAACTCCTTGAGCACCTTGGGCTGAATGAACAACGCCCCTGCCGTGTTGTGGATCACCAGCTCGCCTGGGCCAAAGCGGCTGTCGGAAGCCCTGAGCACCTCGGCCAGCGAAGCTTCTAGCCGACGGTCGCCCCGTGCCTCGTCGGCCAGCAGAACCTCCGAGAAGCTCAGGCCACCCAAGTCGGGGCTGGTTACCGTGATCGACGAACGGCGAACTTGGGCAGCGGCCTCGGTCGGTGACTCCGGCGCGATCGTCACCACCAGCCCGATTGGATGGCGCCACGTCTTGCCGGTCTTTTTGACCGGGAGCTTGCCATCGTGGCGGCTCACCAGCCACAGCGTGCCCTCGCGTGCGTCGAACCCGATCTTGTCGGCCAGAGGGAGTTCCGCTGCCGCCTTGGTTCCCGAGCCGAGGATCGACACTTCGCCCGTGAGGGCCCCGCGGAACACCTGACCCGCCACCGGACCCAGGATGAGCACGCCGTCGCCCTTGCTCAATCTGGCAAAAACCTTCGTGCGGGCACCCGTGGGCACCCGTACCGAGCGCTCGGCCGCGTGCGAAACTACCCCCAGCGGCATGCCAAGCGTGCCGGCCCAGCCAGGGTTGGTCTGCGCCAGGGCTTTGTGGCCGTCGAACCAGCCGGCGCTTGGCAGGCGTCCGTAGCGCATGCGGGCCTCGTCGAGCCAGCCCCACGCTTCGGCGTCGCGCCCGCCCTCGAGAAAGGCCTTGTACGCCCGGGCCGTGTTGAAGCTGTAGGCGGGAGGCTTCATGCGCCCCTCGATCTTGAAGCTTTGCACGCCGCAGGCCCGCAGTTCGCGGATTCTGGCGCCGAGTTCCAGGTCGTTCATGCTGGCAAACGCCCCGGCTGCGCCGCCCTTCCACGTGAGTTCGCCCGGCGGCGCGTGGATGCCCTCGGGCAGGCCTTCTTCGTGGGGGCTCTCGCGGCGTTTAGGGCCCGGGATCAGGTAGTCGAGCTCGAACTTGGTGCGGCAGATCTGGCCGCAGTCGCCCCGGTTGGCCGAGCGGCCGATCATCAGGCCCGACGCCATGCAATTGCCCGAGACGGCGTAGCACAGCGCCCCGTGCACAAACACCTCGTACTCCATGGCCGGGTCGGCACCGACAAGGGCGCGAATTTCGTCCATGGTCAGTTCGCGGGCCAGCACTACCCGGCAAAACCCCAGGGCCTTGAGCGCGGCCACCCCGCTGGCGTTGTGAACCGCCGCCTGCGTCGACGCGTGCAGGTCGATCGGTGGGCCGAACTTGCGCAAGGCCAACGCCACACCGAGGTCTTGCACAATGAGGGCATCGACCCCGCGAAAGTGCAGTTCCCACGCGAGCACGACGGCCTCGGCGGTTTCGTCGGCGTCCAGGATGATATTCAGGGCGCAAAACACCCGGGCGTTTTTACTCTTGGCCACGGCTGTCAGGGCCGCCATGTCGTCGAGTGTCAGATTGTCGGCGTGGCTGCGGGCCGAGAACTTCTGCATACCGACATAGACCGCGTCGGCGCCGCCTTCGAGCGCCCACAGCGCGTGGTCGAGACTGCCACCGGGGGCAAGCACTTCGGGTGTCATGGCCCCGAGCTTAGCCGTTTGCGGGGTCAGCGTCCATCGGTGGGCGACAGCGACGCGAGAACTCGCATCAACTCCTCAATCCGGAAGGGTTTGGCCAGCTGCCACAGCCCGTCCTGACCAGCCCAACGCGGGCTGAGCGTTTCGTCAAAAATGCCGCTCATCAGCAAAATGGGTGCCGTGCATCCCGCCTGGCGCAACCGGTGGGCCGTCTCGACTCCGCCCAAACCGCCGGGAATCTTGTTGTCGAGGAGGAACACCTCAACGGTGAGTCCCGCGTTCTTGCGCGCCAGGAAGACTTCGAGCGCCTCCTCGCCCCGCGAAGCCAGTAACACCTGGTAGCCCAATGTTTCGAGCATCACGCCAAGCCCGTCGCGGAGTTCTTCGCTGTCGTCCATCAGCAGCGCTGTCCCGATGCCCTGGTAACCCTCCACCACGGGTTCTGGCCCTTCGGACGGCGCGGCCGCAGCGAGGGCTGGAAGGAACACGGTGACAGTCGTTCCCTTTTCCTTTTCGGAGACGACTTCGATGCGCCCGTTATGCTGGCGGACGATGGAATACGCGATCGACAGGCCGAGCCCCGAACCGAGCGCTTTCGTCGTAAAAAAGGGGTCGAACATGCGGGCCTGTACCTCGGGCGGAATGGGTGGTCCCGGGTTCGCCACCGACAAAGCCACAAACTCTCCCAGCTTGTGCACGTTGTGGGCGCTCACCTGGATCACCGAACCGTCGGGCGAAGCCTGCCTGGCGTTGATGAGCAGGTTGTTGAGCACCTGGCTGATCTGGCCCACATCGCAGTCGCAACTTCGCAGCGCCGGGTCGATCTGCAGTTCGGCGGTGACGTCGGCCCCCAGGAGCGCAAACTCCACCCACTCCGCCAGAAGCGGCCCCAGAGCTGTCGGAAGCCGTACGGGGGCCCCTCCGTTGGAAAACGTGAGCAGACGCCTGGTGAGCGCCTTTCCCCGAGCAAAAATGGACGGCGTTTTGGAAAGCCGTTCGACCGCCGACTCCACGTTGCCCTCGCCCAAGTAATACTGGGCCAGCTCGGTGTTCGAGAGCAGACCGGCCATCAGGTTGTTGAAGTCGTGAGCGATGCCGCCTGCCAGCACGCCGAGCGACTCGATGCGCTGGGCCTTCTGCAGGTCCATTTCCATGCGTTAGCGCTTGGTCACGTCCTCAATGGCCAGCAGGATCAAAAGGTCTTTGCCTTCGTTCTGCTTCACTTGGCGCGCGTTGAGGAGCATCACCCTGCGGCCGATGTCGGCGAAGTCGTGATCGACCTCGTAGTCGTTGAACGACGTGGTCTGCACAAGCAACGTCTCCAAAAGGTCGTGGAGCTTGGGAATGTCCCACTGTTGTTCGCCCAGATCGTAGATCCGCTTGCCGATGGTGTCTTCGGGCCGGGTTTTGAAGACCTCGTAAAACGCGCGGCTGACGGCCACGATGCGCAGGTTGCCGTCGAGCGCCATCAGCGGTTCCCTGATGGTGTCGATGATGCTTTGGGTAAACTCCCTCGCCCTGTCTTCCGAGATGCGAAGCTCGGCCAGGTCGACCCGGGCTTTATCGAGCGCCATTTCGGTGTTTCGACGCACGGTGATGTCTTCGATGGCCAGCAGAACGATGCGTTTCTGCCCCAGAGCCCTGGGAATCTGCCTCGCGTTCAAGAGCATGATGCGCGCACCGATCGTCGAAAAGGTGTGAGTCACCTCGTAGTCTTGAAACGCGGTCTGCCTCGTCAGGATTTCTTCGAGCAGCTCGCGGAGCTTGGGGATGTCCCACTGGCGGTTGCCAAGCTCGTAGATCAAAAAGCCAATGGTTTCACTCGGTTTGACGTGAAAAACGTCGTAAAAGGCGCGGCTGACCGTCAGCACGCGCAGGTCCTGGTCAAGAACCACAAGGGGTTCCCGTACCGCATCAATCACGTTTTCGAGGAACTCCCGTGATCGGATCTCGGCGTCGGACTTGGACATGGTGGGAGGCTCCTTGGAGCTCCTGCCAGCAGTGTGGGCCGAATGGGTGTGCGTGTATACGCTTACAGGCACAATGTTTAGCCAAAGCGAGCGCTTTGCTCAGTCGTCGTCGCCTTCGGGCAGGTACTGCTGCAGGCGTGCGCGGACGTAGAACGTGCGGATGCGCTCGAAGTCGGCGTCGGACACGCGTCGGCCCCAGCGTTCCTCGAGGAACTGGGCGATGTCAAACTCGTCGTAGTAGGGGTAAGCGTCGACCAGTTGGGGAACAACGGTGGCCAGGCTGGCTTGGCGGGGAACAAAGGCTGTAAAAGGTGCGGTCAGGGTCATGGTGAATGCCTCCGTATACAAATGTACAGGAGGCTTGTGCATTGATGGTGCACCCCACAAACTAGAGCCGGACTTTTACCACCAGCTTGACCACAGGCGGGGCTCCCGGAACCTCGATGCTGGGCCGGTGGGCGTCGTCGGGAAAGAACACGGCGAACTGCCCTTCGATCACCTCAAACGTCGTCCAGACGTCGGTATTGAGGGGAACAAAGTCCTTTTCCTCGACGTAGTCTTCGGTCTGCGTGAACTCGAGCGCCTGCCAGCGCATTTCTTCGGTGCCCGAGGCGAGGTACTGGATGTCGGCGTACTTTTGGTGCGCCTCCCACTTCACCTGGTCGAGAGGCTTGGTGAGGCCACGCTGGGTTATGACGAACAGGTTGTCGCCGTCGAGCACGGTCTTGCCGTCGGGAAGCGTGGTCGGGTCGACCGTGCGCAGCCAGGCAAAAGCCTGAGCGAAGCGGGGACCGAGGCATTCGTAGCGAGAGCTGGAGTTGAGGGAGTCGAGGATCATGGGCCTAGACCTTTGCCGGCTTTTTGGGAGCCGCCTTGGTTGGAGTTTTCACCGGTGCCTTGGCTGCAGGCCTGATGGCAGGTTTTGCGGTAACAGTCTTGGTTGTCGCAGGCTTCTGCTTCAACTCGGCCTCGAGGCCTTTCACTTCGGCCTTCAACGCCTTCCAGACCAGTTTGGCGTCGTCACCATTCTTTTCGAGCTGAGCCTTGAGGCTCTGGCGTTCCTTTTGCAGCTTTTCCAAGCGTTCCACGACTTTTGCCAGCGCGGTCACGGCCAGTCCGGCCGCCGAAGCCTTTTCGACCACCTTTCGCCCCGCTTTCAGAATGTCATTCTTACTTTTCGCCATGCAAACTCCTTGCCCCCGGGGGCTCATGCCTAAAGCTAGTGCATTGCCACCCACCAAACAAGCGAAAGGCGACGCCTCCTATCTGATATAATCCATCAGGGTCCCTCCCACGGGATACGGAGGTTTGCATGAGTTCCAGCATTGTCATCACCGGAGTGTCGACGGGCATCGGCCGCGCCACCGCCGAGCACTTCTTGGGGTTGGGTTTCCGGGTCTATGGCTCGGTGCGCAAGGCCGATACGGGAGCTGAATTGGCCAAGCTGTGGGGAGGTTCGTTCCACCCGCTGGTGTTTGATGTGACCGACGAAGCCGCCGTAGCCCGTGCCAGCGACGAGGTAAAAACGGCCTTGGCAGGCGAACCGCTGGCGGCGCTGGTCAACAACGCCGGCATCGCCGTCGCCGGTCCGCTCGAGACGGTCAGCACCGCCGACCTGCGACGCCAGCTCGAAACCAACGTGGTGGGACCGCACATCGTTACCCGCGCCTTCTTACCGTTGCTGGGGGCACGCGAAGGTTTTTCGGGCGTTCCCGGCCGCATTGTCAACATTTCGTCGGTGGCGGGGCGGATTTCGTTCCCGTTGATGGGCCCGTACGCGGCGAGCAAACATGCGCTCGAGGCTTACAGCGACGCATTGCGCCGGGAACTCTTGGTGTGGGGCATTGATGTCATCGTTTTGGGGCCGGGAGCGGTCAAGACGCCGATTTGGGACAAGGCCGAGCAAACCGACTTTTCGCACCTGGACGCCACCCGCTACGAAGAAGCCAGCCGAGCCATCCAGGCTTTCGCCGTGAACTCGGCCAAGACCGGGTTGGAGGGCAGCGTTATCGCACAGGCCGTGGAGCGGGCGGTGAATCTGCGCAAACCCAAGGCCCGCTACGTGCTGACGCGGAACTTTTTGGGCGACTGGTGGTTCCCGGTGCACCTGCCGAAGCGCCTGTTCGACAAGGCTCTGGCGCAGGGGCTCAAGCTCACGCGCCGCTAGCCTAGCCTTCCGGCAGCAGGCGAGCAAGAAGTTCGGTGACTTCCCGCAAGGTGAAGGGTTTGCCGAGGCGCCCGTGGAACACTTCCCTGAAATCAGGGCTTTCCCCTTCACTTGAGTACCCGCTCATGGCGACAAACTCTGAGCTGGCACCTTCGGCCTTGAGTTGCCTCACCATTTCAAGGCCTCCCATGCCGCCGGGAATCGTCAGGTCCGTCAACGTGATCACAGGCGTCCGCCCTTCGCCCCTCGCTTGGCGGTAGAGCTCAAGCCCTCGCTCGCCGTCGGCGGCCTGCAGCACCTCAAAGCCCAAAAGTTCCAGCATTTCGGCTGCCGCCTCGCGAACCGAATCCTGGTCGTCGACCACAAGGGCCGTACCGCTACCGCGAAACTCCACGAGCCGAGCGACGGGTTGTGCTTCGGGCGCGACATCGCCCAAGGCGGGCAACACGAGCGAAAAGGTGCTTCCTTGGCCCGCGCGCGAGTCGACCTCGATCCAGCCCTCGTGCCGCTTGGCGATCGAAAAGGACGTGGTCAGTCCGAGGCCGGTTCCGCTCGTCTTGGTCGTGAAGAACGGGTCGAAGATCTTGGCTTGCACACCCGGTTCAATGCCCGCTCCGGAGTCGATGACGCTGATCCGGATCAGTTTCGGGTTCCCCTCGCGGTTCCCGGCCTCCAGCCTCACGGTTCCTCCCGGTTGCGAAGCCTGACGGGCGTTGACCACCAGGTTGTCAATGATCTGGCTGATCTGGTCTTTGTCGCAGTTGCAGGCCCACAGGTCCGGATCGATGGACGTTTCGAGCTTGAGACTTGAGCCGACCAACGAGAACTCGGCCCACCGTTCCAACTGAGGACCGAGAAACTCGACCCGCTTGACCGGCTCCCCGCCCTTTGAAAACGTCAGGACCCGGCGGCTGAGCGCCTTGGCCCGCTGAAAAACCGGCAACGTGCGGTCGAGCTTTTCGATCGCGGTGTCGACTCGGTTGGCTTTGAGGTTCATGCGCGCCAGTTCGACATTGCCTGAGAGACCTGCCAATAGATTGTTGAAGTCGTGCGCAATGCCGCCGGCCAGCACGCCCAAACTGTCGATCTTTTGGGCCTGGACCACGCGGGCCTCGAGTTCACGCTCGGCCGTAATGTCGCGCAGCTGCACGTGAACCCCGACGGCAAGGGTGTCGTCATCGTCAAAAACCGGGTTGATTGTCGACTCAACCCACCTGGGGCCCCGTTCAGTTGCATACTCGGATTGCAGAACGTCGGTAACCCGGTCCTGCAAGACTCGAACGATGCGCTTGCGAAGGCGGCCTCCGCGCTCGACTCCATACATCTCCTCGACGCTTTTGCCGACATTCATTCCTGCCGCCATACCCGACCTTTTTTCCGCAACCCGGTTTTGAACCACAAGACGACACTCGCGGTCAAAAATGGCGTTGCCCGAGGCTGCATGGTCGAAAATCATCTGATATCGTTCTCGAGTCTTGATCAGCTCGTCTGTAAAGGATCTTCTCTCGGTGACATCGACAAACGTCAAAATTACCTGATCGGGCTGCTCTCCGCCGTGCAGAAACAACGGCACCGCGTTGACGCTGATCCACCGACGACCCTCTTTCGGGTCGTCAAGGCCCATCACTTGGTCGATGAGCGGCAACCCGCTTGCCAAGGCGAGCATGGCCGGTTGGTCTTTCGCGGGCCACGGGGTTCCGTCGCTATGAACGGCCTGATAATCCGTGTCACTGACCGACATTTTGAGCAGTGTTTCCTGCGGCACACCAAGAGTCTTTTCGGCCGACTTATTCGCCAGGACAATACGACCCTGCGCGTCGATGGCGACCAAGCCCTCGGACATCGACTCGATGACCTTGGTGAGTTGGTACTGATTCTGCCGTAGCTCCTCGAGGGTTTGGCGCAGGGCCTGTTCCCTGGCGCGGCGCTCGGTGATGTCGCGCACGACGCTGTGCACCAGTGTGCGACCCTGCGACCAGAAACGGCGGGAATTGACTTCGACGGGAAAGGTGGTGCCGTCGGCCCGCCGGTGGACGGCCTCGAACAAAACACTCCTTTCCTGAACGTCGGAAAACTGCTGCCGGAACTCGGTGGAATCCGGGTCGGCCCGCAGGTCGCGGATGCTCATTCGGCACAGCTCGTCGACGCTGTACCCGTAGTTTTTCGCCGCGTGCTCGTTGGCGAAGGTGATGTGACCGTCGGTGGTCATGCTGAGTTCCATTTCGTCGATTTGTCGGGCCAGGCTTTCCAGGCGGGCCCCCCGGAGACTGTTGGCCTTGGCGAAGGCCACCCAGGCCACCAGTCCTTGAATGATGGCGTAGATCGCGGTGCTCAGCAGACCGAAGACCCAGCCGCCCTGGATGGTCAGAACCGTAAAGCAAACGATGACGCCGCTGACCAAAGCGCCGATCACGGCGGGGGCCGAGAACAAGACCCCGGCCCAGGCGATGGGTGCCGTCGACACGGCCAGGAAGACCCATCCCATCGGGCCCAGCGACACCGCCGCCAGGCCACAGCACAACACCGGGGCCACACCGCCCGGGAAGATCCACCGGTAGGGCCCGACGTTTTTGGAAAAACCCGTGATGGCCACCGCCGCCAGACAGAGGACGCCGGTCGCCAGCGCCGACCAAAGCACCTGTTCGCGCCCCACCAGCACCAGAATCAGAACAAACGACGGCCCAACAATCGCGTAGAGTAGTTGCACGAGACGGCGGAGGTTTCGATCTGACTCGTCGAACAGGATGATTGGAAACATGGCAACTCCAAAACCACGAACAGCTCCGTGTAACTATCTAGCATGACAGGCTATGGCGCAAGGGCTAGCCAGAAGCCTCCCTCTTCGGCAATAGATTGTGGACGAATCCCTTGGTTGACGAAGAGAAATCACCGTCCTACGATGTAGTCTATCAACCATGACCAGCCCGCCTGCGCCCTCTGGGTCGCTTCGCCCTTCGTTTCATGACGAAGGAGCCGTTCTGAGCATCCTCCGAACCCGAACCGGAGGCCAACAAGGCTATTCGGCGCTCAGAAAGGCGCTTTTTCGCGAGGGAGTCACCTGGGAAGCCGCCCTTGCGCGGTTACCCGAGCCCTTGGCGGTTGAGGTGGCCCAGCTTTTCGAGTGGAAGACCACAAGGACAAAACGCCTCGAAGCCGCTGCCGATGGCTCAACCAAGGCGTTGTTCGAAGCCCCCGACGGGCAGCGGTTTGAAGCGGTGCTCCTCCGGCAGCGCGAGGGCCGCAACACCCTGTGTGTGAGCACCCAGATTGGCTGCGCCCTGGGCTGCGCCTTTTGCTCTACCGGGCGCCTTGGCCTGATTCGCGACCTGGGCGCGGCCGAGATTCTGGAACAGGCCACCTGGGCTGTAGAGCAACTGCGGGCTGAGGGCGGCCGGTTGCGCAATGTCGTGTTCATGGGCATGGGCGAGCCCCTGCTCAACTTCGAGGCCCTGGCAGAGGCTCTACGCGGCCTGACCGACCAGCGGCGCTTTGAGTTGGCGCCGCGCTACCTGTCGGTTTCGACCTGCGGGGTGGTCGGGGCCATCGAAAGGTTCGGGCGCGAGTTTCCCAAGGTCAGGCTGGCGGTTTCGCTCCACGCCCCGAGGCAGGACCTGCGCGACACCCTGATGCCCGGCTGCCGGCGCTGGCCGCTCGAAAAGCTGATGGAAGCCCTTCGACGCTACCAAGACAACACCGGCCACCGCCTCTTCTTGGAATACATCATGATCGCCGGAGTCAACGACAGCGAGCGCGAACTGGCCGAGTTGATCGCCTTGGTTGCCGGCCGGGACGCTCATGTCAATTTGATTCCCTACAACCCCGGCATTTCGGGCAGTTGGTCACCGTCGGCACGGCCGGTTCTTGATGCCTTCCAGCGGGCACTCCGCGAGGCGGGCATCGTATCGACAGTTCGTCGGTCAGCCGGCGAATCCATCGCAGCGGCGTGCGGCCAGTTGGCGGGGCTGGTCGACTAGCCCCTCGAGGTTCCTTCGCGCCCTCCGGCACGGCTCCGCGAGGCCACGTCGCTGAGCGCTCCCTCGACGTTGGCCTCGGCCCACTCGATATTCCTGGCCAAGGCGACCACCGCATTCTTGAGGTCTTGACGGCGCAGCGCGGTGAGGATCTCCAGGTGATCGGTGCAGGTCCGGCGAAGGCGTTCGATGTTGGTGATATCGTACAGGCGTACAAAGTGAATCTGCGAATCGATGGCGGCCAAGGTCCGGGTTAGAGCTTGATTGCCCGTGGCCTCGGCGAGTTCGCGGTGAAACCTCTCGTCGTCGTCGGCAGCGTGCGCCATGCCCTCGGGCAAGCGGTCGCGCACGCCAAGCCAGTGGGCTTCGAGCCGGTCGAGGATCGCCTGGTCGACACCCTGCCGACACAGGAGTGTCATCACCTCAAGCTCCAGCACGAGCCGTACGTGGTAGGCATCGCGGATCTCTTTGACGTCGAGTTCACGAACCACGTAGTTCTGCCGCGGATTCTTTCGGACCAGGCCACGCTGCACCAGCATGTTCAGCGCTTCCCGCACCGGGCTACGGCTCACCTGGAACTCGGCGCACAACCCTTCCTCGGTCAGTCGGTACCCCGGCGGATAGTCCAGTTTGAGGATGCGCTCGCTCAGACGTTCGTACACGTCGGCACTCAAGTTCTCGGCCACTTGTCGGTCTCCTCCCGCCTTCCGGGGCTCGTTCTCAGTATATCAGTATACAAAGAATCTTGTTCGAACGGAACTCAAATTTCGCAGATAGATACTTAAAGTATTATATAACAACATAATACTAAAGAATCAAGAAGATATTGACAAAGCAGAAAACCGGGATTACGCTAGCAATTGTATACAATCCTGGCGTAGCTGGGCAAGCACATGAATCGCATAGAGGAGTTTCGCATGGCACAAGATCTGACCAAACCGAAACTGTGGGTCCTGGGTGACTTAAACGGCTTTTTCGGCCTGTTTACCAACGTCCTCTTGAACACCATTGTCCTGACGAGCCTTTCCCTGTTCGTCATCAAGATCCCGGAGGCCACCGTCTACGGGCGCATCCTTCCTGCCTTGGGCCTGGCGCTTATGCTGGGCAACATTTTTTACGCCTACCTCGCGTTCCAAAAGGCCAAGAAGGAAAAGCGTGACACGGTTGCAGCTTTGCCGTACGGCCCCTCGGTGCCGCACATGTTCATCGTTGTGTTTGCCGTCATGCTGCCGACCTATTTGACCACCGGTAATCCGGTGATGGCGTGGGTTCTCGGTTTGGTGTGGGCGCTCATCATCGGTCTGATTGTCATGGCCGGTGCGCTGGTGGGGCCCATCATCCGCAAGTTCACGCCAAAGGCCGCCATGTTGGGCACCCTGGCCGGTATCTCGATCACCTTCATCTCGATGGCTCCCGCCTTCCAGATGTTCGACGTGGCCTGGATCGGCCTGATCTGTTTCATGATTATCATGATTTCGTGGATGGGAAACGTTCGCCTGCCATTTGGCATTCCGGGCGGCCTCGCGGTCGTCGTCGTGGGGGCGATTTTGGCTTGGGGAGCCGTGCTTCTGGGGCTACCGGGCTATTCGGAGTACATGCATCCGGCCGCCGTGGGCGATTCGTTCCGGCAGTTTGGGTTCCGCATCCCGATGTTCAGCCTCGATGTGTTCTCGCTTTCGATGGACCAAGTGTGGCCGCTGCTGGTCACCGCCATCCCGCTGGGCATTTACAACTTTACCGAGGCCATGAACAACGTGGAATCGGCCGCCACCGCTGGGGATGAATACAACCTCCGCGCCGTGTTGCTGGCCGACGGTTCGGGTGCTGTTCTGGGCGCCTTCGCTGGTTCCCCGTTCCCTCCCGCCGTTTACATCGGCCACCCTGGCTGGAAGGCCATCGGCGGACGCATCGGCTACTCGCTGGCCACCGGCATCGCCATCGGTCTGGTGTGTATGCTTGGGCTGACGGCCTTGCTGCTTTCGGTGATC
Source organism: Spirochaetales bacterium (assembly GCA_037142615.1). Classification (GTDB taxonomy): domain Bacteria; phylum Spirochaetota; class Spirochaetia; order JABEVK01; family JABEVK01; genus JAIFLN01. Next base: position 122,398 of record JBAXAI010000006.1, on the reverse strand, counting down.
CCGCTGGTGGCGATTTTGCCGATTCTGCTGTTCATTGGTTTGATCATCGGGGCGCAGGCCTTTCAAGCGACTCCCCGGCGCCATGCGCCAGCGATCATCCTGGCCTTGGTTCCCAACATTGCTGACTGGCTGCATACCCAGATCAACAACGTGGTGAGTGTGGCCACCGGCAAGGGCGTGAGCCCCGAGCTCGCCTCGGCCATGGCCTCGAACGCGGCCGTGTACTACAACGGCATCTCGGTGACCGGTGGTGGTGGCATCTTGGCTGGTTTGGTGCTGGGAGCCATCGGTGTGTTCGTCATCGAAAAACGCTTCAACTGGGCCGCCGTCTACGCGGGCATCGCCGTCGTCCTGTCGTTCTTCGGGTTCATCCACGGAAGCCAGTTGGCCTTCAATGCCTCGCCGACAGTCTCGTTCGGCTACCTTCTGGCCGCTCTGGTGTTTGTCTACTTTATGTACCAGGAAAAGAAAGACGGTCATGCCATCAGTTGGAAGCCCGTCAGCGAAGCAGCGGACGACTGAACCATGCCGAAGACCCTCTTTGTCAACGGGACCTTGATGCGGGGATTGGCCCTGCACAAGAACCTCGCCGGCGCGGAGTTTCTGGGTGAGTTTTACACCAAGCCCAGATACCGGGTCTTCAGCATCGGCGACGTTCACCCTGGCATGTACGAAGTGCAGCAGGGCGGCGTCGCTGTCGCCGGGGAGCTCTACCGGCTTCCCGACGACGTCTGGAACCGGGTTCAGGCCGGGGAGCCCCCTCACCTGTACGACGGACCGGTAGAACTGGAAGACGGGCGTGTCGTGGATGGTATTCTGTTCCCGAAAGACAAGATCCGACCCGAACACGTCGATATTTCGCACTTTGGCGACTGGCGCAAGTACATGCAGAGCAAGAAAGGAACACCCCAATGAAAAAAGAGATCGTCGCCGAGCCGTACAACCTCGAGTTTGACCCTAAAACGACAGCCCTGGTCGTGATCGACATGCAGCGGGACTTTGTGGAAGAAGGGGGGTTTGGCACCCTGCTGGGCAACAACGTGACCCTGCTCCGGGCAGCGATAGGACCCTGCCAAGCCCTGCTCACGGCCGCCCGGAAGGCAGGAATTCGGGTGCTCCACACCCGTGAGGGCCACGACCCGACAATGTCGGACTGTCCGCCCACCAAAAAAGCCCGGGGCAACCTCAAGACCGGCATTGGCGACGTCGGGCCCATGGGCCGCATCCTGATCCGGGGCGAAAAAGGCCACGGCATCATCCCCGAGCTTCAGCCCCTGCCCGGCGAGCCGGTGATCGACAAGCCCGGCAAGGGGTCGTTCCACGCCACCGACCTCGACCTGATTCTGCGCAACTACGGCATCAAGACCCTGATCTGCTGCGGCGTCACCACCGAGGTGTGCGTCACGACCACCGTGCGCGAAGCCAACGATCGGGGCTACGAGTGCGTGGTCGCTTCCGACGCCGTGGCGTCGTACTTTCCCGAGTTCAACCGGCTGGCCCTCGAGATGATCAAGGCCCAGGGCGGAATCTTCGGCTGGGTCACCCCTTCGCAGCGAATCATTGAAGCCTTGGCGTGATGGAGAGGGTTCAGCAGTTCCTGCCGGGGTACTACCGCGACTCGGTGGCCCTGATGCAATTGTCGGCCAAGTTGACCGCCCAGGACGGCGTGGTATCTGCCTCGGTGCAGATGGCCACCGCCGCCAACCTCGACCTGCTGCTCAACACCGGGTTGCTGAGCCAACCGCTGGCAGCCAGACCCAACGACCTGCTCGTGGTGGTGCAGGCAAACTCGGTAGCCCAGGGTCAGGCGGCTTTGGAGTTTGCCCAGCAGGCCCTCGACGAGAAGAAGGGCGTCGGTGACTCTTCGGCCAAGACCGAGCCCCCCCGCTCGATCGCGATGGCGCTGGCACAAGACCCGCTTGGCAACGTGGTGCTTATTTCGACGCCCGGGGAGTTTGCCGGTGCCGAAGCGCTCAAGGCCCTCAAGCAGGGCCTCAACGTCATGATGTTCAGCGACAATGTGCCGGGTTGGCAAGAAGTGAAGCTCAAGACCTACGCCCGCGACCATGATTTGCTGGTGATGGGCCCCGACTGCGGTACCAGCATCTTGGGTGGGGTTCCGCTGGCGTTTGCCAATGTGGTGACCCCCGGGGCCATCGGCGTCGTGGGGGCGTCGGGCACGGGCATCCAGCAGGTGACCTGCCTGATCGATTCCTTGGGGCAAGGTATTTCGCACGCCATTGGCACCGGCGGGCACGACTTGAGCCAGGAAGTCGGGGGCATCACGATGCTGTCTGCCCTTGGGCTCTTCGCCGCCGACGAAAAGACAAAGGTCATTGTGTTGCTTTCCAAGCCGCCGGCCGAGTCGGTTGCTGCCAGAATTCTGGAAGAGGCGCAGAAAGTCACCAAGCCCATCGTGATTTGCTTTCTCGGCGACGAAATCAGACCCGCTCGGGGCAAGCTGACCTTTGCCCCGACGCTGGAACAGGCTGCCGTGCTGGCTGTCGGTCTCTTGACGGGCCAGCGAACAAAGGCGGGCCCCGAACGCGGCGATAGCGACCGTGCCCTGCTCGAAGGCCGCCACGCCGCGGGCTTTGTCCGGGGACTTTTCACTGGCGGCACGTTCTGTTACGAGGCCCAGATTTTGCTGCAGCCTTTTCTGGGTGAGGTATTTTCCAATACCCCGACCAAAGGCGTGCAAAAACTTCCTGACCTGTGGAAGAGCCAGGGTCATACCCTGATTGACCTGGGCGATGACGACTTTACCCGCGGAAAACCCCACCCGATGATCGATCCTTCCACCCGCAACGATCGCCTGCTGCAAGAGGCAAAAGACCCCCAGACCGGGCTGATTCTCTTGGACCTCGTGCTCGGCTACGGAGCGCATGAGAACCCGGCGGCGGGCCTCGTCGAGGTGATCGCCCGCTCACGGGCGGTTGCCCAAGCCGAAGGTCGCAAGCTGGAGTTTGTGGGCTTTGTCTGCGGCACCGACAAGGACCCCCAGAACCTGGCCCAACAGCGGGCGGCTTTAAGCGGCGCCGGGGTTTTCGTTGCCGAGAGCAATGCCCACGCCGCCGAACTGGTGCGACAACTCGTCGCCGGGAGCCAAGCATGAATCCCCTGCTGTCGAGTGAAATCCGGGTGATCAATATCGGGCTGAAGTCGTTCAGTGAGCCGATCCGCGCCCACGGAGGAACGGCCCTCGACCTCGAGTGGCGACCCCCGGCTGAAGGCAATAGTCAGGCTGGAATGGCGCTGGCTGAGCTGATCAACCATCCCCAAGTAAATGCCGCCAACCAGACGGCCTACGAGCGCTATCTGAGCGCCCAGCCGGTGCTGGTGGGGCTCGGAGTGGCGCGCGACGAACTCCCGGGTTTTGGTGCCCGAACCTTGCTGCATTCGGGACCCCCCATTTCGTGGAGTGCCATGTGTGGCCCTCAAAAGGGAGCGGTGCTCGGAGCCATTTTGTACGAAGGCTGGGCCAAAACGCTGGGCGAGGCCGAGGCGCTGGTGGTCGGCGGCGGGGTGAATCTCGATGCCTGCAACCACCACAACGCCGTCGGCCCTATGGCCGGAGTCATCAGCCCCTCGATGCCGGTGTGGATCGTCGAAAACACGACCAACGGCCACCGATCGTACTGCAACCTGAACGAAGGCTTGGGCAAAGTGCTGCGCTTCGGGGCCAACTCGCCCGAAGTGCTCGAGCGCTTGGTGTGGATGCGCGACGTGCTGGCCCCGACCCTGAAGGTTATCCTGGCAAGCCTGGGGCCGGTAGCGCTCAAGCCCCTGATGGCGCAGGCGCTCCACATGGGCGACGAGGTGCACAACCGCAACGCCGCGGCCAGCGCTCTGTTCTTCAAAAAGCTGACCTTGGCCGCTCTGGGTGAGCTTCCGTCGCTCGACCTGCAGAAGGTGCGCGAGACCTTGGCCTTTGTGGCCTCCAACGACCACTTCTTCCTCAACCTGTCGATGGCCGCGTGCAAGGGCATGTTGCAAGCCGCAGAGGGCGTCAAGAACTCCACGCTGGTGACGGTGATGGCGCGCAACGGGGTCGATTTCGGCATTCAGTTGTCGGGTCTTCCGGGCCAGTGGTTCACAGCACCGGCCAACTTCATCGAGGGCTTGTACTTTTCGGGCTACAGCCGCGACGACGCGGCACGCGACCTGGGCGATAGCGCCATCACCGAGACCGCCGGGTTGGGCGGCTTTTCGATGGCCGCCTCGCCTGCCATCGTGCAGTTTGTCGGGGGAACCCCGGCCGACGCTATCGCCAACACCCGACGCATGCTCCACATCACCCTGGGACAGAACGCGGCCTTCACCCTGCCGCCGCTCGACTTCGGGGGTTGTCCAGCCGGTATTGACGCCCGCAAGGTGGTCGACACGTCCATTTTGCCAGTGATCAACACCGGCATCGCGCACCAGCAGGCCGGCATCGGACAAATCGGTGCCGGTATCACCAATGCCCCGTTGGCCTGCTTTGTTCAGGCCCTCGAGGCTCTTGCTCTCAAAGGAGTTCAATGACATGGCCAACACCAAACTCGTCGTCATCGCCGTCGGAGGAAACGCCCTCATCAAGGACCCCAAGAAGGCCTCGATCGCCGACCAATTCGAGGCCGCCGAACAAACCGCCGCCTCGGTGGTCAAACTGGTCAAGGAAGGTTGGCGGGTCGTGCTCACCCACGGTAATGGCCCGCAGGTGGGCTTCGCTCTGCGCCGCTCCGAACTGGCCGCCAAGGAGTTGGCGCCGGTGCCCATGGACTACGCCATTGCCAACACCCAAGGTACGCTCGGCTACATGTTCCAGAAGGCCTTCCACGAGGCGTTCGCGATGGAAGGGCTCGACATTCCCGTGGCCACCGTGATCACACAAACCGTTGTCAGCAAAGACGATGCTGCGTTTGCCAACCCTTCCAAGCCTATCGGCTCGTTCTACGACAAAGAGGCTGCCGAGCACCTGGCCCAAGAAATGGGCTGGACGGTCATGGAAGACTCCGGACGGGGCTGGCGCCGTTGTGTGCCCTCGCCGGCGCCGCTCGAACTGGTCGAGCTACGGCAGATCCAGAAGCTCTCGGAAGACGGCTATCTGGTGATCGCGTGTGGGGGAGGCGGGGTGCCTGTGGTCCGCGAGGGCAACATCCTCAACGGAATCGAGGGCGTGATCGACAAAGACCTCACCTCTGCGCTGCTGGCCACCCTGTTGCGCGCCGACTACCTTGTGATTCCCACGGCTGGAGGCGACGGCATCGCCCTCGACTTTGGAAAACCTACCGAGAGGCGCTTGGCCAAATTGACCTACACCGAGGCCAAGGAACGCTGCGACAACGGCTACTTCGCCAAGGGCAGCATGCTCGAAAAGGTCATGGCCACTGTGAAGTACACGGGAGCCCACCCCGAGGGAACGGCCATCATCACGACCCTCGACCGCATGCTCGACGCCATCGCGGGAAAAGCCGGCACGCAGATCAGCCAGAGGATCACGACCACCGAAGCGCGACCTTAGGAGTGTGCCGGCCACGTCGAACACGCCGACCAGCCCGAACAGCAGCAAATTGACCGCGACGGCAAACGGAATCTCGGCACGGCTCCAGCCGGAGTGAAGCCGTTTACAAAGACGGGTCACGGGAAGTTCAGCCATGGGCCGAGCTTCTCACGAGTGCTTGACAATCTTTTGGTTCAACCATATGGTTGAACCGATGAAAGGGAAAGTGCTCGAAGAAACCTCCGCGCTCAAAATCAAAGAGGCTGCCAGAGAAGTGTTTGTCGCCAAGGGCTACGACGGCGCTACCATGCAGGCCATCGCCGACCGCGCCGGGTTCAACAAGGCCCAGCTGCACTACTACTACCGCAGCAAAGACACCCTCTTCCTGCTCATCTTCCGCGAGGAAATGCAGGCCTTGCTCCGTCCGGCCGAGGGTTTGTCGGTCCGGCAACCTGGGCCTGTGGCGGGACAGTCGCTGCGCGAGGTGCTCAAGTTTTGGATCGACGACCGGGCCCAGTTCCTGCGCAAGTTCCCGCAGATGCCCATGTTTCTGATCAACGAAGTGAACCGAAATCCCGCCCTCATCCGGACCCTGCTGCAGGAACTGCGCGTGTTCGCCGTTCCTGCCCACCTGCTGGAACTGGCGCGGGAGCCCGAGGGCGTCACACCGGCAGCTTCCGAAGTGGGCGACCGGCTCGAGGTGCTGCTCACGGGAGTCATTTCGCTGCTGGTGTTCCCCACTTTGGGCGGCCCCATCCTGCAGATTCTTCTCGATGTGCAGCCCGAACGTTGGGCCCAGGTGCTGGACCGACAGGTCGGTCTGGCCAAGAGTCTTGTGGATGTGACCCTGCGCTGAGAGGGTCTCTTTTTTTGTCTTCGAGTCAACCAAGTGGTTGAACTGAATGTTTGAGGAGGTAAGTTTGAAGACTTTTTGGAAAGGAATGCTCGACCGCAGTTGGTGGATTATCGCCGCCTTCGCCGTCTTGACCGTGTTCATGGCTGTTGGAGCCACGCACATCGTACAGGACGCCTCAGCCGACGCGCTGAATCCTGACAACAACGCCATCGTGCAGCTGAACGATCAAATCAGCCGCGAGTTCAACTCGGGCCGGACCGAAGTGTTCGTTCTGCGCGCCCCCGACGTGTTTACCCCGGGGCACCTGACCGAAGTCAGAGCCCTCACCGCGGCGCTCGAGGGGGTCACCGGTGTCAAAAAGGTCACCTCGCTCAGCAACACCAAGAAAATGGTCGAAACTGACGGCCTGCTGGTGAGCAGCGACATGGTCGAAAGCGACAATCCCTCGGGCACCGACATCGCGGCGTTGCGCCAATACCTGGCAACCAACTACGCCACCAAGTCGGGCATGCTCGCAGCCGCCGATGGCAGTTCGACCAACGTCGTCGTCGAGTTTGAAGACGCCGTCGACCTGCCCACCATCGCTGCGGCCATGGAAGCGGCCGTCAAGCAGCGCTGGACGGGTACCTACGACCTCACCGGACTGCCCTCCATGGAATCGTACATGCTCAACGCCATGCACATCGACATGCCGACGCTTGGCGGTACCGCGCTGGTGATCATCCTGCTGATGTTTTTGTTCAACTTCCGTTCGCCGCTGGGCATGTGGCTGCCACTGCTCCAGGTCGTCGTCGGCCTGGTGTGGGGTGCCGGTCTGTACGGTTGGCTCCACCTCAAGTTCGGCGCCCTCACCATCATTGCGCCGGTGGCCGTGCTCGCGGTGGGCAGTTCGTTCACGCTCCACTTGTTGGGCCGTTACTTCCTCGAGCTTTCGCAGGGCACCGAAAAGCGTCAGGCCATTCTGAACGTGCTGGGCAAAACCGGGCTCGGGGTGTTTGTTTCGGGGCTGGCCATCACGGCCTCGATGCTCACGTTTTTGCTGTCGGACCTCGCGATGGTGCGCGGAATCGGCGTGCTGTGCGCCACGGGCGTGTTCACCGCCATGGTGTCGTCGTTGACGCTGGTGCCAAGCTTGCTCAACGTGCTTGGGGCGCCCAAGGTGAGGGTCAAGCTGGAAGACACCGGCGTACTCAGCCATCAGTTGAGCCGTCTCGGCCGTTGGATCGGCCGCCACCCTCGGGCGATCCTGTTGGTAGGCGTCGCTACACTCGTCATTGCAGCGTTCGGCATCGGTCGCATCGTGCCCAACACCTCGCTGGTCGGGTTCTTCAAGCCTGATTCGTCGGTGGTGCGGGGTATGAATGCCGTCGATGAAGTGTTTGGGGGTTCCACGGCGGTGAAGGCCCTCGTAAGCGGCGACCTTCAGGATCCGCAAGTGCTGAAAGGTCTTCTGGCCTTTCAGGAAGACCTGAAAACCACGGCTCCCCAACTCGGCGCCTCGACCTCGCTCGCGACGCTGGTGCGGTCGTTGCACGAAACGCTCACGGGTGAAGCGGGTATGCCTGCAAGCCGCGAGCTGGTGGCCCAGGAGCTGCTCGTTTACCAGGCCTCGGGCAGCGTGGACGACATCACGTCGCTGACCAACCTCGACTACACCCGCGGCGTGGTCACCATCGTGGCTCCCCGGTTGCCAACCCACGAAACCAAGGCGCTGCTCACCAAGTTGCAGGCCCGAACCGACTTCTACCTGGGCTCCACCGCCAAGGTTCAGTTCGCCGGTGACATTTTGTCCGAGGTGGCCGTCGAAGACACCATCGTGCACGACTTCATCTTGAGCCTGACGCTGGCCATTCTGCTCGTCATCCTGATCGACAGCATGATCCGAAGCGTGCGGGCCGCGCTGGTGACGATCACCGTGCTGATTTCGACCATTGTGCTTCAGTACGGCATTCTGGGCTTGGCGGGTCTGCCGTTCAACCTGGCCACGGCCCTCGCTGGGGCTCTGGCCATCGGGGTGGGCGACTACGCCATCCACCTCACCGTGCGCTATATGGAAGACCGGCAAGCAGGTCTGTCCCCCGAAGACGCCGTGGTTTCGGCCCTTGCCACCTCGGGTCGCTCGGTGTTTTTCACGGCGCTCACGCTCGGCGGAGGGTTTTTGGCGCTCACCTTCAGCCAAATGGTTCCTGTGTCGACCCTGGGCGGCGTGATGGTTCTCACCGTGATGATTGTCGGCTTGTTCACCCTCACCATTTTGCCCGCCGCCTGCCTAATCTTCCTGCGCAATCCTCGCAAACCCAAATCAAAGGAGCTTTCCCATGCTTAAGTTCATTTTCAGAATCAGTTTGGCGGCCGTCGCACTCGCGTGCCTGTTGCCCGCCGCCGCGCAAGACCTTTCGGGGGCCGAGTTGATGGCCAAGTACTTCCACCGAACCAAACCCAAAACCGAGATCACCACCATGGTGATGACCATCACCAAGAACGGCGCCTCGCTGACCCGCACCATGATGAACTGGGGCACGGGCGACAACGCCAAGGGCGAGGTGGAACGCCGGGTCGTCAAGTTCCTGGCCCCCGGCGACATCAAGGGCTCGGGCTTCCTCACCTCGAAGAAGGTCGACGGCTCTACCGAGAGCCAACTGTGGCTGCCCGCGCTGGGCAAGGTCCGCCGCCTCGGTTCGGGGGCTTCGGATCAGGATTCGGCGTTCTTCGGGTCCGACTTCACCAACCGCGACATCAGCGGGTTCGTCGAGGCCGACTTCACTTACACTCTGCTGAGCACGGCCAACAACACGGCCACTATCGAAGCCAAGCCGAAAAAAGAGATGGGCTACGAAAGGCTGGTGTACTCGCTCGACTTGGGTGACTTCGCCGCGCGAAAGATCGAGTACTACAAGGCGGGCAAACTCGCCAAGGCGCAGGTGCTCACGCTTGAAAAGGTGGGCGCCTACTTGCTCCCTTCGCTCATCGTGATGACTTCGACCAGCGGCTCCAAGACCGAGCTCAAGGTCAGCGACCAGAAGGTAGACCAGGACGTGAGCGATGCGACGTTCACTGAGCGGTTCTTGAAGCAGTAGGAGGCCGAAATGACACGCACACACCTTCGCCGGGCCCTTGCCGCAGTCTTGCTGCTGGGTGCCCTTTTGCCTAGTTCCGCCCAGACCTTTTCGGGCACTCTGCAGTCGGGCTGGGGTTGGTTCTACAACTCCAGCGACCTTGCGGCGGCGGGCCCCCAATTCGACGCCAAAGTGGCCGGAAACGTCGGTGCGGCCGAGGCTCCGGCCGGTCAGTACTCCATCGGTTTTCAAGCCAAGCTTCTCCCCGGGGGACAAACCTCGTTCGCTTTGGCCGACGCGTGGGTCAAGGCGTATCTGGGGCCGGCCGACGTTTCGGTGGGAAACCAGACCATCGCTTGGGGTGTCACCGACGTGTTCACACCTCTCGACGTGGTGAACCCGCGCGACATGAGCCACCCCCTGGACTCGGTGAAGATTCCCGTGCCGTCGGGAAGGGTGCTTCTGACTGGGTCAGGACTCTCGCTCGACCTGGTGTTGGTGCCGGCGTTCGCAAAGGGCGTTGTTCCCGAGGCCCGGTGGCAACCGGCTACGACGCTGACGCCCCCCACCGGCGTGACCATTGTCAGCCGCACCCTGGTCGACCAGGTGCCCGCGCTGATCTGGGACAACCTGGCGTGGGGTGGGCGCGCCGGGGCCAGTCTCGACGTGTTCCAGGGTGTCGACTTCGGGGTCACGTTCTACCAGGGACGCAACCCCCTGCCTCGCGCCACGGTCACGCTGGCCTCGGCGGGCACTCCCGGGCAGATGAAGGCCACTTCGACACTTGACTACGACCGTTTCCTGCTGGCGGGTGCCGACGCCGTGGTCGCTCTGGAAGGGCTTGTGCTGCGAACGGAGGCCGCAGGTCGGCTTTGGCGCGATACCGACCCTCAGAACCCGGTGGCTGGTGACGCCACAGCGCAGGGGGTTGCCTCGCTCGAGTACACCCTGCCGGTCATTGGCGTGAAGGCCATCGCCGAGGGCGTCGTCGACTGGACCAACACCGCCGGGTACGAGGGCACCGCGAAGGCGAAGGCCGTGCTTGCGCTGAGTGCTGCTCCCGACAGCCGTTGGTCCTGGAAGGCGGTTAGCGCGTGGGACTTCGACGGGGCCGGCATGGTGTCGCCACAGCTCACCTACACCGTGGCGGACGGCTTGAGCGCCACGCTGGCCGGGTTCGCCTTTCTTGGCGACACGGCGGTGACCTGGGGCTCGTGGAACAACAATAGCGTCGTCGAGGCGACGTTCAAATACGCGTTCTAGCTTTGGGAGCCCGAACAGAGGTTGTCAAGAGACTTGACATAATGGACGTATTGAAGTAGTCTGGACCACGTGGATTCGATGAAAAGCACCTCCAGTCCGCCAAGAAGGGCTCCCCTCTCCACAGCGCAGCTTCAAGGCCTCCTTCAGCCGGACTTGGACTTGTTGGACCTCGCTCGGCTGATCCGGACCGTGGCGATAGAAAGTACCGGAGCCACGCTGGCTTTTGTGTCTACTGTCGACCCTGCCACCGGCACGTTGATCTCGCACACCCACCTCGACGCGTTCGCCACCATGCCCTCGTTGGCCGAGTCGGATCGGCGAATAGTGTTCCACAGGAATCAACAGGGCCGCTATCCCGCTTTGCTGGGCCATGCCCTCAACACACTTCAGGCGTTCTATACCAACGACGCGCCGCACCACCCCGCGTCGACCGGAGTTCCTCCCGGGCACGTCGCTATCCGCTCGTTCCTGGCAGCCCCGGCGCTCGACAACGGCCGGGCTGTCGGACTGATCGGTTTGGCGAACTCTCCGGTGCCGTTCACGGACGACGATCTGGACATCCTGAAGGTCCTGGCGGAAATCTACACGGTGTCAATTCGCCGAACCCGGCACTACGACGACCTGGAGATCAGCCACCTGGCGCTGGAGTCCCTTGCCATTGGGGTTGTCACCACTACGTTGCTGGGCGACGTGCTGTCTGTGAATGAGGCCTTCACAACCCTTTCTGGTTGGAGCGCCGACGAAATCCTCGGCAAGAACCTGCGCCTTTTGCAGGGCCCGGGCACTGACCAGGTCGAGGTGGCCAGACTTCGTTCGCAAGTGGCTGCTTGCGGCGCCATGCGATGCGAACTTCTCAACTACCGGCGCGACGGGACGCCGTTCTGGAACTCGCTGTCGATTACCAGCGTTCGAGTCAGCGACGAAAAGTTGGTTCTTGTTGGAGTGATGGAAGACGTTTCGGCCCGCAGGGCCACCGAAAAAGGACTACGCGAGCTCGAAGTCCTGTACCAGCAGTCGCAGAAGCTGGAAAGCTTGGGACAACTGGCCAGCGGCGTCGCCCACGATGTCAACAACGTGTTGTCGGCCATCGGTACCGTTGCCAGCCGACAAGTGCTGCAACTCAGTCCCGGAGATCCCAGCCTCAAGGCGTTGACCACGATTGAGAAGGCCGTTGAGCGCGGCGGGGCCCTGACCACCGGTCTGCTCAACTTTGTCCGCAAGAAGCCGGGCCTGACCCAAGCAGTCGCCTGGAACCAGGTTATCACCGAGCACCTCGAACTGCTTCGGTACACCACCCTTTCGCGGGTGAGCTTTCGGGTGGAGCTCGACCCCAATCTGGAAGCTATCGACGGTGAGGTCGAGAGCCTCGGTCACGTGCTGATGAACCTGTGCCTCAACGCCCTCGATTCCATGAAGAACACGAGCCGCGAATCCGTGCTGTTGATCACTTCGCGCCAGAACGCGACGAGAGTCGTGATCGAAGTCACCGACAACGGCGAGGGCATGGATCCCGACGTCAGGGCCCACGCGCTCGAGCCTTTTTTCACCACCAAGGCGCCTCACGCAGGCACGGGTCTTGGTTTGGCTTTGGCGCTTCGCGTCGTGGAGTCCCACGGTGGGCACCTCGAGATAGACAGCGAAGTCGGTCATGGTACGACCGTGCGAATGAGTTTTCCGGCGGCGGGAGCCTCGGTTGCCCCGACAAAATTCCACGCAGAGGTTACCGTCGGCCCTTCCGGGCGTCGGATTCTCCTCGTCGATGACGACGACCTCGTGCGCGAAAACTTGCGGGAGCTACTCGAGACCCTCGGCTTTCACGTGGAGGAAGCTTCCGACGGACTGCTTGCCTTGGACCGGCTCGGACGCGGCGAGCTGTTTGACTTGGTTCTGCTCGACATGAACATGCCCAAACTCAGCGGAGCGGCCACCTTGGTGCAGTTGCGGAAACAGCGCCCGCACCTGCCGGTGATCATTTCAACCGGCCTGGCCGACCAAAGCGTTCTTGATTTGGTGGCGTCGACCCCCCACACCAAGCTGCTTCGAAAGCCGCTCCTGTTGAGCCAACTGCGGGAATTGCTGAACGCCTAGGAGCCTGTCGGACTTAGGGGCCGGGTTTTGGGCGAAGGAGCTGGGGGCCGGCTGGGCCTCTGAGCGAGTGCCATAATCCGTTATGGTGCGACCGAAGAGGCCCAGCCGACCCCCAGGGGCTCGTCCAAAACCCGGCGTCCAAAGGTCTTTCGGTCCATTCGGGCGTCTTTCGGTCTGATTCCGGCCCGTCAGTCGCCCCGAATCTCGATTCGAGGCTCTTTCCGATCCAAAATCATCCTCGAAATTCGCTCCGAATGGATCCGAAACCCTAAGTCCGACAGGCTCCTAACGGTCTGGCAACTGGAATTGCCGGATCAAATGCTGCAAGTGGCGGGCTTGGGCGTTGAGCTCGGCCGAGGCCACCTCTCCCTCCTGCGAGTTGTTGGTGAGGCCCAGGGTCGTCCGCTCAATCTGCGCCAGAGCCTCGGAAACCTGTTCCAAACTGGTGGACTGGTTCTGGCTCGCCGACGACACCCCGGCGGCCAAGGCCCGCACGGCCTCGACGCCACTGTGAATATCTCCCAGGGCGGAGGTGGCGGCCTGTGCCAGGGTGCTGATTTCACCAAGGCTAGCCAGCGTTCCGCCGATCACTTCGGAACTTTCTTGCGCCGATACCGCCGTGCGGTTGGCCAAACTGCGGACTTCCTGCGCCACGACCGAGAACCCGCGACCGTATTTGCCCGCTCGGGCAGCCTCGACGTTGGCGTTGAGCGCCAGCAGGTTGGTCTGAAAGGCAATGTCGTCAACCAGCTTGTTAATCTGTGAGATTTTTTGAGCCGACACGTTCACGGCACGGATCGCTCCCACCAAGCGTTCAAGAGCTTCCTGCCCCCGGGAGGCACTCTGCGCGTTCTCGGCGGTCAAGCGGGTCACCTCGAGCGAATCGTGCGAGGTCCGCCGCGATTGCTGAGTCAACGACTCAACGGCAGCCCCCATCTCCTCCAGTGACGACGATTGGTCGGCGGCCTGCTTCGAGAGTGTGGAAGACGAAACGGAAAGCTGGTCGGCCTCGACATTTACGCGGTCTGAGGCCTCCACGAACGAAACGAACAGCTCACGGAAGCTTTCGGTCAGCGTGGTCAACGCCAGGCCAAGCCGGTCGTCTGGTGAGGAAAGCGGTGCGTCCACCGAAAGGTCTTTCGACGCGAGGGTCTCCAGATAGGCTTCTTTGGTTCGAAGTTGTTCGGCCATGCGCTCAAAACTGGCGGAAAGCTGCCCGACCTCGTCGCGGGCGCCATCGTGGGCGCGGGCGCTGCCTAGTACGCCCAGGCCGATCTGGTCGGCTTCGAACACCACGACGCGCAACCGTTTACCCAGCCCGCGGCCAATGCCAAACGACAAGAGCAAGAGGGCGATGCAGAGCGCGCCGAGGGCCACGAAGATGGCGCCGGTGACCTGTCCAAGCTGGGAATCGAGCTCGTCGATGTACACTCCCGTGCCAAGTACCCAGTTCCAATCCTTGATCAACTGCACGTACGAAAGCTTGGGTTGCTGCGAGCTGAGACCGTTTGCCGTCGGTTTGGGCCACAGGTACTCGACGAACCCTTGGTCGTCAGCGAGGGCGACCTGAACAAACTTCTGGAACACATTCTGGCCGCCAGCGGTGTTGTACTTCGGATCGCTGAGAACTTGATGCTCAAGGGCGGGCGTGATGGGATGCAGGATCATGGAAGGGAAGGGCTTGCCGATGTCGGTAACGAAAAAGTACCCCACGCCCGCGGCGTACCGGCTCGAGCGGATACGGTCAATCGCGGCCCGCTGGGCCGACTCGACGTCCATCTGTTCCTTGGCGGCCATGTCCCGATATTCCGCGACAATGTGAGAAATCACCTCGGTGACACTGCGCAGCTGGGCCTTTTTCTCGTCGAGCAACAGGCTTCGCAGCGTAGGCACCAGCAACGACAGCGCGAGCAGCGCCAGCGCCGCAGCCCACAGCAAGCTGAGGCTCATGATTTTCGTGGAAAGAGAAAGGTCTTGAAAGCGTAAACGACTCACCGGCGGTCTCCCACTCCAGCATTGGCCCAAAGCGTGCCAATTTCAAGAGAAGGTTACCGGAGGTGCCGAGCTACTTTTTTTTCAGCAGGTTGGCGAAGGGATTGTAGGTGTCGCTGTCGCCCGCGTTCCCCAGGTACTTGGCCGAGGTTTCGTCCTCTTCGCGGCTGGTGGCCTGCTTGAGTGAAATCCGCCGGTTAGCGCGATCCACCGTAAGCACTTGCACGGAAAGAGTTTGCCCTACCTTGACCGGGATATCGCTCTTGCCAGACAGTTGACCCTCGCGGCCGTACTTGCCTTCGGTTCGAAACTCCGAAATGTGTACCAAGCCATCGAGGCCGGGTTCGAGCGAGACAAAGGCGCCAAAGTCGGTCACACGGGCCACTCGCCCGGCGTGTTTTGACCCCGCAGGGTACTTTTCCACCGCTTTTTCCCACGGGTCAGCCGCCAGGCTCTTCATGCTCAGCGTGATCCTTTCGTTGTGCCAGTCGATTTTGAGGATGGAAGCCTCGATCTCCTGACCGACCGACAAGACGGCGCGGATGTCATCGACGCGTGCACGGCCGATTTCGGAAACGGGCAACAGGGCTTGAACGCCACCCAAGTCGATAAACGCGCCGAAGTCCTGCACGGACTGGATGGCGCCCTTGATGATCTGGCCCTCTTTGAGGGTGGTCTTCAGCGAAGCGAGTTGGTCTTGGCGGGCCTCTTCGTGGAAGACCCGGTTCGACACCAGAATATTGCGGCCCTTTTCTTTGTATTCCTGGATGCGGAAAGTCAGGCGTTTGCCCACGTATTCGGCGGCGTTGTCGGAGCGCTTGTCGCCCATTTGCGAGTAGGGGCAAAAGGCCCGCGTGTCGCCGATTTTGACTTCAAAGCCGCCCTTGATTTCTTTTTCGACCACGCCTTCCACGGGAATCTTTTCGTGGTAGGCCTTTTCGAGCAGGTCGGGGCCCGCCGTTTCGCCGGTCAGGCGCGTGGTGAACAACATTTCGCCGTTGTCGGCCTTCAGAAAGTACACCTTGAGCGCGTCGCCGATCTTGACGGTCAACTCACCTTGCTTGTCGGTCAGTTCTTCGCGGGGTAGCACGCCTTCGCTCTTGCCGTTCAGTTGCAAGAAGATGGTGTCCTTGGAAATCGACAGAACCTGGGTCTCGACCAGTTGGCCGGGTTGGAGTTTGGTCATGCCTAGGAAGCTCTTCTCGTACAGGCTGGTGAAGTCTTCCGCTGCGGGGCTGGAATCATTTTGTTTCATATGGGTTCTCACTGGGGAGTCGAATATAGCAGAAAGACGCGCTTGTGAGAACGGACCTCAGGAGTCTGAGGGACCTCTCACGCAGTTATCTTCTTGACAGAACCTTCGAGGCCCCTCTATTATTTGATTAAATGATTTAATCAAATACCCTGGAGGGCCCGATGAAGTATTTTCTCGACAGCGCCAAAATTGAAGAGATCCGGTATGCCTACGAGAGTTGGGGAATCGACGGCGTGACGACCAACCCCCGCCACATTCAGGCCAGCGGCAAGCCGTTCCTGACGGTAATCCGTGAGCTGGGCGACTGGGCGGCCTCGCTCAAGCTCGACGGTCTGAAGCAGTTTCCCATCTCGGTCGAGATCAACCCGCACCTCGAAAAGGCCGCCGAAATGGTTCCCGAAGGCCGCAAGATCGCCGCCCTGTCGCCCCATTTTGTGATCAAGATTCCCTGCACCGAACAAGGCATCATCGCCGCCCGCCAACTGGAAAAAGAGGGCATCCGCACCAACGTCACGCTTGTCTTTTCGCCGTCGCAGGCCTTGCCCATCGCTAAGATCGGCGCGCTGTTTGTGTCGCCCTTCGTGGGCTGGAAGGAAAACAGCGGTGATGAGGGGCTCGACTACGTGCGCGACATCGTCACCATGTACCGTAACTACCATTTCAAAACCGAAATCATCGTCGCGGCGTTGCGCAACGGACGCCAGATCGCCGAAGCGGCCATCGCCGGAGCCGACATCGTCACCTGCGGCCTGCAGGTGTACCAGGACGCGATGCACCATCCGTTCACCGATCATGGGTTGGGGGTGTTCCGCAAAGCCTGGGACGAGACCAAGGTGGCACCGTGAAACCGGGCACCATGACGTATCGCAGCAAGCTCCATGAGATGGCGGCCACCACGCCCACGCAATACTGGCTGGATTCCTGTTCACAAACCGAGCTGGCGTACGCCCTCGAAAACGGCGCGGTGGGTGCCACCACCAACCCGCTGATCGTGCAGGCGGTGCTCGAAAAGGAACTGCCCAAGTACGACCCGGTGATCCGCGAGCTGGTGAAGGCGTTTCCGCACGCCACCGAGGACGAGCTGGCGTGGAAGATGATTGAGCACCTGGCCGTCGACGGGGCCCGCACCCTGCTCCCGATTTTTGACCCGGCCAAGGGCTACGGACGCATCTCGATCCAGACGAACACCAAGTTCCATCGCAGCACCGCGCTGATGGTGGAACAGGCGCTGCACTTTGGCACGCTCGCCCCCAATATCCAGATCAAGCTGCCCGCCACCAGCGCCGGCATCGCAGCCATCGAGGAAGTCACCTACCGCGGCTTCAGCATCAACGCCACGGTGAGTTTCACGGTGGCCCAGGCTCTCTCTGTCGCCGAAGCGGTGGAGCGCGGGTTGGCGCGCCGCAAGAGCGAAGGCCTCACCACCGCGGGAATCAACCCGGTGTGCACTATCATGGGCGGCCGCACCGACGACTACCTCAAGGACGTCGCGGCCAAAAAAGGCACGGTGATCGACCCGGCCGCGCTCGACTGGTGCGGCGTGGCGGTGATCAAACGCGCCTACGGAATTTACCAGGAACGCCGGTTTACCACCAAACTGCTGGGTGCGGCGTACCGCAACCGCCACCACTTGGCCCAACTCATCGGCGGCGACATGCTGCACACGATTCCCTACCAGTGGCAG
This sequence comes from Spirochaetales bacterium, assembly GCA_037142615.1. Taxonomy (GTDB): domain Bacteria; phylum Spirochaetota; class Spirochaetia; order JABEVK01; family JABEVK01; genus JAIFLN01. The sequence goes on along the minus strand of JBAXAI010000006.1, from coordinate 104,722 downwards.
CTGAACTACAACGCGTCCGACATCGCCATTGTGCCCACGATGAACGACGAAGTCCCGCCCGCGCTTTTGGCCGCGCTGCTCGACAAGTTCCCCGAGTTCCGGCAGGCGTACGAGCCCGACGGCCTGACCATCCCCGAGTTTGATACCTACGGGGCCACCTTGGCCACGCTGCGCGGTTTTTACGCCGGGTACGACAAACTCGTGCTGATTCTGCGAAAATACCTGGTCGGTTAAGGAGACCCCTATGAAACCCTTTCAGCTCGCTTACGTGCCCATCGGGGTGCCCACGTTTCACATGGAGAGCGCCCACGAGCAGTTTCACCGCTCGGTGGAACTGCTCAAGTCGCTGAGCCCCGACTGCGTGGTTCCCGCTGGTCCCTTGCTCAAGCTCGACGACCTCAAGGCCTACCTCGACACGCTGAACGCCGACCTGGTGGTGCTGCAAAACAACACCTTCGCCAACTCGGCCTTCGCCACCGAGGTGGTGAAAAGCTGCGCCTGCCCGCTGGTGTTGTGGACGTTGCGAGAACCGGTGATCGACGGCGGCCGGTTGCGGCTGAACTCGCTCACCGGGGCGTTTTCGGCCGGTAACCTGATGCACCACCTGGACCGCCCCAACTTCGAGTACGTGTTTGGCGGACCGGGCGAAGACAAGGTGCGCAACACCCTCAAGGCCGTGATCGGTGCCGCCCGCGTCAAAAAGCAGCTGCGCGGGCTCACCGTGGCTTCGATCGGGCACACGCCGCAGGGTTTCGGCTTTGGCCGCGCGCTCGACGCCGATGTGGTGCGCGCCTTCGGTGCCAACCTCGAGTCGGTGGAGGCGCGCGAGCTGATGACCAAGGCCAAAAGCTACGCCGCCGCCGACCTGACCGTCGAGTGGGAAGAGTCCCGCGCCAAAATGGTCGGCCTGGACAAACTGCCCGCCGAAAACGTCGAGGCCTACGTGCGCCTGTACAAGGCCTACAAGGACTTTGTCGTGTCCAAGAATGTGCAAGCCCTGGCCTCACGTTGCTGGCCCGACTACTTCGTCGACTATGGAACGCCGGTGTGCGGCGTGCTGGGCATGCTCAACGACAACCTCGTGGCGGCGGCCTGCGAAGCCGACCTGTACGGCGCCATTTCGATGTACATCGGCATCGAGCTGTCGCACGCCGCGGTGTTTTTCGGCGACCCCGTCTCGCTCGACGAAGCCGCCAACACCGTGACGTTTTGGCACTGCGGAACGGCGGCATGCTCGCTGGCGCGCGCCGACAGCGGCGCTGCCATGGGCGTGCACCCCAACCGTAAAATCGGACCGACGATGGAGTTTGGCTGCAAGCCTGCCGAAAAGGCCACGGTGTTCCGCGTGGGCCGCAAACCCGACGGCAGCTTCCGGTTTCTGGTGTCGCCGGGCAGCGTGCTCGACGCGCCGCAGCAGTTCAGCGGCACCTCGCTGGTGTTCCAGCCGCGCATGAACGCCGAGCAGTTGATCACCAAGGCCGTCAAGGACGGTTGGGAACCGCACTTCGTGGTGATCTACGACGACGTGGTGGCCGAGCTGCGCGTGCTGGGTTCGCTGTTGGGGATGGAAGTCTGCGACTACTGAGTCAGATCGCCGTGCTGCGGGTGCTGCGCAAGAGCGGCCCCTTGTCGCGCAAAGACATCGCGGCGCGCATTGGGCTCACCCCGGCGGCGGTGACCATTCTGACGGCCAAGATGCTCGACGCCGGCCTGCTGGTTGAACGCGGCGAGGAGGTCGAAAACCGCGCCGGCCGCCGCAAGATTCTCGTCGACCTCGACTACAGTCGATCTTTTGTCGGGGCCGCGTCCATCGAGACCGAGGGACTCACTACGGCGCTGTGCCGCCTCGATGGGGTGCCGCTGGCTTCCAGCCGCCTGCCACCGCTGGACGGAGAAACCCCGGAGCAAATCCTGGCGCGGGTCGCCACCTCACTGCTGCAACTGGCGGCCTCGCACAACCTCGCGGTGGCACAGCTTGTGGGGGTCGGGGTGGTGGTGGTGGGAAGCGTGGACCGGCAAACGGGGCGCACCTTGCACGACTACGGCCTGTGGGACCAGCCCGTGCCGGTGGTGGCGCTTCTGGAAGCCGCATTGGGTGTGCCCGTGTGCCTGGAAAATAACGTGCGCGCGTTGGCCTTGGCCGAAATGGACTTTGGCGGCAACCCCGGCGACGGCCGCCAGCTGTTCCTCAAGTACGGACCGGGCATCGGTTCGGCGTTGATTCTGGAGCACCGCATCGACACCGGGTCGCACGACCGCTCGGGCGAGATCGGTCACACGCTGGTGCCGGGCAACAAGCTGGTCTGCCGCTGCGGCCGCACCGGGTGCCTGGAGACCTTGGCCTCACCCGCCGCGTTGGTGGCCGCTACGGGGCTGGCGTCACCGGCGTTGATCCTGCAGGCGCTGGCCGACGGGGATGCCCGGGTGAAGGAGCTGGTCCAGACGACGCTGGGGCATTTGGCGCTGGCCATCGACCACGCCATCCAGCTGCTCGACCCCTACTGGGTGGTGCTTTACGGCAGCTTTCTCAACCACCCGCTGGTCCTGGGTCTGCTGGTCGACCAATTGGTGGAACTCACCGCCAACCCGCAGGCCGCCGCGGTGATCCGCCATTCGGCGCTCGACGAGGCCGCTCCCTATTTAGGAGGGGCCGCCATCGCGGTGCGAGCGTTCTTTTTGGACCTGCCGGCCGATCAGCCGGGCAATTCGAGGTTGGACGAGATACCCACCTTGGCCCCGCGCTTGGCGGGAATCGAGTCCTGACAAGCGATAAGCCACTTGTTGGCCATCCACAGCAGGGCTTCCTCGCCGGCGGCCTGGGTGTTCACCTTTTCGAGCGGGGCGTTGGTCCCCAGGGGAAGGATGATCACCGCCTGAAACCCCGCGGGGCTCAGGGTGGCGGGCGCAAAGTGCAGCGTGGTCGAATAAATCTCAATTGCGGTACCTGCCGGAACGCGGAACCCTTCCAAAAGGCTGGAATCATAGGTGCGGTGGTCGCGGAGGTCCTGCAGGCGCCCCAGGAACAGCACCAGGTCGGTGGTGGCCACGGTGATCTCGCTGGCTTTGTGGTACTCCAGCGCGTTGAGTTTGCGGCTGTGCCCGGCCACCCAGCCCACCTGCGCGGGGAACGAGCCGTAAAACACCTTCGACGCCCACTGCTTCCAGGTCAGTTGCTCGGGGCCTGGCAGGTCCTCGAGGGCACCGACGCTCCGCTGGTACTGGGTGCCCTCGGCAATCTTGACCTGGGCCTGCATCCAATCGACCAGACCGCTGGTCGGTAACCCGGAGAGCACTCGGCCGTAGGGCCGGAAGGCCTCGTCCTCACAAGAAAAATATTTCATGCGGGCATCTTCAACCCGTTCCAACACGGCTGTCAAGGGTTAAAATCGACAACGATTAAAATGTCCCGCCCTGCAGATCCTCGTCCATGAGCGCGCTGCAGAGGCCCAACGCCGCGGCTTCGGTCCCCGAAGGAAGGTACAGAAAGTCCTCGGGCAGCCAGACCGGCGGCTGGGCAGGGTTGTACAGCTGGCCCAGCCACCGTTCGATCCACGCCACGGGTTCGGGCAGCACGGCCAGCAGCTCGCCCGACAGCACCACCAGGTCGGGCGAGGTGGCAGCACAGAGGTCGAGCAGGGCTTCCGAAAAGGCCTGGTAGGCCGTCTCCAGGGGCGCCAGCGCTTCGGCTTGAGCTGCCACGGCCAGGTTGCGCAGGTGGTGGCCAAAGTCGCCCAGCGTCTGTCCGGGCAGCAGTTTGCCGATGGCCTTGAGCGAAAAAATGGTGTCGAGGCAGCCGGTGCGCCCACATTCGCACACCAGGTTGGACTGACTGACGTGCAGGTGCCCCATTTCGCCGTTGTCGAGCACGATTTTTCCCTGTTGCAGGAGGGCATGCGCGGTGCCCGAGCGCGCGGTCACGTACAGGATGCGGCCGTCGAAATCGCGCAAAGCCGGGGTGGAAAGCACCTCGCGCGCGTACCCGGCGATATTGTGGCGTACCACCAGCGGCACGGCGCCGAACACGCGGGTCACCACCGACGCCAGGTCCAGGTTCCGCCAGGAGGGCATCAGGCCGTAGTGCCTCAGCACGCCGGTTGCCGGGTCCACCTGGCCGGGAAGGGCCAACGCGATCTTGCGGATGGCCGGCAAATGGTGTTGGTTGTCGGCCGCGAAGCGCGCCAGTTCGGCGGTAAAGAACCGCTCGAACTCGTCCTGTGCCGCGCCATCGGGAACGTCGACCGACCGGAAGCTCAGCCGTTCCAGCGAAAGGTTGACCAGCATCAGGTGCAGACGCGCGCTGGTAAATGTGACCCCGAGGTACAGCCCGACCAGCGGGTTGAGCCGGTAACGCTCGGATGGGCGACCCTTGAGGCGCGCCGCGGCCACCTCGCTGGGGCAAAGCAGCCCGCTGTCTTCCAGGTTGCGGAAAATCCCGATCAGGGTTTCCATCGAGTACCCCGACAGCTGGCGCACCTCGGCTTTCGACAGGTGCGTCTTTTCGCGGAAAAGACCGATCACGTGGTTGCGTTTAGCGGTCTTGCGCTGTTCGATCACCGTGCCGAAAGCCATGATTGGACTCCTTGCATCCCGCCTTACTGTAACAGGGAAAGATTTCGTTGACAATAAGTCGATAACGATTTTAATATAAGGGAGGGCCTGACGTGACAGTGGGGCAAGGGGGCGGGTTTTGAGCATGGAACCGAAGGAACTGCAGGAACTGGTCGAGCTTGCCAAGGAAGTCCGGCGGCTGACCATCGACGAGATCGGCCATCTGGGTGTCGGCCATATTGGCGGGTCCATGTCGGTCGTCGACGCGCTTGCGGTGGTCTACCATCGCCATCTGCGTTTTGACGCCAAGCAACCCAACCTGCCGCATCGCGACCGGTTCGTGCTGTCGAAGGGGCACGCCGGCCCCGCGCTGTACGCCATGCTGGCCCAGAAGGGCTTTTTCCCCAAGGACTGGCTGCACACGCTCAACAAGGGCGGCACCAATCTTCCATCGCATTGTGACCGCACCAAAACCCCCGGTATCGACATGTCGACCGGCTCGCTGGGGCAGGGCATCTCGGCCGCCTGCGGCATTGCGCTCGGACAGCGTCTTGACGGCAAGGGAGCCCGCACGTACTGCATCATCGGCGACGGCGAGAGCGATGAGGGCCTGGTTTGGGAGGCGGCGATGATGGCCGCCCACTACAAGTTGGACAACTTGATCGCGTTCACCGACTTCAACAAGATGCAGATTGACGGCATGACGAGTGAAATCATGGACCAAGGCGCGTTGCTCGACAAATGGGTGGCTTTTGGCTGGAATGCCGTGCAGATCGACGGGCACAACTTCGAAGCCCTCGAGCGGGCGGTGGTGGAAGCCAAAGCTCACCGCGGGCAACCGAGCATGATCGTGATGGACACCATCAAGGGCAAGGGCTGCTCGTTCTGTGAAGGCCTGGTGACCAGCCACAACATGCCCATCACCGCCGAGCAAGTTCAACAGGCCCTCGCGGCCCTGGCGTAAGGAGAGCAGACCCATGGCAGACGCACCGATCGAAATGCGGGTGGTTTACAACGGCACCCTGGTGGAGCTCGCGAAGACCAACCCCGACATCGTCATTCTCGAGGCCGACCTGATGAGGGCCACCGGAACCGGGGTGTTCGCCAAGACCTACCCCGACCGCGCGTTCAACATTGGCGTCGCCGAGGCCAACATGGTGGGCGTTGCCGCCGGCTTGTCGTCCACCGGGAAGATCCCGTTTGCCGCGACGTTCGCGTGTTTTGCCAGCCGCCGCGCCTACGACCAGTTTTTCCTGTCGGCCAATTACGCCCACCTGAACGTCAAGCTGGTTGGTACCGACCCCGGCGTGATGGCGGCCTTCAACGGCGGCACTCACATGCCGTTTGAAGACCTGGCCTTGATGCGCGTCATTCCCGGCCTCACGGTGATCGAACCCAGCGACCCGGTTTCGCTGGCGGCGCTGGTGGGGCTCGCGGCGGCCCACCAGGGTTGCGTGTACCTGCGCCTCACCCGCCGCGCCGCACCCGCGCTCTACCCGGCCGGCGAAAAGTTCGAGCTCGGCAAGGGCAAACTGCTGCGCCAAGGCACCGACGTTCTGCTGGTCGCCCTCGGCGTGCTCATGGTGGCCGAGGCACTCAAAGCCGCCGATCAACTGGCCGAAAAAGGCGTCAAAGCCGCCGTGATCGACGTGCTGAGCCTCAAACCCCTCGACACGGAACTGATCGGCACCTGGGCCCGCAAGTGCGGCAAGGTCGTCACTATGGAAAACCATCAGGCCATCGGCGGCTTGGGTTCGGCCGTGGCGGAGTACCTAATGGAAGCCGGCATCGCCGTCAAGTTTGCCCGCCAAGGGGTCAAGGACCTGTTTGGCGAAGTGGGCACGGTCGACTACCTGCAACCCCGCTTTGCCCTCACCGCCAAGGACACCCTGGAAATCGTCGAACGTCTATAGACTGCTCTCGCCAAAAGGAAGAACACCATGTCTGAAACCATCAAACTTGCCATCGCCAGCGACCTTTCCGGCTTTCCCCTCAAGCAGGAAATCGTGAAGCACCTGCGCGAAAAATACCCCACCCTCGAGATCCAGGACTTCGGTATCGACAGCGCCGATGCGCCCAAGCCGTACTTTGAGCAGGCACCCAAGGTGGCCACGGCGGTTCAATCCGGCGCCGCGCACAAGGGCATTCTGATCTGCGGTACCGGCCAGGGCATGGCCATCGTCGCCAACAAACACCAAGGCGTGTACGCCTGCGTCGTCGACGATGTGTTCAGCGGCGAGCGCGCCAAAATCGTCAACAACGCCAACGTGATCACGCTGGGTGGCTGGATCACCGCGCCTTTCCTCGGCTGCCAAATTGTCGATGCGTGGTTGGCCATGGAGTTCACCCAGAAGATGGAGTTCAAGAAGGACTTTTTGACCAACGCGTTTGAGCAGGTGCGCAAGCTCGAAGCCGAACAGTTCAAGCCCGTAGTGAGCAAATAAGGGGACGGCATGCTTTTCAGCGTTCAGAGTTCCACCAAAGTTCAGGCGCTCGACCACCTCGACGCCGCTACCCTGCGCCAGGTGACGGCCTTTCTGGCCAACCGGACTGATGCCCGGGTGCTCCTCATCAAAGATCCCAGGCCGTTCCCGCTGCTCGACAAGGTGCTGGCGGAGTTTGTGGAACCGGCCCGCATGCGCGTGGACGACCGCATTGTGCCCAACCCGCAAACCGCCGACATCATGGCCATGGTGGCCGACGCCCGCGTGTTTGCCCCCGACCTGGTGCTCGGCATCGGTGGCGGCAGCGCGCTGGATTCCGCCAAGGCCGTGTGTGCCATGGCCGGCCACGAAGGCGACCTCGACGACTACCTGGGACCCCACGCCACCCGCAAACTGGAACGCCGGGGCGCCAAACTGTTGCTGGTCCCCACCACCTGTGTCACCGGCGCCGAGGTGACCAAGTTCGGCGTGTACACCGCCCGCAGCGGCCGCAAGTACTCGCTGGGCAGCCCGTTGCTGCAGGCCGACTTGGCGCTGCTGGTAGCGGCGCTGGTGGCCGACATTCCTCCGGCTTTGCTGGCCAGCACCGCCTACGATGCCATGACGCACGCCCTCGAAACCCTGTGGAACAAAAATGCCACCCCGGTCAGTGACCTGCTGGCGACCGACGCGCTGGTGAACCTGCTGCGCTTTTTCCAACCGGCCTACGACGCCCGCAAAGCTGGCAGGAGCGAGGGAACCGCCGAACTGCTGGCCGCCGCGTGCGCTGCGGGCGTGGCCTTCAACAACACCGGGACGGCCGCCATCCACGCGCTGTCGTTCATTCTCAGCGAGGAATGGCACGTGCCGCACGGCGCGGCCTGCGCGTTTTTCACCGAGGATGTGTTTGCGTTCAACGCGGTCGACCCCAGGGTGCGCCCCAAGCTCGAGGCCGTTGCGAACCAGCTGTGGCCTCGAGCCGCCGAGCCGGTGAAACGCCTGGCCGATGAGCTGCTGCGCCTCAAAGTGCACACCGGTCTGCCGTGCCGTTTCGCCGATATCGCCGGGGCGGGGGTGCTCACCGACGCGCGCCTCGCCGAGCTGTTCGACAAGTGCCAAACCGACTTCAAGCTGCTCAACAACGTGCCCCCGATGGGCGTCGAAGCCGTACGTCAATTGGTGGGAGCCAAGCGCACATGACTCTGACCTGGCTGGTCACCGGGTTCGTGGTGCTCGTTACCCACGGACTGGAAGCCATCACCGGCTTCGGGTGTACCGTGCTCGCCATGCCCTTTGTCAGCATGCTGCTGGGGTTGGGCAAGGCCAAGTTCCTGCTGGCGGTGCTGGCCTGGGTGCTGGCCCTGTATTTTGTGATCACTGCGTTCCGCAAGATCGTCTGGAAGGAGTTCGGGATCATCCTGTTCTTCGTCGGGCTGGGGTTGCCGCTGGGCATGTGGGCTTACCAGGTGCTCGACAAGGTGCTGCTGACCAAGGCCTTGGCCGTGTTCATTTTGTTCAGCGCCGGCTACCAGCTGTGGAAGCGGTTCTTGCCCGCCCGCGAGGGGGCCTCGAAGGGCCTGCCGACGCCGTTTTACTGGGTTCTGCTGTTCCTGGGCGGCATTGTGCACGGCGCGTTTGCCACGGGAGGGCCTTTGGTGGTGCTGTACGCCAGCCGCACGCTACCCGACAAAGGCAACTTCCGCTCGACGTTAGTCCTTTTGTGGGTGACACTTAATTCCGTGCTCATGACGCAGTTTTACCTGCAGGGCATGTTTACCACCGAGTCGCTGGGCGAACTGGGCCTGATGTCACCCTTCCTGATTGCCGGCATCATCGCCGGGGAGTTTGCGCATCGGCGGGTCGATTCCGACCTGTTCGCCAAGATCGTGTTTTCGATGCTGTTTGTCACGGGAATCGTGATGTTGGTTGTTTGAAATTAAATCCCTAGCAAGGGAAAAAGTCAAAAGAGGAGAGAAGAGTATGCGAACCAGCAAAGTTCTGAAGTTTCTGACGACGCTTGGCGTTGTCTTGACGCTCGTGGGTGCCCAGGCGGCGGCCCAGGAAATTGTGCTCACCTGGCCCTGTATCTGGGTCGGTGGCGACGCCAAAGCCGCACCCGTCAAGGAGATTGTCGACGCGTTCAATGCCGCCAATGTGGGCAAGATCCGTGTTGATATTGAGGCCCAACCCAACTACGACGCCTATGAGCAGAAGATCCGCACCTCGTTGGCCGCCGGTACCAGCCCGGGCGACATTTTCACGTTCAAGCTCAACCCTGCTACCTCGGAGTTCTACAAATCTCCGTTGGTGATGGACTTCAGCAAGGACCTGACCGGTACTTGGGCCAAGTCGTTCCCCGCAGCCTCGATCAAGCAGGCCACCATCAAGGGCCAGCTCAAGTCGCTCCCCTTCGAAGTGGGCGTCACCCCCGTCTGGTACAACATGGCGCTGCTCAAGAAGGCCGGCGTCACCAAGGTTCCCGCCACCTCGGCTGAGTTCTGGGCCGCTGCCGACAAGCTCAAGGCGCTGGGCATCAGCCCCATCGCCCAGAACACCGGTGGCACCAACGCCTACATCACCATGCTGTGGTTCACCCAGATTGCGGCCACCCGTGGCGGCGAAAATGTCTGGTCGAAGCCCATCACCGACCCGGTGTTCGTCGAATCGCTCAAGGACCTGAAGAAGATGTTCAGCTACGCCAACGTTGACTCGGTGGGTGCCGCTCCGGCGATTGCCAACGGTCACTTCCTCAAGGAAGAGTCGGCCATCTACTCCAACGGTTCGTGGCGCTTGGCTCCCTCCGAGAAGGACGGCCCCGCCGTGTTCTCCAACCTGGCGTTTGACTACCTGCCGTCGTTCGGCACCTACAAGAACTCGGTTCCCATGTTCCTGCAGGCCATGCTCGCCGCTGGCGAAACCAAGGATCCCGCCCGTCGCGCCGCCATCATCACCTTCCTCAAGGTGCTGACGTCACCCGACAGCGTGAAGAAGATTTCGCTGGCTTCCGGTGCGATGTTCACGGTTCCCTTTACCTTCCAGGCCGCCACTCCCGTCGAAAAGGGCATGCAGCGCTTTATGGACCTGGTCCAGAAGGCCTCCTTCACGGTTCCCAACCTCGAAGTGGCGCTCGGACCCGCCGCCGTGGCAGAGTTTGGCCAGCTGATCAGCAAGTACGTTGCCGGTGAAACCACCGAAGCCGACATGCTGAAGGCCATCGCCAAGAAGCTCGAAGACTAGAGTTTCATCGCAGCTTGTGACCGGTCAGGCGTGTGACCGGTCCGTTTTTTTCTTCAGGAGGACTCTATGGCCCGAAGCCGCAACCGGAACGGACTCTACATCGTGCTGTTTCTTCTGCCTGTGCTGATCCTGTTTGTCCTGTTCTTCGTCTTTCCCTTGTTCTTCACCGCGCAAACCAGCGTGATGAAGTGGAAAGGCATCGGCGACATGGAGTTCATCGGGCTGAGGAACTTCGAGCGGCTGTTTACCGACGACACGTTCCAGATGGCCCTGGGAAACAACCTGATCTGGGCGCTGGCCTCGGGGTTCATCCAGGTGCCGCTGGCTCTGTTGGTCGCCATCCTGCTCAACCGCAAACCCAAGGGCTGGGGAGCTTTCCGCACGATCTTCTTTTTGCCGAACGTGATTTCGGCGGTGGCCATCGCGATGATGTGGACGCAGGTGTACAACCCCAATCACGGCCTGCTCAACGCGCTCCTGGCGCCGATTTTTCCCGATTTGGCCCACTACCACTGGCTGGGAGTTCCCGCCACGGCTTTGGCCGCCATCATTGCCCAGTCGGTGCTGTACATCGGTTACTTCATGATCATTCTGATGGCCGCCGCCACGAACATTCCCATCGAACTCTACGAGGCCGCCGAGCTCGACGGGGCCACGCGCACGCAACAGGAGTTCGCCATCACGATTCCCATGCTCCGGGGAACGCTGGTCACGTCGGCGACGCTGGCCATGGCCTATGGAATCCGCCACTTTGAGGCGACCTTTCTGATGACCGGAGGGGGCCCGGCGTATTCCACCACCACCATGGGTATCGTTTTGTTTCAGCAGATGGACGAGCTTCAATACGGGCGGGCGGGCGCGGTTGCGCTCATCCTCATTGCCTTCGGTACCGGCATGATTGTGCTGCTGCGCGCCATTTTCGGCAGCAAAGACCCGATGTCCGACGCCTCCCAATAGGAACCTACCATGACCACAAAACTGACCGTTCGCGACTACCCCGGCTTTTTGCTCAAGTGGGCCATCCTGCTGTTCTTCTTGATCGTGACGCTGATGCCCTTCCTGTGGTTGTTGGTTTCATCGCTCAAGACCAGCTTCGAGATCGAGACCAGCGGGTTCACGCTGCCGGCGGTTCCGCAGTTCGTCAACTACGCGAACGCGCTTTCGGTGGCCAACCTGCCGGTTCTGTTCATGAACTCCATCCTCGTGGCCGCCTTTACTGTGCTGCTCAACCTCGTGGTGGCGGCCTTGGCGTCGTTTGTCTTTGCGCGTGAAAAGTTTCCAGGCAAGGACTTTCTGTACGTGATGCTGACGGCCGGAGTGCTGATCCCCATCATTTCGTTCCTGGTGCCGTACTTCATCCTGGTCAACCGCATCGGGCTGTACAACAATCTGCTGGCCCTCATTTTGGTGTATTCGGCGGTCAACATCCCGGTGTCGATCTTTTTGCTCACGTCGTTTATGAAGGCCATTCCCAAGGAACTGGAAGAGGCGGCCACCATCGACGGCTGCAACTTCATCGACCGCTTTTGGAAGGTGATTTTACCGCTCGCCCAGTCGGGCTTGGCCACGGCGGGCACCTTCTGCTTCATCTACGCCTGGAATGAGTTCATCCTGGCCATGCTGTTCACCTCGAGCGAGACGACCCGTACCGTGCAGCTCGGCATCCGGTTCTTTCAGAGCCAGTTCCTGACGGACTACGGTCCGATGTTTGCCGCCATCATGTTGTCCATTTTGCCCACCGTGGCTGTTTATGTGTTCATGCACAACAAAATCATCGCCGGGCTGACTTCCGGCGGGGTCAAGGGCTAACCATGAGGGGTCTGCATTTCGCCGAAACCGCCGAAGGCTTCGAACTGTCGTTCGAGGGTCGGCTTGTGTTGCGCCACAGTGTGCAACGACCTTGCGCCGCTTTGGGCCAAGGCCAGGACGACATTCAGATGTACCGGGGCAACTTTCAGGTGCAGGATCACCTGTTTCAGAAGGTCCCACTCGAGGGCTGGCGGTTCACCGCAGCAACGGGCCTGCTCGAGCTGTTCCCGCGCGTTGCCGCCGACGCTGCCGACTGCACCTTGCGCCTGGAGTTTCGGCCGCAGGAAGTGGCCGACCGGAAAGCCGTGCACCAACGGCTCGAAGTCTTGCCCCGCTGCACCAACGCCCGGTGGAACCGGTTGTGGCTCGAGCTCGACGCCGGTGCCGACGAGCATATTTACGGTTGTGGCGAGCAGTTCTCGCACTTCGATCTGCGTGGCCGGCGGTTTCCCCTGTGGACCAGCGAGCAAGGCGTGGGCCGCAACAAGAGCACTTGGGTCACGTGGAAGGCCGACGTGCTCGACAAAGCCGGCGGCGACTACTGGTGGACGTTCTTCCCCCAGCCCACGTTTGTGTCGTCGGCACGGTACTGGCTGCACGCCGACAGCCGAGCCTACGCGGTGTTCGACTTTTCGAAGGCCGACCGTCACGCGCTCGAGTTCCACGAGATTCCCCCGCGCCTGACGCTGGGAACCGGGGCCACCCTCAAGGCCTGTGCCCAATCGCTGTCGCACCTGTTGGGCCGCCAGCCTGTTCTCCCGGAATGGACCCAAGACGGGGTGATTCTGGGCATTCAGGGGGGCACGCAGGTGTGCCTCGACAAGCTGGAACGCGCGCAAACGCACCAGGTCCCGGTCGTGGGCATTTGGGCCCAGGACTGGCAGGGCCAACGGATCACCAGCTTTGGCAAGCGCCTGATGTGGAACTGGCAATGGGACGAAAAGCACTACCCCGGCCTCGACGCCGCCCTGCCCAAGCTCCGCCAGCGGGGTGTTCGGTTCCTCGGCTACATCAACCCCTACGTGGTGAAAGACAAACCGCTGTGCCAAGAGGCGCAGGCCAAGGGCTACCTGGTGAAGAACCGGAAGGGCGAGGACTATTTTGTCGATTTTGGCGAGTTCGACGCTGGTATTGTCGACTTTACGCTCCCGGCCGCCTGCGTTTGGTACAAAAAGGTGATCCAGACCAACCTGATCGCGTTTGGCCTGGCCGGGTGGATGGCCGACTTTGGCGAGTACCTGCCCACCGACGTGGTGCTGCACGACGGCACCCCTGCCGAGCTGGCGCACAACGAATGGCCGGCCATCTGGGCGCGCATCAACCGCGAAGCCATCGACGAGGTGGGCGCGCGCGACGAGATTCTGTACTTTATGCGCGCCGGGTACACCGGGAGCCAAAAGTGGTGCGGCATGGCGTGGGCCGGCGACCAGAACGTCGACTGGTCCGAGGACGACGGCCTGATCTCGGTGATTCCCGCCGCGTTGTCGCTGGCCGTGTGCGGCATGGGCCTGCATCACAGCGACATGGGCGGTTACACCACGCTGTTTGGCATGAAGCGCACCCGCGAGTTGTTCCAGCGGTGGGTGGAGTTGTCGGCGTTCACGGTGCTGATGCGCTCGCACGAAGGCAACCGGCCCGGCGACAACTGGCAGTTCGACAGCGACGACGAAACGCTGGACCACCTGGCTCGGTTTGGCCAATTGTTCCAGGCGCTGGCACCGTATCGAAGGCGCCTGATCGCTGAAAACGCCGCCACCGGAATCGCCGTGATGCGCCCTCTGTTTTGGGAGTTTGAGGGCGACGACGTGTGCTGGACGATCAAAGACCAGTTCATGCTCGGCGCCGACCTGCTCGTCGCGCCGGTAGTCCGCGAAGGCTACCGCAGTCGCCAGGTGTACCTGCCCGCAGGTGACTGGGTTCAACTCGGGACGGGCAAGCGGTTCGGCGGGGCAACTGGCCCGGGGCGAACCTACACCGTGTTGGCGCCCGTGGGCCGCATTCCCGTTTTTACCCGGGCCGCGTCGGCCGACCTCGAAACCTTCCTGAAGGCAGGTGACCTGCTGGGCTGAGTCACGTCGCCCGGACAATCTGCCACGTCACGTTACACAAATACGTTAGATAACAGGTTGACATAACTAGAGTCTGTGCTAGACTTCAAGCGGGAACTCCGCAAGGCGTCCGTAAAGAGGAGCAAAGTTATGGAACAGGTGACGGGACACTGGATTGACGGGTACGAGCGCCCTTCAGCCAACGGACAGTGGTTTGAGGTGCTCGATCCCGGGGACGGGAGTCCTGTCGGCAAGGCGGCTCGAGGTGGCGCCGAGGACGTTCGGGCTGCGATCGCTGCGGCCCGCAAGGCCCTGACGGCGCCGTCTTGGGCGGGGGTCGACCCGGCTCAGCGGGGGCGCTGGCTCCTTCGCTTGGGCCAACTCATCGAGAGAGACCGAGACCGCCTGGCCGGGCTGCTGGCCCGCGAAAACGGTAAACCTTTGGGCGATGCCAAGGGCGAAATCAGCGTCGCTGCCCGCTATTGCGAGTTTTTCGCAGGCTACGCGGACAAGCTCGACGGGCGGGAGATTCCTCTCCCGGGCGGGGAGTTTGCCGTGACCCGCCGCGAACCCGTGGGGGTGGTGGCTCACATCATTCCCTGGAACTACCCGGTCGATATCCTTCTCCGGGGGGCGGCGCCCTGCCTTGCCGCGGGCAACACGGTGATCGCCAAACCTGCTCGCGACACCCCCCTTTCGTCGCTCGAAATTGCACGCCTCGCCACCGAGGCCGGCTTTCCTGCGGGAGTCTTCAACGTGGTTCTTGGCTACGGATCGGAGGCTGGAGACGCGCTCATCCATTCCCGCGACTTGGACGGGCTGGTCTTTTGCGGTTCGGCCGAGGTGGGCCAAGACGTGCTGAAGGCCGCCGCTTCGACGCTGGTACCGGTTTTGTCGCTCGAACTGGGTGGAAAGGCGCCCTGTCTGGTGCTTTCCGACGGGGACGCTTTGCGAGCGGCCTCGGGCTGCGCCAACGGGATTATCCACAACTCAGGGCAATCGTGTGGTTGCCGGTCGCGCTTGATTGTGCCGGCTTCCCAACTGGCTGCGGTGACCAAGGTCGTCAAAGAGATCTTCCGTCAGGTCGCGTTGGGGCACTCCCACTCGGGGGCTCGCATGGGGCCACTGGTCAATTTCCGGCAACGGGAGGAAGTGCTGGCGGCGATTGCCCGAGGCAAGAACGAAGGGGCCCGGCTGGAGTTTGGAGGCGAAGTTCCCGTGGACGCCTCTTTGGCGAAGGGAAGTTTTCTCACTCCCGCCGTCTTCACGGGCGTCGAGACGCACATGTCGTTGGCCCAGCAGGAAATCTTCGGCCCCGTGTTGGCGATTTTGACCTATCCCGACGGGGATGAGGAAGCCGCGCTGGCCCTCGCCAACGATACCGTCTATGGTTTGTCGGCCGAGCTTTGGACGCAGGATCCGGGGAAGGCGATTGCCTTTGCGCGCCGGCTGAACTCCAGCCATGTTACGGTTAACGGCTCTGGCGGTTTCGGGATCGAAGTTCCGTTCGGCGGAATCGGCTTCAGCGGCTTTGGCCGCGAAGGTGGCATCGAAAGCCTGCTCGCCTACACGCGGGTCAAGAGTCTTTTCCTCCGGACCCGCTGACGCACAGGGTTGCCTACCAGAGTTCCTTCGCGAACTGGTAGGTTGCCTCTTGGCTGCACCAGGTTCGGTGGAGAGTGCGGATCCTCTCGACCAGTTCTGGCGCCAGCGGTTTGGCGGTTCGTACCGACGACTCGAGCTGGTCCAGATGGGCCAAACTTCCCGTACCGGCGATGGCCGTGACCACGTTCGGGTGCGAGGCCAGAAAGCGGAGGCTGAGCTCGAGCAAGTCGTGGCAGTCCGACGCGGCCAGCACCGGAGCGAGCTCGTCAAGCCGCTGGAAAGCTGGATGTTTTGGATCGGTTTGGCGGCGCTCGCGAAGCTTGGGCGAGTCGGTGAGGAAGGACCCGGCGACGGGGCGAAGGGCGAGCACCGGCAGTTGGCGCTCCCAGAGAAGCTGCCAGATTTCGTTGCTGACCTGTCGCTCCAGAAGGCTGTAGTAGAAAATGTAGCCGTCGAACAGGTCATTCTGCACGGCCTTGAGCGCGTCCGCCGAGTAGCTGTAAAAGATCTCGAACACAAAGCGATCCACCAGTCCCTGTTCCTTGAGCCGGCTGCAAGTCTGGTACATGGGTCCTTGCGTCAGAAAGTCGGCGACAATGTCTCGCTTCTGGTGGGTCTTGCCCGCCAGTTGGGCGATTTCGATTTTGGGGAGGCCCAGCGACGTCAGCGTGAACTCCACGTCGGCCGCCAGCTCGGTCGCGCTCTCGCACGAGACCTTGAACATGGTGCGGGGACGTTTTGCCGGCGCCTCGTCGAAGGCCTTCTTTAGCACTTCAAACGTTTTGCCTCCTGCGTACGCGCGGCTGGAATGCACCCAGAGCCCGAGGTCCATGGCGTGCCGGGCGACCCGGACATCGTCTGGGAACTTGGCCGGGTCGTGGCCCAGCGACATGCTGCCAAAGGTGTAGGGGGTGAGGGGGGGAAGGCGGTCATTCATGGGAAAGTGCTCCTTGAGTTGTGTGCCAGGCCCTCAGTTTCAACAGGGCCTCGAGAAAGTAGTAGTCACCGTAGATAAGAGCTCCGTGAACCACATCCCAGCGGCTGTCGCCGGTGTGGTAGGCCGAAGTACCGAGCGTCAGCAGGGCCTCGTCGCCCGCTGCCAGGCAACGGGTTTCGAGCGCCGAAAGAAGGCACTCGGCAGCATTCGCATACTTCTGGCCCTCGGAAGCGGGTACCTGCGCCGCGAGCTCCAGAAACCCACACGCCGTCACCGCGCCGGCACTGCTGTCCCAACGCTCCGGTTGGGCCGGCTGGGCGTAGTCGCAGGGCGGCAAATAGCCGGTGGCTGGCAGGGCCCGCAACAGGAACGCTGCCACGCGCCGCGCGGCCTCCAAGTAGGTGGCCTGGCCGGTCCAACGATGGCCCTGCGCCAGGCCATAAAGTGCCCAGGCTTGCCCCCGGCTCCAGGAAGAGCCGGCAGCGAACCCCTGCCCACGCGGCGTGTCGAGTTTGGCACCCGTGGGGGCGTCAAAAACCACAATGTGAGGCACCGAGCCGTCGTCGCGAAGGTAGTGGGCGACGACCTTGTCGGTATGCGCCCGGGCGATTTGGGCAAAGCGGTCGTCGTCGGTTTGCCGACTGGCCCAATAGAGCAGCGGCAGGTTCATCAGGCAGTCAATAATGGTCAGCCCCGGCTGATCCCAGTTCCAGGCCCGGATAAAGCCCCCCGAAAGGTTAAAGCGCGATGCCAACACCGAGGCTGCCAACAGGGCCCTTGATCTCGAGGCGGCGTTGCCGGTGGTTTCGTGGCTGAGTACAGCGGTGAGCAACCATTGGAAGCCCACGTCGTGGTGGAGGCCGTTGTAGTCCAGCAGCACCTGGTCGAGCTTGGCCTCGACCGACTCGGCCCAAACGCGGTAACGTGCCTCGTTGGTTTCGCGGTAGAGGAGCCACAGCAGGCCCGCCCAGAAACTGTTGGTCCACCAACTGGGGTCGACGCTTTCACAGTTTTGGTAGCGCCCTGCGACGGTGGTGTACGGCATGCTGTCCTGCAAGCGCTCGGCGGTACGCTGAAGTTTGGTCACCGTGCGCAGCAAGAGGTCGCTGTCTGGATTCGCTGACGTGGCTTTCAAAGGGAGGCCCCTTCATCCGGGGCGGGCGTTGCCCACTCCTTCAGCCAGTTGCGATAGAGCGGCACTTGGAACGCGGTTGGAAAGTGGCCAGGCAGCGCGTAGGTGATTCTTCCTTTGCCGACGGGGCAGAACCACGCGGCGGGCCAGTCCTTGCCCTCATCGCGGTAGGTTGCCAAGACCGTCTTGGCTTTCCCGCGGGCAAACGAAAAGCGGTAGGGCTCCTCGAAGAGCTCGAAGTGGGTGCCGTCCGGGCGCCCGAAGGTCAGAAGCTTGGCGGGTTCGTGGCCCACAAAGCTCGCCGCAGCAAGGGACTTCCAGCGACGGTGACGCGCCCAGCAAATGCCGTTGTGGATCACCAGCAGGTTCCCCCCTTTTCTGACCCAGCGCTCCACAGAAAACAGGGCTGTCACGTCGAGGGGCTCGTTCCAGTTGTCGTCGAGGGCGACCAACGTTTTCACGCCCGAGGTCGCTAGATCGTTGAGCCGCCCCGGTGACTCTGTGCACTCGGCTTGCTGTTTGCCTCCGAACAGAGACAGCAGGTCGTCCTTGAGGGGCTCGAGAGGATGGTAGGGTGCCCCCTCGGTTCGACCGAAAATGAGGAGTTCAGGCACGGCTACCTTCCCAACCAGCGGCGCAGCCCTGCCACGGCCACGGCATGGTCCTCAAAGCCTTCCAGACCCGAAATGGTCAGGCTCCCCACGCACTTTCCGTCGCGGAGGTGAAGCGGAATCGAGCCGCCTTCGGCACGGTAGCGGTCGGGGTCCAGGCCCGTTTCGGTGGCAAACGTGAGCCCCTTTTCGCGGAAGTCCAGCCCCACGCCCCACGACGAGTGCCCAAACTCGCGCACCACCCGGCGCTTTTTGCCTACCCAATCCCAGTTGCCTGTGCCGGTGCCGTCCATGAAGTGCGTGAACAGTGGATGCTGCAGGTTGTCGATGTGAATGGCCACCGGTTTGCTGGTCATTTCACGGGCGACGTCCAGCACCTTCAGCCCCAGCTCGAGGGCCTCCTGGGCCGTGAAGGAGTCCAGCAGCAGTTCGTTTTCTTCGGCCAGGCAGGCCAGGAAGGTCGAGGGGGCGGTCAAAACTCGAGCTCCCTGTCGCCGCTGTAGAACCGTCCGGTGGTTGACCACGGAAGGGAGCAAACCTCCCACATCCTTCGGCCCCCATCGGCGGGTTCGCCCGGTGCGTTCGGACCACCCAGGTCTGTCTTCAACCACCCGGGGTCCAAGCAGTTCACCGATACTTTTCCCTGGAGCTGATTGGCCCACAGAATCGTCACACCGCCCAGAGCGTACTTGGTAAGCCGGTAAGTCGGCATATCTTTCGACGCTTTGAGCGCGCTCAGCGTGCCGGCCCCCGAGCTCACATTGACAATTCGGGGTTGGTCTCCCTTTTCCAGCAGCTCGACAAGGCGGAAAGTCAGCTCGTGCGGCGCAAACACGTTGCAGCGCCACTGATGGTCGAGCAGTTCCAGGCCCTCGTCGGCCCAGCCAGCCTTGTAGGTTTGTACCGCCGCATTGTTGATGAGCAGGTCGACCGCTGGCCACAGCTTGCGGGCCGACTTGGCGACGGTTTCCGGTGCGGTCGGATCGTCGAAGTCGGCCAGGCAAGGGTGAAAGGTCCCCAACTTTGACAGTTCTGCGGTGGACTTTTCGAGCCGCGCCGCATCACGGCCGGTTCCCAAAACGTGGGCACCCGCCGCCAAGAACAGTTTGGCCGACTCAAAACCGACCCCTCGTGTCGCACCTGTCAGAACGATGCGCCTTCCCTGAAAGTTTCCCATTACTTCTCCTCGGCGGTTTCCCGCTGTGTCCATCTTACGCCAGTCTGACGACTTGTCAATCGGTTACGCAAGAAACTTATAAAACCTATTGACATTACGGAAGTCCGTGCTAGGATGGTCTCGAAATCTGGTGCAAAGCGGATCGACCGAATGGAGTGGACACGGTGTTGATGTTTAGTTTTGCAAGTAACTTAGAAAACAGATTGACAATATACCGGACCGTGCTAAGCTGGGCGGGAAGAAGGAGGCCAATTTGACAATCACCAAGCGGAAGAAGCCGGTCAACTGGGGCCTGATGGTCATGATGCTTCCTGGGTCGCTGGCGCTGTTCGCGTTCAGTATTCTGCCGATGTTCGGGATTTTCATCGCCTTTAAGAACATTGACTACGAAAAAGGGATCTTCGGCAGCGACTGGGCGGGCTTCGACAACTTTCAGTTCTTCATGACCACCCCCGACGCCTGGACAATCACCTTCAACACGATTGCCTACAACGTCGTGTTCATCATCATCGGGACGGCTTGCGCTCTGGCAGTTGCTTTGGGTTTGGAGGGGCTTCGGGCCCGCAAGGCCACCCGGTTTTATCAGGCGGTGATGTTTCTTCCCTACTTCCTGTCGTGGGTCGTGATCAGCAACCTTGTTTTTGCCCTGCTTTCGGTCGACCAGGGCGTACTGAATCTTCAAGTGATGAAGCCCCTGGGCCAACCCGAGATCATGTGGTATCAGCGCCCGGAATTGTGGCCGTTCATCCTGACCTTTGCCAACCTGTGGAAGTACGTCGGCTACACGAGCGTCATCTACTTGGCAGCGATGATGAGCATCGACCCTGGCTTCATTGAGGCGGCTTCGCTCGAGGGGGCCACGCGCCTGCAGATCGTGCGCCGCATCATCTTGCCGCTCATTGCCAACGTGGTTGTCATCATGGTCCTGCTGCAGGTGGGTCGCATCTTCTTCTCGGATTTCGGGCTGTTCTACAACGTCACGCTCAACATGGGCTCGCTGTTCCCCACAACCCAGACCATCGACACCTATGTGTACCGCACCCTGATGAACATGGGCGACATCGGAATGTCCTCGGCCGCCGGCTTGTACCAGTCGGTTGTCGGTTGCGTGGTCGTCATCCTTGCCAACGTGGTGGTCAAGCGCATCGACCCCGACAAGAGCCTTTTTTAGCAGGAAAACCTATGAAGAGCTTCAAGAAGATCGAACCGCCGACCATCCTCAAACACAGCTTGTTTGTTTTTCTCTGCGCACTATGCATCTATCCTCTCTTGCTGGTCCTGGGCATCTCTTTTTCGGATGAACTGGAAATCGCCCGCAACGGCTTCAGCATCTTTCCGACCAAGATCAGCACCCGGGCCTACGAGTTCCTGTTCACTTCAGCCGACACGGTGATCCGCGCCTACTTGCTCACGATCTTCGTTACCATCATCGGGACTATTTTGAGCACCATGATGATCGCCATGTTTGCGTATCCCCTTTCGCGAAAAGACTTTGGGCCCCGCAAGGTGTTCAATGGCGCGATTGTGCTGACCTTGCTGTTCAGCGGCGGGCTGATTCCCTGGTTCATCGTGTGCGTGAACATCCTTCACATCAACGACACCATCCTCGCGCTGATCCTGCCTTACCTGATGAGTCCCTGGTACGTGGTCATCATGCGTACGTTCTTCAAGTCCAGCATTCCCGATTCCATCATCGAGTCGGCCAAGATGGACGGCGCCGGCGAGTTGAGGATCTTCTTTCGGATCGTGATTCAGTTGGCAGCCCCCGGCATGGCCACCATCGCCTTGTTCAACACCATCGTTTACTGGAACGACTACTGGATCAACATGACGCTGATCAACGACCCCAACCTGTTCAACCTGCAGTTCCTGATGTACCGCGTGCAGGCGAACATCCAGTACTTGTCGGCCAACGCCGGCAACCTGGGAACCGCTGCGGCCGAAGTGGCCCGCAATCTCCCGTCCCGTTCGGCCCAAATGGCGATGACCGTTATCGCGATTGGGCCGATTGTCCTGGCGTACCCGTTCTTTCAACGGTTCTTCGTCCAGGGCATCACGATTGGTTCGCTCAAGGAATAGAGCGCACCCTGATTTGGCTTCCAGCACGCGTTGCGTGTGAAAAAAAGTCTTTGAGGAGAACGAAATGAAGAAGATGCTTACACTCCTGTCGGTGCTCGCGTTGAGCCTGACCATGGCGCTGCCTGCAGTGGCGGCCCCCTACGAAGTGACGTGGTACGTCATCGGCAACGGGACCCCGCCCGACATCCAGGCGGTTACCGAGGCCGCCAACAAGTACCTCGCCGAGAAAGGTCTCGATGCGACTCTCAAGCTGGTCACCTTTGACTGGGGAACCTACGACGGAAAGCTGCAGCAGATCATCGCCTCGCAGCAACCTTTCGACATTAGCTTCACGGCAAGCTGGACGAACAACTTCCGGCTCAATGCCCAGCGCGGTGCCTTCTTGGACATCACCAAACTGTCGCGTCAGTACGCCCCCAAGACGGTCGCCGCCCTCGGTGACGCCTTCATCAGCGGTTCGGCGATTGACGGCAAGATGTACGGCATCCCCGCCAACAAGGAAAAGGCCCACAACTGGGGCTTCCTGATCCGCTCCGACCTGGTCAAGAAGTACAACCTGGACATTTCCAAGATCAAGAAGTTCGAAGACATCGAACCCCTGCTCAAGGTGATCAAGGACAAGGAACCCCAAGTTTATCCGCTGGAAGGCATTGTGGGTGAAAACCCTGCCCGTGGCTTGGACCTCGACAACTTTGCCGACGACAACCTGGGCGTCGGGTTGAAGAACGACAACAGTTCGAAGACCGTTGTGTTCCTGCCCGCAACCGCCGAAGCCAAGGCCTTGTACAACACCATGCACAAGTTCTACGTGGCAGGGTACACCCGCAAGGACTCGGCCGCTGTGACCGACTTCAACGCCGACGAAAAGGCCGGCAAGATTTTCGCCGCGATCAAGTCACTGAAGCCCGGCAAGGACGCCGAAATGACCATGAGCACGGGCCAGCAGTGGACTCAGATTGATATCACCCCCGTCGTCATGACCAACCGCGAGACCATTGGCTCGTTGCAGGCCATCAGCCGTACCTCGAAGAATCCCGCGATGGCGCTTCAGGTTCTGGAGCTGTTCAATACCGACCCGTACTTCAACAACCTGATCAACTGGGGTATTGAGGGCAAGCACTACGTCAAGTCCGACAAGAAGGACGCCACCGGCGTGCCGATGATCACTGCCGGTCCCGACAAAGAAAAGTACAACGTGGGAACCCCTTGGATGTTCGGCAACACGTTCGTCAACTACCTGGACATTTCGGAAAATCCGAAGAAGGCCCAGTTGTTCTTGGACTACAACGCCAAGTCGCTGCCCCTCAAGAGCCTGGGTTTCGACTTCGACATCTCGAAGGTGAAGAACGAAGTCACGGCCATCAAGAATGTGTGGGCCGAGTTCATGCCTGGCCTGGAAACCGGTTCGGTGGATCCGGCCGTAGAACTGCCTAAGGCCCTGACCAAGTTCAAGGCTTCGGGTATCGACAAGGTTTTGGCCGAGGCCCAGAAGCAGTACGATGCTTGGCTGGCCGCGAACAAGGTGAAGTACTAAGCTCACGTGAGTTGATTTGAGTTGAGTTGGTCCCGGGGCAGACGCCCCGGGACTTTTTTTGTGGGGAGGCCCTTGATGAAGAAGTGGTGTTGGTTGGTTGGCTTGTTGCTGCTCGCGGGCTCTTGGGGTGAGGCGCAGACCGGGGAGGGCGAACACGACCCCGTGCTCTGGGTCGATCAGCTTGGTTATCGTCCGGGCGACGCGAAGATCGCGCTGGCGGAAACAACCGTTTCAAGCTTCCAGCTTCTCGATACCGCTGGAAAGGTGGCCATTACCGGTACTGCGGGAGTGGCCTCCTACGACCCCAACAGCCAAACTTCGCTTCGCCGGCTCGACTTCAGTTCGCTAAAGGTGCCGGGCACCTACGTGCTGGTGACCGACAGCGGCCACCGGTCGGTACCCTTCCGTATCGACCCTGCCGTGTACCGCGAGGTGGGTGCCGCGGCTTTGGCGATGCTCCACTACCAGCGCTGCGGAACCGAGCTCGAGGCCGCCTTTGCCGGCGACTTCGCCCACGCGGCCTGCCACTTGGGACCGGCCGAGATCTTGGGCAGCGACCGCACCTTGCTGGCCGAGGGCGGCTGGCACGACGCCGGTGACTACGGCCGGTACGTGGTGCCCGGGGCGGTTGCCGTGGGTCACCTGCTGCTGGCGGAAGAACTTTGGCCAGGCAAGGCACCGGGCTTGCTCGACGAGGCCCGCTACGAGCTGGAATGGCTGCTCAAGATGCAAGACACCGGCACCGGCGGGGTGTACCACAAGCTCACGAGCCGCAACTTCCCTGGCCTCGACGTGGCTCCTGACTTCGACTTCTCGACCCAAGTCGTATCGCCCGTGTCGTGGACAGCCACGGCCGATTTTGCCGCCGTGATGGCAGCCGGCTCGCGGCTCTACCGAGCGACTGACAAGGCCTTTGCTGAGCGCTGCTTGAAGGCCGCGCGGAGCGCCGAACGTTGGACTCGCGCCCACGCGTTCCAAGGGTTTGTGAACCCGCCCGGGATTCAAACGGGCGAGTACGGCGACGGCGACGGCAGCGACGAAGGACTTTGGATGAACACCGAGCTGTTTCGCGCCACCGGCGAGGCGACCTTCGCCACGGCTGTCCGCTTGGGCGTGAGTTCCCGCTCGCTGCGCGCCGATGCGTTCGGCTGGGCCCAAACCGGGCTGTTCAGCGTTGTCGGGGTGCTGCTTGCCGACACGAAGTTGGATGCCGCGACGCGTACCAGGGCCCAGAAGTTGTTTGACGGTCGACTGGCCGAGCTTCAGCAGGGCTCGCTTTCCGCCCCCGACTTGACCACGATGAGCCCCGGTTACTTCCATTGGGGCAGCAACATGACGTTGATGGACCACGCCATGCTCCTCGCCGTGGCTCATCGGCTGGACCCACGCCAACCCCTCGACGCGGCCTTGGAAAACCTGCATTCCCTTTTTGGGAGGAACGCGGTTGGGCAGAGTTTCGTGACCGGCTTTGGTGCCTGGCCCGTGCTCAACCCGCACCACCGCCCTTCGGTTGCGGCGGGCGTTTTCCGCCCTGTTCCCGGAATGGTGTCGGGGGGGCCCAACCGGAACCTGGAAGATTCCTTGGTCCGCGACCAGCGGTCGGGGGCCGCACCCGCTCGAAGTTGGATCGACGACGCGGGGAGCTATTCAACGAACGAAGTCGCCATCTACTGGAACACGCCTTTGGTGTTTGTTCTCGCCGGGCTCGACTAGCGGTAGGTCGAGTCTAGCGGCCCAGCTTGTCGGCCGCCAGCGCCAGCAGCAGCCAGTCCGTGGTGCCGGCTCCGAGCACGTATTCAGTCTGCTGCCACAGGTAGGGCCAGTCCAAAAGTTCGGGGAAGTCGGGCCGGATCAGCGCCGTGCCCGACACCGCACCACCGGGAATACACCCCGCGTCGGCGCGGTTGAGGCCGTAAGCGGTGGTGACCGACTTCGCGCCGACTCCCGAAACAAAAGAGGCGTTGTTGGCACCCGGATGGCAACCCAAGATGAAGTCCAGCGCCCGATACACACTTCGGGAATCGAAGAGCTCGGGAAGCGCGAGGTGCAGGAACACCTGCTGCATGCCGAAGTTCTGGATCTGCCAGCCGGCGCCCCAGATATTCGGACGGTAGGGAATGCCATACGGGGTGGTGTCGGCACTCCGGGCTAGCGTGTCGCGATGAAGGCGGGCCGCCTCGGTCACCCAGCGGCGAAACTCGAAACCAGCCTGCTCGACCTGATCCAGAACACGGACCATCAGCCAACCCACCTGATCGAAGGAAGTCGAGACCAAGGACTTCTGCTCGGAAAGGAACTTCGCGAGCAGAAGTCCCCGGGCACTTGGCCCCTCGCACTGCAGGAGTTCCACGGCAAGGACGAGCTTGGCCTGGGCCTCCGCTGTGGCCAGGCGCTCCCACAGACGCCAGGCGACGTCCAGACATTCCCGAGCCAAGGCCGGGCGATGAACCATCACCCGGCTTGCCGCGGCCAGGGCTGCTCCCATCAGCGCCTCGTGGTGAGGTTGCTCTTCCGTAAAGACCAAGCGAGGTTGTTCGTGATTCACCGGGTCGCCCAAGAGGACGTAGTCCTGCAAGGAGGCTTCGATGATGCCGCGATAAGGTCGTCCCAGCGCCTTCCAGCCCCCCAACAGGGACTTCAGTCCGTGCTCGATCTGCTCCAGGATATCGGGCGTCCCATCCGGACGACGCAGGGTGACAACATGGTGGGCCCAGTCCACCGTCGTGCTGTCGAGCTCGGCACCGAACAGTTCCCTGGCCAACGCCAAGCCACGGACCGTTTCGGCCTGACTTTCCAACCTCAGGTCGAAGTCTCCCGCATCGTGCCAGCCGCCCTCGTTCAGTCCGCGGAGTTTTTCGCCGCCCTTGGCCGCGCAGAGCGTGGTCGGACCCTGCCGATAGCCGTCGAAGTGCTGTAGGCCCGGCGGGGCCATCAGGGCATCGGAGCGATGGCAGGCCCCATGCCAAACGCGATAGCCGTCGTCTACCCGCATATGGCACATCTGCACCGGAAGGAAGTATTCCAGCGTCGGCTGCCAGACGTGCCTGGCGTACACCTCGTCACCGATCTGGAACGGCCCAGCCTCGGTGTCTCCGTAGGCAGCCAGGTAGGTTCCGGGTTCATTCACCGCGCTGAAGTCGAAGGTCAGGTACCGGCTGCGCAGGAACATTCCCCAACTTTGCCCGCCTTGAGCTACGACCTGCCGCTCGCCCGAGGGCAGCACCCTTTCGACGCGCACGGGCTGCAGGGGAAGGTCCAGAGGATCCAGCTCCACGACGACCCTTTTTTCTCCCTGGGGTTTGTAGCCGACCTGATTGATCTGAACGGTTGCGGGGGCGCGAAAGCTCGGGTCGGCCGAAACGTCAACCAGCCACTCCAGGACGCGACCGGCCTTCCCCGTTGCCAGTTCAGCCTGCACGACAAACCACCCGTTGTTGTGCCGTTCGCGGCCATCGACCAGGGTCAGTTCCCCTCCCGTTACCGCTTCGATGCGCAGGCGCTGGCAAGGGGTCTCGGGAGCCACTACCAGCCACGCGCCCTTTGCGAGGGGCGAGAGGTGCCGTTCCCCCTGGCTGTCGGGCGCGAAAGGTCCGTTCGGCTGACGCGGGAAGCTTCCGGTTCCCCCGGGGCTGCAAAACGAGCGGCCGAAGAGGGCACCGGGAAACAACTCGAGGCAGAAACGCACCTTCTTGTCCCACGGTGAAGGAAGGGGCGTTTCCAGTTCGAGCCCCACCCGAAAGCGTCGCCCTTCGGCCGTGACCAACACGCGATAGCTGAACGAGAGGTCGGGGTATTCGATCGGGTTGAAGCCCGTGCGGTTGCGCGAGGCATCCGGGTACGCCATCGTGACGGTGATGGTCTGGCTGGCCTCGCTGACGGTCCGCGTGACCTGACGTGGAATGGGTTGCCATTGCCCGCCGGCTGTCTCGAGCCTCAGGTCTCCGTTGCTGGCGACTCGTTTTCCGTGCTGGAGAATCACCAGACCCGACTGGTGGCCGTCGGGATAGTAGTCCTGCCCCAGGAGCACATTGAGTCCAGGCAGTGCAAAATAGTCTTGGTCGCACAGTTGCAGCGGGGGAAGAGGCGAGTGTTCCATAGCTCTATCGTAAGGTCAAACTCCCAATTATGCAATAATGTTAGATAACATAATTAGATTAGGAAAAGTCGGGGTTAGATAATACTCTTGGAAAACAAATTGACAGGACTATCGCAGCGGAGCATAGTGTCCCTAATGCTTGGTTTTGACGCTTCGACAGACAAGGTCTTGTTTGCACTGCTGACGATGCAGCGACACTCTTGGGAACAAGGTCTGCTGACGCACGCCCTGATAGCTTTGGGGCGCCTCGACTTGGCCGAACTGGCGGCTCGGGAGGCTTTGGTCCGCCGGTTGCCCGATGGGCGGTTGGGCGTGATGGGCGACGCCGCCTACGTGGTCGACCCAGCCACCAATGGCGAAGGGGCCCTGGTCTTGGCGCGGCGTTCTGGCGAGCCCCTTGCCACCGCCGCCGTCGGTCAGCTTCTCGAATGGCTCAGGAAGCCTGAACATCACGGCGCTGGCGGCGTTCTGCTGCATCGGGTCGGACCGCGCCAGGTGTGGGTCGATTCGCTGTACATGGCACCCCCGTTTCTGGCGGCCGCTGGTTATGAGGACGAGGCCTTTGCTCAGGTTGAGCTTTTGCAGGGGCGGTTGTGGAACCCGGGTGCCCGGTTGTACTCGCACATCTGGGACGAAGATCGGCAGCGTTGGGAGCGGGAGGCCTTTTGGGGATGTGGCAACGGGTGGGCCGCGACGGGTTTGGTGAGGACCCTCGTCAACGGCACCACGTGGACGGCAGCCCAGCGCGAGCGCCTGGTGACTTTGGCCCTCGAGGTGATTGCGGGGTGTCTTGCCTACCAGCGAGCCGACGGCTTGTTCCACGATGTGCTCGACGACCCCACGAGCTTCGTCGAGGCCAACCTGGCCCAGATGCTGGCGACAGCGATCTTTCAGTTGGCGCACCTCGGGGCGGCGACAGTGGAGCTTGTGCAAACCGCAGAACGGCTGCGCGAGGTCTGTCACCGCCAGGTCGATGCCCAAGGCCTTGTCCAAGGTGTTTGTGGTGCCCCCAGCTTTCAGTCCATCGGAACCTCGAGCGAGGGGCAGGCTTTTCATCTTCTGATGGAGGCGTCCGCCAGCCAATACTATGCAACAAGGAAACTACCATGAAGACAGGGTCCAAGCCGAAGAGCCTCAAAGATAACAACGTACGCCTCGCCCTCGAGATCATCCGGCGCGGCGAGATCGTTTCGGTGGCCGGGATTTCCGAAGAAATCCGCCTCAGCAAGACCACGGCCAAGAAGATCATCGACCAACTTCTGGCCCGGGGTTTCGTGGTTTCGGTCGGCAAGGGCGAGTCCACCGACGAGGGTGGCAAACGGCCGGAGCTGTACCGCTTCCGACCCGCCTACGGCTACGTGGTGAGCGCTCACATCACGCCCGACTCCATTATCGTGGCGACCATGGATCTCGACGCCGTGATTCTGGACCGCGAGGAATACCATACCGGCGCCGAACGGGACTTCGACTTCATTCTCAAGAAGCTACTGGGAATGGTGATTTCGCTCGTGGGGCGCCGGGGTGAGGCGAGCGGCAGGCTGGTCGGCTTCGCGATTGCCCTGCCTGGCCTTGTCGATTCCCAACGGGGGGTTTCGATCTTCTCGCCTCACTTTCCAATCTGGGGCCGCGACTTGCCGATTGCCGAGCTGTTCCGCAAGGGCCTGGTCAGCGTGCTCCCCACGAGCGCTGGCCTTCCGATCTACGTCGATTGTACGAACCGGTTCCAGGCCATCGCCGAACGCGACCGCGGGCTCGCCAATGGCATCGAGAACTTCATGATCATCGACGCGCTCGAAGAGGGGCTCGGTGCCGGAATCGTGCTCGCGGGCAAGGTGAAGCACGGCGCTCAAAGCCTTTCGGGCGAAGTCGGGCACCTGACGCTGGATTCGCTCAACGGGCCCGAGTGCATTTGCGGCAACCGTGGGTGCTTCGAAGCCCTCGTGTCGGCCAAGCGGATGCGAGCCCGTGCCAGGTCGCTGTTAGGCACAATCGCTTCGACCGTCGTGACGTCGGCCGAGGCCTGCGAAGCGCTCACGCTGACCCAAATCAGCGACGGAGCCTCGGTAGGCGACCCACTTTCCCGGGAACTGATCCGCGATGTGGCGCACTGGTTTGTCGTGGGCCTGGGAAATGTGGTGCTGGTGAACGACCCTGAGCTGATTATCATCCAGGGCGAGTACGTCCGGGCGGGCGAGTACTTTCTGACCCTCCTGCGCGACGGCATGAATCACATCGGCCTTCCTGCGGTAGAAAAGCGGGTCCGCATCGAGGCCTCGACCATGGACGAGAATCGCGGCATGGTCGGTGGCGCATGTCTGGTGATCAATGAGTTCTTTTCGCAGCCAGTGAACTTCTAGTCGGCTAGTACTGCCCCTTAATGACGAAAAACGAACCACGGATCGTTCCGGCCAACTTTGACTTTTGGCGCGCGAACTTGAACTTCGGTTCCAGCTCGGCAGGAACCTCCATTCCTTCGGAAAGCTTGAAGCCCACCGCCCGCTTTTTGGCCTCGTCGATGGTGTACATCACGTTGACCGCCAGTCCACTTTCGTAGAACACGTACGCCATGGCCAGGTTTTCCACTTGGAAGCGCGAGGTCTCAAGCGGCTTGGCGCCCAATTCGATTTTGCGTTCGTCCTTGAGGATTTTATGCACGTAGTCGAGAGTCTCCTGACTCTCAGCAGCGGGTACGGTGGTGAACACATGCTTGTACTTGTTCTGGTAGTAGCGCGCCTCGTTGGCCCGCAAGCCCGCCAGAGCGGCGGCAACGGGCGACGTTTCCAGGCCGACCGTCGAAACGGTCACAAAATCGACGACGTAGGGCATAGATCTTCTCCTTGGGTCGTTGCCAGAAGCGTACTACTTTGCGCTGGTTTTGACAGCCACGGGCGGTTACTCAAACTTCCCCGGTTCGTAGTCGAGCACGCAAACCTTGGCCAGGTAGGGCTCGATCCACTGGGCGATGAAGCGCTGGTGGGCCGGATGCGGCAGGTACAGGTCGCGGGCGGCGGCGTCTTCAAAGGTGACCAAGAAGCAGTGGGTGAACCCTTGGTCGAGCTTCTCGGGGCTCGAATTGGTGCCACCCTCGAAACCTTTCACAAACGGCAGTTCTTTGCAAAACTCCTCAAAGGCCTTTTCGACCGACCTGAGCGTTGACTGTGGCGTTCCGTCCTTGAATCCAAACAGGACCACATGGCGGTACGTACCAACCTTCTTTTCCATTTTCGACTCCTTTTTTCAAATATCCTTCGTATCATTTTCACATGAAAGTCTTTTATTGACAATATGAAAGTTAATGACTATTCTGGGGGTGTG
Organism: Spirochaetales bacterium; assembly: GCA_037142615.1. Taxonomy (GTDB): domain Bacteria; phylum Spirochaetota; class Spirochaetia; order JABEVK01; family JABEVK01; genus JAIFLN01. The sequence goes on along the minus strand of JBAXAI010000006.1, from coordinate 74,171 downwards.
AGGAAACCGCTGGTCTTCGACGTACAACGCTACTCCACCCACGACGGTCCCGGCATCCGGACGGTAGTTTTTTTCAAGGGCTGTCCGCTTCGTTGCGACTGGTGCTCGAATCCCGAAAGCCAAAAAGTGGAACTCGAGATCCTTTTCGATTCTACCCGATGTGTGGGCTGCCGCGCCTGCCTTCACCCGCAATTTGGCGGAGCGATGCACGAGGTGGAAGGCAAGATTCAGCCCGACCGGACCAAGACCGTGCCCCGCGCGCTGGCGGCCGTTTGCCCCTCGTTGGCGCTTCGGGTGGCGGGGCGCGAGGTCGAGGTCGATGCGCTCGTCCGCGAGGTGGTCAAAGATCAAGCCTTCTTTGCCAAGAGCGGCGGCGGGGTGACTTTTTCGGGTGGCGAGCCGCTCGACCAGCCGGAGTTCCTGCTGCAGTGCATCGAAAAGCTGGAGGCTCTGGGGGTGCCCGTGGCGATTGAGACTTGCCTCGCGGTCGAGTCAGCGGTCTTGCTCCCGTTTCTGGAGCACAACATTCAATGGCTGGTCGATGTGAAACACCTCGATCCCCAGCGTTTTTTAACGCGGACAGCCGGCGACGTCGCCTCGGTGGTTTCCAACGTTCGACTGGTTTCGGACAAGGCGGACCACGTCGCGTACCGGGTTCCCCTCATTCCGGGGTTCAACGATTCGGATTCCGACCGGGACTGGATCCTGGGCTTCATCGCCTCGTTGGAGCGGCGCTCGTTGGGCCCGGTGTGCGTCGATGTGTTGCCCTACCACGACCTCGCGGCCGGAAAATACCACCAGTTGGGCCGACCCAACCCCTACACCCGTGACCGGATCGGACAAGAAACTTTGGAAGGCTGGAAGAAGGCGGCGGGCAGCCTGGCAATGACCCTGACCGTTGGAGGATGACCCCATGACCGAGCGAATGCAACGTGCCAAAGACAAGATGCTGTCGACCAAAGCGACGATCTGCCCCGAACGCGCCCGCATCTATACGCGGGTGTACCGCGAAAACGAACCTTTGCCCGTTGTCCGCCGTCGCGGTTTGGCCCTCAAGCAAACCCTGGCCGAGATGACCCTCTACATCGAACCCGAGGATCTGGTGCTCGGCAACACGGCCTCCCGGCCCAAAGCCGCCGCCATCTTCCCGGAATACGCCATCGGTTGGATCGAAAAAGAAATCGATGAGATCGATCAGCGCACCGCCGAAGCCTACTTTGCCACCCCCGAGGTCAAGGCCGAGCTGAAGGCCATCTGCCACTACTGGCGAGGCAAGACTCTTCAGGAGCACGCCCACGCCCTGCTCTCGCCCGAACTGGAAGAACTGCACGCCACCAAGATCATCAAGGCCGAGGGGAACATGACCTCGGGTGACGGCCACGTGGCGATCAACCTGACCAAGGCGCTCGACCTGGGCGTTGCGGGCTACACCTCCTTGGTGAAAGCCGCGCTGGCGTCGCTCGACCCCACTTCGTTCTTTGACCTCAAGAAACGCCAGTTGTACCTCGCGATGCTCGACGTTCTGGAAGGCTTGACCCTCTACATTCAGCGCTACGCCGACTTGGCAGACGCGCAAGCCAAAGCCGAAATGGACCCGAAACGCGCTGCTGAACTCGCCCTGATGGCCCAAGTCTGCGCGGCGATCGCGACCAAGCGCCCCCAAAGCTTCCGCGAAGCGTTGCAGTTCAGCGTGTTCCTTCAGTTGGTGCTGCAAGTTGAATCGAACGGTCACTCACTGTCGTTTGGCCGCCTCGACCAGTACCTAGGCCGTTACTACGACGACGATCTGCGGACCGGTGCCATCGACACCGAAACCGCGAAGGAGCTGCTGTGCAGCACGTGGATCAAGCTCACCTGCGTCAAGAAAGTTCGCTCGTCGAGTCACACCCGCACCTCGGGTGGTGGGCCACTGTACCAGAACGTCACCATCGGCGGCGTCAACCGCGAGGGCCACGATGCCACCAACGCCCTCAGTTCGCTCATCCTCGAGTCGGTCGGCGAAATGAAACTCACCCAGCCCAACCTTTCGGTGCGCTACCATTCGGGCATGAGCCCCGAGTTCCTGGCCCGCGCCGTCAGCGTGATCGAAAAGGGTTTTGGCATGCCGGCGTTCAACAACGACGAAGTGGTGATTCCCGGCATGCTCCGCTTGGGCGTCAGCCTGGAAGACGCGCGCGACTATTCGGCCATCGGTTGCATCGAGGTCGCGGTTCCGGGCAAATGGGGCTACCGCACCACCGGTATGAGCTTCCTTAATTTTATGCGCGTGCTGATTTTAACCCTGAGAGACGGTCAGGACCCCGCGTCGGGCAAGGCCTTTTTGCCCGGCACGGGCTCGCTCACGACCTTCCAGGACTTCCGCGCGCTCATGGCGGCGTGGACCAAGCAAGTTCAGTTTTATGCCCGTGCCAGTGTCGCCATCGACGTCGCGGTCGACACCGCCCTCGAAGACCTGGTTCCCGACGTGTTGTGCTCCACCTTTACCGACGACTGCATTGGCCGCGGCAAGCACCTCAAGGAAGGCGGCGCGGTGTACGACTGGGTCTCGGGCCTGCAGGTGGGCATTGCCAACCTGGGCAATTCGCTGGTTGCGCTCAAAAAGCTGGTGTTCGAAGACGGCGTGATCGGTCGGCAGGAGCTGCTCGACGCGCTGGCGAATGACTTTGCCGGGCCGCAAGGCGAAATCCTGCGCCTGCGCCTGCTCAACAACGCGCCGAAGTTCGGCAACGACGACGACGAAGTGGACCAGTTGGTGGTCGAGGCCTACGCTGCCTTCACCGACGAAATCGAAAAGCTGCACAACACGCGCTACGGACGTGGGCCCAGCGGCGGCGGCTACTATCCGGGTACGTCGAGCATTTCGTCCAACGTGCCTTCGGGGTCGGAAGTGGGCGCCACGCCCGATGGTCGCCACGCCGGCACGCCGCTAGCCGAAGGCTGCTCTCCCTCTTCGGGGACAGACCTGCTCGGTCCGACGGCGGTGTTCCAGTCAATCGGCAAACTGCCGGCCGAGCGCATTTTCGGTGGAATCCTGCTCAACCAGAAACTCTCGCCCAAGACCCTCGAAACCCCGGCCGACAAGGCCAAGCTCGCGGCGATGATCCGCACGTTCTTTGACGACCTGAAGGGTTGGCACGTGCAGTACAACATTGTGTCGCGCGAGACTCTGCTGGCCGCCAAAAAAGACCCCGAGAAGTACCGCGATCTCGTCGTCCGGGTGGCTGGCTATTCGGCGTTCTTCCGCGACCTGGCGCCCGATACCCAAGACGATATCATTGCCCGGACGGAACACACCCTATAGCAACGAGGCTTTGAGGTGCTCGGCGGCCCGCAAGGTCTGAGCGAGCACGGTCAGCGCGGGATTCACGGCTGCCGACGACGGGAAGAAGCTGGCATCCATCACGTACAGGTTGGCGACCTCGTGGGTGCGGCACCACTGGTCCAGCACCGAAGTTTTCGGATCGTTGCCAAAACGAACGGTGCCGCACTGGTGCTGAATGGCGGAGGTGCCACGCTCGTCGACAAAACAGACCGGCAGGCCGGCTTTGCTCAAGGCGTTCATCGCCTTCCAGATCAGCACTTGGTGCGCCAGGGTATTGGTGGCGCGGCGAGCCAGATGGATGCGCCCCGCTTCATCAACCGTGACCCGGTTGTCGGGGGTGGGAAGGTCTTCTGACATCACCCAGAAGTCGACGCTTCGGGCCGCGATGAACTTGCGGAACGTCCGCATCGCCCAGTCTTTTTTGCCTTGCAGCATTTCGGGCTGAACTTTGCCGCGCCCTTGAAAAGTGCCTTGCTGGTAAAAATCGTGGATGGTCAGGGTCTTTTGGAACTTGGTCGGGTTCTTGCGGAACGGATGCAGGGCCAAAAGCACCGTGTTGTTGTGCGACATGAAGTTGCGCCCCACCTGGTCGGAAGAGTTCGCCAACCCTTTGGGGTGCGCGGGGCTTTTGGACTTCAGCAGCAGCGCCGCCGAGTTGACCGCGCCCGCCGCCACGATAAAATGCTCGCCTTCGACCACCACCACCTCGCCGTTTTTCACGACGTGCGCGGCGACCACCCGTTTGCCATCGGGCGAGGTTTCGAGGCGGTCGACCAAGGCGTTCGTCCACAGGGTGACGTTGGGGTGCTTTTTGAGGAGCAAGGGCCGCAAAATTCGGTTCTCGGCGTCTCCCTTGGCCCGGTACATACAGGGGAACCCGTCGCAGGGACTCCCTTTGATGCATTTGCCCTTGACTCCTTGATCGATGGCGATGGGCAAATGGATGGGGTGCAGCCCCTGCTGGCTCAGCTTTTCGGCCAGCGTCGCCAGTGTCGGCTCATGTACCAGCGCCGGGTAGGGGAACTCGCCCCTCGGGGGCTCGGTAGGGTCTTCGCCGGTCTGCCCGTGCACCTCGAGCAGTTCCTCGGCCTTTTCGTACCACGGGGCCAGCTCGGCATAGGCGAACGGCCAGGCTACCGTGCGGCCTTCGCCCACCGCTCTTTCCTGAAAGTCGGTCTCGCGGAACCGGAGCGCGGTACCCCCATAGAACTTGGTGCTGCCACCCACGTTGTAATAGGTGCGCGGGCTGAACTCCTTGCCCTTGCCGTCGAGCCACTTTTCGGGCGAATCGTAGCGCCGCTTTACCGACACCTCGTTGACGTCCCAGTTTTCTTTCTCTTGCTTCACGTAGTCGCCGCGCTCCACGATGAGAATCGACTTGCCCGTCGCTTGCAGCACCTTGGCCGCAGCCGAGCCGCCCAAGCCGGAGCCGATGATTACAAGGTCGAACTTCGTGCTCACGTGGCGCTCACCAGCGAGGCGGCCCCCACCAAACCGGAGTGCGCCACGGTTCCCTTCAAAATAGGCATGGGGTCGAAAAGCATGTCGCGGGCCAAAGCCTTGAACTTGCGTTCGATGCCCTCGAAGAACGGGGCTCCCCACGCGGTCAGGCCGCCGCCGAGCACGATGGCGTTGGGATTGAAGATCTGAAACAGGTTGTACAGGGCGATGCCAATGTAATCGGCGTACTCGGCCACCAGTTGCTGCGAGGCAGGGTCGCCCTGGTCGAGGCCCCTCTTGATGAAGGGCCCGTCGATGAGGCCCGGGCCCAGGGTGGGCTGAACTCCCAAGCCCGCGACCTTGCGCCGATACACTTTGTCGAGGTTCACGCTCGACGCCACCGCGATCAAGCAACCTTTGTTGCCGCAGGGGCACACCAGGTCGCTGTTCGGGTCGACAATGGTATGGCCGATCTCGCCCGCTGTTCCCGTCATGCCGCGGAACATCTGGCCGCCGAGGATGAGGCCCGCTCCGATTTGCGTGCTGATGGTCAAAAAAACCAGGTCGGGGTACCCTCGCCCAGCCCCGAACTTGTACTCGGCAAACGCTTGCGCGTTGGCGTCGTTGTCGACGACCACGGGCACCGAGAAGTGCGCCTGCAATTTGTCACGGATAGGATAGCCGCGGAACCCCTCGAGGTTGCTCATCGTGATCAGCGTGCCGTCGCGGAAGCGCAGGTGCCCGGCCGTTGCGACGCCGACGCCGCGAAGCCGGTCTTGCTTCAGCGAGTTTTGTTCCAAAAGCTGCCCCACGAGGCCGGCGATCTGCTGCATGATGAGGTCCGGCGTCTTCGTGACGTGATCGTGGACGGTCAGCTGATCCACCAAGTCGCCGGCCTCGGTGACCAGCCCCACGCTGAGCTTTGTCCCGCCAATATCCACCCCGCAAAGAAATGACTCCATCAAACAACCTCCCTGGAACTCCATATGAAGAATATCATGACTTCAGGTGAAAGCAAATAGTTTTCGTATTGCCGTTCATATGATGACCTTTTCTTGACATATGAAAGGACTCAGGGTACTCTTTTCGCATCTGGAGGTGAGACACATGAGTACTCCCAAAATCGGTATTGTTGGAAAAGAAACGAAGATCGCAGCGGGCCTGTTCTGGGCCGACTATGGAAACCTGGCCGCAACCGTGAAAGAACTGGAGGCCGGTGGCGCCGACTGGATCCACATCGAAATGCGCGACGGCAAGTACATGGACTTTTCGGCCCCCCGTGGTGGCATCGACATCCTCGAGGGGATTCGCCGGCACACCAACCTCGAAATCGAAGTTCAGCTGCAGATGATGCGTCCCAACTTTGACCTGCTGCGCCAGCTCAAGGAGCAGGGCGCCAACCTGATCAGCCTTCCCATCGAGACGACCGGCGAAATGCTGATGCAGCAGGTGCTGTTCGTCAAGGAAACGCTCGAGCTCAAGGTTGGCGTTTGGGCCTGGCAGGGCACTCCCATCGTGTCGTTCGAACAGTACATTCCGTTTGTCGACATCATCGAATACGAAAGCAAGGCACCGTTCTGGAAGCCCACCACCGGCGCTGCCAGCCCGCACACCATGGACCCCATCATGCTCGACAACATCGCGCGCATGCACGAAATGATCGTCAAAGCCGGCCGCGAGCACGACCTCGACCTGATGGAAGACGGCGGCCTCAACCGCAAGAACGTCGGTGACTTCATCGCCCGGGGCATGACGGTCGGCGAGTTCTCTTCGCCGCTGATGAAGGGCCCCCAGGGTCGGTTTGAACCCGGCGCGGGCGGCATCACCCAGGCCGTTCGCGACCTCAAGGCCACCATGGACGAAGCCTCGGCCAAGTACCGGACGGCCCAGGGCCTCAAGGGCTAAGGGGCAGCCATGGCAATTCTCGGCATCGGAATGTTGGGCTATGGGGGAATAGGCAAACTCCATACCCTGGCCTACCGCAGCATTCCCAGTTACTACCCCAGCTTTCCCCGCTACCGGCTCGAGGCGGTGTGTACCCGGTCCGAAAAGAGCGCACATGAGGCGCAAACCGACGGTGGCTTTGCAAAGGCCTACACCAACCTCACCGACCTGGTGAACGATCCTGCGGTCGATGTCATCGATTGCGTGCTCCCCAACGACGCGCACGCCGAAGCCGCTCTTCTCGTCCTCAAGGCCGGCAAGAGCATCTATTGCGAAAAGCCGCTGGCGCTTTCGGGATCGCAGGCCAAGGAACTTCTGGCGGTTGCTGCGGCGTCGAAGGGTACCCTGGGGATGACCTTCAACTACCGGTTTGTTCCCGCCATCCAAAAGGCGCGCAAGCTCGTCGAAGCCGGCGCCATCGGCGACGTGTACCGCTATCATGCTGAGTATCTCCATACCGGGTATCAGGATGCTTCGCGTCCGCTGAGTTGGCGCATGCGCATGAAGGACTCAGGGGGCGGCGCCATCATGGACCTCGGGTCGCACATCATCGACCTGGTGCGCTTCTTGGTGGGTGAGTTTGACCAAATTTCGGCGACGACCAGGACCTACATCAAGGAACGTCCGGTGGCCAAGGGTTCGTCCGAAATGGGCCCGGTCGATGTGGACGACGCGGCCTGGCTTCAGGCGACGATGAAGAACGGCGCCACCGGCACGCTGACCGTTTCGCGGTTTGCCACCGGTTCGGCCGACGACCTGCGTCTGACTATTGAAGGGTCCAAGGGCGCGCTTCGCTTCGATCTGATGGACGCCAACTGGCTGTACTATTTCGACGCCACCCGCAAGTCGGGCGAGTCGGGCTGGACGCGTTTGGAGACGATTCAGACCTACGAAGGGGCGTTGGTGCCGCCGGCCCGCGCCATCATCGGCTGGGAGCGTACCCACGCCGAAAACCAGTACCAGTTCCTCAAGGCTGTGCTCGACAAGCGGGAACCGAGCCCAGGGCTGCGCGACGGGGTTCTCAACAACCTGGTCATGGACGCGGCCTATGCGTCGGTGAACCAACAACGTTGGGTGAAGGTCGCTGAACTCTAGGAAGCGTCTTTGGGGACCACGATGAGATCGACCAGACCGGCGAGCGCCTGCTGAAACTCGGCGCCCAGCCCCTGGTCGGTCACGACGCGGTCGACGTCTTCGAGCCGACAGTATTGCGAAAGGTGGATCTGCCCGAACTTCGACGAGTCGGTCAGGATGAACACTTCGCGGGCCTTTTTCACGATGTAGGCCACGATCTCGGCGCGCATCATGTCGCGGCCGGTAAAGCCGGTTTCGACGGTAAAGCCATCGACGCCCAAAAAGGCCTGTTTGAAGTTCAACTGGTCGATGTTCGACTTGGCCAGGTTGCCGACTATGCTTTCGCTTTCGCGCTGGTAGACGCCGCCAATGAGGATGACACTGCCGCCGCGCGACTGGTCGACCGTACGAGCGATGAAGGCGTTCGACGTGATCACCGTGACCCGTTTGCGCGAGGTCAGTTCCTTGACGAAGATGGCGTTGGTCGAGCCTGACTCGACGAAAATCGTGTCGCCCTCGTTGACGAACTCGACGGCGCGGCGCGCGATTTTGAGCTTGTCCTCGTAGTTGATGGCCATGCGGTGCGCCAAATCGTCGGTCTCACGGAGCTCAGCGCCGCCGTGGGTTCGCACCAAAAGCCCTTCCTGCTCCAGCACCGTGAGATCCTGCCGGATGGTAGCGGGTGACACATGAAGCTCTTCCGATAGCTGAATGACAGTTATTTTGTGTTGTTCGGAAAGAAGTTTCAGTATTTGGTCAAGGCGTTTTGTCATGATCACTTTCATTAAGAACCAATTGCGCGCCCTGTTCAACCCCAAGTCGGCTCGCCGCGTAGTAGATGGCGCCGACGGCTTGCGCAAACTGCGCGACGGTGTGGTCCGGATCGGCCTTGAGCTCTTTCATCAGCTTGGTCACGGCCAAGTCGTCGGCGGCTGGCACGAGTTCGATGGTCTTGCTGATCGACCGGGCCCCCTTCTGCATCAACCGGAAGCACGCAGCGTTTTTCACCATGCGACCGAACAGGATGCGCGATTGGGCTGCCGGGCCGAGAATCTGATTGCATTCCAGCGTCGCCACCGCCAAGAACTCCCCGATTTCGGTGAAGATCTTTTCGACCGTCGGGTGCCCGTCGCGGTCGGGCAGGCTCATCAGGTACTCGAGGAAGGGCTTGCGCAAGTCCTTGGGTTCGGTGGGAATCCGGAACGCCGGGGGAATCTTCATCCCGGAGGCGCCGACGGGCACCACGAAACCCTTTTCGGCGAGTTCGGCCATCAGGTCTTTTCGTTCGCCCGGGAAGTACTTGAGGGCCAGCCGGAACGCCCCACTCTGGCTGGTGTACTTTTGGAGGGTTCCGGGCAAGTCGGTGTTGAAGTTGCGGTTGCTGCGCGGATCGTCGCACGCAAACTCGCGCTCGGGGTACGAGCCCAGGTCGATGATGAAGTTGTACACTTCGAGCGGCACGTCGGGGATGACGCCGTTTTCGGTGACCCAACCGGTGCCCAACTCGGTGCCCAGCGTGTGCGCAAAGATCCCGTCGGCCACGCTGCGCGGATTCTCGGCCCCTTGCTCCACCAGCGCCGTGAACGCGGCCATCGGACCGTCGTTGACCGTGGCGATGAGGCCCTCAGGCCTCACGTACGGCCGCAACCGGACGTCGAGGTTGGTCAGGCCCTGAAACTCGGCTTCGTAGTCGAGCGCGCCGTTGTCGCGGATGCCCCGCGTTTTGTACACCTCGCCGCCGACAATTTTATCGCGCACCACGACATCCGGGAACGAGTGCCCGATGCCGTCGAGCTGAAACGCCGGATGCCGGGCCACCAGCGGGGCCGCCGCTCGCAGGGCCTTTTGCAAAGCTGCGTCGTCGGCTCCGTGAGCGAAGGCAGGTGCGAGAGCCGCCTCGAGCTCCGGGTCGGGCTTTCCCGCCGCACCCAGTGCCATCGCCTGCCACGTCATCAGTTTGACGAGGTCTTCCAACGGATCGGTCAGCGAGCTGATTCGGGTGAACTTGGCCGGGAACCAGTCGTATTCCTTGAGCGCGGCCAAGCGCCCCTTCAGCGACAAGGCCAGCTTGATGTCGCTGCCCCCCACGTCGATGCCCAGGAGCGTGCGGCCCTCGACACCTTCGAGGGCGCGCTTGGCCATTGTTGCCACCGCACCCCGAGGCGCGGACTCCGTTGGGCTCGCCGCCTGAACCGGGCCCACCATGAACGAGCACGTCATGCGCGAACCGTGCGTGTGCTCGAGCGAGTCGACCATGCGTTCGAGCACGTTGACCGCGCGGCCGTAGCCTCGCCGGTCTTTGCGGCTCAGCGACAGACCAAAGTCCTTTTCGAAACGCCGGTGCAACCAAGGAGCCTCTGCCACGCCTTCCTCGGCAAGGAACTCGAGTCGGCGGGGTCCCAGCGCCGAAAGCCGGTTGTACAGCTCGGCCAGGAAGTACTCGACCACGAAGGTCCGCTCGGGGGTGTCGTCGGCGGTCGCAAAGTGGGGAAGCCGCAACACGAACTTCCGATGGCTCTTGTCGGGAAGGGTGAGGTCCAAACCGAACCGGAACGAATCGCTCGCCGAAAGGCGTTCAAACGCCTGCCGAACGTCGGTGATGTACACCGTGTTCCCGGCTTGGGCGCGGGTGACAAAGTCGCGGATGCAGTTGACCATGGTGGAAGTCTCCTTGACGGGTGGGTCCGCCAGACCGGCGACCACGTGAAAGTGCTGCAACTGCTCGGCCCCCAAGCCGGTGCTCAGGTGCTCGAACGGGTAGTTGTTACGGCCCATCCCCTGATACTTCGATCGGGCGAGCGCATTGAAGTCCATCAGTTCCCACGCCGGTGCCGGCGACCAGCCCGACAAGAACTCGCGGAGCTGACCCAGATTGGCCTCGGAGGCGGTATGTTCGGGGACCAACGGGGTGCGAACGATCAACGTGGGGCCGCCCTGCTGCGCCGCGTCGGCTACCAACCGGAAGTTTGCCAAAATCCGCGTGTTGCTCCGACCAGTCCAGGCCTTGTGGTCGTCCGGGTTCCACGCCTTGAGGTCAGCGTGTATCAGGTCGACCTCGCCCAAGACTTTCCGCACAAAGGCGGCCGGAACGTAGAGCGAGGTCTCAACCGCTACGTGGATGCCGCGCGACCGCAAAAGCCGGGCCGTCTGGATCAGCTCGTCGACCTGCGCCAGCGGTTCGCCACCCGAAAACGTGACGCCACCGCCCGAGGTTTCAAAGAACACTTCGTCGGCCAAAAGTTCCTCGGCCAAGTCGGCGGGCGAAATTTCGCGCACCTTTCCGGCGTCTCCCGCATCGCCCAACCCGAACTCCAGGCCCTCGGGATTCTGGCACCACAGGCAACGCAGGGGGCAACCCTTCAAAAAAACCGTGGTGCGGATTCCCGGCCCGTCGTGCACCGAGAACCGCTGCAGGTCAAAGATGATCATAGGCGGTGCGGGCGATGATCTCGTTCTGCAGGTCGGTGGCCAACTCGGTGAAGTAGGCCGTGTAGCCGGCCACCCGGATGGTCAGCCCCCGGTGATTTTCGGGATGCAGCTGTGCGTCGAGCAGGTCTTCCCCCCGGACGACGTTGAACTGCGCGTGGTTGATCCGCAGCCGCACAAAAGCCTTGAGCAGGCTCGAAAACTTCTGAATGCCCTCAAAGGTCGAAAAGAAACTCGGCAGAAACTTGAGGTTCAGCAGCGTCCCGTTGCTCCCGAGCGCCGAATTGATGCGCGATACCGACTTGAGCACGGCGGTCGGGCCCTTGAGGTCGCGCCCGTACACGGCCGACATGCCCCCATCGGCGAGCGGGGTTTTCGCCAGGCGGCCGTCGGGCGAGGCACCGACGTTGGCCCCCATCGGCACGTGGGCGCTGACAGTGTACATGCCAGTGTGGTAGCGCCCTCCGCGGAAGTTGGTCCGTCCGTCGAACTTTTTGGCAAAGTACGTGACCCACTGGTTGGCCAGCTCATCGACCCAGGCGATGTCGTTGCCGTACTTGGGCGAGGCGAGCAGGGTTTTGCGAAGCTCGTCGTTGCCCTCAAAGTTGTCGCGCAGGGCCTGGAGCAGAACCCTCCGGTCGAGAGGTCTGTGCCCCTTCTCGCCGCCGTCTCCGTACACCAGCACTTTGAGGGCCGCCAGCGAGTCGGCCACGTTGGCCATCTGGATGGCTTGAATGCCCGAAAGGTTGTAGTGGGCCCCTCCGGCGACCACGTCGAGCCCCTTGTCGAGGCAGTCGTTGATCACCGCCGAAAGGAACGCCGTCGGCATCAGCCGCTTGTGGACGGCCTCGACTTTGACACAAGCCTCGAGCATCCCCTCAAAAAAGTAGTCGATCTGCGCGGCAAAAGCCTTTTCAACGTCCTGATAGGTGGCGAAGTCGCTCAGGGCTCCGGTTCCGGGCGACAGATGCTGGCCGGTGATCAGGTCGACGCCGTTGTTGAGCGCCAATTCCAGAGCCTTGGGCAGGTTGAACATGGCCGCGTCGCTCCAACCCAAGTTGTTACCGTGAGTGGTCAGCTCCACGCAACCCACGATGGCGTAGTTTTCGGCGTCGTCGCGGCTGATCCCCTGGGCTGTCAGCGCGGGAACAATGCTCTCGTCGTTGAACACCTGCGGCATGCCGCTGCCTCGGCCCACCACGGTCGAGCAGGCGTCGAGGAACTCTTGCGGCGATCCTTCGTGCAACCGGGCCGACAGGTTGGGCTGCGGCAACCCCAATGCACCCTGCGCTTGCAGGAACAGGTAACTCAGCTCATTGGTCGCGTCGGAGCCATCGGCGTTTCGTCCGCCCAAGGCCACGTTGAATCCGATGGGGAAGCCGGCGAAGAACGACGCGCTGTGCGAGTTGCGCAGGTAGACGATCTGGTTGAACTTGAGCCAGAGTGCCTCAATGAGCTCCAAGGCGCGCGAGTCGTCGAGGCGACCGGCCTTTTTGTCGGCCAGAAAGTACGGCAGCAGGTACTGGTCGGCGCGCCCGGGCGAAAACGACGAGGCGTTGCTTTCCAGGTGCAGCACGACGAACAGGAACCACAGCGCCTGCAACGCCTCGTGGAAGGTTTCGGCGCCGCACGAGCCCGCGTCTGCCGCCAGTTTGCGGCAAATCCGCGCCACTTCGCGCAGGCCCAGTTCTTCGGCCAGCACGGCGTAGCGGAGCATGAAATCGCGGGACGCCGACAGGACCGTGACCACCGACTCATAAAACTCGCGCTTCTCGGGGTCGGTTTCGCTGGCGAGTTTGGCTTCGGCCTCGCGCTGAAGGCCGCCAGCCCCCACGCGGAGCCACTTTTCGGTATCGGGGCAAATGTGCCCTTGCGCGTGGTCCTTCTGGTTGATTTTCACCACCCGGCCGATGGCGTCGACGATGGTTCCGGCTTCGGCGCGGATGGTGTCCTCGAGCGACTTGCCTTTCCAATAGGGGGCAACGACGCGGCGAAAGTCATCGATATCCTCACGGCGCACGCCGAACTTGTCTTGCGGGCGCGTCGGCAGGGTTTCCAGCTCCTTGTCGATCCACGAGATTCCTGCTTCGGGGAAGACCACTCCGGCGCGCACCCCGGCCGTCCGGTTGCCCACGATCAGCTCTTCGGGATCGATGGCAATGGCGATTTCCCTCAAGGCCGCCGCCAGCGACAGCGCCCGTTTGCGGGCCATCGAAGCCCCCTCGTTGGCCTGGTAGGTCTTGGTCACGAGGAGCGCCTGCTCGAGCGACAGGTAGCGGGGCTCGGCCTGCATTTTGGCTTTGAGCGACGCGATGCGCAGCGTAAGGCCGGGGATGGGGAACGACGCGGGTGTCTTCATAGGGATAAGACTAAACCCGGCGTGCCCGGATGAAAACGCAGAGAACTGGCCGGAAGGTGGGCAGAACTGAACTCCCGGTTTTTCACTTCACTCCGAGTGACGATTGAGCTTGCGGAAGGCCCCCGGAGTCTGGCCAGTCACTTGCTTGAACAGCGACGAAAAGTACTTCACGTCGGTGATGCCCAACTCCTGGGCAATCAGGTCGAGCCGGCGGTTGCTTTGGCACAGCAGAAGCTTCGACTTCTCGATGCGTACCTCGTTGCGATAGTGCATGGGGGTCATTCCCAGCTTCTTTTTGAACGACCGGAAGAGGTACGAAGGGCTGACGGCCACCGCGCGCGCCATGGTCTCGACCTCAAAATCCTCAGTGTAGTGCTCGTGGATATAGCTCAAACACCGGGCGACCAGCCCTTGGTCGTCCTTGGGCGGCTCTTCCAACCAGCGGCGGGCCAGCGTGAGGATTCCCCCCACGTACAGGGCCACCATCTCGGCAGCGAGCGGTCGGCGGGCAATGGCTTCCTGAAACAAGGCCTCGACGAGCACGCGGATCTCGCCGGTCCGGTCGGGCACCGTGATACCCTGATGAAAAGTAGCGGTCGGGCCCAGATCGAGCCAAAAGCAGAAGACCTCGTTGCGGAAGCCCTCAACCAACTGCTCTTCGTGGACCACCCCTGGAGGGTACAGCACCAGGTCGAACAGCCCCGCCGACAGTTCGCCATCACCGGCGTGAATCTTGGCGCCGCCATCCAAAAAATACAGGAGCTCGAAGACGTTGTGCGAATGCCTCTCGAGGTTCCAGATTCGGCTCTGCCCGTCGAAGCGCTCACAGAACTTCACCTCGACCCGTTCGGGCCGCAGCGACGCGAGGTAATCCGCTGTTTCTCGGCTGGCCGCCGAACCAAAGCCGCTCATACCGGCCAGTATAGCCGGGCCTTGTTCAGTTTTGTCCACCTTTCGGGCAGTCTTTGGGCGTTTCGCTTGCTCGAAAATGCCCTTACGATGACACTATGAGCATGTTCCTTTCGAGTGAAGAACTCCCGGCGGGTTCCACCCTGCAGGACTACGACGTTTGCATCGTCGGCGCCGGCGCGGCTGGCTTGCCCCTGGCGAAGCGGTTGGCCGGGTCGTCCAAAAAGGTCCTTGTTCTCGTTGCCGGGCTTCCCGACGAAAAGGGACTGCCGCCCAGCTACCGCCAAAAGATCTATGGAGGCACCACGGGGGATTTTTTGACCAAAGTGGACCCGCTGTTTTTGCGGCGCTCGCGGCTGCATATGTTTGGCGGCACCACCAACCACTTCGGGTTTTGGTCACGCCCGCTCGACGACGCCGACTTTCGCGCCCGCCCGGGCTACCGCGACGCCTCGTGGCCGATCCCGCTTTCGAGCCTCACTCCGTACTACCAAGACGCCATGGACTACGGTCGCTACGGTCCGTTCAACTTCGACGACCTGCCTTTTTGGGAGACGACCCTATTCGGCAAGAGCTTTCCGCCCAAGCCGGGCGACGAGCTGGGCGTGGCCATCATGCACGCGCAGTACGAGGAACGCTACCACGACTTCCAGCTGCGGGTCGCCGATGACCTCAAGGCCTCCTCCAACGTCACCGTGCTGTTCAACGCCCACCTGCTGCGCCTGGACTCGACCCCCGACAAGGGCCACGTGACAGCGCTGGAATGTGCGAGCATCAAAAAAGGCCAGGCGGGTCATCGGTTCCGCGTGAAGGCAGACCGTTATGTGTTGGCTTTGGGTGGCATCGAAACGGTGAGGGTTCTCAAGTTGTCGGGCGACCTGGGCAATAACCGCCGCGATCACCTGGGCCGGGGGTTCATGGTGCACCCGTTAATCACCACCGCCGCCAAAGTGACTTTTGCCCAACCCGTGCCCGCCGAGATCCGCAATCTGTACCGCGACCAGCAAGTGCGTTTGCGCAGTCCCGAAACGCCGGGAGGGCCCTACGTTCACGACACGGCGCCGCTGGTCGACCCGCGGTTGCTGTTCAAGCACCACGTGTTCAATGCCTGGGGTGTGCTGGCGCCCAAGCCCGAAACCCTCGACGCCGAAAAGATCGGCAACTTCCGGGTCATCGTCCGCTTTAACCCCGAAGGCGACAAGGCCGAGCTCAACCTCAATTGGGAACAGGTGCCCAACGAAGACAGCCGGCTCACCCTGAGCGCAACCGAGGTCGATCCGGTGTTCGGGCAGCCCACCACGCATTTGGACTGGCGCCTCGCCGATGAAGATAAAAAGACGGCCGTCCGTGCCCTCGACCTCGCCGGTCACTACCTGACGCGCCACGGGGCCTCTGACTTTCAACTGCTGTGCGATCTTCGCGGTGGTGCCGACGAGTGGACCTTTGGCCGCGCCGAGACCGCGCTCGCCACCGGCGACCACCACATGGGCGCCCTGCGAATGGGAGCAACTTCCGAAGAAGGTCTTGTGAATGTTGACTCGCGGTTCTACAGTGTAGATAACCTCTACACAGCCGGGTGCGGACAATTCCCTACCAGCGGGTTCACGAATCCAACCCTCACCATCGTGGCCTTGGCACTCCGCTTGGCCGACCACCTAAAGGCGTTGTAGAACCCAAAGTGGATTCAGATTTCACGCGTGTGAAGTGATTTGGCTTTCTTATGAAAGAATGTTGTTGACATGTGACTGTTTTGGGCTGAGGATCTAGAGAATTGCGGGCGCTTTTGTGCTTCGCTGAATGTTTTCATGGAGGTATTCTATGGTAAGGTTTTCCAAGGCATTGGCTATCGGGCTCGTGCTGATGGTTGGACTCGCAATGGGCGCGTCGGCTGCTAACGTCAAAGTCGCGTTCATTGTGTCCAATCAGGCCAATGAGTCGCAGGCCTTCTCGGCGAAGGAATTCGTCAAGTATGGTCCTGACTACGGTTTCGACGTATCCACGTTCGACGCCAAGGGTGATACCCAGGCCGAATCGCAGATCGTGACGACTTGTATCGCCCAGGGCTTCAAGGCGATCTTCGTCAACCCGAACGACATCCATGCCATCGTCCCCGCCCTCAAGAAGGCTCACGATGCCAAGGTCGTCGTCGGTATGTTCTCGTCTGAACTCGTCGGCACCGACGTGCAATACCGTGACTTTGCCGCTTCGAGCGACGACGTGCTCGGTGGTCAGCTGGCCGCTCAGCAGATGATCAAGGCCTTCCCCAAGGGTGCCACGATTGTCGAAATCGGCGGTCAGGCCGGCCACAACGCTCAGCTGAGCCGCCACGACGGCTTCAACGGCGACAAGGGCATCAAGGGCTCGAAGATCACCGTTCTGGACTTCAAGGCTTGCCAGCAGTGGGCGACCGACCAAGCTCAGGCCATCATGGAAGACGACATCGTCAAGTACGGTGACAAGATCCAAGGCGTGTTCGTGCATTGGGACAACGGTGCCACGGGCGTCATCCAGGCTGCCAAGGCTGCCGGGTTGAAGAACCTGTTCATCGTGGGCGTTGACGGCAACAAGGCCGGCTACGTTCAGGTCAAGAGCGGCGATCAGGCCGTGTCGATTGCTCAGGACTTCACCGCCATGGCGAAGAAGGAACTGAGCCTCGCCAAGGATGTTCTGGCTGGCAAGAAGGTTACTCCCTTCAACGTCATCCCCCAGATCATCTACGACAAGACCACCGTCAACAACTACCCGCTGCCCCAGTGGTAGAAGGTCGTTGAGACCGGGCCCGTTCCGCCGCAAGGTGGGGCGGGCCTTCTTTTTCGGTATCGAATCCACTGCAGGTAAGGACTTATGGACACACCAACCACCGATTACATTTTGTCCATCAGGGACGTCACCAAGTCATTCCCGGGCGTCCGGGCCCTAAACGGCGTCTCCATTGATGTTCAGCGCGGCACCGTACACGGCGTGGTCGGCGAAAATGGTGCCGGCAAATCCACCCTAATGAAAATCCTCTCCGGCGTCTACAAAAAAGACACCGGGACCATCATTTTCGATGGCCAGACCATCGAAACCACAACCCCCCACGAGTCCATGCACCGGGGCTTGGCCATCATCTACCAGGAACTCAACCTGGTGAGCGCCATGAGCGTCGGCGAGAACATCTTCCTCGGCCGTTTCAAAGAAATGAAAGGCATGCGCGGCACCCACGCCAAGGCCCGCGAGTTGCTCGACAGCATCGGCTGCAAGGTCAGTACGACCAAGCTCGTTTCAGAACTGAGCGTCTCGACCAAGCAGATGGTCGAGATTTCCAAGGCGCTCTCGTTCCAGTCCAAGCTCATCATCATGGATGAGCCCAGCACGAGCCTGACCAACGAGGAAATGACCCTGCTGGTCAAAATCATCCACCAGCTCAAAGCCCGCGGCATCTCCATCATCTACATCAGCCATAAACTGGAAGAAATCTTTGACTTCTGCGACATCGTCACGGTCATGCGCGACGGCAATGTCATCGACACCAAACCCAAGAGCGAGTTCACCCGCGACGAGCTCATCACCAAGATGGTCGGACGTACCATCGAGAACGAGTACCCGCAGCGTTCGCGCAACGTGGGGGAAACCCTCATGGAAGTGAAGGGGCTCAATACCCGCAAGTTGCACGACGTCAACTTCCGACTTCGCAAGGGCGAGATTCTCGGCCTCGTGGGCCTCGTGGGCGCCGGTCGCACCGAAATCGTGCGCGCCATTTTCGGCGCAGACCGGGTCCGAGGCCACACCACCACCATCAACGGCAAGCCCGTGACCATCCACAACCCCAAGCAAGCCAAAGATGCCGGGCTTGGGCTCATCCCCGAGGACCGAAAGCTGCAGGGCCTCGTGTTGCCCTTCTCGGTGGAGCAAAACATCTCGATGGCCTCGCTCGAACGCTTCACGCGGTTCGGGTTCATCCGCAAGTCACTCGAAAGGGGCATCGGCGCGCGGCAGGTTCAATCGCTGCGCGTCAAGACTCCCAACACCAGGGTGGCCATCAAGAACCTGTCGGGTGGTAATCAGCAGAAGTGCATCGTGGGCCGGTGGCTCGAAATCGGGCCCAGTATCTTCATCATGGACGAACCGACCAAGGGAATCGACGTCGGCGCCAAGTACGAAATCTACGTGCTGATGAAAGAAATCGCCGAGAAGGGGGGTGCGGTCATTCTCATTTCGTCCGAACTGCCCGAAGTGCTCAACATGAGCAACCGCGTGCTCACGATCTACGACGGCCATATCACCGGCGAGTTCGAACCCGAGCACGTTCCGGCGGACATCATCATGCGGGCCGCACTGGGCCTAGCCGGAGACGCTTCATGAACAAGATCGGTTCCTTTCTCAAAGACTACCTCGTGTTCGTCATGATCCTCGGGCTGGCGTTGGTCACGGCCATCATCCAGCCGAAGTTCATTTCGCCGGCCAACCTGGTGAACATCATGCGGCAGTTTGGTCCGCTCATCTTGGTGTCGCTGGGCATGACCTTCGTCATCGTCGGCGGGTTCATCGACCTTTCGGTGGCCGGCACCATCAACCTGGTCGCCGTGGTGACGATTTCGCTGATTGATCCACTGGGTCAGGTGGGGGCTTTGGCCACCGGTCTGGTGCTCGGCAGCATCTGCGGCGCGCTCAACGCGGTGCTCATCCTGACCGGCGGTGCCACCACACAAGCCGAGGCGTTATTCATCACCTTCGGTATGAGCACCGTGTACTCGTCGGTGGCGCTCATCTATTCGGGCGGGTCTACGTTCCACTTTTGGGACCTCAAAGCACCGCCGGACATCTTCGAGGCTATCGGTGCCGGGAGCCTGGGACCCCTTTCCATTTCGTTTGTCATCTTCCTGTTTGCGCTCGCGGTGCTGTGGGTGTTCCACACCAAGACGGCTGCGGGCCGGGCCATCTCGCTCACAGGTGGTAACAAAACGGCGGCGCGTCTGTCGGGTGTACCCACCAACCGCTCCATTGTGCTCATCTACACCATTGCCGGCTTCATGGCGGCCATGGGCGCCATCGTGTTGTTCAGCCGAATCACGACGGCCGCTCCGGTCATTGGCGCCGGCTTCGAGACGAACGCGATTCTGGCCGTCGTGGTGGGCGGCACCACGCTCAAGGGTGGCAAGGGCAGCGTGTTGCGCACCGTCATGGGCGTTCTGCTGGTCATCCTTCTGAACAACTGTCTGAACCTCTTGGGCGTGTCTTCGTACATGCAGTGGGCCGCGCGCGGCGCCATCCTCGTCTTCGCCATCTGGCTCGACAACCGCAAAGAAGTGCAGGGGAACCAGCTATGAACAGAGTCTATCGTCTTTTCACGCAGCAAAAGGCGCTGGTGGCCATCGCGGTGATCGTGGTTGTCATGATCCTCGCCGGGGGCGACCCCAGTCGCATTTTCTTCAGTTCCTACAACCTGCTCGACATGCTCAATTCGTCCACCATCCTTGTCATCCTGGGCTTGGGCGTCACCCTCACCATCATTGCCGGCGGTTGCGACCTGTCCATCGGCGGCATTTTAGTGGTTTCGGGCATCTTGTCGATCAAGCTGCAGGACTTCATGCCCATGCCGCTGGCCCTCTTGGTGGCCGTTCTGTTTGGCACCTTGGTGGGCTTTGTGAACGGGTTCCTCGTGGTGCAACAGAAGACCGAGCCGTTCATCATCACTCTCGGCGTAGGCCTGTTGCTCACAGGCGTGGCCCAGCAATTGTCGGACGCGCACCCCGTGCCCGCCAGCAACCCCGACTTCATGAACATCGCCAACGGCTACCAGTTGGGCGACGGGCAATTCACCCCGGGGCACTTTCCGGGCATCCCCAACCTCGTGATCATCATGGTCGTGTGCTTCATCTTCTTCGCGTGGTTGATCCGGTACACGGCGTTTGGTCGCAACCTCTACGCCATCGGCGGCGACTACGACGTGGCGCGGTACTCGGGTATCGACGTCATCAAGAACAAGTGGATGACGCTGGTCATCAGTGGCACCATGGCGGCTTTGGGCGGCGTGCTCCTTTCGTCGAAGCTCAACACCGGCTCGGCCATCTACGGTGACTTCACCGCGCTGGTAGTCAACTGCGGTGTCGTCGTGGGCGGCACGTCGTTCGCCGGTGGCGTGGGCGGCATCTGGCAGTCGGTGCTGGGCCTGCTGCTGTTCGGCTTGCTCGACAACGCGATGAACGTGCTCAACATCCCGTCGTGGTACCAGATGATGCTCAAGGGAACTGTCATTGTGGCCATTTTGTGGCTCGACAGCTACACACAAAAGCGCAAGCGCGAACTGGTGTAGGTTCTGATTCGCGTGCTTCCTCAAGCGGTCGTCTTCGACATGGACGGGACGTTGGTCGATAACATCCCGTACCACCTGCAAGCGTGGCAGGTGGTGCTCGAGCGTGTTGGGCGGCCGCTGAGCGCCGAACGCATCAAGTCGCAAAATCATGGCAGCCTCGAGGAAGTGGTGCGCGCCTTTTTGGGCCAGGACACCCCCGCCGACGAGGTGCTGCGGGTCGGTCAGCTCAAGGAGACCACCTACCGCGAGCTGTACCGTCCCCACCTGAGCGAGGTGCGGGGCCTGAGCGCCCTGTTGGATGCGCTGCGGCGCTCGGGTCTCAAGCTGGGCTTGGCGACCATGGGCGACCAGACCAACATCGACTACACGCTTGGCGGCCTCGGTCTGGCCACTGCCTTCGATGCCGTGACCGGCGGCCATCAGGTTTCGCGGGGGAAGCCCGACCCCGAGGTGTTTCTGGCCACGCTGGCCAAGTTGGGCGTGGCCCCGCTCCACGCCGTGGTGGTCGAGGACACGCTGGGCGGCGTGCAGGGCGCACGGGCCGCCGGGGCCGCCGTCGTGGGCCTGACAACGTCGTACACCGCAGCCGAATTGCTGGCGGCCGGCTGCGTCCACGCCGTCGACGACTTCGAGCAGTTGGCGCTTTGGTGGGGTCTGTAAGCCATGCGCATCGCCGTCGACACGCACACCCATTCCGTAGCCTCGAGCCACGCCTATTCCACCGTCACTGAACTGGCGCAGGCCGCCTTCGAGCGCGGCTTGGCGGGCTTCGTACTCACCGACCACGGACCCTCCATGCCCGGCGAGTCGCATCCGTGGCACTTTGGCAATTTGCGCGTTATTCCCTCGACGTTGCGCGGCGTGCGCTTTTTCAAGGGCATCGAGGCCAACATCCTGGCGGGCGGCGAGCTCGACCTTGGCGGCGAGTTGGCTCGGCTGGACTTCATCCTTGCGGGCTTTCACGACGTGAGCTTCGCCCCCCGCTCGCGGGCCGAGAATACCGCCACCCTGGTGGCCGCCCTCGCCAACCCCTGGACGGCCGCCATCTCGCACCCGGGCAACCCGGCGTTTCCCATTGATTTCGAAACCGTCGTCGAAGCTGCACGGGTTCACGGCAAGGCCCTCGAGATCAACAACTCGTCGTTTGTCGTCCGGCACGGGTGCTACGACAACTGCCTTGCCATCGCCCGCCTGTGTGCCCAGACCGGCACCCGCATGGTGGTCGGAAGCGACGCGCACTTCCATGGCGATGTCGGCAACTTCACCACGGCCCTCGAACTCCTCGACACCGTGGGCGCGTCCGAAGCGCTGGTGATCAACGCGACGCTCGAGCGTTTTGAGGCGTTCGTCGCCGAACGCAAGGCGGCTTGGCCGGCCCGGGCCTGATTCAGGCAGGGCCTTGGGTGGGGCTTGCGGCCGGACAAAGCCTCTACGATGCTTGTCGTAGCAGGAGTTTCATCGATGAAAAGTTCCGAACCCAAACCCGCAACAGCGTTGCAGGTCCTCACTTGGCTTACCTTGGCCTTCCTGGGGCCGCCGGCGCTCTGGATGGTCGGTGGACTTCTCGTCGGGGTCTGGAACTTCGAGCAACTTCTGACGAAGATCATCCTCACGCCTTACATCTGGGCGTATTGCGCTGTGTTTATCGGGGCCATCTTGTTCCTGGCTCAAAGGCGGCTGGCCCGGCTGGAGGACTACCGAAAGGCGCCTTCTCCTGAAAAGCTGGAGGCCGCGCAAAAGGGCGTGGCGTTCCTGCCGGTGTTTTCCATCGTCGCCATGGCGATCTATTGCGTTGCAGGGCCCAACGTGGCGCTGCTGGGTCAAACCCTGGATCACCCCTTTCTCGATGGCTGGGGCTACCTGATCGCCGAACTCCTGGGTATCCCGCTCATCCTCCTGTTCTCGATTCCTTTCCTCATTCTGATGATGATGCGACTGGAAGAGTTTGCCTCGGATATTCCTCTGTCGCTGAAGCACCGTTTTCTGAGCCTGACCGGCAAACTGACCATCAGCTTCGTCTTCAACCTGGTGGGCGCCGCCCTCACGATGGGGCTGGTTGCGCTGGCCACTGTCCACAAGGGAGAAGTCCACATTGACGACTTGTTCGTTAGGCTGTTGTGGACGACAGCGGTCGTCGCCATTGTCGCAAGTCTGAACCTGATGCTGATGGCCCGGCAAGTGACCGCACCGGTTCGCAACCTCAGTGGCACGCTCAAAGCACTCTTCGCTGACTTCCGTGCAGGCAAGGCCGACCTCACCAGAATCGCTCAAAGTCCCGCCCGCGACGAGTTGGGTTACCTTGCGTCGGACTTCAACGTGTTTTTGGGGAGCCTCGCCCAGTTGGTCTCGGAGATCAAAGCTAACGTCAAGCGCAATTCGGACTCGCATGCCAACCTTCGACAGGCCGGGGAAACCAATCATGAACAGCTGGCTGCGCTTCGGGAGAGGTCCCGCAAGTTGTCGACCGAGTTTGGCACCCTGCAGGGCAAGCTGGTACTCGCCAGTGAGTCCGGAAGGTCCATCGCGGTGTTTCTCGACCAGACAGTTGCCCAGGTGAATGCCCAGGCCGAAAAAGTGGGTACCAGCGGGGCAACCGTGCAGGAACTGGCTGCAACGCTCAGGACTCTGGCCCAAGAAGCGCAGACCGGTGCGAACGACGGCACCGCCATGCGCTCGTTGGCCGCCACCGGCGAGGGGGATCTCGATCACCTCCTCGACGTGATCCGCAAGGTGGGAGCCTCGACCGAGGTGATCCAGGAAGCTGTTCAAGTGATCCAAAACTTGGGCGATCAGACCAATCTGCTTGCGATGAACGCGTCGATCGAAGCGGCGCATGCGGGCTCGGCGGGCCGGGGTTTCTCGGTTGTTGCCACCGAAATCCGAAAACTTGCCGAAGGGTCCCGCACCAGCGCGGTCAAGATCACGGCCAATATTCAAGAGGTAACGACTCTGCTTGTCGATGCGAGGGTCTCGGCCGACCGCACCACCCAGAGCATCCGCTCGCTGGTCTCTTCGGTGGCTACGGTCACCGGGATGCTCGAGGTTCTCGAAAGGCGCCTCGCCGATTCGGCTTCCACCAGCCGGCAGGCCACCTCGGAGCTCGATGCCGTGGTTGGAGGAAGCCGGGTCCTGCAGTCCGAAACGGCCCAGTCGGGGCTGCTCGTGCACGAGATCGAGGCGGTTCTGGCCGAAACGGTCACCCTGGGTCAAACTGCCCTGGACGAACTAAGGCAGATTGAGTCCACCGTGGAAGTCCTCGACCGGAACATGGCCCAGCTCGAAAGAGAAGAAGCGGCTTCGTACGAGCAAGGCCGCGACCTTGAAGTCCGGGTTGCTGCCCTGAAGACGTAAACGTGCCTTGACGGCATTCCTAACTGGATCGATCATGTAAGCCTTTGGAGGTGACCCATGTATGATCCTCGCGCCTTGCTGGCGTCGGTCGACACGAACCCGGTTCTGTTTCTGGCTCTCGGAGCCTTCGCCATGGTCTTCAACTACTCCTTTTTTGCCGAAGCGATCCGCGCTGGTCGGCGTGACAAGGCCTTTGCCCTTCCTCTGACCGTCTCGACGGCTTGGTTTGCCCATGACATCTCGTTTGTCTTCCGCGGCGGGGAGTGGTTTGGTACCTACCAGCACTGGTACGTCGAGTTGTTCTGGGTCGCCTTGATCCCGACTTCGGCCTTCGAACTGCTGTTTATCTGGCAGGTTTGGAAATACGGCAAGGACGAAATTTTCCCCAGCGGTACCCGAGCGCAATATGCCTGGCTCTTGGTAGGGTCGGTCGTGGCCGGGCTGATTATCTGGTATGCCGCCAAAGAAATGCTGGGCGACCCGATCTACATCTTCACCTTCGGCGGAGTGGCTTCGCTGGGCGTTGCGTACGGAATCCGACGTACGGCGACTCGCGGCAACGCCACAGGACAGTCGGCCCTTCTGTGGGGAGCGTTCACTTGCATGCTCATCACCTGGTACACCGCCGTGTTTCTGTTCTTCGGCCCCGTGTTTCAGACTCCAGCTCAGTTCTTGCTGGAAGCCTTCAGCATCGGCGGCGGGGCCTTTTTGACCGTTTGGACCGCACGGCTCAATGGAAAGCTGACTTAGCGGGGAACCATACCCTGCCTTGGCAAGTCCCCACCGATGTTCTATGGTTCAGTCACTATGGCAGTGAACATCCAAGAGGTCGCCCGGCAGTCCGGCGTTGCCATATCCACGGTCAGCAAGGTGATCAACGGGACGGGTCGTATCTCGGAAGAGACGGCCAAGCGGGTCCGCAAGGTGATGAAGGACCTCGACTACCACCCGAGCCAGATTGCCCGCAACTTCGTCCTGCAGTCGAGCAACAACATTGCGGTTGTCATGCAGTTCCAGAAGAACAGCATTTTTCAGGGGCCGTACTACTTCGAAATCCTCGGCGGCATCGAGCAGGTGCTCCAGCGCGAAGGCTACATGGTGAGCGTGCTCACCGTCGACGACGATCGCGACCTCGAGGGCACGGTCGAACGGTTGGTGCAGACCAAGAAAGTCGACGGGCTGATCATCCATTCCTCAGCCATCGAGACCAAGGTGATCCCCTACGCCCAGACGCACCATCTGCCGGTAGTGGTCATCGGAAATCACCAGGGCGGAGGCAACTTTTGCACCGTTGACGTGGATGACGTCGCCGCTGGCCGGCTGGCGACCAGCCACCTGGTCGTCCGGGGAATGACGAATCCGGGGTTCTTCGGGGGCCCGGCCGACGATCCAATCTCACAAAATCGCTGCGAAGGCTACCGCACGGAACTGAAGGCCTCCCACGTACCGTTTCGGGAAGATCTGATCGTCGGCTTCCCCATTGCCGACCAAACCGGTTCGTTCGAGGCCCTGGAGGCCGTGCTCGGGCGGCCCGTCGGCGTTCGGCCCGACGGCGTTGTCTGCACCAGCAACTTTGTCGCTGCCCTTGTGTACCGGGTCGCGTTGCACCTGGGCCTTCGTATCCCCGAGGACCTCGGGGTGGTTGCCTTCGACAACTACCCGCTGGCGCCGTTTCTCACGCCTGGCCTGACGGTCGTGACCACCGACCTCTATGGTCTCGGTTCCATGGCGGCACGAACTCTCCTCGCGACCCTTCGCGACGTGCCGACTCCTGTCCACTCGTTGGTGGGACGGCCCGAATTGATCATCCGGGAAAGTTGCTAGCTCGGGCCTAGCGAAGGGCACTTCGACGAGTCGCACTTCGAAAAGGGAAAGCAATTTCCCGATCGATTTCACCGAGAGATCCCATCCATACGGTCTTTGGGTACAATTTCATGAAATTGTGGTTGACAACTGGAAAATCTGGGCCTAGCATTCCGCTTGTTAGGGAAAACGTTTTCCCAAGGAGAAGTTTATGAAGAAGTTCAGTCTGGCTGCCTGTGTGGCCGCCCTCGTCGGACTACTGCTGGTCAGTTGTACCACCACCAACGCGCCGATTGCAGACAAACCGGTTACAGCCACGCCGGTTGTAGCCAAGCCGGTGGCCAAGGCGGCCCTGACTTGGAGCGCGTCGACCTTCTACTTGGTGGGGACCATCAATCCCGAGGCCACGAGGTGGGACAACGGTGCCACCGCCACCAACCTGATGACCAAGCTCAGTGACGCCGTCTACGAGAGAACGGTCTCCCTCGAGGCCGGCACCTGGAACTACCAGTTCGCCGATACCACCTGGACCGACAAGTTTGTCGGGACGGCAGACCTGGTCCCCGGCGGAGCCGCCGCCGGCCTCAAGCCCGTCGCCATGGAAGGCGGCAACGTGGTCATCGCGACGGCAGGCTTCTACACCTTCCACTTCGACCTGGCCAACCAAAGCGTCGTGGTCGTTCCGGCCCGCTACGTGGTCGGAGCTTTCGGCTCGGCCGGCGGCAAGGGGAGCTGGACCACCGACGCGGCAAGTGTCGCGACCTACGCCGGCAACGGCGTGTACGAAAAGACCTACACCGTGGATGCGGCCGCAGCGGCGCTGGCCGGCGGCTTGAGCTTCCAGTTCACCGGGAACGGCTTTGCGGCCGGTACCACGTTCACCGGCGCCGCCGACGTGCCTTCGGATGGCACCGACGCCGCGCTGGTTCCCGCCGGCATGGCCAACAAGAACATCACCGGCCTGGCTGCGGGCAACTACACCCTCCGCATCGACACCAAGGGCAACAAGGTGCAGGTCGCGAAGGCGTACTACCTGGTGGGCCACATTCTGTCGTGGGAAGCTGGCGACTGGAACACCGGGACGCTGCCCAACCTGATGGTCTATGACGGCGGCAACAACTACAGCAAGGTGATCAAGGTGATCAAGGGCACTTCCGAGAAGGCCCCCGACTTCCAGTTCGCCACCAGCGACTGGGCTACGGCGTGGACGGGTGCCAAGGCGCTTGCTGTCGGGACCGAGGGAAAACTCGCCGCCGCCCACATGGCCAACGAAAGTGTGGCCATTGCCGCGACCGGAAGCTACCTCGTGACCTTCAACCCGGTTGCCCTGACAGTGAAGTTTACCGCCCTGCCCTGAGGATTCCCTCACCTATACTGAAACTGAAACGTCCCGCTTGGGCGGGGAGGAGAGTTCGATGAAAAACGCACTAGCTGGCCTGATCGTCTTTACCCTGCTCGGAGCTGGCCTCCTTCACGCTCAAGATCGGGACGTCCAGCCCGAAAAAGGCGCCAAACTGATCGCTTGGGAAGGCCAGGGGGTCGGGGCGGACTTTCTGCGCGCCGCCGCCAAAAAGTTCACTGAAGCCACCGGGGTCCCCGTTACGGTGGAAGAGGTGGGGGGCATGGTGGCCATGAACAAGCTGTCGACCGACGGGCCTGCCGGCCGTGGGGCCGATGTGTTCGTCATGCCTCACAACAGCATTGGCGACGGTGTGGCCGCCGGCCTGCTCATGGAAAACCTGGTGTCCACCAGCCGGATCAAGAAGGACTTTGTTCCCATGGTCGTCCAAGCGGTCACCTACAACGGCAAGGTCTACGGGTTCCCGTGCGCCATGGAAACCACTGCCCTGTTCTACAACAAGGACCTCTGGAAGGCTCCCCCCAAAACCTTCGAGGAGATCGTGGAGTTCGGCAAGACGTGGAACAACCCGAAGAAGAACAAGTATGCCCTTGTGTTCCAGCCAGACAACCTCTACATCGACTACGGTTTTATGGCGGGCGCGGGTGGTTACGTGTTCGGCAAGAATGGAACCGACGCCACCGACCTCGGGCTGAACAACTCCGCCACGGTGAAGGCACTGACGGCGGTTGTCGGCCTTCGTCCGGCGATGCTGCAGAAAGCCCAAGACATCACCGGCGATGTCGTCAGCGGCTTGTTTTCGGAAGGCAAGGCCTCGGCGATCATCGGCGGCCCCTGGAACATCTACGGCTTGCAAAAGGCCGGTGTGAACTTCGGCATCGTGCCCCTCCCGACGCTCGCCGGAATCACGCCTAGGCCCTTTTCAGGCGTGCAGGTGTACGGCACCAGTACCTACAGCAAGTATCCCACGGCCGCTCAACTCTTTGCCAAGTTCCTCACGAGCGATGAGATGCTGCTGGAACGATTTCGACTCACCGACCAGATTCCCCCGGTCTCGGTCTTGCTCACCAACTCAGAGGTCACCAAATCCAGTTTCAATCAGGCGTTTGTCGCACAACTGAAGAACAGCGACCCGATGCCCGCTATTCCCGAAATCAACCTGGTGTGGGCTCCGTTCCAGACCGCCATGAGCGACGCTTGGTCGGGAAAAATCGACGTGAAGACCGCCATGGCCACCGCTTCCAAGACCATCCAAGACCAGATCGCCATTCAGAACAGAAAGTGAGGCCTTTGTGAACCGCGTTCAACATTCAGCTCTCCTATCGACCTGCTTGATGGGTCTGGGCCAGTTCTACAACGGAGCCGTGCTCAAGGGTCTGCTGTTCCTCCTGATCGAGCTGGCCCTCATTTTCAACGTCGGCCAGATCGTCACTTCGTTGGAAGGACCGCTGCCACCCGACGCTCCTGCCCTTTCGGTCTGGGACTACACGAACTTTCCCAACGCCCTCGCCACGGTCAAAGGTCTTTTCACCCTCGGGGAAAAGGAGCAGACCTCGGACGGCTTCGACGTGATCCAGGGCGACCATTCCGTCTTTCTGCTGGTTAACGGTTTGGTCCTGCTGCTGGTTCTTGGGGTCTTTGCCCTGCTGTACGTGGTCAACATCCGGTCGGCCCGGCGCTGCGCCCAGGAGCGCGAAAAGGGCAAGCCGGTGAGCGTGCGTCGCATGCTGAACGACAACTTCTTTCCCCTGTCGCTCACCCCCGGGTTTCTGGCCATCCTTTTCTTCACGCTTCTGCCCATGATCGTCACGATCTGCGTGGCCTTCACCAACTACCGCGCCCCCGACCACCTTCCACCGCGAAATCTGGTTCAATGGGTCGGTTTTCAGAACTTCAGCGATCTGTTCAGCGCCTCGATTTGGGGTGAAACCATGGCCACCGTCGGCGTTTGGAACATCATCTGGACGGTCTCCATCACGTTCCTGAACTTCGCCGCCGGTCTGGGTCTGGCCTTGTTGACCGCCCACAAGAAGATTCGGTTCCGAGGCCTCTGGAGGGTGATCTTCATCCTTCCCTACGCCATTCCCAGCTTCATCAGCCTTCTGGTGATGCGCGTGCTGTTCAACGGCGCCGGAGCGATGAACAATCTTTTGTCGGACTGGGGCCTCGACAAGGTGCCCTTCCTGACCGACTCCTTGATCGCCAAGTTCGTCATCCTCGGGGTGGCCGTCTGGGTAAGCGCACCCTACTTCATGATCCTTTGTTCGAGCGCCATGACCAACATCAGCGCCGATCTGTACGAGGCCGCCGACATCGACGGGGCCAGCCCGTGGCTCCAGTTCAGGCAGATCACTCTGCCCCTGGTTCTCACGCAATTGATGCCGGCCGTAGTGCTCACGTTTTCGATGAACTTCAACAACTTCGGGGCAATCTATCTGCTGACCGATGGGCGTCCCGACAACAGTTCGCTGTCGTACGCCGGCGACACCGACATCTTTATCAGTTGGGTGTACAAGCTGACCCTCAACAACCAGCAGTTTGCCATGGCGGCGGCGATCACGATTCTGCTTTTCGCCTTCGTGGCCACGATCTGCATTTTCTATTTCACCCGAACCAAGTCCTTCCAAGAAGGGAGTGCCCTGTCATGAACGCCAAGACTCTACGCAAGCCGGCGCAATTCGACGCCTCAACGGTTTTGGTCTACACCCTGTTGGTTCTGATCTCGTTCGTGATCCTCTTGCCCGTTCTGTGGATCGTGATGGCCTCGTTCAAGGCGGGCTCCGGCCTTTACAGCTCGAACTTCTTTCCGAAGGAACTGACCCTCGACAACTACGTGCAACTGTTTACCAAGACCGATTTTCCGCTTTGGTTTGGCAACTCGTTCCGAATCGCCGTGTTGAATACCGTGGTCTGCCTTCTCTTCACGGCCATTACCGGGTACAGCTTTTCGCGCTGGCAGTTCAAGGCCAAGAAAGGCGCCATGCTGATTGTCCTGGTGCTCCAGATGTTCCCGTCGTTCCTGACCATGATTGCCATCTTCATCATCCTGGACAAACTGGGGTTGCTGGACACGTACTGGGGCCTGATCTTGATTTACGCCTCGGCACAACTGCCCTACAACGCGTGGCTGGTGAAGGGGTACTTCGACGGGATTTCCGTCAGCCTCGACGAGGCCGCCCGCATCGACGGCGCCGACGAGTTCACCATCTTCTGGAGAGTCCTGCTGCCCTTGGCTCGGCCGATTCTGGTCCTTGTGGCGTTGGGAGCGTTCATGATGCCGTGGTTTGATTTCATCTTTCCGAAGCTGATTCTGCGGGGAGGGAACACGACCTTGGCGGTGGGGATCTTTGAGTGGATTCAGTACCGGGCCAGCGACCAGTTCACGCTTTTCGCGGCGGCCTCGATTCTGGTTGCCGTTCCGGCCGTCGCTTT
Organism: Spirochaetales bacterium; assembly: GCA_037142615.1. Lineage (GTDB taxonomy): Bacteria > Spirochaetota > Spirochaetia > JABEVK01 > JABEVK01 > JAIFLN01. The sequence continues at coordinate 43,456 of JBAXAI010000006.1, read as the reverse complement.
GTTCGCCTACCTGCAAAAGTACATCGTGAGCGGCTTGGCGGCTGGCGGCGTGAAGGGCTGACCATGCTCAACCGCCACGCTGTCTTCCACCAGGTCCAATCGAGTTCAAGCTACAGTGTCTCGGCTCGCGCGGCCCGCGTACGCCTTCGAACCGCCCGTGGCAATTGCCAAAGTGTGCAGATACTGTTCGGCGACAAATTCGCTGCCGAGGCGTTTCGGACCAGCGAGTTGGTTCTGGAGCATTCGACCCAACTGTTCGAGTACTGGGTAGCCGAGGTCGAAGTCACCGACCGCCGGTTGGCCTATTACTTTCGCCTGACCTCTGACGGCACGACGACTGACTTTCTGGAAACCGGCTTTTTCGAAGCAAGGATTCCTCCCGAGAAGGCTTGGAAGGGGTTCTTCCAGTTACCTTTCCTCCACGAGAACGAGGTCCACCGGGTTCCCTCCTGGGTTCCGGGAACCGTGTTCTATCAGATCTTTGTCGACCGGTTCTTCCGGGATTCCGAAGGCTCGTCTTCTCGCAACCAGAAGTCGTTCGACCCCTGGGGCAGCTCCCCTCGACCCGATTCGCTGATGGGTGGCAACCTGAGGGGCATCACCAAGAAGCTGGACTACCTGGCCGAGTTGGGTATCGGAGCTCTTTACCTGACCCCGGTGTTCCAGGCCGTGAGCAACCACAAGTACGATACGACCGACTACTTGGCCATCGATTCTGACTTTGGGACTGAAGAAGACTTGAGGCAGCTGGTGAGTGAGGCCCACAAGAAAGGGATCCGCGTCCTTTTGGACGCGGTCTTCAACCATTCTGGGCCCGAGTTCGCCCCGTTCCGGGAGGTCCGAGAGAACGGAGAACGCTCGAAGTATAAGGACTGGTTTCACCTTCGGCTTTTTCCGCTGAATTACGACGAACAGGTCCGCCGGTCCCAGGAAGGCCACTGGAGTTCCTGGTTTGTCGGGCCCAAGGGCGAGGACTACCGCACCTACGAGACCTTCGGCTACGTCCCCACCATGCCCAAGCTCAATACCGCCCATCCACCGGTGCAGGATTACCTGCTAGGCGCGGCCCGTTACTGGATCGAGAAGACAGGAATCGACGGCTGGCGCCTCGACGTGGCCGACGAGGTGGACCACGGCTTTTGGCGCGAGTTCCGAAAGACGGTGCGCGGAGCAAACCCCGAGGCCTTCATCGTGGGGGAAATCGGTCAGAACGCCAGCCCGTGGCTGCAGGGTGACCAGCACGACGGTGTAATGAACTACAACCTCACGTGGCTTTGCGACCAATTTTTCGCGAGGTCCGAGCTTTCGTTCGAGGCCTTCCGCGACGGCGTGACCGAACTTCTGGTCCGCCATACCGACCAGGTCAACTCGGTGATGATGAACATGCTCGAGTCGCACGACACCTCGCGCTTCATGACCCGCTGCGGCAACCACGCTGGTCGGCACCTGGTGGCCTTGAGTTTCCTCTTGGCCTACCCGGGGAGTCCCATGCTGTATTACGGGCAGGAGGCCGCCCTCGAGGGCGGCGCCGATCCGGACAACCGCCGGTGCATGCCTTGGGACGACGGGGCTAGCGCCACCGGCTTCCGCACCGAGGTAGCCTTCCTCCTTCGGCTTCGCAACCGTCTGCCGGTACTGCGGCACGGTGACTTTCGTTGGATCGACGCTCACGATGGCCTTGTCGCCTTCGAACGGAGGCTTGGCGGCCAAACGGTGCGGGTTTTGCTCAATCCGACCGACCAACCCGTCGCATGGGTTTGGCCCGCCGGGTCGCCGCAGTGGATCGACTTGTTCGACCACGACCGCCCGACCTTGGGTGGAGTTTTGCGACCCTGGTCGGCCCTCTGGCTTATGAATGACAATTCGAATGTTTCTCAAAAGGAGTTTGTATGAAGTATCTCATGGTTTTTTTGGCTGTGGCCTTTTTGGCCACGGTTCCCGTTCTGGCGCAGGATGCCCCTCCGAAGGCGGCCCCCATCACCTCGAAGCTCATCGTGTTCAATGGCACTGATTCCGAAGGCATCACTTCGGGGATGGCCCTGGATATCGCTGGATCGTTCAACGACTGGAAGGTGCAGGCCGAGCCCTTGTACGAAGTGAGCCCGAAAATCTGGCTCGGCTTTTTGCGCGTGTACGAAGGCAGTTGGAACGGCGTGCAGGTCAAGTCCAAGGGAACCTGGGATCTGAAATGGGATCTCGAAGGGCTCGCTGTGGCCATGACCGGATCGACCATCGTCGGGACGGCGGCCGAGGCGAAGGCCGCAAAGCTGGTCTTCTTTGACGGAAACAACGTCTCGGGCCTGACCGATGCCACCAAGCTGGAGCTCCAGGGGATTCCTGGCAGCCCTGCGCCACTGTACCGAATCGCGCCGAAGTTTTGGGTCGGTCTGGCTCACGGTGACCCTGGAACCTACGACGTCAAGGTCGCAGGAAAAGGCAGCGCCCGGTCGTGGTCCCTGACCGGCGGTACTGGCACCTCCAAGCTCACCATCGACGCCTCCCCTGCCTCTTTGCCCCAACTCATCGTCTTCGACGGCAAGAAAGCTGGCCTGGCCGACAACGTCCAGCTCGACGTTACCGGTGACTATTCCAACTGGAACAAGAACGGCTTTCCGCTGACCCGGGTGGCCAACGGCTTCTGGATCGGCTTGCTGTGGGCCGAAAAAGACACCTGGACCCTTCAGGTGAAGACCAAGGGGAGCTTTGACAAAATGTGGGCCCTCGACGGCACCCCGGTGGGCGAAAAAGAGGGCACTGACTTCGACCTGAAGGCCGTGTCGCGTTGAGAACCGGCCCCGGGAAATAAGACAAAAAGAGAGGAAACCGCATGACCATGTCGCCGGCTACCCAAGACCTGATCGAGTCCGCCGTGCGCGGAGTCGCACAAATCAAACAGAGCGACCGGGGCCTCACGCTTCACCGTCTACCCGACAGCACGGCCCATTACCATGACCACGATGCGATGACGCAAAAGGTCGCCGACCAGGCGTCGGGGGCACGCCTCGCGCTGATAACGCGGGCCACCACAATCACCCTGACTTACCGCTCCACCCGCGACGCGCTCATCGACGGAAGCTGGCGGAGTTCCCCCAGTGTGGTCGTGTTGACGGGAGCGGGTGAACCGCAAGCCGTCAGCGCCGACAACGGCGACCTGCGCCTGTGGAACGGGGACGTGCACGTGAGCACCACCAAAGGCCAAGACTCGGTGGCGGTCTTCACGTTGGAACCCACCGCGACACCCCGAGTGGTGGAACTGTGGCTGCCCCACAACTGCGTCATCGAAATCATCAATCTGGAAGCCGACGCGCCCTTGATGGCAGCTCCCCGCTCGCAGCCGAAGTGGGTGCACTACGGCTCGTCGATCAGCCATGGCGCCGAGGCAGACCAGCCCATCGGCACGTGGCCTGCGGTGGTGGCGCGCAACCTGGGGCTGGACCTGTTCAGCCTCGGGCTTGCCGGGTCGGCGAATCTGGAACTGTTTGTGGCGCAGGTGATGGCCGGGTTGCCCGCCGACCTGATCACGCTCAAACTGGGCATCAACACGGTGAACGGCAGCCATCTGACCAGGCGGGTGTTCATCCCCGCCGTGCACTCGTTCCTCGACGCTCTCAGGATCACGCACCCCACGATCCCGCTTGTCGTGATTTCGCCCATTTACTGCCCCGCCCACGAGACGAATCCTGGCCCCACGCAAGGCGGAATCAACGGCAAAATCGGCAGTCTGCCCGACCGCGACGAGCCTTGGGTGGGCAACCTGACGCTGGAGATGATCCGTGAACTGTTGCAGCGGATTGTTGTGCGGCGAGAGGATCCCCATCTGCATTACCTGAACGGCCTCGAGGTGTTTGGACCCGGCGACGTGGCGCTGTTGCCCGACGGCCTGCATCCCAATTCTGAAGGCCAGGCGCTGATGGGCCGGCGAGTGACCGAGCTGCTCTTGCCGTTTCTGCCGAAGAGGAGTTAGCTGGTCGAACCCATGGAGTTCGTGATTGTCGCCGGCAGTTCCATCGCCCTGTTCTCGTGCCTGCTGTTGCTGGCCAAACGGCCGCTGACGAGTTCCGAGACCATCGCCGTGGGACTCCTGGCGGCCTTGGTCCTGCCGATGCTGGAAAAGCTCGTTCTCAGCGGCACCTTACCGCTACCGCACCTTCAAAGGGCCGTGCTTTCCGGCGCACCGTTGGCCTTTGGTCCGCTGCTGTACCTGTACGCGCGCAGCGTGATTGAGCCCCACCGTCTGGGGGCCGCGCAGACGGTGGGGCACTTTGTTCCGTTTGTCGGCTCCGTGGCCTTCTTGGCGCTGGCACCGCCGGGTCCTCCGCCCGAGTCGTTTCCGGCAACGTCGGGCGTCCCCGCCTTCGACGTTCTGGGTGCGATTGTCAGCGTGGTCTTGGTCGGCTCGTTTCTTGCCTACACGTTGTGGATCGCCGTCAAGCTGCGGCACTACCGCCAAGGCGTCAAAGACTACTTTTCGCACGACTCCCTCGACACCAACCTCAAGTGGTTGGGTTGGATCACCCTGGGGTTTTTCGTGGCCTATGCGTTGGCGATTCTCGGGGAACTCGCACTTATCCCTCGGGCCGCCGTCCCGACCGATCTGTCGTACCTGCGCGATGTCGGCACGCTGTTTTTCGCAGTGGTTTTCGGCTTCGGGGCGATCAAACAGCCCGCCCTGTTCCGCGCGGAAAACACCGGGCCACCACCCAAAAAGTACGAACGCTCCGGCCTGGGCGGTCAGGAAAGCCCGGTGCTGCTGGCCCGCCTGGAGGCGCACATGCGCACGGCCCAACCGTGGCTCGACCCCGAGCTCACCATCGAGAACCTGTCGGCAGCGCTCGCCGTTTCGCGGCACCACGTCACCCAGGTGATCAACGAGACGCTGGGCAAAAATTTCTACCGCTTCGTCAACGAGTACCGCATCGAAGAAGTGAAACGCAAGATCGCCGAGGGCGAGGCCGACCGGCTGTCGCTCTTGGGGGTCGCTCTCGACGCGGGCTTCAACTCGAAGTCTACGTTCAACGAGGCGTTCAAGAGCATTTTGGGCACCACGCCCTCCGCGTACCGCAAAAGCGTCCGAACTTAGGGAATCAGCACTATGCTTAGGCGAGGAGGTCACCGTGCTCGACACAGCTGGAACCATCATGCCCGCGGTCACTGACCACCACAACACGACCTTCTTCCGGTTGACCGCCGAGCTTACTGATGTCCTCGAGAGGTCGCTGCTTCAACGGGCGGTCGACCGGTTGTCCACGCGCTATTCTCAGTTTTACGTTCAGCTCGCCAAGACCTGGTCGGGCTGGACCCTGCAGCCCCTGCCCAGGCCACCGCTCGTCGAGGACGACGGCCCCGTTCCCTGCAAGGGCGCCGACATCCACGTTCCGGGCACGCCTTTGGTCCGTTTTCGTGTCCGGGGAGCTGTTCTGGCCCTCGAAATGTCGCACGTGCTCAGCGACGGGTTTGGAGCGCTCGTGTTGCTCAAGGACGTTCTCGCCGAGTACCTGCTTCTGAGTCCGAACGAGCCTTACCGTCCCGAGGAATGGGTCGACTCCTATGTGCGGAACTACCGCCCCGGCGTGGCGTGGCCCGAACCCTACGCCAAAGCCTGGCGAGTTCCTGGCGAACGCTTGCCGGGTCCTGACTACCGTGCTTCCGGAGTCAGCATGTCTGCCGAGAAGGTTCGCGAGTGCGCCTCGCGGTTTGGCTTGAGCATCACCGAGTACTTGGCCTCGGTGCAACTGGGGGCCCTGGAAGACCTTCGGTTGGCCCTCGGGCGCGAGGCGAAGTCACGGCGGCTACCTCTCACGCTGATGGTTCCCGCTGACCTCAGGCGGTCGTTCCCTTCGATCTCGCTGCGAAACTTCAGTGGCGTGCTTCTCGCGTCGCTGCCTTGGTCTCAGGAGCCCACGCCTTTCGACGTGATTTGCAGCCGCGTCAGGCTTGCCCTCCAAACTCAGAAGTCTCCGGATCAGCTGTCCCGGCAGGTGGCACGGAACGTCTGGGCGGCCCGGTTTATCGGCTTTCACCTGCTCCCACGCGTTCTGCTCAACCCGCTTCGGCGGGTGTTCTATGGCGTTTTCGGGGAGTCGGCCATCACCTCGCACCTTTCCAATCTCGGCGCCGTTGAGCTGCCACCGGGCGTGGCCTCTTTTGTGCGTTCCTTGGCCTTTCTGCCAGGGGCTTCCCAGCGGACCGGCACCAACGTCGGGGTCGTCAGCTACCAGGGGCGCCTCGTCCTCTCTTTCGGCAGCGTTCTGGTGAGCGATGCTCTCGAAACGTCGCTTCTGGAGAGGCTGGGGGCCGAAGGGCTGGAGCCGCTACCGTGCTTGCTTTGGCCTTGAGTCGGACCTAGACTGGACAGATGAGCACACTTCTGGAGCGTATTGCCGCCTCTCAACCTGTTCAGTTGGTTTTGGCCATCGTGGTCTACGCCGTCTACGCGGTCGTTTTGGGGCTCTGCTTCACACCGCCGCTGGCCGTGGCTCTTTGGGCCTGGCAGACCTGGTTGCCCTTGGGTGCGCCCGTGGAAGTCGGAAGGGTCTTGCTGGTCGGCTTGAGTCTCGGCGCCGCGTACTTCGTGTTTCTGATGGCCTCGACGGTGATCATGGGTAGCCTGGTGAGGCTTTTGACCCTCGGGTTCAAGCCCGGCAAGTACCCCAAGGCCTCACTCACGACTGTGCGCTGGCTCATCGCTTCGGGCATCACGACCATGGCCTACCGCTTGGTTTTGCCCCTGATTCCCGTCAGTTGGTTCAGCAACATGTTCTTCTTGCTGACCGGTTGCCGCATGGGGAAGAACTGCTATTTGAATGCGTTCATGCTCAACGATGCGTACCTGCTGGAACTGGGCGACAACGTTACGATCGGTGGCGGAGCCGAGATTTCCTGCCACCTTTGGGAACAGGACCACCTTATTCTCGACCGGATCGTGATCGGTTCCGGAACGTTGATCGGTGCGAACTGCTACATTGCCCCCGGCGTCTCCATCGGCCGCAACTGCGTCATCGGCCTTGGCAGCTACGTTCGGCGCGGCACCAAAGTGCCCGACGGTTCCCGCCTGACCCGGGTCGGCGCTGTATCGCTGCGAAAGGCCGCCGAACTCGAGCGCGAAAGAGTCCGACCTTAGCGGGGCGGTCGCGGGCTCCACCGCTTGTTGGTACAGTCGGACCTGGAGTTGACCATGAAATCCCACCATCCGAACGTGAACCTGACCCCGGTGATTCTGACCGCCCTTCTGTTGCTCGCCGTGGCCGCGCGGGCGTGGCTGCTGTTCAGCACGCCCGATATGCCCGGCGTGAACGGCGCCTACTATTTGATCCAGACGCGGGCGCTGCTGGAGCGGGGAACCTTGGGTCTGCCCGATATGCCGCTCACCTTCGGCGTGCAGGCGGCCCTCGCCGGCGTTCTGCCCTTGCCGGGTTGGATGACCAGTTCCGACGCCATCCTGCTGGCCGTCAAACTGTGCGATGCCGTCCTGCCCGTTCTGGTGGCGCTGCCGGTGTTTTTTCTGCTTCGGCGCTGGGCGCCAAGCCTGGGTCGGGGCGACGGGGTGCCGCTCGTCGGTGCGGCGTTGTCGGTGCTGGCCCTCCCGTGGCTGCTCATCGTCGGTGAGCTGCAAAAAAACTCGCTGGCGCTGGTGTTTTTGGCGCTGTTGATGCTGCTGTTGCGGGACTGGCTGCACACGCCCACGCGCCGACGGCGTGCAGCCTTGCTGGTGTGCCTGGTGCCGCTGGGGCTGACTCACATCGGGGTACTGGGCGTCGCGGTGGTGCTGATCGGTGCCACCTTGCTGGTGTTTGGTATCCGCCAAGGCCGCCAGTTGAAACTCGGGAACTACCTGCCGTGGATTCTGGCAGGCCTGGTAATCCTCGCGGCCACTTCGGCCCTGGTGGCCTGGAAGTTCGACCCGGACCGCATCGAGCGCCTCGTAACGGCCTTCAGCAATCCCTCGTCGTTCGCTTCCGACGGGAGGCAAGGTCCCACGGTGCCCAGCGGCAAATCCTTTCTGGAAACCTGGTGGACCTTCGCGGCGTTTTCGTTGGCCGTGTTGCCTGCGCTTGTCCTTGTCTGGAAGCGACGACGCGAACTTGAGCCCGCCGACCTGGCGTTGGTGGTCGGGTCAGCGGTCACGGTTCTTCTGATCACCGGGCCGTGGTTCGGGTCCGACAAGGAACTTCGGTTCAGCCTGATCGCGCTCTTGCCCACACTGGTGTTGCTGGGTTTTGCCGTTCTCCACCTGGCGCGCGCCTGGTGGCGCCGAACCCTTTTGGGTGTTGCAATTGCGGCTGGCCTGGTGACCAGCTTGCCCGTGATCACCCAAGGTGGCCAACCCGTGCTCGATGCTCCGGCCATGGCGGAACTCAAGAGTCTGGCTCCGCTGTTGAAGGACCCGGCACACACGACCATCGTCACCGAACACGGCACCGAATGGTGGAGTGCCTGGTGGCTGCGGGTTCACATTGCCCAGGCCGAGTCGTTCCTCCCGGAAGACCGGGAAGAGGGCGAAGACTACCTGTTCCTCGACGTCAAAACCGGACGGACCGAGCTGGTCGGACGCGGTGGGCCACAGGCAGGAGGACCACCGCCCGGAGGGCCACCGCCGGGTGGACAGCCGCCTGGGGAACCGCCACCCGGTGCCCGGCCACCCGGTGCGCCGCCAAGGCCAACTGAGACCCTCAGGGAGGTGGTGCACGACGGCCCGTACTTGAGGCTGACCCGGTAGAAGCGTCCGAACGGAGCGGGGCGGTCGATCGCACCGTTTTCTGGCAGTAATGTCCTTCCTGTACACGGGAGGTGACATGAATACTGAACCTGTCGTTTCCGTCCGGGGGGTCAAAAAGATGTACCCTCTTGGCAAGACCGAAGTCTGGGCCCTGCGGGGCATCGATTTTGACCTGAGCCGGGGCGATTTTATCTCGATCGCGGGGCCTTCGGGCTCCGGAAAGACCACGCTGCTCAACCTGCTGGGCTGCCTCGACACCCCCACCGAGGGCGAAGTGTTCCTCGAAGGCGTGTCGACCCGCAGCCTGGGCGACGACCAGATCACCGACCTGCGCCACCAGGTCATCGGGTTCATCTTCCAGTCGTTCAACCTGATTCCGGTGCTCTCGGTGCGCGAAAACGTGGAGTTTCCGCTTCTGATTGGCACCGGCCGACGGCCCGCACCCGACCAGCAATGGATCGACCATCTGATCGAGGCGGTGGGGCTGTCCGACTGGCGGCTGCACAGGCCCAACGAGCTTTCCGGTGGCCAGCGCCAGCGGGTCGCCATCGCCCGCTCGCTGGTGAACCGGCCCCGCATCGTCATGGCCGACGAACCCACCGCCAACCTCGACTCCAAGACCGGCGAGGCCATCATCGACCTGATGAAACGGATCAGCCATGAGCTGGGGACCACCTTCATCTTCTCGACCCACGACCAGCGGATCGTCGACGTGGCCGACCACGTGATCCGCATCCTCGACGGCGTGGTGGTCGAAAACTCCCTCGTCCCGGGATTCGTGCGATGAAATGGCCGGTGCTGTGGACGGTTGCCCACCGGAACCTGGCCGAACACCGGCGGCGAACCCTGAGCGTCGGTGGCATCATGGCGCTGGGTCTGGCCCTGGTCATCGTGGGCAATGGCTTTCTCGACGCGGCCACCGAAGGCTTGCGCCAGTCGTACCGCGACAAGTACACCGGCGACCTGTTTCTGGCGGCGCCCACCAAGGCTTCCATCACCGTCTTTGGGTCCGACCCCGGGCCTGATGCCGAAACGGTGCTGCCCCTCTCGGGTTTTTCCACCGTCGAAACGGTGCTGAACGCGTCGCCCGTGGTGGCCCATTGGAGCGGGCAAAACGTCGCCCCCGTGTTGCTCCTCGTGGGCGAAAAGGCCAGCGGCATGATTCAGGTGCTCGGGATTGACCCGGACCGTTACCAGGCGGCTTTTCCCCAGACCCTCACCTTTGAGCAAGGCGGTTACTGGAAACCGGGCGACCGGGGGCTGATTTTGAACGCCGACACCCTCGCGTCGCTCAACAAGCGGGCGGGAACCACTCGGGGGATCGGCGACACCCTCAACGTTTCGCTGGCCGTGGCCGGGGGCAAGATCGTGGAACTGCCGCTGACGGGCATCACGACCGAACCCGTGGAGCAGGGGCCACTGTCGCGCATCGGTTGGTGCGACAGCGACAGCCTTCGGTTGCTCAAGGGCTACACCCTCGAAGCTTCGGCCACAACGGCGAACGCCGAGATAATCGACGAGGACGCGTTGTTCTCTGGCGATTCGCCCGACCTCGCCGGTTCCTCGGGCATCAATCTCGACAGCATCACCTCCGGGGGTATCGGACGACCGGTGGCCCTCACCGCCGACCCTCAGGCGTGGGAGATCGTCACCGTGGGCCTCAAAAACGGCGTGGATTCCGAGGCCGCGCGGCAAATTTTGTCGAAAGCGTTGGCTCAGGCGGGCGCTGAGGTGCAGGTGCAAGACTGGCTTGTGGGTGCCGGAAGAAGCGCCACCCCCGTAGTAGCCATGAAGTCGGCCTTCAGCTTGGTGATCCTGATCATCGCTCTGGTGGCGGTGTTCATCGTTACCAACGCGCTTCTGATCTCGGTGTCGGAACGAACCTCCGAAATCGGCACCATGCGGGCCTTGGGCGGGCGGCGACGGGTCATCCGCAACCTCATTTTGCTCGAAGTGCTGTTTCTGGGCGTGGGCGCTGGGGCCGTGGGCGTCGCCCTCGCCTGGCTCGTGCTGGGGTTAACCAACCTGGTCGGGCTCACGGTCGACTCGGTCTTTTTGCAGATGCTGTTCTCGGGCAAGCAGGTCAAACCGGTGCTCTCGCCCCTCGGCTCGTTGCTGGCTTGGGCCCAAATGGTGGCCGTCGCGCTGATGGCCGGGTTGTACCCCGCGCAAACCGCGCTGCGCCTGAGCCCCCTCAAGGCGATCCAGAGTGACTAATCCAAGGAGATTCCTGTGAACCTGATTGCTCTCGCTTTTCGAAACCTCGTCCGCCAGAAACGCCGGACGAGTCTCTTGGCCGCCGCCGTGGCCCTCGGTTTTGCGGCCGTCGCCCTTTTGGTGGGCCTGACCGGCGGCATGGCTGCTGGCCTCAAGGAAAACATGTCCCGTGTGCATGGCGGCCATGTGTTTATCAAGGCCGAGGTGTGGAATGCCAATGGGAAGATCGTCTCGGCGCTCACGCCGTCCGCTGAGCTCGAGGCCGCTGTGGCCACCCAAGGCGACCTCGTCAAATCCTTCCATCGTCGATCCACCGTCGAAACAACGCTGATTTTCGGCTCAAAGTCGTCGCAAACCCGCTTGATTGGCCTCGAATGGGAAAGGGAGGCCGACGTTCGCGACGGCCTGACCGCCACCGCGGGAACCCTTCCCTCGAGCTTGGGCCTGGGGCAGGTGGTGCTCAATTCAAGCACAGCGACCCGCTTGGGTGTCCAACCCGGCGACAGCCTGTTGCTGAAGTTTACCACCCTCGACGGCCAGCAGAGCGTGCTCGATGTCACCGTGGCCGCCGTGGCCCAGAGTGCCGCGAACGGGCTGTTCGGCTCCGACAGCTACCTCTCTCTGGCGCAGGCCGGTCAAATGTTGGGCCTGGAAGAGGGGCAGTTCCAAGCGTTGAACCTGACCCTGAACGATCTGAACCAACAAACCCAGGTCGCAGCCAGTCTGGAACAAACGCTGGCAGCGGTGGCCACGGTCAAGCTCAGGCGCGACACGGTGAGCGAGGGCGGTGAGGTTCGGTGGTCGGGCCCACGGTACTCGGTGAGCATCCTCGACGACTTTTTGTCGATGTTCACCTCGCTTTTTTCCACCATTCAATCCCTTTCGCTGGTGATCTTCTTCGTCCTGATGGCCGTCATCGTACTGGGGATCTCGAACACCTTCCGCATGATCCTGAGGGAACGCACCGTCGAGATCGGCACCCTGAGGGCGATCGGACTCCGCAAAAAGGGAATCCTCATCGTCTTTCTGGCAGAAGCGGCGGCGGTCCTCGCGCTTGGCCTCGTCGGCGGTGCCTTGCTGGCCGTGCTGGTTGGGGCGCTACTCTCATTGGGCACGTTCGACCTCGGAAACGCCTTGGGCATCTTTTTGTCGCAGGGAAAGCTCCGCTTTGTGCCCGATCTTTCGCAAGTCCTCGTCGCCGCCGTCTTGATCTTCGCCGCCGGCCTGGTCGCCGCGTGGCGACCGGCACGAACCGCCGCCAACTTACTTCCCGCAGACGCTTTAAGGAGCCGTTCATGAAACACCTCTTCCTGCTTTTGACTCTGACCCTCGTGGCACCGCTGGCCACCTTTGCCCAAGACGTGGACTTTGCCAAACTGTTGGCGCAGGTCGACAAGGCCACCGATTTCGACGATGTGGACTGTTCTGCGGTCGTGCAGCTCAAAAAAACCGACCCGGAAAACGGCAACAGCGACGAGACCTTCGCCATCTTCCGCCGGGACGCCAAGAGCACCTTCACCATCCTGCAGCTTTCCCCGGAAGCCAAAAAGGGTACCGGCTACCTCAAGACCGGTGACGAGCTTTATACCTACGACCCGACCAGCCGCAAGTTCAGTTTCACCTCGATGAAAGACAGCTTTTCCGGCAGCGATGCCCGCAACTCCGACATGGAAAAGTCGACCCTCGCCGAGGACTACCAGGTGACCGGCTCCACTTCGGGCACGCTGGGCAAGTTCGACGTCTGGATTCTCGAGCTCGAAGCGGTGAACACGGGCGTGACCTACGCCAAACAGAAGCTCTGGGTGAACAAAGCCAACAACACCGCCCTCAAGGCCGAGGAGTCGAGCCCGACCGGCCGCCTGCTGAGGACCAGCCTGTTCCCCTCGTACGCCAAGGTCGGCACCAAGCTCATCGCCACCCGCAAGATCTACGTGGATGCCCTCGTGACCGGCAAACGCACCGAAATGACCATCTCGGACGCTTCGGTCAAAACGTTGTCCGACGAGATTTTCACCAAAGCCTTTCTGGAAAAAGCCACCAACTAGGAGCCCCCCAACGTGAAACCCCCGATGAGAATCTCCCCCGCAGTTTGGTTCGTGGCCCTTTTGGCCTTGAGGTCTGTCCCCGTTTATGGTCAGTCGATCGACGACGCCCTGTTCGATGCCCCCGAGGCCGGTGTCGCCGCCGAGTCCACCACCCCCTCGGTCGATGTGGCCGGAAAGTTTTTGGGGTCAGACCTCCAGACCACGCTTTTTGGCGAGCTCAACGCCCGGGCAACGGCGGTTTGGGTTGACGACGACCCGATCCTGGCGCAGTCCTTGTCGCTCGTCGTGGGCCTCACCGCCCGGCCCGACGAAAACCTGCGGATCGGTGCCAAATCCACCTGGAGCTTTGACCCCGCCACCGGGACGGCGAGTTTTCACGTCAGCGAGGCCTTTGCCGACTTCCAGGGCGGCGACAACGCCTACTTTCGCGTGGGGAAGCAGTTCCTTTCGTGGGGAAAAGGCGTCTACTACAGCCCCGCAGACGTATTGAGCCTGACGGCCATCGACCCTGCCGACACCGGTGCCAGCCGCGAAGGCCCTACGGCGCTCAAGGCCTCGCTCGAGGCGGGCACCCTGGGCACCTATCAGGCCGTGATTTCCACCGAGGCGGTCACGGTGGGCTCCGACGTGACGTTCTCGGGGCTGGGAACGTGGGTGGTCGCCGGTACCGAGTTGGCCGCCGGAGGGTTCTACCAGCCGTCGCAAGACAAATCGCCCCGGGTCTTCACGACCTCGGTGTTCCGGCTGCTCGGCATCGACTGGTACACCGAGTCGGTGCTGTTGTGGGCCAGCGACAATTTACAGACGCAGCAGACGGTGGGTTTTTCGTACAGCAAAGACGACTCCGAAAAGCGTTGGAGCCTCAACGCCGCCGGTCAGTACTACTACGACGGCACCGGCGATGGCACCCACTTTTTGGCCGGGAACCTGGGGCTTTCCAAGCTTGCCGGGTCGACCGTGTCGGTCTCGTGCTCGGGCCTCGACGCGCTCTCCGAGGACTCGTGGCAGCTGAGTCCCCGCGTCAGTTGGGTCGCCAGCCCCGACCTGACCCTCGCCGCCGGGGGAACCTGGTCCAACGGCACCTCGGGCACATGGCAGGCCGAGGCCAAGCTGTACTCCCACCTCACAGTGACCGGCTCGGGCCCGCTCCCCGGCTCGGAAGACGAGATCGATCCGCAACTGAAGGTCACGTTTACCGGCTTCGCCTTCTGAAAAAGCGTCCGACCTTAGCGGGGCGGTCGAAGCGCGCCCCAAGGCCCCGTAAGTTGGGTGCAGGCGCCCCATGCGGCGATTCCCAGGAGGAAAAATGATGAAACTATTCCAACGGCTTTTGCTGGCGGCCGTTGCCCTGCTTGCCGTGGGCTGTGCCACGGTGGGCGACGTGCCCAGCGTCCCCCGGTCTGCCGCTTCGGCAGGCTCGTACCCCATCGTGGCCGAGAGTTCGTACACCACCAGCGCCGATGGCCTGAGTGTTACAGACAACGTGACAGGCCTCGTCTGGCAAAGGAACTACGCCGCCGGCCTCACGGGTACGCTCTACTGGGTCGAAATCCAGGCCAAGGTCGAGGCCATGAACGCCAAGAAGGTCGGCGGGTACAGCGACTGGCGGGTGCCCACCATCAAGGAACTCTATTCCCTGTGGCGCGGCCCGCTTGGTTGGCCCTACCTCGACGCCACAACCTTCCCCCTCACGTATTGGGGCGAGTGGGACCTGAGCCACGCCATCTTCTGGAGTAGCACCAAGTACACCGGAGTCCAGGGCACTATTACCGACGGAATGCCCGGCAGCGACCCCGGAACGGAACTTGCCTTTGGTGTGAACTTCGGCACCGGTCATATCAAGGGTTACTCGACCAAGGTCGGTCCGCGCCACTTCTTCCGGGCCGTGCGGGGCAACCTGGCCTACGGCGTGAACCTGTTCCAGGACAACCACGACGGCACCGTGACCGACCAGGCGACCGGCCTGATGTGGCAGCAGGGCGACAGCGGGGTGGGCATGGATTGGGAGAAGGCGCACACCTACGCCGACGCCCAGAACAAAGCAAACTATCTGGGCCACAACGACTGGCGCCTGCCGACCAACAAGGAACTGCAGACCCTGGTCGACTACACCCGCTCGCCCGGAGCCACCGACCCGGCCCGTGTGGGGCCGGCCATCGACCCTCTGTTCAGCTGCACCGCGATCACCAACGAGGTCGGACGGGCCGACTACCCCTGGTACTGGACCAGTACGTCGGCACGAGGCAAGGCCAACGAACCCGACACTTCCGCGTGGTACGTCGCTTTCGGTCGGGCGGTCAACGAGAAGGGCGAAGACCTGCACGGCGCCGGTGCCGTTCGGTTTGACGCGAAAGTCCTCGTCGAGGGCAAACGATCCCAGGACGCCGAACGCACCCTCAACTATGTCCGCTTGGTCCGCAATTCCCCGGAGGGAAAATGATGAAACTATCCCAATCGCTTTTGATGGGGGGCGTTGCCCTGCTTGCCAACTCACTCACCGCCCAGGACGCTCCCCCGCAAGGCGAGGGCCAGGGCTCTGGCCCGGGCCTTATGTTTTCCCAGGCCGTGGGGGCCCAGTACGACAGCAAGGCGGGGTTCGTTCCGACCTACCGGGTGGAGCTTACCGCCCCCGTCGTTCGCAGCGAAAGCCTGATGGTCGAAGCGAAGCTGGCCAACGACTTTGCCGTCCTGACCGACAAACTCGACCTGTCGCTGGCAACCCGCTTCCGGCTCGCGCCTTGGCTGAGTGCCTCGCTCGAGACGCCGTTTTCGCTGACCTACCGGGCACCCACCGACTTCAGCGGGCAAGTTGCCGCTGCGGCCAAGCTCGCGGTCAGCAGCCGCACGGAGTCCCAGGACCGCCCCGGTCCCGGAGCAGCGGGTTCCGTCCAATCGGGTTGGGTGCTTGGCGCTGAGTTGTCGGCGACGGCGACTGCCGCCTGGAGCACGATACCGCAGGCAGCCATGCCTGCCTACCTCGCCGCCGCGCAGTTTGAGCTCGGCTACCAAGGCGTTGTTTCGCCCAACTTGAAAGTGGTCGCCACGGCAGACCTGGGCGCGTTGACCCTCATCGACGTGAAAAGCATCGCGAGTTTGGCCTTCAACTGGGAGCACCTGGTGGCCAGCGCTTCGGTGACGGCCTCGGAACTCACCACGACGCCTGCGTTGGACTACAGCGTCGGTATCGGGTACCGGTTCTAGTATGGTCAACTTTCGCCCTTTGGCGTTTCTCGCACTCCCCGTCCTCTTCGTCCTGGCCTCCTGCAGTTCCCTGACCACCGGGAGCGGTGGATCCCACAGCCTCCTCTGGATTCCACCCCTTCTGGAGGGTACGGCCACGCCAACGGGGACGGAGTTCAACCTGTCGGTGCCGGCAACGAGCAAATCCTTCCTCTCCGGCAAGGAAACCGCCACCTACAGCTACAACGGCGCCGGCTTCTGGGGGCCCACCCTGGTGTTCAACAAGGGCGACAAGGTGACCATCCACGTGAACAACAACCTGTCGGAACAATCGACCACCCACTGGCATGGCCTGCATGTGCCTGCTGCCATGGATGGCGGCCCCATGCAAGTGGTTGAACCTGGCGCCCTGTGGTCGCCGACCTTCACCGTGATGAACCAGGCGGCAACGTTTTGGTACCACCCCCACCTGCACACCACCACCGCCAAACATTTGGCACTCGGTGCCGGTGGCTTTCTGCTGGTGCGCGACGCCGACGAGGCCAAACTGGCGCTTCCACGCACTTACGGCGTCGATGACTTGCCCGTCGTTCTCACGAGCCGCACGTTTGACGCCAGCAATCAGATCCAGACCGATACCATTTATGGCGACCGGCTGCTGGCCAACGGCACCCTGAACGCCGAGGCGACGGTCGGCGCGCAAGTTGTCCGCTTGCGGTTGCTCAACGCCGAGATCGAGCGAGCCTACTCGCTCGGGTTCGCCGACAACCGCACGTTCTTCGTCATCGGTGGCGACGGTGGCCTGCTCGAAAAACCAGTGCCCGTGACCCGCTTGCTGATGTCACCCGGCGAACGTTACGAAGTGCTGATCGATCTCACTAAGGACGCAGTGGGCAGCTCCGTCCCCCTGCAGGCGTACAACGGCGGCCAAGCGTTTGGCTTTCCGGGCGGTGAGCCCAACAAGACCGGCGGCTTTGGTAGCCTGCTCAACAACACCACCTTCGAGGTGCTGAACCTCAAGGTCGAGGCCGCCGGCGGCGAGGCGTTGCTGACGATTCCCACAACGCTGATCACGAACAACTACCCGACCGCCGCCGAGGTTTCCAACAGCCGGACCATCAACATCACCGACCAAGGACCTGGCACGCCCTTTACCTTCGACAATGCCGGTTACGACATGATGATGATCAACCAGACGGTAAAACTTGGTGCCACCGAAAAGTGGAGCGTGGTCAACGATTTTGTCTTCGGCCACTCGTTCCACATTCACGACGTGCAGTTCAAACTTGTTTCGCGCAGTTCGGGGCCCGTCGGAGCGTGGGAGTCGGGGTGGAAGGACACGTTTTTCATCCAGCGCAACGAAACGGTGAGTTTTATCGCCCGGTTTGAGGACTTCGCCGACCCCGTGAACGCGTTCATGTACCATTGCCACATGGCCAACCACGAGGACGGTGGCCTGATGGGGCAGTTCGTGGTGGTGCCGTGAAAGCACGGTCGCCGCAGCAACAGGGCTATTCTTGACCTTGGAGATCCTGCAGGTCGAGCCAGGTGGAGTACAACGTCTGCCTCACCCCAAGAAGGTTGACCTGCGCCGACTGGGCACTCAGTTCGGCGTCGTTCACATCGAGCAGCGATTTGCTGCCTGAAGCGTACGCTGCCCGCATCAGCTCCACGGCCCGGTCGGCCTCGCGGGCGATTTCGGTCCAGGTCGCCAGGTTGTCCTGAGCCCGCGCCAGCGTGTCGAGTAGGTTCAGAGCGTCAGTCTGCAGCTTTCTGCGGGATTGGTCCAAACTGAGCCGGGCCACCGTTTGCTGGGCGTCAAGGGCCTGACTGTTCACCCAGTACGATGAACCGGGCAACCAGGGGTCAAGTTTCCAGACCACCTGCGCCAGCAGTCCCCCAGAGCGTTGCTTCCAATTGTTCCCGTCGGTCAGATCGACGTTGAAGGGATTGTTGAGCGCCGGATCAGCGCTGTACTGCAACACCAGCGAAGGGTAGAGCGCCGCGTCGAGCGACCTCCGTTGTTGCACCAGAGCGTCGAGGTTGCCGATCAAGGCCCTTCGGTCCAGGTTGCCAGACAGGCCGCGCTCGACAACCTGGTCGACGGTCTGGACGGTGAGGGGCAACGACGTCGGCAAAGTATCGGTGAGCGTCACCGTGGGGTCCGGGTCCATGCCGAGTTGGCTCTCGAGCGCCAGGAGGGCCTGTTGCGAGTTTTGTCGGTAGGCCTGCAGCACCGGTAGTACCGAGTGACGGGCCATCTGCGCCTGAAGCAGGCTCAGTTCGGTAGCCTGTCCCGCTTGGTTGCTCACCGAAACCTGCCTGAGTCGTTCGTCTGCGTTGGACAACTGCCTTTCGGTAAGCCGGATGGACTCCTGGAGCACCACCAGTTGAAAGTAGGCCTTCGAAACGCCCGTTTTGAGGCCCCGGGCCGCTTGCTCCCGGCCGACGACCGCGTTCCGGTAGTCCACTGCGGCCTGCGCCATGCCCTCGAAGGCGGCCACGGTCAGCGGCCACTGAATGGTCAAGCCGGCGAGCGCGGTGGTGGCATCGGGAGTCACGTAGACGTTGTTGAGATACGGCGCCTTGAGTGCCCCCGCTGTTGTGGTGACGGGGGCCACAGCCGCAAGCGCCTTTGAGGCGTCGGGCGAAGTGAGCACGTTCAGCCCTCCGCTGAACTGCACCGACGGGTACAGCCGGTTGTAGCTGAAGTCGCTTGCCACCTTCTTTGCGCCCAGCGACGCATCCTGACTCTGCAGGCCCAGGTTGTGAGTCAGCGCGCGCTCGACCGCCTGGTCCAGCGTGAGTGACTCGGCCGTCAGGGTGGAGCCCATGGCGATGAACAGCAGAGCCGACCAAAGTGAAATCCTATGCATGGTTCCTCCCGGACTTGAGTCGGTAGATGAGGGCTTGGAACACGGGAACGACAAAAATGGTCAGGATGAGCGACGAGGTGAGCCCGCCGATGAGCACCACGCCCACCGACGCCTTCACCTCGCCCGAGGAACCCAACCCCAGGGCGACCGGCAGCATGCCGAAGATCATCGTGGCCGTGGTCATGAAAATGGGCCGCAACCGCGTGCGCACGGCGTCCTCCAGTGCCTCGGGCAAACCGAGACCCGCCTGCTGATTCTTCAGGGTGCGGTCGACCAGAAGAATGGCGTTCTTGGCCACCAAGCCCAGGAGCATCAGAATGCCCAGAATGCTGAAAATGTTGAGTGTGGTGTGCGTGAGCCAAAGCCCCACCAGCGCCCCGATGAAGGCCACCGGAATCGAAAACAGCACGGCGATCGGGTACAGCCACGAATTGAAAAGGATGACAAGGATGGCATAGATGAACAGGACCGAGACCGCCAACGCCGTTCCCAGGGCCCGGAACGAATCGGCCTGGTTGGCCAGCGAGCCGGTGGGGTTCAAGCTGACCCCGGGCGGCAGTGGGTGGGCACTCAGCCACGCTGTCACGTCGGCGCCGATCTCACCGGCCGAGCGGCCTACGGCCTGACTCGAAAGGCTGACCGAGGTCAGCCGGTCCCGGCGAGTCAGGTTGTCTGGCCCGAGGGTTTGAACCACCTTGGCAAACTGATACAGCGTGACGACCTTCCCCTGGTCGTTCAGAAAGCTGATGTTGGCCACATCGGCGGTTTTGTTGCGGTCAGCTTGGTCAAACACGACGCGGATGGCCACGTCACTGCCTTCGTCGCGGTAGGTGAGGTCGGCGTTCCCGGTCAGCGCCATGCGCAGCGTGGCCCCCACGGTCTGCAAAGTTAGGCCCAGGCTGGCCATCCGGTCGCGGTCAATCTGTACGTCGAGCTCGGGTTTTCCATCGCCCGATGACGAGCGCACTTGGCCGGTTCCGGGGATGGCCTTGAGTGCTTGGACCAAGGTGTTCGCGGTGTTGCGGACAACTTCCGGGTCACTCCCTGTCAGCGCGTACGCGATCGGGTCTTGGGCACTTCCCAGAATACCGATAGCCAAGGCCTTCACCTTCAAGCCGGGAATCAGGCTCAATTGGGCCTCAAGGGCCTGGCCCACCTCGGCGGAACTGCGCTGGCGGCTCGCACGGGGCACCAGTGTGACGTCCAGTTGGGTCAGGTTCGCGGCGGTTTTGTTCGAGAAACCGGTATTGGCCGACCCGACGCTGACCACGGCCGTTGCCACCTCGGGGAACGAGAACAGCACTTTCTCGGCTTGTCGGGCCACCTCGTTGGTCTGGTCGAGAGTCGAACGCTGAGGCAGCTCGAGCGAGACCGCAATCTGGCCTCGGTCCACCAGCGTGATGAACTCGGTGCCGATGCGCTTGGAGCCGAGCAGGCTCAGCGAAGCCAGCAGAAGCACCAGAGTGAGCACCAGGGCCATCACTTTGTGCTTCAAGCACCAGCGCAACACAGCGACGAAGCCGTTGGTCACGGCCTCGAAACCCCGGTCAAAACCACGGGTAAACGCGCCCGACCAACTCTTGGCTTTGGGGTGCTCCAGCCGTCCGAAGCGCGACGAGAGTAGGGGCGTCATGGTGAAGCTGACCAGCAGACTGAGCAGCGTGGCCAGGATGATCACCAGCGCGAATTGCAGCGTGATGCTGCCGATCAGTCCGCCAACCACCGCCAAAGGCAGAAAGGCGATAACAATCACGAGGGTAATCGAAATGGCGGCAAACGCGATTTCGCCCTGACCGTCCTGGGCCGCGAGCACCTTGTCTTTGCCCATCTCGAGGTGCCGGTGGGTGTTCTCGAGCACCACGATGGAGTCGTCGACCAGGATACCGACCACCAACGTGAGGGCCAGCGTCGAAATCAGGTTGAGCGAGAAGTTGAAAAACGCGACGCCCAGCAGAGTCGTCAGGAGCGTGCAAGGAATAGCGATCATGATGATGAGCGTGTTGCGCAGGCTGTGCAGGAACACGTACATCGTCAGGCCGACCAGAAGAATCGCAATGAGGATGTCGCGGAACACCTCGCGGACCGAGTCGGTGGTGAACACCGAGTCGTCTTTGGTGATTTCGAACTTCAGGCCCTGCCCGTGGTAGTCGGCCTCCATGTGGGCCAACTCTTCCTTGACCAGCGCCGCGATCTTGACGGTGTTGGCTCCGCTTTGCTTCTGCAGGTTCAGGCCTATGGCCTCCTTGCCATTGAGCCGGCTGAGCGTCACGCTGTCGGCCAGCCCGTCCTGCACGTCGGCGACATCCTTGAGCGCGATGTTGCCGAACTGCGGCGAACTGACCAGCACCAGGTTGCGAAGCTCGTCGAGCGATTGCAACTGCCCCGAAAGCCGCACGACGTATTGGCCGTCGGTATCGCGCAAGGTGCCCGCCGGCACGTCGAGGTTGGCGTTCTTGATGGCCTGCTGCACTTGCAAAGGGCCGATGCGGTACAGGTTGAGCTTGTTCTGGTCTAGGTTCACCTTGATTTCGCGCGGATTGCCCCCCACCAGCGACACTTGGCCCACGCCGGCCAACTTGGCCAACCTCGGGGTCACGGTCTCGGTCATGAACCGGTAGAAGTCGCCGCCCACCAAGCTGCTTGTCACCGAAGCCTGTAAGATGGGCAGGTCGTTGATGCTGAACTTCGACACCACCGGCACCTGGGCGTCGGCGGGCAACTTGTTCACCACCGTGTTCACGTTGCGCTGAACGTCTTGCACGGCGGCGTCCAGATCGACTCCCTGCTCAAACTCGAGGGTCAGAACCGCCGCGTTTTCCATCGAGGTCGTGTTGATGTGGACGACGCGGTTGACCGACGACACGGCGTTTTCGAGCACCTTGCTGACCCCGTCCTCGATCTCGCGCGGGGAGGCTCCGGGGTAGGTGGTGGTGATGGCGATGATGGGCGTCGAGATGTCGGGCAGCAGTTCGTAGCGCAACGAGGTGAAGCTGTTCACCCCCATCAGCAGCGCGAGGCCAAAGAGGACCAGAACGACCAGAGGTCTCCCGATCGAGAACTTGGTCAGGTTCATGGAACCACCTGAATGGCCACGCCGTCCTGCAGGTTGTTCTGGCCGCTGACCACGACTTGGTCTGCCGGAGTGAGGCCCGAAGTGACTTCCAGATCGGTGTCGTACTGCGCTCCAACCGTGATTGACTTCAACACAGCCTTGCCGGCCTCAACGACGTACACCTGCGGCTGCTGAAGGCTGCCGATCAGCGCCGAGCGGGGAAGGGCCTGCACCCGACGTTCGCCGAACGAGAAGTGCACCGTCACCGACATGCCGTCGAGCAACGTCAGCTTGCCCTGTTTGGCCACCGTGACCTCGACCGGAAAGTTCTGCGCCGCCGAAGCTTGGGGGCTGATGGCCCGCACCTTGCCGGCCACCTTGAGGCTGGGATCGGCTTCGGTCCGCACGTCGACCGTGTCGCCCGGGTGAACTTGCAGGATATCCTTTTCGTTCACGTTCACCACGATCTTGGTCTTTTCCAGGTTGATCAGGTGAACCACGGGCGCACCCACGCTCGCCATGGTCCCTTCGGTGACCGAGGTTTCGGTAATTGTGCCCGCGAAGGGCGCCTTGATGCGGGTGTTCTCCAGGTCTTTGGCGGCGATCGTGGTTTGGCTCTGGGCTGTCGCCACCGCCAACTTGACGTTGTCCAGGTCCGTTTCGTTGGCCACCTTCTGCGCTCTCAGCAGTGCGATCCGATCCAAGTCCTTCTTCAACTTGTCAAGATTGGCCTGATTGGCTTCCCAAGTGGCCCGCTTGATCACGTCGTCAACCTCGGCCAGCACCTGGCCAGCGGCAACTTGGTCGCCAACCCGCACATGAACCGCCGTCACTCTTCCCTGAGTTTCGGCTTTGATCACCACATCCTGATCGGCGTGGAGTATGCCGTTCAGATCGAGGCCTCCCTGCACGGTTCGGGTTGAAAGCGAGGCGACTTTGACGGCAGTGGCTTGCAGGCTTCCCTGCACCGGGGTTTCCACCTTGCGTTGGCAGGACGTCAGGAGCAGAGCGAGGACAATAGTAGCAGACAGCAGTTTCATGCCGGGAAAATTAACGTAAGGAGTCGTTAAGATCAACACTCTGTTGACATTGGGGAGAATATTTCATAGTTCTTTCATCAGAAGTTCGCGGCTGAGAAGTATTTCTTCCGCGGGTGGACCTTACGGCGGCTGGCCTTCTAGTTTGGTTTGCGAAGAGCCCCGACACCTTGGGTAATCATCCGAAAGGCGGTGTCGGCCGCCTCGTCGGCCGGTGGGGGGGTGTCTTGCTCAGCCCACCAGAACACCACGCTGCGGAGCGTCGAGGCGATGAAGATGGCGGCGAGTTCGCGGTTGACAACACCCTCGGGAACCACCCGCTCGACCCCTCCAGACTCGAGGACAACCCGCACGGAGCGCTCGAACATCCGCTTTCCGACGCGTCCCGCCGCGTCGAGCCGAAGCAGCGCGCGGAAGGCCATCCGGTTCGCCGCCACGGTTTGGAAGAGACGGCGGATCGCCAAGCCTTCGTTTGCTGGGTTCGGTTCCGCAAGATCCTGAACCAGCGCGTTCTGGGCTCGTTCGAGCAGGTCTTCTTTGCCCTTGAAATGCAGGTAGAACGTCGTGCGCTCCAATCCGGCACGGTCGGTGATGTCCTTCACGGTAACGGCGTCGTAGCCCTTTTCTACGACCAGGGCGAGGAAGGCGTCACGAAAGACTTGTTGGGTTTCGAGACCTCGATCGGTCAGGTTTTCCAAGCGGGCCATGGCTGATTATGGGCTCGATTGCACCGAACAATCAACTGGGGCAAACAAGCCGACGCCCCAGCGGCACGGATGATCGAAGGCTGGCTCCTCGGCTATCCGGGCGCGACGGTGCGACCACCATCACCCTCACCTTTACCACGCTTGGTTTGTAGAAACCCTCGGAGGGCTTGCGAAGCCGCGCAGTCGGTACGAAACTGTACTCATGCGAGGTAGTATGGGTAGGTATCTTTCCTACAGTTGGTTGCTTCTCGTGCTCGTCGGCGCTTACTTCCTTAGCCGCGAGAACTACCTGCTGTTCCACAGTTCCGTCGAACTGTTCAGCGTTGTGGTTTCGGCGACCGTCTTCATGCTGGTTTGGACGTCCCGCAAGAAAATCGGGGCCAACGCGTTTGTTCTGTTGGGCGTGGTGTACCTTTTCGTCGGTGTTTTGGACTTCTTCCACACGCTCTCGTACAAGGGCATGAACATCTTCCCCTCCGACATTTTCTACGCCAACCAGCTGTGGGTTTGCGCCAGACTGATGGAATCGCTGGCTCTGCTGACCTTTGCCTTCTGGATCGGCCGCCCGTTTCGCGTTGACTTCCGGTGGCTCTTTGCCGGAATGGCGGCCCTCACCGCCGGCCTGCTGGGGTGGGTCTTCGTGCTCAAAAGCTTCCCGACCTGCTTTGTGCAGGGCTCAGGACAAACGCTCTTCAAGATTGTGTGCGAGTACGTGATCTGCTTGATTCTGTTTGTGGCGCTGATCACCCTCCTTCGACGCCGGCAAACCTTGGCCAAGCAGGTGTACGGCTATCTGGTGGCGTCGATCGCAGTGACCATCCTGAGCGAGTTCTGTTTCACGCTTTACACCGACAACTACGGCCTGATGAATCTCTTCGGGCACTTGCTGAAGATCGTCGCCTTCTACCTCATCTACCGGTGCATCCTCGTCGTGGGAATCGAAGAGCCGTTTACCATCATCTACTCGGATTTGGAACGTCTGGCGAGGGAGCTCGAGGCCATTCTGGACCATATTCCGGGGCCCGTGTTTCACAAGGACGACAAGAACCGCTTCATCAAGGTCAACAAGTACCTTGCCGATACCTACCGCCAGAACAAACAGGCCTTGGAAAACAAGAGCATGTACGACCTGTACCCGTACGAGCTGGCCAAGAAATACCACGATGACGACTTGGCCGTGCTGGCCTCGGGCAGGCCTCTGCTGGACATAGACGAACGGTGGGAGACTCCAAATGGTCTGCGTTGGGTCTCGACCAGCAAGATTCCTTTTGTCGATGCCAACGGTAAGTCAGCCGGAATCATCGGCATTTCCATCGACGTGACCGAGCGCCGCGCCGCCGAACAGCAGGTGGCGGAACTTCTGCGCGAAAAGGAGCTGATCCTCAAGGAAGTGCATCACCGGATCAAGAACAACCTGAGCACCGTCTACGCCATGCTGACGATGCAGGCCGAACCACTGGCAGGAACTCCCGCGCAGCAGCACCTGCTGGATGCGGCAAACCGCGTTGTGAGCATGTCGCTGCTGTACGAGAAGATCTACCAGTCGGAGAACGTTCAGGAGGTCTCGGTACGTGACTACCTGCCACCGCTTCTTGACCAGGTTGTCAGCAACTTCCCCAACGCTCAAAACGTGCGGGTCGAGTGCTCGGTGCAGGATTTCAAGGTCAAGCCCAAAGTGGCGCAGAACCTCGGAATCATCTACAACGAGTTGCTGACCAACATCATGAAGTACGCGTTTACTGGAAGATCCGAGGAGTTGATCCAGTTCACCGCGACTTGCGTCAGCGGGCAGGTTCGCCTGGTCCTTCAGGACGACGGCGTTGGCTTGCCGCAGCGTTCTTCGGCGTCGCCGACCGGCTTTGGGCTGGCGCTTGTCGAAACCATGGTGAAAGGCCTCGGTGGAACTTGCACGGTCACCAGCTCAGCTGGAACGCTCTTCACGATCGAATTCGCGGTGGCTCAATAGTCCGTAAGCGGCCACGTTCACTTCGCCGGGTAGAACGCGTCGGCGAACACGTACTGGTGGTACCCCTGCCCGAGGCAGTCGCCGAGGATGTTGTAGTACCCGCCCTGCGAGCTCGACTTTCTCGAGACTCCAGCCGGCTGGTAGGGTGACGTTGAGGTTCGGCGTGCCGGTTTCGGTGGCGTGCATGACGTAGGCGTTTCCCTGACCGTCGGTGAGCCGGTAGATGGGCCCGTCCCAGCGCATCACCTGGGGCTTCCTGATGGTCTTGATGACGAGGTGGCCGGTTGAAACAGCAACGGAAACAGAGCGGGCTCGACGTTGCCAACGCCCCACCCCATCGCGGTGACTCCGAGAAAAAACGACGGGGGGCGAAGCACAGGCAATAAATAGAGCGCGCTGTTGGTGGCAAACACGGCGCCGGTGATGTTGGAAACGAACGCGGCCAAAACGGTGAACGCGACGAGCCGGATCTGACTGCCGCGCACAAGCGCGAGCTCCATGGGTTCCCCCTCCTGACTCTGTCAGTACCTCCCTTATGGGTCAGCACGCAAGGTGTCAAGGAGCTCGGCCACCTGCACACCGATGGGAAGGCCCTGCGAATCGAGGCCCAGCGGCAAGGTGACCACGGGGTTCTCGGTGACCGCGAAAAGCGTGGTGTAACTTTGGGTGGCCACGTAGTACGGCACCTGCTGGCCGTTCACCTGCAGGGGCTTGCCATACACGCCGAAGTCGCCGAAATGGCTGGTGGGTTTCTGGTGGGCAAACGCAGTAGGCTCGGTTTGTTCCACGTGAGCACCGGCGGCTTGCAGGCGGGCCGCGAAGGCCCGGATCCGGTCTTTGATTTCGGCGCTCACGGGAATACCCCCGAACGAGTCGGACCGGGCCACCGGGCCGAGTACGGCCAGCGAGTGCAGGCCATCGATGGCTCCCACTTTTCGGAGCAACCCCACGACCACCGAGTCTTCGGTGGGAACGTAGTCCTTGAGGCCAGGGTAGCCCGCCGTGGTCAGGATTCCCGCCGTCGAATACGTGTCTTTGACCACGATGGGCACGCCGTGGAGCGGGCCGAGAGGGTCTCCGCGCCGCTGGGCCGCATCGGCTTCCCTTGCCTGCTCCAAGGCGCGCGGGTTGAGGGCCGTCATCAGGGGGTGTTTCATGGGACTCTCCGTGCTCAGTATGGCCGTGGGCGCGCGGTCTCGGTAAGCAGGCGCCCCACCCGTTCCAGGTTGGGGTGGTGCTGGTACAGACGCTCCAGATCGGCCTTTTCCACCTGCACCACCTCGCTGTCTTCCAGCGCCTGCAGGTGCTCGCGGCTGGGTCCTCCGGTGGAGAAGCTCTCGAAATCGGTGTACCAGCTGCCTTCAGTCAAAAAAGATACCCTGAGAAGGCCGGAGTTGACGAAGGTGAGACGCGTGCAGGGTTCGCCAAGCCGACCCAAAGGTGCCTTGGCTGGCACCGACTGCACCCGGGCCACGGCCGGCCACGCGGCTTGTTCGGCATCCGTGAGAGGAAGCAGAGCCTTCAGACTGCTCAGCGCATCGTGAACCATGACCCTGCTCTTGGAACTGGGAGACCTGCGCCTGCTGACCGATCCGGTGTTTGACCCGCCCGGGGGCACGTACGCCTTCGGCTGGGGTACCGGCTCGACGAAGCTGACGGCGCCGGCGGTTCCGGTGGAAGCGCTGGGCACCATCGACGCGGTGTTGCTCAGCCACGATCACCACGATGACAATCTCGACCGAGCCGGTCGCGCCTTCCTGCCCAGGGCTGGGCGGGTTCTGACCACAACGTCGGGTCAGAAGCGCCTCGGCGGCAACGCCGAGGGCCTGACACCCTGGCAAAGCACCCGCCTTCAGGCCGGAACGACGACGATCACCGTAACCGCCACCCCCGCCCAGCACGGTTCCCTGCTGGTCCGACCCTTTGCCGGGCAGACCCTTGGTTTCGCGCTGACCTGGGAGGGACAGCAAAACGGCGCCCTCTACCTTTCGGGCGACACCATTCACTACGAGGGATGGAAGCATTTTTCCGAAGGGAGACGCGACGTGGAGCAGGCGTTTCTGACCGGAGGGTTGCAAGAGAAGCTGCTCTGGTTGCCGCTGGGTGTGCCGACAGTCGTCGAGGTGTGATGTGCCTCAGCTAAGTGCCATCAAAACCCCCGGCGGTGACGCCAACCCGGTCGCCCGCAGCTGCCAGGCATCGCTCCACAGGTTGCCCTTGGTGCGGTAACAGTCGGGTCCCAGCCACTTGAAGCCGGGCGCGAACACCAGGTGCACGGGGCCAAAGCAGTTGTGACGGTTGCCAAACAATGTGATCTCGCACCGATGAGTGCCGGCAGGGAGGTGACCCAGTTCGGCCACGTACGGCGGGAAGGCCACGGGAAAGGAGGCTTTGCCGACCGTCACCTTCACCAAGGGTCCGGGGAACGGACCGACGTCGAGCGACACGGCGCCAGCTCGCTTGGTCGTGAACTCGGTTTGCAGCACCACATTGCCGCCGAAAAACGGCAAGCCCTGCCCCACCAGGTCGCCCAACCCCAGGGTGGCCGGCAGTTTGGTGAGCGTGGCGTGGCGGCGCGCCCGGTCGAGACTCACACCAAAATCGCCCAGCAGGTACATCCATTCGCGCGTCGTGTCGCGGCGCACCTGCTGGGTGACGACCAGCTCGTGCGTGCCCACCGTTATGGGGGGCAAGGTGATGGTCTCGAGGCACTCGTCGACCCAGAAGCCTTGGCTGGTCATCGGCACGGCTTTACCATCCCACGTCACCTGACTGGTGTCCCGCTGTTCCAACGCCAGGCGCACACCGCTGAGGTCGACGTCGGAATGCACGGCGAAGCGCAAATCGACCGTGCCGCTCACGGGGGCTTCGGGCTCGGACCACGGTTGGGCGATGTCGCCGTGAACGGGGGGCAAGCCCAGCCGTTCGCGCACCACGTTGTCCAGACGCAACACCTCGTACGGGCCTTCCCACGCACCGCCGCCGAGACGGAACTCCGCGCGGTCCAGCAGCAGCACATTGGGTTCCTCGAGATGGTACGCAAAGGGACCGGCGAGTTGCGTCACAGGCATGGCCGCAGCCTGGGCTTGGGGCGGCAACGCCGGGTCCGGGACGGACACTGCAGACGCGGTTTGCCTTGCCGTCAAGCGGACCAGCTCACTTCCCGCGGGGTAGGCATCCCAGAACCATCGCGTCCAACCTTCGGTGACTTGGCTGGCGACAGCGGTGGTGCGGCCGCTGACGGTGTCGTAGCGTTCCACGTCCCAGGTTCCTTTCGCTTCCAGGCGGACCCGACCCTGCCCGGTACCCGTCTTTTCGGCATCGCAGACGAAGAACCAGCGAGCGTCGCCATCCACGCGAAGTTGCGAGTACAGTCGGACGGCGGCGCTGCCATCGGTTCGCACCGCGCGCATCTCGCGCACCGGCTCCAGGGCCGCCACCAGCGTATCGACCCTGAGAGCGGGCACCGGGCCGAGCCATGCAGTGGCCTCGTGGTCGAGCGTGCCTTCGACAAAGCGAGGTCTGTCCCCAACCACCAGGATCTTGCCCCCGCGGTCGGCAAACGCCCGTAGCGCCTGCAGGGTGGTGGCCCGCAGGGTCTGGCAACCAGGCAACACGACCACGTCGTAGGCCATCTGCCCCACCGCAAAGGTGGCGTCGGCGGTGGCGAGGTGTTGCAGAGGAATGAGCGCTTCGGAGGTGAAGTCGAAGTCGAGCAGGTTTTCGATCAGGTTTTTCGCCAAGTCCTGAAAAAGGGCTTCGTGGGTCGCCAAAGCCGCCCCACTGCCGTCGCGCGGGCCATAGTGAAGCCAAGTGGACTCGACGGGATGAATCACCCCGACGCGCACCAGAGCTTTCCCCCTCGAAAGAGCCGTATTGAGGCGCGAGAAATGGTCCTCCACCAGCCGGTACTCCTTCCACCACGGCGAATGCCAGTCGATGGCCGCCGGGTAGTCGCGCTTGGCTTCGCCGGCCATGGTCATCCACGACAGGTGATGGACGCGGACGGTGATGCCCAACGCCGCCTGCCAGTCACCCTGCCTCTTGTGGCTGGTGAAGTCGAAGGGCCAACCGCTGACCCCGTAGAGCTCCGAGAGCACCGCGTTTTGCCCCTGTTGGCGGGCGACACTCACGGCCTGTTTGGCGGTGGTGGGCAGCTCGTCGTCGCACAGCAAGTCGATGCCGGGAATGTCAAAATGGGGGTAGCTACGCATCGACTCGCCGTTCCAAGCCACCTGGTCTTCGAGGCGGTCCTCGCTCATCATGTGCCCAGTGAGGGCCAACCCCAAGCCACGGGCTCGTCTGCCCAGAGTGCCTGCGTAAGCCGCCGCAAAGCGTTCGCTACGGTGATCGTGGTAGCGCCAGCGGGCAGGCGATACCGAGCCGTCGGCTTGGTCCCACACCACCAGCGGCAGGTCGTCGAACACGTCGAGGCCAAAGCGCTGCCGGTAGGTGTCGGCCAAGTCGCCGGTCCAGGTGAGCAAGTGCTCGGTGATTCCGGCCCCGGTTTCCGGTACAGGGATGAAGCTTAGCTGCGGCTCATCGGTGAAAATGGCGGGTACGGTGGTGCCCAAGTGCCCGGCCAGAGCCGTGGCGTACGCGTCGTAGGTGACGTCGGCGAACTTTTCGAGGGCAGCCGGGTTGAGGGCGTCCACGTAACCGGCGTTGTTGAACCAGGTGCCAACTTCGGTGGTCTCCAGGTAGGCGTACCACGCCACTTCGCCGCTGCGCACCGTCTCGTTGTCGCGCAAACGCCGCATCGAGGCCAGCCGCGCACCGTCGACCACCAGCGCATAGCGGGCCAGCAAAGTCCCTTGGTCATTGCGGCGAGCCTGAATGTGCCACAAAGGCGTGGAAGGCGGCACCAGGTTTCCGTTCGGAACACAGGTCAGCACCAGGTGCTTGCGCCGGAACTCGGGGTGGTCTTTGGTGACCAAACCACCGGCGAAACCCGAGGGCCAGCGGTCCTCGTCGTACAGCCACAACAGCTTGCCGCGGGAACGCTGTTTGTCGGCCAGCGCGTTCATGTGCGCCATGAACTCCGGTCCCAAATACGGCGTGCGCAACCCGGTGCGGACGTGAGCGTGCACCCCACCCATGCCCATCGTGTCGAAACGTTCGATCTGCTCTTCAAGCTGTTGGCGATCCATGGTGCCGTTCAGGCTCCAGAACGGGGCGCCGCGGTACTCGGCGGGCGGATCTTGAAAAAGGGCCGCAAAGGCTTCGGGTTGAAAGGGCTTGCGCGAGGGTTGGTAGAGTTCCATCCGTCTATCCTGAGGCCACCGTTCCATCGGGTCGATTGGCAGTGGTGCCCATTACTGGTACGCTGTGATCAATGATGAAGACGATCAACATCCACGGAGCGCAACCCATGGTGCAGGTCACTGCGGTCGGCGTGCCCGAACCTACTCCCGTTCGACGCTTGGGCTTTTTGGCTGGGCAGTTCAAGATTCCGGACGATTTCGACACCATGGCCCAAGAGCAAATCGAAGATCTGTTTCAAGGAAAGTCGTGAAACTGCTTCTCGATACGCACCTGCTTCTTTGGTCGGCCAACGAGCCCGAGAAGCTCTCTGTCGATGCCCGGCGGTTATTGAAAGACCCGGACAACCTCCTGTATTTCAGTGCGGCCAGTCTGTGGGAAATCGTTATCAAGAACGGGTTGGGCCGGGAAGCCTTTCAGGTTGACCCGCACCTGTTGTGGCGAGGTTTGCTGGACAATGGCTATGTGGAACTGCCCGTAACAGGACCCCATTCGGCGGGTGTAAAATGAGGTTTCCCCTCTTCGTCAAAATTTTGTTGGCGCTTCTTCTGGTGGTGGTGCCCATCTACCTCGTCAGTTTTTTCCTCTACCAATCAGGAATTCAGATTGTTCGGGAACGGTTATTTGAAGCGGAGGCCCAACAGGCGAGAATCGGCCTCCAGAACCTCGAGCAGGAAGTGGCGAGGGTCCAAGCTGTCATGCTTCGCTTCACCGACAATTACCCTTTACGCAAACTTGCCCTGGAGTCGACCATCAACCTCGGCTGGGATAACGTCGAGGCCATTCGAACCCTGCAGGAGAGTCTGTACCTTCTTTCCGTCATGAGTCCCTTGGTAGACGAGTCTTCGGTTTGGCTTCCTTACCTCGGACGAACGATCACACCTTTTGAGGTCCTTCCCCGTCCTGCCAAAAACCCGGTGTATGCCCCGATTCCAGACCTCGTCAATGAAACCCGCGGGTTTTCTCTGCAGCTCTCGTATCCGGTCAACCATGAAACCAGCGGACTGCAGTTTCTAGTCAACACCCTGTTTTCCGGCGAAAAGCTGCAAAACTATCTGGAAGCCCTTGTTCGTTTTCCTGGCAGCGTTGCGAGTTTGATTCACGGTCCTCAAGAACGGGTTTACAGCTCGAAAGGTGTGGCGGAAAACCCCTCCATGGCGATCTTTCTGAAGAATACGGTGAGGAATTCTCGCCTCTACCAGTCCCGCCAAGTCATTCAGGACAAGATGTATCTGGTCACTCAGATCAAAGCAAAAAAATCGGATTTGAGGATTCTCCTCATCACCCCGGAAGAGCAGATCCTGGGACCTCTCACCTCCCTCAGTGCCTGGTTCCTCTTCCTGACAGTCTTGACGCTGGCACTTGTCACGGTCTTTGCGTTCTGGTTGACGTCTTCGATTGAGCGCCCCTTGAAGGCGCTGATTGAGGGGTTGACCAAGGTGGAGCTGGGTGACCTCAAGGTCAATCTGTTCACCACCCGCAGGGATGAGTTTGGCTTTCTGTACCGCCACTTTGATCAAATGGTCGCCAGCTTGGATACCACCATGACCCGCCTGGTCGAACAGGAGATCCTCGTCCAACAAGCCGAACTCAAGCAACTTCAGTACCAGATCAACCCGCACTTTCTTTACAACAGCATCTACCACATGTACCGGATGGCCCGTGCCGACGATTTCGAATGCATTGCAGACTACGCCCTTCACCTGGGTTCTTATTTTGAGTTCATCACCCGTGGAGGGAGCAACACCGTGACTCTAGGGGAAGAGGCCATCCACACTCGCAACTATTGTGAAATTCAGAGGATTCGTTTTGCGGGGAGAATCGAGCCGGAAATTGCTCAGCCATCGACGCAAAGCGCAAAGATTCTTGTTCCCCGGCTTATCTTGCAGCCCCTGCTGGAAAATGCCTACAACCACGGTCTCGCCAACAGCCGCTCGGGCGGGCTCCTCCGGCTGAATTTCGAGGACTCGAAGGACTTCGTGGTCATCAGTGTCGAAGACAATGGCGAGGAATTGGCGGACACGACCTTGGAAACGCTGCAAACCCGGCTGGCCGAAGCAGACGAAGGACGGACAACCACCTTTTCAGGAATCGTGAACATCCACCGGCGGCTCACACTGCAATTTGGATATGCCTCGGCGCTTCGGCTCAGCCGGTCGTCCCTGGGAGGACTCAAAGTCTGCTTTCAAATTCCTGTTCCAAAGGGCGGGATTTAGCATGTACCGGATCTTGATCGTGGACGATGAGCCTTATGTTGCCGAGGGATTGCGGGTCAGCTTATCCGAGGAGCTGGATGCGGAGCTGTTCGAGCTTGAAGCGGCCTTCTCTGCCAGGGAAGCCCTTGATCGGTGCCGACGGCGCACCTTTGACATTGTGGTGTCCGATATCCGAATGCCCGAAATGGACGGAATGAGCCTGCAAACCTGTCTGCGGGAGGAATTTCCGGCGTGCCGGGTGATCTTTTTGACCGGGCATGGTGATTTCGCTTTGATCCGCCAGGCCTTTCGCAACCACGGTACCGACTACATTCTGAAAACCGAGGGAGACGACCAGGTTCTGGCTGCCATCTACCAGACCTGTACCGGATTAGAGGCGGAGCGCGCTGAACAGCGGCAGAGGTTGCAAGAGGAAGTTCTCTTGAACCGTGCCCGGGCGGTAATCGGCCAAACACTGATTGCGCAAATCGTTTCGGGGGACTTGACCAGCGCCGCCGGGGCTCTCGAAGCCTTGGGTCCAGATAGTCTCCTGCCAAGGAAAGAAGGTGAATTTCTGGTGTCAGTCTTGCGCTCGGATCTGCCTTCCGCTTCCCCGGATGAGGCAGGATATCTGGAACTTCCGATTCGCTTGGTGGAGGATTCCCTGGAGGGACGTGTGCGAATGATCGGTGCTAGAACCGGAGATGATTTCGCCGTCTTGCTGATCCAGACACTGGCGCCCGACATCACACTCGCCAACCGAATTCGGGGCGTCTTGGAAACGGTCCAGGAGCATCTTTTCGGGGAGGGATACTCCTTGTTCTCTTTTGCCCTCGCCGCGCAGCCGGTCTCCTTTGCGGGTCTGGCGACCGAGATCAAACGCCTTCGCGCCGCCTTGGCCGAATACGCTGGGCTAGGAGGTCTAGCCATTGGCGGCGAGTGCAAAACGGTCGCCACAACAAATGTCGGAACACGTTCTTCCCAATTGATCCACCGGGTCGATCTGCACATTGCCGAACACTTGGCCCAGGACGTTTCTCTGAGCACCCTGGCCGGGGTTGTCGGACTCAATCCAGCCTACCTCTCCCGGCTGTATGTGCAGGAAACCGGCCGCAACCTGTCGGAACGCATTGCCGACCTGCGTTACGAACGGGCGCTTCGACTGTTGACCACAGAGGATCTGAAGATCGCCGACGTGGCTCGGAACGTGGGATTCTGGACACCTTCGCACTTCATCCGTTTTTTCAAAAAGCGGTCAGGCATGACACCACAGGCTTACCGGGGCACGCTGGTACTTACTGACCAAACACCGTCTTGATGGCTTCCAGGTAGGCCAGACCAAATTCCGTGTCCGGTTCGATGTAGCTGCCTTCGGTCCACTCGTTCCACGAGTTGATGGTGAGGACTGGCACCGGGGTCTTGGAATCAGACACGTGCTCCTTCGCCGCTGCCAGAGCTTTTTGAAACTCGTTGGGGGTGTTCCCAACCAGCATCGGGGTGAACGGATAACCCAGGTTGCCATGGACATCGGATTGCACAGTCCTGGGGCTGGAATCCCACCCCATCGAAACATTGGGGAAATAGGGTACCGAGAACTGGCCCCGGAATTTCGACCAATCCTGAATGGCGCTTTGGGCATAGCTGGAATACTCGACCGATGGATACGCTTCCATCGGAACGTTGTGAACCCAGACGTAGGATGTGACACTGTCGAAACCGAGCTCTTTGACCATTTCGTCGGGGTTTTCCAGCTTCTTTTCTCCCGGAAGGTTTTGAATGCCCCAGACAACGGCGTTGAGGTGTAGCTCGCCTAAACCAGCCTTACGAACTTTTGCCCGGAAGTTGTCGAGGATCCGTCGGGTTTCTTTTCGTCCGCCTAACCCCTGAATGATGCCCATTAATTCGTAGAACGAGAAGTACAACCCGCCTTGAACCCGCCAGTAGTTGGGTTGATCGAAATAGTGGGCGATCATGTAGTCCGTTGCTTTCTCGAACGTTGCTTCGGTCACCAGCCCGCTTTGAAGCGTGGTGTGGTTCATACTGCGCTTGAACGGAAAGATGTTAATCCAGTCGTGGTTGGCCCACATGAGGCTGAACTTGAGCCTTTCGGTGTTCGGCGCCTTCAGAAAGCCTTCTTCCAGGGCCCGGTTCAGAAAGGGGCCGTTCTCGTAAAAATACCAGTCATAGATGAAAGCATCGATGCCGTGGTCAGCGGCGGCATTGATCTGTTTTGCCGCCGTCTCGGGTTTGGATTCATCCAGATAGCCCCAAAGGGGAACCTTTGGTTGCCTATGGCCGGTAAAGCGCGGAGTCGCAGCTTTGACGAGTTCCCACTCGGTCCAGCCTTGGCCGTGCCAAGCTTCATTGCGAGGATCAACGTGGTAGTTGGGAAAGTAGTATACCCCGATTTGCGGTTTCGTTTGGTTCATAGGAATCATCCTTTCACCGCGCCCAAGGTCAGCCCCTTCACAAAGTACCGTTGTAGGAAGGGGTACGCGGCCAAAATGGGCAGGGTGGCTATAAAAATCTGTGCAGCTTTCGTTGTTCGGTCAGAGATAGATTGGAGCATTTCCAGCTGCTCCTTCGTGGCGTGTTGGAATAATGTCATGTCGCGGCTGACCACGACGGTCTGAAGGTAAGTCTGAAGCGGATAGTTGTTGGGGTCGTTCATCAGTACCAAACCGTCGAACCAGGAATTCCAATGCCCCACAGCACTGAACAGGGCTATGGTCGCCAAGGCAGGTTTGGAGAGGGGAACAATGATCTTCCACAAGACCTGCCAGATCGTGGCACCGTCCATGTGCGCCGATTCTTCCAGTTCCTTAGGAACCCCCCGGTAGAAATTGAGCAGGAGAATGACATTGAAGACCGGGACGGCACCGGGAAGGATCAACGCCCAGAGGCTATTTCCCAAACCTAGGGTCTGAATGGTCATGTACCAGGGGATCAGGCCACCGGAGAACACCATCGTGACGAAAAAGAACCACAGGTATGGCCCCCGCCAGCGAAAGGTTTTTTTATCCTTGGACAGCGGGTAGGCGCAGGTGATGGTCAACAGCATGTTCACCGCGACACCAAGAATCAGGCGCTGAATGGAGACGACGAAGCTCTGAATGAACTCGGGTTTACCCAAGGCAAATTGATACGACTTCAACGTGAAATCCACAGGCCACAGTGTCACGATTCCAGCACTGGCAGCCGTACTGGAGCTGAAAGAAACGGCCAAAACATTGATCATGGGCAGAAGGCAAAGCAGGGCCAACAGGAGAAAAAAGGAGCCGTTGATCCAATGGAAGATTCCGTCTCCCAGGGATACCTTGATTCGAATGGCTTTGTTACTCATGGACGCATCCTTCAAAAAACCGAGTAATCAGCCAATTTGTAGGCCAAACGGTACGAGACGATGATGAACAGGAAAGACACCACCGATTTGAACAACCCGACCACTGCGGCCACTCCGTACTGCGCATCGAGCAAGCCAAGACGGTAGACAAAGGTGTCGAGAATGTCGCCGGTTCCATAGACCACGGGGCTGTAGAGGTTAAAAACCTGCTCAAAACCGGCATTCAGCACGTTCCCCAAGCTGAGAACGGCCATCAGAACAATGGTTGGCATCATTCCCGGCAGGGTGACGTCTTTCATGCACCGCCAGCGGCCTGCCCCGTCGATTTTGGCAGCCTCATACAGAGCAGGATCAACGCTTGTCAGCGCAGCGAGATAAATGACCGTTGTGAATCCGAATTCCTTCCAGACCTCAGAAACGATCAGCGTCCAAGGGAACGCTTCCGGAAGAGCTAGAAAAAACACCGGCTCAAAGCCAAACGCCTTGAGGGCAAGGTTCACGATGCCAGTGGAAGGGGACAGGATGTCGATCATGATGCCACCCAAAATGACCCAGGAAAGAAAATGTGGCAGATACACAATGGTTTGAACGGTCCGCTTGAAGGCCATGGCTCGCAGTTCATTCATCAAAAGGGCTACAACGATGGGAAAGCTGAAGCCCAGAACGATCTTCCAGAAGGCGATGAAGACAGTGTTCCACAACACCTGCAAGGTGTCAGGCAACAAGGCGACATACATGAAATTGTCCCAGCCCACCCACTTGGAACCGAAGAAACCCAAGGCCGGATTGAATTTCTGAAAGGCCATCACAATGCCCACCATGGGGCCGTAGGAAAAGATCAGTAGCAGCAAGACTCCAGGTAGAAGCAGCAGGTGATAAGGTAGTTGGGCTTTTGTGATGGCTTTCATGGCATTTCCTTGACGATGGATGGAGTTACTTCGAGGCTGCGTTCACTTCCTTGGTGATCTGATCTCCCCCGAGTTTTTTCCAGTTGTCGACAAACTTGTCGAACTCAGAAAGGGGCTGACCAAGAATGATCTTTGTGAAGGCCTCCAGCTTCATCTTGTTGAGGGTGGACATTTTTGCCACCATGGTTTCGGTCGAAGCCCCAATATAGGCACTCACTTTCACCTGGTTACCGGCCCAATACTTATCCACCACTGAGAAGGCACCTTCAGGGCCCGACCACATGAGAGAGCTCCAGCGGGCGGTTTCACCCTTGAGGGCGGCTTCGACCTGGCTTGCATTATCGGTAATCCAGAAGTTGGCCTTGCTCTTGTCAAGCTTTCCATTCAACAAGTCACGTACGCCTTGGTGGATGTACAGATTCTGCTGCGGATGCCATCCTTGAAGGAAGGCATACTGGTACACAGGCACCTGGGCACGGTCCTTGGTGGCATCGATCTTGTGGAAGGAGTCATCAAACTCCGCACTCAGAGGAAGGTCCTTGGCGAAGTAGGCGTTGAGCAACTTGACCGCCGCTTCAGGATTCTTACTCTTCTTGTTGACCACATAGATGGTACCGGCCGACCCACCGGTTATGGGTTGGGCAGGTTTGCCGTCGGCCGATACCAGGGGATAGGGCTTCCAGTCGGAACTAGGGTCGGCATTCTTGGCGTCTTGTAACGGCCAGAACGGGAGGAAATGCTGACCGTAGACCATGCCGATCTTGCCGTTGACCATGGATTCGTTGGCCTTGCTGGCATCCTTGACGATGAATTCGGGGTCAATCAGACCGTCTTTGTACATCTGGGCCAATCGACCCAGAGCGGTCTTCACCTCAGGCTGAATCGCTCCATACACAATTTGTCCATTGGAAGCTTTGATCCAATCGTTGTCACCGGCGTAGGCGTGGTAGCCGTTTAGCAGGCCCTCGATGTCGCTGATTCCACCAAAAAGGTCCTTCTGAAGCGCGAGTCCAAAGGTGTCGGCCTTGCCGTTTCCATCGGGATCCTTGGTCTTGAACGCCGTGGCGATCTTCACCATGTCATCCATGGTCTTGGGCGGCGCCAGTCCCAGTTTCTTCAGCCAGTCGGCCCGAATCCAGAGCATCTGAGGAGCATCGGTATTGCCAGTGAGCTGGGGGATTCCGAGCAACTTGCCGCCGACAGTGGCCTGGCCCAACGCGACCCCCTTGTCGAGGTCAAACATCTGTTTGGCCAGGGGCGAAACGTTATCCTTGTAGATTTTCGTCAGGTCGGCGGCAACCCCGTTGTCCACCAACTGTTTGAACTGGGCCAACGTCGCAGGAATGATATCGGGAAGGTCGTTGGCCGCAATGGCCAGATTCATTTTCTGAGCAAACTGGGCCGAGGGAACCGCCCACAATACCTTGCCCTTGATGCCAAGTTTGCTTTCGTAATAGCGTGTCCAAGTATTGTTATTGATATCGTCACCGTCGACAAAGATGACCCCGTCAGGCAGATCTTTCACGGTAGTTATGGTAATCGGCGGATCGTACTTGGTTTGGGCGTTCAGTCCGGCGAGAGCTACCAGACCCAAGCCTAGGGCAAGGAACTTCTTCATGATCACTCCTCTTCATTCGTTGATTTCTGGGCGGCCAATGCGGGCCCACATCGACGCCTGAGTTACGGTAGTCCCAGCACTGGGTACCGTCTATCGTGTTTTATTGACATGGCGTCGTTTTCTGTTGACAACTTGTTCCATGCACCTCCTGCCCCTCGGCAACCCGCCCCAGCTGGTCCACTCGTTCGGCACTTTTGGCCAGTCGGTTCACGGCCTTCGGGGTTCAGAACCCTACCGCAATGGCTTCTGGGTGCTGAATCTCTCGTCGGGAGGCTCCGGGTCCTTGGAATGGGGCGGAAAGAGCCACCGCTTCCACGATGGCTGTGCGGTTCTGGCGCCGCCCGACGTCGACCATGTGTACCATTTTGACAAGCCCACCACCAAAACCTACGCTCATTTCCGTTTGGAAGCCGGTGGCCCGGCGGCTCCGTTTCCTGTGGTGCAAGACCTGGGCGAGCGGTTCGCCGAAGCACAGGCGACGATTCTGGAGTGCCGTGCACTGGCCACCGCGCAACCGGAGCGGGCGCAGGCCACCCTGTGGCACCTGTTGTGGCAACTGACTGCTGGTCCGGCGGGGGGTGACGGTCCGCAGCACCATCCAGTGATCCGGCGGCTCATGGAATACCTGGAAGTTCATATTTCCCAACCACTCTACCCCGAGGTGATTGCCCTTCAGGTGGAATGCTCGGTGACGCACTTGAACCGTTTATGCCGCTCGGCTTTCGGTTTGCCCCTGGCGGCTCACATCCGGCGGCTGCGGCTCGACCGGGCGGCGCATCTGCTGGCCCACACCCACACCCCGGCCGCCCAGATTGCCGCGCTGGTAGGCCTGCCCGACCTGCAGCACTTCAACAAGCTGGTTCGCCGCCACACGGGCAAGGCTCCGCGGGAGTTGCGTCGGGGGTGAAGGGTTTGACAGGTTGGGTCTATTGGTTTACGATTAACTATGATAAATGCAATCATTGACGCATTTATTCTAGTTTATTTGCCAAAGGACACTCGGAATGCAACGTTCCATCGTTTCCGACCTCGATCGCTGGAAATCCCGGACCGACCGCAAGCCCTTGATCGTGCGTGGTGTACGTCAGTGTGGCAAGACGTGGCTGCTCAAGGACTGGGGACGGAAAAACTTCTCCGACGTTGCCTACTTCAACTTCGAGAGCGCTGTGGATCTTTCTGAGTGCTTCGCTGGCGACTTGAAGCCCCAGAGGATCCTGACAGAACTTGGCGTGTACAACGGCCGCAAGTTGCTGCCCCAAACGACACTCATCATTCTCGACGAGATCCAGTTCTGCCCCCGGGCGTTGACCGCGCTGAAGTACTTCTACGAGCAAACACCGGACTACGCCATCGCTTGTGCTGGTTCGCTTCTGGGAATCAGTCTGGCCCAGCCCCAGTCTTTCCCCGTCGGCAAGGTGGAGTTCCTGACCCTTTACCCGCTCAGTTTTGAAGAGTTCCTGTTGGCGCAGGGACAGGGCCCACTGCTGGAGTATCTGGAAGGTCAGCCACTGGGCAGTCCTCTTCCGGAATTGTTTGCCGGCCAATTGGAGGGGTTGCTCAAGAACTACTATCTGACCGGCGGCATGCCGGAAGTCGTCACCCGCTGGGTGGAAAACCACGACCTGGAAGAGGTGGAGCGGATTCAGGACCAAATTCTGGGAGCCTATGAGTTGGATTTCGCCAAGCATGCCCCGGCTGCCGATTTCCCCAAACTCTCGTTGATCTGGAAAAGCATCCCTGACCAGCTGGCCAGAGCCCCGGGAAAGTTCTTCTTCGGCCACGCCAAACCGGGTGCGCGCGCCAAGGACCTGGAGGACGCTCTGCAGTGGCTTCTCAGTGCCGGAATGGCCTTCCGGGTTTGCCGGATTGAAAAACCTGGCATCCCACTCTCAGCTTACAGCGAATCCCAGTTCTTCAAGCTCTACCTGTCGGATTGCGGTTTGCTACGACGGCTGGCAAAGGTCCCGGCAGCGGCCATTCTGGGCGAAGCGCCCCTCTACGCCGAGTTCAAAGGTGCCTTGACCGAGAATTACGTGCTCAACCAGTTGGTGACCACCTTCGGTGAGGTGCCCTATTACTGGCAGTCGGGCAACACCGCCGAAGTGGACTTCCTTTTGGCACTGGGCAACCGCATCGTGCCCATCGAGGTGAAGTCCTCCACCAACGTCCGTTCGCGCAGCCTGGCCCTTTACCGAGAGCGCTACCAGCCCGAATTGGCGGTGCGCCTGTCGATGCGGAATGCCAAAGAGCAGGACGGACTGCTGAACCTGCCGCTGTACTGGCTGGGTGGCCTCCGGAAGCTGGGCTACCGGTCGTAATGGAAGCGAAGAGAGATCAAACTGAGGACTTCTGAGTCGACCCGGTAGACAAGGCGGTGTTCATGGTCGATTCGGCGGGACCAGAAACCCTTGAGGTTGAACTTGAGCGCTTCCGGCTTGCCAATTCCCTCGAAGGGAGTCCGCTCGATGTCCTTGATCAGCTCATGGATCTTTTTCAGTTGCTTTTTGTCGGTCTCAAACCAGAAAAGATAGTCCTTCCAAGCCTCGTCGGTGAATTGCTTAGTCATCCTTCAGGAGTTCCCGGGCAAGTGTTCTCCCTGACTTCCACTGGTCGACGGAACGCTTGAGGTGGTCGGAATTGGCCTTGCTGCTGAGAAGATAGGCGGTCTCAAGCAGGCTGTTGTACTCCGCCACGGAGAGGATCACGAGGTTCTCGCTGTTTTTTCGGGTAACAATGAGGGGATCGTGATCGTTGTAAACCCGATCCAAGTAGGTCTTGAGATTCTGCCGGAGATCGGAATAGGAAACAGCGTCCATGAGGGACCCCTTTTGTACAAGATATTGTACAGACTAGAAGATGTCAACGGCAACTCACTCTGCTCGACCCACCCGTGATATTCTTCCTGTATGATTCACCACCTGCCTTTTGGACGTTTCGGCGCTGCTTTGGGTGCGGTTACCCAGGCACACGCCGAGCTGGGCTTAGCGGAAGGTCGGCGTCATTGTCCCGTGGGCCGCGGGCGGGTCGTCGCACAGCGCGCGGATGTCGTCGAGGCTCAGCTCGGCCGCCGTGTGCGGGTCGAGGTAGGCGGCGTGGTAGATGTCGTCCTTTTTGCGGCTGAAGGCGGCTTCCACCGTGAGGATCTGCGGGTTGATGTTGGTGCGGTTGAGCGCCGCCAGTTGCTCGGGCAGTTTGCCCACAAAGGTGGGTTGAACGCCGTTGCGGTCCACCAGGCAGGGCACTTCCACGACCGCTTCGGACGGCAGGTTGGTGATCAGCCCGTTGTTGAGCACGTTGCCGCCGATGCGGTAGGGCACGTCGGTCTCCATGGCCTCGATGATGTACGAGCCGTACTCGTGGGTGCGTTCGTGGGTCAGGGCGTGGTTGCCCAGCACGTCGTCGCGCATCTTGGCCCAGCCCGCGATCTGGTTCACGAAGCGGCGGGGGTACTCGTCGAGGGGAATGGGTTCTGCGCCTGGCCAAGCGGACGACATCAAGGAAGAAGGAAGAGCATAGCGGCGCAGACGGCCGCGAGGACGAGGGCCGCCAAGAACCTTGCGAAGAAAAGCGACAGGTAGGGTTGGACGGGGAAGACCTCGGTCCGCTCGAGGGCAGCCCATTTGTGGACGTCAATGCCCTTCCCTGCAAGGTCGACGGCCATCCTCAGCATGTCGCGGCGGCTCCGGTAGCGCACGGCGGCTACCTGGTTCCAGTCCTTCGGCGTGGTGTCGCGGATGAAGCGACCCGTGACCCTGGTCGCGAAGACGGGGTGGTTCCCGTGTTTCAGCAGGCTGGGGATGATGGCCTTGTTGTACCTCGCGTTGGCGGCCAGCGGATCGTCGCCCATCGCCATGGCCATCGACTCGGGATACAAGGCTTTTTCGCGGAACTTGAGAAGGTTGACCATCCAAAAGTCGCGACCATCGTCGGAGGCGGCGAGGTCGCGGAACTGGCGCAGCAAAAGGGGTTCTTCAACGCCGGGCTTGTCTTCCTTCCCTGCGTGGCGGCGCATCTCGGAAAGGAACGCCTCCGTCTCGGCTGAGGTGAGGGCCTTGGACCTTCCCCCATACCAAAAGAGGAAAAGCACGTAAAGGGAGACGAAAGCGGCCATTGTCAAGAAATCGGCCACGTTCACTGCGCCGGGTAGAACGCGTCGGCGAACACGTACTGGTGGTACCCCTGCCCGAGGCAGTCGCCGAGGATGTTGTAGTACCCGCCCTGCGAAGGCGTGATGACGAGGGGCTCCGCGAGATCGACTTTCTCGAGACTCCAGCCGGCGGGTAGGGTGACGTTGAGGTTCGGCGTGCCGGTTTCGGTGGCGTGCATGACGTAGG
>JBAXAI010000005.1:0-154119 GCA_037142615.1 Spirochaetales bacterium | reverse complement strand
CCTGAGCGTCACCGGCCTGGCCGTGCTGGTGAAGGGGTGGGGGACGACCGCCTCCGGGGGCACCGGCGTGGGTGGAACCGTCAGCGTCACAGCGCAAGGTGCGGGGACCGGGACTATCGGCCTCACTGGTACCAGCTACCACTCGACCGGCAGCCAAACCTGGACGGCGGGAACCGGTGTTGCAGGCAACTCCGTCACCCTCAGCGGCGGTGCCACCAGTGTGCTGACCAACGGCGGAAGTGTGACCGTCACAGGTCTGGTGCACCTCGGTGCCAACAACCTGACTGTCAACACCACGTCCGGCGCGGTCGCCGCCGGCGCCAATGTCACCTTCCAACAGACCCTCGACGACGCGGCCTCGCTCACACTCAACGCTGGTACCGGCGGCGCGGTCCTGGTCAGCGGCAGCGTCGGCTCGGGCACACCGCTGACGGCGGTCACCGTGACCAACGCGGCCAGCGCTACCTTCAGCGGTTCGGTGACGGCGACGAGCTTTGTCACCACGGTCAACCCTTACGCGCTCACCCTGGGCGGTGGCGGCACCGTCACCAACGCGGTCACCTTCCAGCATACCGGCCTCCTCACCGTCAGCAACGGCTTTACGTTCACCGGGGGCGTCGTCGCCAATGGAGGCAACAAGCCCTCGGCCAGCCACCTGGCGGGCACGTTCACGTCGTCGGGCGGTACCTTCGGCTGGGGACCCGTGCTGCTTACCGGTGCCA
This sequence comes from Spirochaetales bacterium, assembly GCA_037142615.1. Classification (GTDB taxonomy): domain Bacteria; phylum Spirochaetota; class Spirochaetia; order JABEVK01; family JABEVK01; genus JAIFLN01. Next base: position 153,397 of record JBAXAI010000005.1, on the reverse strand, counting down.
CCACCCTCGATTCCACCAATGCCAACGGGACACCGGCAGGAGCCAACCTCGACTTCAGCTCCACGGTCGATGGGAGCCAAAACCTGTCTCTGCTGGCGGGTACTTCGGGCACCCTCACCTTCACGGGAGCCGTTGGAGCCACGCCCCTCGGCACGGGAACCGGGGCCGCCCTCACTGTGTCGGCCTCGACCCTGCTCACGAGGTTCCTTTCAACGCTGGCCACCGGTTCGGGGCTAGCCATCTCCTCGCCGGTTCAGTTCAACGGCAACGTCACCGTCGGCGCCGGCGACACGGCCACCACGCTGTCGGGCACCGTGTTGTTCAATGAACCCGCCGGTTTGACCTTCTCGGCGGGGCGGTCGGCCAGCTTCGGAGCCGTGACCTTGGGCGGGGCGGGAAGTACCGGAGTCACCCTTCAAACAACCGCCAACAACGGCGACCTGACGTTCGGCTCAACCCTCGCTGGCCCGCACATCGCCAACCTGATCACCAACGGCACCGGCAAGGTGGTCTGGAACGGCAACGTGTCGCTCACCGGGGCCGTCGTGGCCACCAACCTTTCGGTCAACTCGGCGCGGCTGGACTTCGCCAATTCGGTAGCCGTCTCGACCAACAATCAGGACATCGTGTTCCTCGTGGACGAGCTGAATCTGGGTACGACCGACACCGTGAGCGCCGGAACGGCGACCTTCCGCCTCGCGCCACGAACAGCCACACTTTCGGTCGAGTTTGCCCCGACCAAGGTTCTTACGCCCGGCACCACGAACGTGTTCTACAATTCGGCGTTCAGCGGCATCACGGCCTCGACGTTCACCCTCGGGTCGGCGACACAGACCGGCGATCTGCACGTCGGCAACACCGGTGGGGGTGTTACCGCGACCTACCCACTCATTTTGCTGCAGGATCAAACCGGCACCGGGAAGATTGTGTTCGACAACGGCTACAACTCGAGCGGCGTCAACAAAGACCTGACGCTGACCTCCGGAAAGGGGGGCGTCACCTTCGGGGTCACGGTTCCCGTCGCGGTGAGCCTGGGGGCGGCCAGTTTTGTCTCCAACGGCGCGGCGGCCGGTGCCGGTGCGGTCACGGTCGCCCAGGACACCTCGGTCACCGCAACCAAGCCGGCCCCGGGCGGAATCTCGTTCCTGACGACGAACTCAACCCTCAACGGCGGCAATTCGCTGACTCTCGACGCCGGAACCGGCAACGTCGCCCTCCAGGGTGCCGTGGGCGGTACGACACCTTTGGCCGCCCTGACTGTCACCGACTCCGCAGCGGCGAGTTTTGTCGCGCTCAGCGTGACCGGTGCCTTGACGCAGACCAACCCGGCGACGGGGACGACGACCTTCGCGGGCGCGGTGAGCGTCGGGTCGGCGAGCCTGAAGGGTGTTGCGTTCTCGTTGAGCAACAGCTTCGCCAGCGGCGGAACCACGACCTTCACCAACACCGGAACCCTGACCAAGAACTCGACCGGCACGATCACCAGCACCGGAATCTTGCACGTCACGGGCAACGTCAACTTGGCGGCGAGCGTCACGACAACCAATTCCAACCTACTGATCGATGGCAATCTGGTCGTCGCCGAGGCGACCTCTCCCACGCTTTCCACCGGCGCCGGTGCGGGCAACGTCGTGATCGGGGGCACCACGACCGGAACCACCGGCGGCGCGGCCGAAGCTTTGACCGTCCTCGCGGGGGCAGGCGATGTCACGTTTACCGGCGTTGTCGGCGCGGCCGATGCCACCGCTCTCACCAACCTGACGCTCACCAGCGGCGCAACGGTCTTGTTCAGCAGCGCGGTCACCCTGCCAACCTCGCTCACTCAGAGTGCCGGGAGCGTGCTCACCACGTTCAACGGCAGCGTGACGGTGGGCACAGCTTCGCTCACGGGCACAGCGTTCGCTGTGAACAGCAACGTCACCAGCACGGGCACCTTCCAAGTGACGGGCGACGTGAACTTGGCGGCGAACATCACGACAACAAACAGCGACCTGACGCTGGGTGGCAACCTGACCCTTGCCGAAGGAACGAGCCCGACGCTGTCAACGGGGGCCGGTGCCGGGAATCTCCTGGTCAGCGGGAGTACCGACGGAACGGCAGGAGCCGGACTCGAGGCCCTCACGGTACTCGCCGGCACGGGAAGCGTTACCTTCACCGGAGCTTTGGGGACCGGAGCGGCCAATAGTTTGGGGGCTGTCACCGTGACCAACTCGGCGGCGGCGAACTTTGGCGTGGTCAACATCACCGGCGCGTTCACCCAGACCAATGCCGCGACCGGCACCACGACCTTTGGGAACACGGTGAGCGTCGGGTCGGCGACCCTGAAGGGCGTGGCCTACTCGGTGAACAATACGTTCACGAGCGCGGGTGCCGTCGCTGTGACCAACAGCGGGATCCTGACCAAGGGCGCGGGCTTGCTTCAAATCACCGGAGCGGGAGCGGCCCTCACCGTGTCGGGCTCGGTGAACTTGGCCAGCAGCATCACCACCAACGGCGGAGCGGTGGGTTTAAGCGGAAACCTGATTCTGGCGCAGGCGGCCACCCCAACCATCAGCACCTCGGGTGGCAACTTCTCGGTGGCCCTGGCGACCGACGGAACTACCGGTGGGGCCGCCGAGACCTTCACGCTCGATACCGGCACAGGAACGGTTGGCTTCACTGGCGCCGTAGGTTCCGGGAGCGCGACGATGCTCACCGACCTGACCGTGACCAACTCGGGTGCGCTCACTTTCAGCAACGCTCTGGCGATCACGGGGGCCCTTACCCAAACGAACGCGGCGACGGGCGCGACCACCTTTGCCAGCACCGTGACGGTGGGGTCGGCCACCCTCAAGGGGACTACCTACGCCGTGAACAACGCGCTGACCAGCGCAGGCGCTATCGCGGTGACCAACAGCGGCGTTTTCACCAAGGCCGCCACCGGGCTACTGCAAATCACCGGTGCGGGGCAAGGCCTGGTCACCGCCGGAACGAACGGATCAGTCAACCTTGCGGCCAACCTCACCACCAACGGGGGTGTCGTGACGATCGGCGGCAGCGTCGGCAACCTGGTTCTCGCCGAAGGGACGGCACTGACAATCACCACCTCGGGCGGCAATGTCACGGTCGCGGGCAGCACCGACGGCACCACGGGCAGCGCGGCCGAGACCCTGACGCTGAACACCGGTTCCGGGACGATTGGCTTCGCCGGAGCCGTGGGCACGTCCGACGCGACGGCCCTGACAACCTTCACTGTGACGAGCTCGGGCAAACTGACCTTTTCGTCGACAACGTCGCTCACCGGCAACCTGACCGTCGCCTCGAGTGACCTCGACGTCCTGGCGGCTCTGACCGTCGGTGGGAACGTCAGACTGCACACCCGCACCGGTGCCGAAACCATCGGCTTGGGCACGGCCACCGGAACCATGACCCTCGACAACACCGACCTGGACAACCTGCGCGGAGCCGCAACGCTCGTCGTCGGGCTCTCGGGCACGCAATCGGGCCTGATCACCGCAGCCGGGGCCAGCCTGCATGCGGCCGTCACCGGCTTGGCCTCGGTGACACTCAACTCCAACCTGGGCGCCGGCGGGTTCTCGCTCGATAACGCCGCAGCCGATGCCCTTAACCTGAGCGCCAACAATGTGCCGCTTGTCCTTTCCAGTGGGACCAGCGGAATCACCTCGACGGGCGTCGCCAATGCCTCCCTCACGGGCACCAGCGCGACGATCACCCTGTCGACCAACGCGACCGGAGCCACCAGCGCCAGTCTGGGTAGCGACACCACGCACCGCCTGGTGTTCGGCTCCGGCGTCGGAACGGTGGTGGTGGCCAACTCGTCCCAGGTCGCTGGAACCGGCGTCGTCTTTTTGCGGGGACAGACCTCCCTGACGTTGGGCTCGGTGGTCACCGGCAACCGGAGCCTCGACGTCGATACGTCGGCCAGCGATTTGAGCCTCACGGCGCAGGTCGATTCCGGCTCTGGCGACCAGAACTGGACCCCCGCGGGCAACCTCAACCTGAACTTTGCCGGAACGGTCCTTTTGACCTCGGGGAGCAACGTCACGATCAACCGGCCCACGCTCTTGGGCGCGGCAACCACGATCAGCCAGGGGTCGGGGGTCGCCGGAAAGAAGGTCTGGTTCAACTCCGCCAGCGCCACCATCAACGGAGCACAAACCCTCTCGCTGCAAGGGGGAACCGTCAACGCGGGCGACTTCACCTTCGACGGCGTCGTCGGCGGATCGACGGCGCTGACCTCGCTCACGCTGACGAACGCGCAGGCGGTGGTGTTTGCCAACCTCGGTGCCTCCACGGCTGCGGCCGGGGTTGGAACCGTGTCGGTGACCGCCGGAACGGCTGGTTCCGTCACTTTTGCGGGTACGGTGTACACCACCAGCGGCACCCAGACGTGGGTCGCGGGGATCGTCGGAACTCCGCGCACCCTCAGTGCCAGTCAGGCCGCCACCTGGACAGCGCCCACTCTGGTGCTTCATGGCAACTTCACCTCGTCGAACCTGAGCGAGACCTTGGTGGCAAACGACGTTGACCTCGGAAGCTTCGGCACCTGGACCCTGGGCAGCGGCACGCTCAACTTGTCCTCCCGAACAGCCTCGACAGCGATGAACTTTGGCTTCACCGACGGCAATGCCGCTCACTGGAACCTCGACAACAGCGAAATCGTCCGCCTTCAGTCGGGTGCCACCTTCGGCAAGATCGTGCTGGGCCAGAGCGGTACACAGACGGGGGTCGTTACCTTGGGCAAGGCCGACCTTTCCCTGACAAACGGGACCGGTGTTAACCTCGATGTCAACTCCGACGGCGCCGGGGGCACCATCGTGCTCGACACCAGCAGCGCTGCCGGAGCGGCCGATGCGATCAACCTGGGTTCGAACGCGTCGGTGGTCCTCAACCTCAATGCCGACGCAAGCCTCGCGTCAGCGCGGATTCCCGGTACCGGCACCACCAACAACGGCATCTCGATGGCGGGTACCCTCAATTTGGCGACGAATGCGGCCGCCGGGGCCTTCATCGGTTCGGGCCCGGTGGCCGCCTCACCCTACACCGGCTATCGCCCCCTCATTGTGAAGGCGGGCCACACGGCGGTGAATGTCTTGGGCACCAACTCGGCGGGCGTGTACCTGATGGGTAACGGCGGCAGCGTGGTAATGGGCACCGTGACGGTGACGGGCCCGCTGATCACGGACCTGTACAACTCTGTCGGCATCATCTACCTGACCAAGGACATCAACTCGGGCGGTCAGCCCGTCACCTTTGTCCAGCCCGTGCGCCTGAGGCCGGCGGCTGGAGCCTTGATCACCCTCACGTCGGGCGGCGGCAGTGTCGACTTCCAGAAGACCCTCGACGACGACGACCTGCAACCTGCCCGGACGAACTCGCTGACCATCGTCGCCGGCAGTGGAAACGTCACGTTCACGGGTAACGTGGGTGCCGCTTCCACCACGCCGAAGCCGATTGCTGGCCTCACGATCACCAGTGCCTCCGACGTCGGGTTTTCGGGAAGTGTCACCGCGGCCAGCTTCACCCAGGCCACGGCCACAGCTACCAAGACGACAACCTTCAGCGGGGTCCAGAACTACACGGGCAACTTCGCTTTCACGGGGGTGAACCTGACGGTCAACGCGGGCTGGACGGTGGCAGGCACGACGACAGTGACAAACTCGGGAACGTTCACCACGGCCACGGCGAATGCGGCGGCGCTGGCCAGTAGCGGGGCGTTCACCCAGAATGGAGCGGGCTCCAGCAGCCTGGGGTCAAACGTGACCACGACCAACACGGCGTTGAGCTTTGCCACCCCCGTTGTGCTGACCAGCAGCCTTCAGCTGTCCAACAGCGGGGGAGCGGGCACGCTAACGCTGTCGAGCACGGTGAATCCGACGACAACGCTCGTCCAGGCCCTGACACTGCTGGCGGGGGCGGGCAATATCAGCGTGGTTGGCCAAGTCGGCAGTCCGGGCACCCACCTGGGCGACCTGACCATTACCAGCGCCGCCTCGGTGACGTTCGGTTCGGCGGTGTATTCCAAGAGCCTGACCCAAGCGGCCGGAAGTAGCCTGACGACGTTCCAGACCAGCCAAACCTACGACAACAACTTCGCATTCACCGGGACGAGCCTGACAGCGAACGGCGCCTGGACGGTGGGAGGGACGACGACGGTCACCAACACCGGAACGTTTACGACGGCTACGGCGAATGCGGCTCCGCTCTCGAGTACGGGTGCCTTCACGCAGAGCGGCGGAGGCTCCAGCAGCCTTGGTTCGAACCTGACCACCTCGACGAGCACCACGGCGTCGGTCGGGTTCCTCAATCCCGTTGCTCTGGCCGACGCGGTGACGGTCACGACCACAAACTCGCCCGTGACCTTTTCGAGCACGGTGAACGGCGGGTTTGGGCTGGCGGTGAACACCTCGGGGGTCACGACGTTCGGGGGCGCGGTGGGCGGGACGACGGCGCTGGCCAGCCTGACCACGGATGGCCCCGGCACGACGGCGGTCAACGGCGGCGCGGTGACCACCACCGGAGCGCAGACCTACAACGACCCGGTCACCATCGGAGGCCTCGACCTGGTCGCGGCAAGCACCGGTTCGGCCAACGTGAGCTTTGCCTCGACCGTCAACGGTCCGAAGGCGCTGACCGTCAACACGGCCGGTTCCACCAACCTCAACGCCGCAGTGGGAGCGACAACCGCGCTGGCCAGCCTGACCACGGATGCCCCCGGTTCGACGGCGGTCAACGGCCTTGTGGTGACCACCAGCGGGGCCCAGACCTACAACGACCCGGTCACGCTGGGCAACAACGCCGTGCTCACCGACACCACCGTCAGCTTCGCGAATGTTGTCGACGCCGTGGACGCCACCTCCAGCCACTACAACCTGACCCTCAGCAGCTCGGCCCCGATCACCCTGGTGCTGGGCAACCTCGGTACCACCAACAACCTGGGGACGTTTGTCGAGAACGCCGGCAGCACCGTCACCGTGTCGGGAACCCTGACCACCACCGGCACCCAGACCTGGAGCGACGCCGTGATTCTCGGGGGACCGACCACCCTGCGCAGCACCGGCGTGGGGGCCGCAGGCAACATTACCCTCAGCTCGACGCTCGACGGCACCCAGACGTTCGCCGCCGACACCGTGGGAACCTTGCAGGTCACCGGCGCCGTCGGCACGACGACCCTGGGGGCGGTGACCCTCAGCAACATGGCGGCAGCGACCTTCTCGAACACCGTCAAGGCGGCCAGCGTGAGCTTCACGGGAACGGCGCTCACGGCCAACCAGGGCTGGACGATCACCGGCGCGGTGGGAATCACCAATTCGGGCCTCTTCACGATGGCAGCGGCCAACGCGGCTCCGTTCAACGTCGGCAGCTTCGCGCAGAACAACAGCGGCGGCACCGGGACCAGCAGCCTCGGGTCGAACCTGACCTCGGCCGGAACGGTCAGCTTTGCCAACGCGGTGGGCCTTACGGGGCCCGTCATCGTCGCCACCACCAACGCCACGGTGGGTTTTGCGGCGGCCATCACCGGGGCCCAGTCCCTGACGGTCAACGCCGGGACTGCCTCCACCACGTTCTCCCAGGCGGTAGGCACCGTCGGAACCCTGCTCACCAGCCTGACCACCGACGCCGGCGGCACCACCTTCCTCAACGGCGGCGCGGTGTTCGCCGTGACGCAAACCTACAACGATGCCCTGAGCCTTGGGGCCGACCTGACGGTCACCGGCACCACCTCGAACTTCAATAACACCGTGAACGGGGCCGTCAACCTCACCGTGAACTCTTCCGGGGCCTCGGTGTTCGCCGCTGCTGTGGGCGGAACAACCGCACTCACCTCGCTGACCACCAGCGCATCGGGTTCCACGGCCCTCAACGGCGCCTCGGTGACGACCACCGGCGCGCAGACCTACAACGATGCGGTGACGATCGGGACGAACGACCTGGTGGCGACCAGCTCCGGTTCGGGCGCCGTGACGTTTGTGTCGACCGTGAACGGACCGAAGGCTCTGACCGTCAATACTGCGGGTTCCTCGACCTTTAGCGGCATCGTCGGTGGTTCGTCCGCCTTGGCCAGCCTGACCACCGACCTGGCCGGTACGACGGCCCTCAACGGCGGCTCCGTGACCACCAGCGGTACCCAGACCTACAGCGACCCGGTTTCCCTGGGTGCCATCACGACTGTGACCAGCGGAACAACAGCGTTTGCCAACACGCTCAACGGGGCTTTTGCGCTGACCGTCAACACCTCGGGAGCAACCACCTTCTCAGCTGCCGTGGGAGCAACGACGCCCCTGACCAGCCTGATTACGGACTTGGCGGGCACGACGGCCCTCAACGGCGGCGCGGTGACGACCAGCGGAGCACAAACCTACAACGATCCGGTCACCGTGGGCGCCCTCACGACGGTAACCAGCGCAACGACAACCTTTTCGAGCACGGTGAACGGCGGGTTTGGGCTGGCGGTGAACACCTCGGGGGTCACGACGTTCGGGGGCGCGGTGGGCGGGACGACGGCGCTGGCCAGCCTGACCACGGATGGCCCCGGCACGACGGCGGTCAACGGCGGCGCGGTGACCACCACCGGAGCGCAGACCTACAACGACCCGGTCACCATCGGAGGCCTCGACCTGGTCGCGGCAAGCACCGGTTCGGCCAACGTGAGCTTTGCCTCGACCGTCAACGGTCCGAAGGCGCTGACCGTCAACACGGCCGGTTCCACCAACCTCAACGCCGCAGTGGGAGCGACAACCGCGCTGGCCAGCCTGACCACGGATGCCCCCGGTTCGACGGCGGTCAACGGCCTTGTGGTGACCACCAGCGGGGCCCAGACCTACAACGACCCGGTCACGCTGGGCAACAACGCCGTGCTCACCGACACCACCGTCAGCTTCGCGAATGTTGTCGACGCCGTGGACGCCACCTCCAGCCACTACAACCTGACCCTCAGCAGCTCGGCCCCGATCACCCTGGTGCTGGGCAACCTCGGTACCACCAACAACCTGGGGACGTTTGTCGAGAACGCCGGCAGCACCGTCACCGTGTCGGGAACCCTGACCACCACCGGCACCCAGACCTGGAGCGACGCCGTGATTCTCGGGGGACCGACCACCCTGCGCAGCACCGGCGTGGGGGCCGCAGGCAACATTACCCTCAGCTCGACGCTCGACGGCACCCAGACGTTCGCCGCCGACACCGTGGGAACCTTGCAGGTCACCGGCGCCGTCGGCACGACGACCCTGGGGGCGGTGACCCTCAGCAACATGGCGGCAGCGACCTTCTCGAACACCGTCAAGGCGGCCAGCGTGAGCTTCACGGGAACGGCGCTCACGGCCAACCAGGGCTGGACGATCACCGGCGCGGTGGGAATCACCAATTCGGGCCTCTTCACGATGGCAGCGGCCAACGCGGCTCCGTTCAACGTCGGCAGCTTCGCGCAGAACAACAGCGGCGGCACCGGGACCAGCAGCCTCGGGTCGAACCTGACCTCGGCCGGAACGGTCAGCTTTGCCAACGCGGTGGGCCTTACGGGGCCCGTCATCGTCGCCACCACCAACGCCACGGTGGGTTTTGCGGCGGCCATCACCGGGGCCCAGTCCCTGACGGTCAACGCCGGGACTGCCTCCACCACGTTCTCCCAGGCGGTAGGCACCGTCGGAACCCTGCTCACCAGCCTGACCACCGACGCCGGCGGCACCACCTTCCTCAACGGCGGCGCGGTGTTCGCCGTGACGCAAACCTACAACGATGCCCTGAGCCTTGGGGCCGACCTGACGGTCACCGGCACCACCTCGAACTTCAATAACACCGTGAACGGGGCCGTCAACCTCACCGTGAACTCTTCCGGGGCCTCGGTGTTCGCCGCTGCTGTGGGCGGAACAACCGCACTCACCTCGCTGACCACCAGCGCATCGGGTTCCACGGCCCTCAACGGCGCCTCGGTGACGACCACCGGCGCGCAGACCTACAACGATGCGGTGACGATCGGGACGAACGACCTGGTGGCGACCAGCTCCGGTTCGGGCGCCGTGACGTTTGTGTCGACCGTGAACGGACCGAAGGCTCTGACCGTCAACACGGCCGGTGCCACAACCTTCAGCGGTAGTGTCGGAGCCACAACCGCCTTGGCCAGCCTGACCACGAATGCCGCCGGCAGCACGGTGCTCAACGCCGCCGGTTTCACGACCGCCACTCCCAACGGCTTCTTCGCGTTCAACGATCCCGTCGTTCTTACGGCTGACGCCGCGCTCACCTCGGGTGCCGCCGCCACCGACACGGTCACGTTCGCCCAAACCTTGAACGGCGCGCACAACCTGACCATCGCCTCGGGTACCGGTCCCGTCACGTTCACCGGCGCTGTCGGCGGCACGACCCCGCTGACGTCGTTGACCATCACGGGCACCGCTGCTACCCCCGTGAACGTCAACGGCACCAGCATCACGACCACCAACAACCAAGCCTACGGCCGCACCGTCGCCATCGGCGGCTCCCTCACCACGCTCACTTCGACGACCGGCACCATCAGCCACTCGGCAGGCACGTTGACGGTGGGCGCGGGGGGACTGATCGTTGTCGGCAATTTCACCGGCACGGGCGGCACGTTAACCCGAAACGCCAGCAGCACGCTCACGTTCACCACCTCAGGCTCGGCAGCCGCGGCGGTCACTTTGGGTACGTTTACCCCCAGCGTGGGCACCGACGTGCTGTTCACCGGTGCCGGTGCCACCACGCTCAACTCCAACGGCCAGAAGTTCGACAGCGTTCAACTCAACGGAACCGGTTCGCTCATCCTGGGTTCGGCCCTCGAAGTGCTGGGCAACTTCACCCAAGGCGCGGGCGCCGGGGCCCTGAGTGACGCGGGCGTGGCTCGCAACTTCCTGATCAATGGAAACCTCACGCTCACGTCGGCTTCGATCCCTCAATCCTCGGTGATTCTGGTGCCTACCGGCGCGCGCACGGTCGATGCGACCGGCATCACCTTCCACCACCTGATTCTGGTTGCCAACGGCGGCAGCCTCGTGCAGGCCACCGACCTGACAGCGCAAAACCTCGCTGTGTTCAAGGGCACCTGGAACAACGGGGGCAAAAACCTCACCCTGACCGGCGACCTCGTGGTCTACGGCACCAAGTACCAGAGCTACACCATCAACGGCGTCACCTACGACCCCAACGACGACGGCGAATTGGCCCAGACCCGCACCGGCCCCGGGTGGACCTACGCCGGCCGCCTCGGCTACCCCTACTTTGGCTCGCAGTTGCCCACGGTGGCGGCGATGAATGCCGCCCTGGCCGCCTTCACGGGCAGCCCCAACTTTCTCAACGCCGCCGCTACCCCGAACACGCCCGCCGCCGGCCTGATGACTGGGTCGCTGTCGTTCACGGGCGCCGCTCCCGTCCTGTCGGTGGCTGGCAACTTCTACAACTATGGGGCCACCCTTACCGGCGCCAACCCGGTCACGCTGACCTTGTCGTCGGCACACTGGACGTCGAAGTCACCCGTGCCCTTGCCGTCCACCTTGACCGCTCCCCCGACGTACACGCCGGCCACCGACTGGTTCGGAAGGCCCTTTGCGGTCGCCATCACCACCGCCAGTGGAGCCGTCATCAACAACCTCGCGGCGAGTCGGCCCATCGCCGCAGCCATGACTTCGGTCGCAGCCTTCACCAGTACCGGAACCAACACCAACTGGGACTTCACGGCGACTACGGTCACCTCCGCCTCCACGCGGTTCGACAACCTGGTCGAGGTAGTCTTCAATCACAGCCTTCAAAACGCCCAAGGCGAGGTCAGCGGCGACGCCGGGCCCTTCAACCACGCCACGGCGGGTCAGGAAATCGACAATTTCCGCTTCAGCGGTGGTACCCGCATCGCCGACAGCGCCTGGGACTTCACCGCGGGCACCGCGGGGGTTGCGGGAGAATACGGCACGGTGGCGATGGCGACCGGCGACAAGACCACGTTGTCTTTCCAAATGCTGTCTCCGAATACCTGGAACACCGATGCCACCGGCACCTCGTTGGGCGCCGGTGCCGCCTCGACCGACCGTGCCGGAACCCACCAGACGCTGACGCCCGACCTCACCCTCGAAAAGGGCCTGTTCTACTCCACCACAGGGAACCCTGTCATCAACTACGACGCAGCCAACTACAATGGCGCAACGCTCAGTGCGCGCTACACCGCGACTACCGACAGAGCCCGCCCTGTTTTGCTCGCGGTATCGGCCTCCCAGGCGGCCAAGGCCTTTCCCCCGGCTACCCCCCAGGACGGTCACAATGGTTACAACGCGACCTGGTCCGAGCCCGTGACCCTCGACGCGACCTCGCTGACCGGTTCAACCATCGCCTCAGGTGCCTCCAACGTTCGTTCCGCCAACGGCTTCGGCGACAGCTACACAACCGACGGGACAACCGTGCAGGTAACAGGAATGTTTACCTACCCAGGAACTCTCTACCGCAGCACCCGGAGCTGGGGGGCGGCCAACGCGGGCGCTGATCCCACCGCTACCCAGAACGACGCGACGAACGCCAAGTCGGGCAACTCCGTGTTCCGTGCGACCTCCTACGACGCCACTGTCTACGTTTCGGGCTACTCGACCGGTACCGGGACCAGCGAATACTGGGACGGCTTCTGGTACGACGCCACCAACCCGAACGGAAAGACGTTCTCGGTGCCGCCAGCCTTCGCGGGCAACGTCACGGATTCAGCGGGCAACCCGGTCGAGGATTCGAACATCGTGTGGAACTACCCGTTCGCCATCCCTGCGGATCCCAAAGTCGATCTCAAGGTGACCCAAGTGGGCCAGGGGTGGGAACTCGAGGCTCCGCAGTTCGCCCCCTACACCCTTACGCCTGGCTCCTATGAAGTCGTTCCCAAGGCCAACTCCTCGCCCGACAAGATCGACGAAGTTCAGTTCCACATCCTGTCGAACACCTTGCACTCGTTGCAGATTTGGGACTCGGCGGCCAGCCCCGACAACACCAACACGGTCCATTTTGGTGTCCGCGACAGTTCGCTTACCCAATTCCACGTGGGTTTCCGTCTGCGCACCACGACCGAAAGTACCTTCGACGGCTCTCACAATCTGCAGTTGGACAACGTGCCGCCTTACGTCGATAACACCGCCGTCAGCAACGACCTTTTCAACGGCGGTCCGCCGCCGTTGGCAGGCTTCTCAACCGGGAACGATGGCTACTTCACCCTCAAACTTTCCGGTGTGTCGGCGAATTGGAAGCCCACGGTCAACTACCGCTTCTTCTATGACCGGTACCAGGGTATGGCGACCAACCTGACGGGGCAGTTGCTCGGCTCGACCCCCAGCGACGGCTATCTGGCCATCGACCGCACGCCACCCTACCTCGCGCTGACGCTCACCGGCAAAGACATGGACCGCATCTACGCGCAGTTCTCCCGCCAGGTCAAGGTTACCGACCCGCTGGGCTCTGGCAACTTCGAGAACGTGCTCAAACTGACCGGCTCGTCGAACTCATCCAACAAGATAACGAAGATGGAGTTCCTCGACGGAGACTCGAATCTGTTTCAGCAGGCCTTCTTGTATTTGCAGAAGCCCTTTGATCCTTCCGACTTCATCAGTTCGCGCCTGGCTGCTGTCGACCTTGGTTCGGGCGTCAGCTCGGTCGTTTCCGGGACAAACAACATGGACACCACCGTCAACTACCCGGTTTCCTTCCTCGGACTTAACATCGCTGAGCCCATCTGGGCTTCTGACGGCAAGGGCGGCGAACTCAACCAGACCGCGACGGCTCACGTTATCCACGATTTTACCGGCGCCGAGCCGCTCACTTCGCGTGACATCGAACTTCAGGCCAAGGTCTATGGCGGCGACAAAACCCCGCTCTTGAACCAATTGCCTTTGCGAATGTACTACGATCTCAACGTCCCCAGCGGCCTCGTCGCCAACAACCTCTGGCTCCCAACCGGGCTGTATTCTTCGCTCCCCGGATTGGTACCGTCGCAAGCCAACGGCGAAACCCGCTACCTCGACCCCGCCAGCCAGTCTAGCAATGGCAGCCTCAAGAACTACCTTGTCCCTGGCAACGACCCCGAATTGCTCAACGGGAGTTCCCTCGAGTTCATCTTCCGACTCGGCTCGCTCTACATCGTGCACGGCACCAACAACTCCGACCCCCGGGAACTGTCGGTGTGGAAGGCGCCCCTCAAGGCGATCAAAACCCAGAAGAACGGCATGACCATCCTCAACAACGTCATCGATCCTACCAAGGGACAACAGACCCAGGTGTTCTACACGATGGCCAAGTCGGGCGTGATCACGGTTCAGGTTTTTGCCCTCGACGGTTCGCTGGTACGCGTTTTGCAGAGCGGTCGGCAGGCTCCCGGTGACTACAGCGTGTACTGGGACGGCAAGAACTCCACCGGCGAAGTCGTTGCTCGCGGCGTGTACTTCATCCGCGTCATCGCTCCGTCGATCGATGAAACCCGCAACGTCCTGGTGATCAAGTGACCGCGCGGCACACCGTCAGGGATTGAAGGTCAAGGTCGGGTGGGCAATCAGCAAACTTCCCACGTCGCGGCCTCCCAAGGTGTTGCCGAAAAAATCCGTTGGCGAAAAGGCGATGCTCAACACCGGACTTCCATCCGTCGGATCAGTGGTGACGAAGTCAAAGCCGACAGGCAACTCCAGGGTAGTCCAGTCGCTCCAGCCCCCCGCGGGTCGTGGGAAGAATTGCCGGTACGAACCCGTGCCCGACTTGACTTGGGCTGCCAGAACGACGGTCAGACCCTGGGGATAGAAGCGGTTGAGCGCGTGGTTGGCCGACGTCGGGTCTGAGCTTGGATCGTCGCGCACCGCCAGCGTCAGGGTGTAGGCCCCGGGTTTGGAACCGGGCAGCAACGCCAGTAAGCCTGCGGGATCAATCGAGGTCAGCTTTGCCAACTTGAGCCCAACGCTGAGTAGCTTGTCGGCCGGCAACAGGCGCACATTGTCGATGATGGCTTTGTTCGACGTGGGAGAAGCCGGGTCGTAGTTGCCGAAGTTCACGATCCGTTGTGGCGCTGTGGAGTCCAGGGTGAAAGTCTTTGACACCGAGATGCGCGTCGTCTGGTCGGTGGGTGTCGACGTGAGCTGCCAGGAACCGCCGTCCTGGGCATCGGTCACCTGGCTCAGCAAGGTCGTCGTGCCGGCCATCAAGAACAGGTCGAAGCCGCTGCCCGGGGTCAGGTTGATGAGGTCAAAACGAAGTCGGTACGCCGCCGCCGTCCAAAGCGTGCCCAAGGCCTGTTTGAGGTCGAGCTGGAGCCGGTTTCCGGTGGCGTTGGCGTCCCACCAGAACGCGTTGTGATCGAGACTGCGCGGGTCGCCGACCAAAGTGATGGAACCCAAGGTCAGGAACGAAGTTCCAAAAACAAGATTGTTGGCCGTTGGTCCCGATTGTTTGAGGCTCCAAAACGAGTGCGCAAACGAGCTGGCACCCGCGGCCTCTTCCTCGAAGTCTCCGTCGGGAATGAGGTTGCGGATCTCGAGCCGGTACACGGGGTACGAAGTGGAGGTGGTGGCCTCGACGTAGGTCACCGGCACCGAGGTCTCGGTAGGCACCTCGAAACGCATGTAGTCAACGGGAACCTCGAGGCTCCATTTGGCAGCCCCGGTCGAATCGACCGCCTCGAAACCCGAGCTGTCGAGCAGGTTTTTACCCCGGTAGTCGGCGAAGTAATCTATGTCGAGGCCCAGAAAGTGCGTGATTTCGGCGCACGAGCCCAAGAGCAAAAGACTGGCTAGACCAACAAGGGCGCGCAACGTCATACTGCGAATATACACCGTTTCATGGCCGCACGCAGGGCTGGGAGTCCGACAGACTTCTATAAGCGGTTGCCCAGCAAGCTTTCCCCCTCGGGAAGGCCTTCTTCGGGAGCCAGCACCCCTCCTGAAGTCGCGCGGTCGAGCGCCGCCCGGTTCCACAGCGCGGTCGCCTCGGCGAGGGTGGGAAACTCGTTGTCGGCGGGCAGAAAAAGCAACGCAGCCTGCCACCAAAGGGCACTCAGCTCGGCCTCGGAGCGCAAATAGCGCACCTGAAGGTCCCGGAAGCGGCGCAATTGCTGCGGGGTCTGCGGCGCCAGTACCGACTTCACTTCCTCGGTGGTCACTTGGAGCCAACGGTTCTGGAACACGAGGGCCTGGTTGGGCGTCAGCGGCCAGGCACGGTTGTTGCCGCCAGGGCCGAACTGAAACACCTGGCCGGGCCATGCCGCCGCACTTTGCCGGCCCGTCAAAAAGACCTGGCCCTCGCGACAGGTCACCAGCACCTGCAGATCGGGGCTGACGGTCACCGTAAAGGCTCCGCCGGAGCTGACCAGTGTCCCCGACGGTGTGACGATCACCACTTGGTTTTGCGGCAGGGTGGGGAAAAAGAAACTGACCTGGCCCGTGTAGACACGAAAACGCGCTTCCACAGGCGAGCCAGGGTTCGGACGCTCCAAAAGCATGTGAGTCGAAGGGCCGAGCCGCACGATGCCGTCGGTCACCAGGCTGGTGCGGAAGCTCAGCTCGAACTCGCTCGCTGCCGCGCTCACCAGCCAGCGGCCCGGTTCGATAGGATCCTTGGCGGCCAGCGGTTTGTCCCGACCGGCGAGCAGACCCGTTCCACGCGCGTACAGAACCTGAAGCTCGAGGCGACCGGGCTCGTCGAGCGCCGCGATGCCCGTCAACTGCGAAGGCGTCAGGTTCTCATCGGCGGCAGGGGCCTTGGTCTCTTCGGTTGACTCGGTGCAGGCTGCCAGAGTGACCAAGGCAGCCCCAAGCAGTGCGGCCAACAGCCACACCGGTTTCATGCGTTGGCCGGTTCCCGGGCCCACAGGGCGGCCAGTTCGATCACCACATTGCTGGCTCTCACCATGGCCTCGAGGGCCACCCACTCGGTCCGGCTGTGGTAGTTCATGCCGCCGGTAAAGATGTTGGGAGTCGGCAGACCCGCTTCGGTAAGGCGCGAGCCGTCGGTACCGCCGCGAATGGCTTCCCAACGGGGCTCTACCCCCGCAGCGCGGGTTGCGGCGGCTAGCAGGTTGGCGATGCGAGGGTGCTGGTCGAGCTTGGCCTTCATGTTGAGGTATTGCTCGCTGGTAGTGACCTGCACCTTTCCGCCGGGGAACGCGGCCTCAACCGCCAGAGCGTAGGTATGCAGGCTAGCCAACCGCCGTTCATTCTGGGCAAGGTCAAAGTCACGGGTGTAGATTTCGACCGTGGCCGACTCGATGCTGGCCTGCACATCGTTGGCCCACAGATACCCAAAACGGCCGTCGGAGGCTTCCGGGCTCTCATTGCGGGGCAGCAGGTTCAGAAAGGCGCCGACCATGCTCACCGCGTTCACCATCCTTCCCCGTGACGAGCCCGGATGATAGGACTTCCCGGTGAAGGTCACTTTGGCCCCGTGGGCGTTGACGCACTCGGCCTCGAGGATGCCTTCTTCGCCGCCATCGAGGGTGTACGCGGCCTTGCTCTTCACCAGTTCGTAGGGGAAATCCTCGACGCCACGGCCGACTTCTTCGTCGCTGGTGAAGATCACTTCGAGCACCGGATGCGGCAGTTCGGGGTGCGCCAACAGGTAGGCGACCGCGGCCATGATCTCGGCCACGCCGGCCTTGTCGTCGGCGCTCAGCAACGTGGTTCCGTCCGAGGTGATCACGGTGGTGCCGAGGTACTTGGCCAGCAAAGGATTTTCCGAAGGATCGAGCACCGGTCCGCCTGGAAGGTGGATTGCTTTGCCATCGTAGTTGTTATGGATCAAGGGTTTGACGCCTTCGCCGGGGGCGTCGGGTGCTGAGTCCACGTGGGCCAGAAGGGCAAACGACGGCGCTTTTTCGCAACCCTTCGACGCGGGCAGGGTGCCGAGCACGTAGCCCTTCGGATGACTCTGCACGTTGGACAAACCCAGAGCCCGCAGCTCTTCCAGCAACAGGTTCAGAAGGTCCCACTGCCGCGGAGTCGAGGGCTTTGTGGCCGAGTTGCGGTCAGAGGTGGTGTAGATTTTTGCATAGCGGGGAAAGCGGTCCAGCAGGTCTGCCGCCAAGGTTTCATTCCTTGAATTTTTCATCGGGCCAGTTTACGCTCAGCCACCGATGATGTCAAACTCGCTGCGTCCGCTGGCCGGTTTTTGGTCTGTTTCTGGCGAGCTCAGGGCCGTGTACTGGGGCCCCCAAGTCGCCGCGCACACGCCCAGCCCACTCCCCCGTGGGCTCAAAAAACCCGGGCGGCTCGTCCTTCTCACCGCCGAGTCTTTGCCGGGGGTCAATGCCCCCGAGGATGCCGGTTGGCAGTTCCAGTTCTCGGCGCCGCCCGAGCGGCCCGCCCCCAAGTCCCGTAAGGAGCGCCGTGAACGCCAAAAGTCCGACGCTGCGGCGGGACCCCGCACGGACGCTCCTGCCACTGCCGCCACGCTGGCCACCGATACCTGGGCCCGCAAGTTCTTGCCCGCCCGTCATCAGCACGCCCAATTCTTCTTTTCGTCGATGCCGACGTGGATCCTCACCCCCCGGGTCAATGCCGACGAAAGCCCCGAAGGCTGGTGGGCTGTGCTGGACGAAACCTCCCGCAAGAGTCTGTTCCTGGTGCGGATTCCGCCTCGTCGCGGAAAGCTGCCTGGCCAGGGCTGGCGCAACATTCTAGCCCACGTCGTCAAGCAAGGTTGGAATGCCCGGATTGTCCCGATTCCGGGATTGCCTTCGCCCCAGGTGCTGGCTCAGTCGGTGGCGTGGGAATACCGCGTCGATGCGGGGCCCAACGAGTCCGACCTCGCAACCTGGGACCTCCAGATTCTGCCTTCACGCGGCCTGCTGTCGTCGTGGCTCGGCCGTTCCGTATCGCCTTGGGAGGCGACCGCACACTTGCGCTGGCTCAGGCCCGGAGCGACCAGTGCCGTTGCGCCGACCCAGGGCAAACTGGACTGGGCCACCCTGCTCGCCGCCTTGCCCGCTCCCGACGCCAGACTGTTGGTGCAAAATGTTTTGTTGCCCGCCGACGGAGGGGTTTCCGCCGTTGCCGACCTCCTGTTTTCGCTGAGTGCCGATGGAAAGTCGCGACCCCGCAAAGAGTTGCCGCTGGCTTGGCTCTCAACGCTGTTTCCGCGTCGCCAGTGGGCCGAAATTGAGCGCGCCTCGCGGAGCTTGCCGCCCGGAGATCCGGAACCTCGACGCGCGGAACTGCTCGACGCCGTCGAAGCCAGGCTCTCCTCGGGGGCTTTGCTGTGGTCCGCCGAGTCACTGGCGAGGTGGGAGGCTGGCTACCGGGTTCCCCGCCGCGAGGCGTTGGCCCGCGAACTCGCCGCGCTGAGCGGAGCGTTCGACTGGGGCTCTTGGTACCAACAGCCGGCTTTGGTGCTCGAAGGCGTGCTCCGCAGCCTCGACGTCACCGACCTGGCCCTGTGTTTGGAAAAGGCCCCCGACGCCCGCTGGAGGCGCTTTGTCACCAAGCGCCGCGACGACGAACTGCGGCTCGAGGCTGAGTTCTGCCGGATCTGGCGGTCCCGAGGCGATCTTTCTTTGGAACGCGAACTCGATGCGTGGCAATCGTTCTTGGAAGAAACCCGTAAATTTGCTACTCTAC
Organism: Spirochaetales bacterium; assembly: GCA_037142615.1. Classification (GTDB taxonomy): domain Bacteria; phylum Spirochaetota; class Spirochaetia; order JABEVK01; family JABEVK01; genus JAIFLN01. The sequence continues at coordinate 133,838 of JBAXAI010000005.1, read as the reverse complement.
CAGCGTCCCCATGAGTCAGGAACCCAGTTTCCATCCTAAAATCCTCACCGCCCTCAAAGGGTACGACACCGCCCAGCTCTCGCGTGACCTGTTCGCGGGCCTGGTGGTGGCCATTATCGCCATTCCGTTGTCAATCGCGTTCGGAATCGCCTCGGGAGTGTCCCCGTCGCAGGGCCTCTTGACGGCGGTCGTCGGTGGGTTGTGCATTTCGCTGTTCGGTGGCAGCCGGGTCCAGATCGGCGGCCCCACCGGCGCTTTCATTGTCATCGTGTTTGGCATCGTCACCGCCCACGGCGTGGGGGGGCTCATTGTGGCGACTTTCGTCGCCGGGCTCATTCTCACCGCGTTTGGCTTCTTCCGTTTTGGTTCCGTCATCCGCTATATTCCCCAGCCCATCATCGTCGGTTTCACGGCGGGCATTGCCATCACCATCCTGTCCAGCCAGATCAAAGACTTCTTTGGCCTCACCGTCGACAAATTGCCCGGCGACTTTGTCGAGAAGTTGCTGGTGCTGGCTCAGAACGCGGCGAGTTTCAACCCCTGGTCGCTGCTGATTGCCTCGGCCACGCTGATCGGGTTGGTGGCCATGGGCAAGTTCCTGCCCAAGATTCCCGGGGCCTTCGTCGTGCTCATCGTGGTCACGTTGGCCACGACGTTCGGTCAATTGCCTGTCACCACCATCGGTTCGCTTTACGGTACGGTCACCTTTACCATCACGCCGCTCGACTTCACCGGCCTGAACTACCAAACTATCATCGGCCTGCTCCCGGCGGCCTTTTCGATTGCTTTTCTCGGGGCCGTCGAAAGCCTGCTCAGCGCCTCGGTGAGCGATGCCATGATCGGCGGGCGTCACCGGTCGAACACGGAACTCGTCGGCCAGGGCATTGCCAACATGGCCAGCGCCCTCGTTGGGGGCATTCCTGCCACCGGCGCCATCGCGAGGACCGCAGCTAACGTCCGCAATGGAGCGCGCACCCCAATTGCTGGGATTTTTGCTGCCCTTGCCCTGCTGTTGATCACTCTGTTCCTGGGTCCCCTGGCGGCCCAGATCCCCATGGCCGCCTTGGCGGGTTTGCTGGTGCACGTGGCCCTGCGAATGGGCGAGTGGAAGGAGTTCCGGCTCGTCTTCCGCACCACCCGGGCTGACGCTCTGGCCTTGATGACCACGTTTCTGGTCACGATTTTCGTCGACCTCGTGTACGCCATCATCAGCGGCCTTCTTGTGTCGTCCTTTTTGTTCATCCGCAACATGGCTCTGGCCAGCTACACCAGCCCTTCGCGCGGCACCGACAATATGAGCGCCACGGGGGTCGATTTGCCTCCCAAGACCTTCGTGCTCGATCTCAGCGGGGCGTTCTTTTTCGGCGCGGCCAGCAAGTTCGAAGAAAGCATACGACCCCTGCTGCCCAAGGCCAAAACTTTGATTCTGCGCTTCGACGAGGTGCAGTTGCTCGACGCCACCGGCACCCGGGTGCTTCACCGGATTCTGCAGGATGCCCGCAAAGAGGGGGTGCGCGTCGTCATGACCGAGATTCAGCCCTCGGTTCTTTTGGTGATGGAGCACGCCGACCTGATCCACGACCTGGGCACTGCCAATCTTTTTGCCAGCTTCGACGGCGCCGTGCGCGACGTGAGGCTGTCGCAACCGCTGGTCTACAGCACGGGCGACGAAGGGTGTCTCGACCCGATTTGAATACCCGTGCCTACGTTTACCCTGCCCCGATTCCGGTGTACATTGAAACCGGAGGATGCAATGGTCAAGAAAGTTTTTATCGACGGAATGTCCTGCGGCCACTGTGCTGCGCGCATTGAGAAATCCTTGGGAACTCTCGACGGCGTGACCGGCGTCAAGGTGAACCTGACCGGCAAGTTTGCCGAAATTGAAACGACCAAGGACCTCGACGAGACCAAAGTGCTGGGCGCCATTGATGCGGCCGGCTACTCCCTCGTCAAAATCGGTTGATCCCACCGTTTCTGATCTTTCCTGCGCCCTTTGGGGCTACAAAAAGGGGCTTTCTGGTTTTCCAGGAGCCCCTTTCTGTGTTTCCGGGGCCCGAACTGCGGGCGGCCGAGGCCTCTGCACGTCAAAGCTCGGGTTGGCTGGTGGGCGGTTGGCAGTACGGGCCCGCCGAGACCAGTGCTCCCGGATGGTGGGGTGTGTTTGGCCCCCCAGAACGGTGGCAACACGAAGAGTTGCTTCAACTGGCCGGCGTGGCCTGCCCCTGGTTAGGGCCCCTGGTGCCCGAGTGGGACGAGCCGAGGCACGCGGCAAAGGTGGCGGCCGTTCACTCGGCCCTCCAATCCGGGCAGACCTATCAGGTCAATCTGACTTTTGGTTTGAAGGGCCGGGCCATTACGGCGGGCGAGGCCCCCTGGTCTTGGCGCAGCGCGCTAAGGTTGTGGCTGGAATTGCTGGCACCCGACGGAGACCCGGCGGCAGGCCAAGGCGCGCAAGGGGTGTTTGCGTGGTTGGGTGACGGGCACCCCGTGGTGGCCTCACTTTCGCCCGAGCTCTTTTTTGAGCGCAGTGGCGACAAGGTGCTGGCACGGCCCATGAAGGGGACGACCCCCCGCTCGGCCCAGCCCGAACTTGACCAGCAGGCACGGGACCACTTGGCCTCCAGCCCGAAAGAACGGGCCGAGAACCTCATGATCACCGACATGATCCGCAACGACCTCGGCCGGGTGGCCGCCGTCGGCACCACCGAGGTGCCTGCGCTCTTCGCGATCGAGGCGTACCCGACGGTATGGCAGATGACCAGCACCGTCACGGCTCACTTGCCCCCGCAAACTCCCGTAAGCACCGTGCTCGAGGCTCTGGCTCCCTGCGCCTCCATCACTGGCGCTCCCAAACTGCGTACCCAGCAACTCATTGCCGAGCTCGAAACCCGGTCGCGGGGCTGGTACACCGGAACTCTCGGGTGGTCCGGTCCCGAGGGAGCGCACTTCAACGTGCTCATCCGCACTCTGCTCTTCGCCGACGAGAGTCAGCCCGAGTTTCGCCTGGATGTGGGCGGCGGCATTGTTTGGGACAGCGAACCCTCGCGCGAGTACGCCGAAGCGCTGGCCAAGAGCCGCTTCTTGGCGCCTAGGCAACGGAGCTTCGATCTGGTCGAGAGTCTGCTTTGGGAGCCCTCAGCTGGCTTCTTCCTCGAGTCGCTCCACCGGGACCGAATGCAACGCTCGTGCGAGGCGTTGGCAGAGGCTTTTCCCGCCAGAGGGTGGGACTCGGCCCTCGCTTCGGTGCGGTCTGCTTTGGACCGCCTCGACCCGGTGACCCCGCAAAAGGTCCGGCTTCTCCTGAACCCCGGCTCGCAGTTTCGCTTCGAGTACCTTCCACTGGACAATCAGCCCGACGAACTCACCTGGGCCCTTTCGCCAGGGCCGCTTGAAGAGGCTCTGCTGTTTCGCCAGCACAAGACGACAGCGCGGGAGTGCTACGAAAAGGGTGCGGTCCCCGGGGTCGACCAGACGCTCTTTTGGAATGCCCGCGGAGAACTCACCGAGTCGTCGAGCTTCAACGTGGTCCTTCAGGTAGATGGCGAGCTGCTGACTCCTGCCCTCGAAAGCGGCCTTCTGGCAGGCACGTTTCGCCAGCATTTGCTTGCCCGGGGGATCGTCCGCGAAGCCATTCTACCCATTTCGGCACTGGAACAGGCCGGGGGGGTGTGGTTCATCAATTCGGTTCGCCGCTGGAAAAAAGGAAAGCCGCCCAGGCCCACCTTGCGGTGAGTCTGAAGCGGCCCGGACAAGTTCCCCTCCCAGTAATGGGGATGGGCCAAGCTACCACGCTGGTCCCTTTTTGACCAGCAGAAATCGGTACCAAAGCGCAAGCAAATCGACCTCTATCGCCGTCTGGTGCGGTGGAGGAAAATCTATGACAACACGTAGCGCAAGGGCCACTGCTGGCACCTTGCTTTTGCTGGCGGTGGCCAGCTTCTGGATCGGCTGCACGGGACCAACGGCCCCCGCCACCGCCGAGTATTTCACGGGCGACAAGGGTGCCGGCGGCGAACTCGAGCTCCAATGGACCAACGACACGAGCAAGGCCTTGCTCGGGCCCAGCCTGACCGGGGCGGCCGATACCTTTCAACTCGTCGCGTATTCGGGTGCCACTGCCACCGCGCGTGTGCTCAAGCCGGGAGTCAGCAATGTGCTCAGTCTGGCGGCGGGCAGCTGGCGCATCATCGTGGTGGCGGGGCTCAAGCGGTCGTCTACCTCGACGACGGTCTTCCTGCTCGGGGCGGCCAACCAGGACAGCGTCGTCATCACCAACGGCGCCCGGACGTCCCTGAGCTTGACGCTCAGGCCGCTCGACAGCACGCTCGAGATTTTGGGCACGACCACCTGGAACGACACCGTGACCGTGCGCGCCACCGGGAACTCCCGAAGCCCCGTGGTGGGAATGTACCTTGCCGAGGTTTCGGCTGACCGGCATCCCCGCTTCCGCTCGCTGGAACTCTGGGCCGGCTACAAGGACGCCACCGTCACCGGTACGCCCACGGAATGGACCGCCGAAGCCACCGGAAAGGTGCCCGAAGGGGGAACCGACCTGGCGGCCTGGCTCATCGGCCCGCAGTTGTGCCTGCTGGACGGCACCGGTGCCTGGGTTCCCGCTCTGGGCGTCTTGGACGGCAGTTGGGAGTGGCTCAACCGCGCTGACATGGCCGACACCCACCCGTTGGTCGCCGAAAGCGAGCGGCACGTAGCCACCCAACCCCCGGCAACCGGGCTCAACGTCACCCTCGGTTGGGAATAAACCGGTCGAGGGCCGAAAGCGGTTCCAGCCCGTTGAGGACGCCCAGGAGGAGGGTGAGGAAGATCGGTGGCAACATGCCGTTTGACATCCGGATGAGGTTGCGCAGAGGCAGGTCCTTCACCATGTTCTCCATCATCAGCGCTGCCGCCGAGCCTTCCTCGTAGCTGCCGAACGACGACTGCAACTGCTTCATCACCACCCGCACCACAACGCCGCCGACCGGATGATCGATCAGCGAACCGAGAGTGGTGTTTTCGGTGAAGACGCGCTTGAGAGGGGCGGTCGACTTGACGTTGACGATCACCGAGGCACGCAGATCGCGGCTCGACGAGCCCACCGAGAGCTCGAAGTCGCCGGTTTCGACGAGCCAGCGACTCTCTTCGACGGCCCAGAACGCAAACGCGCGGCGGCCGAGGGTAAACTCGACCGTCTGCGTTTCGCCGGGCGCCAGAAACACCTTTTGGAAGGCCTTGAGCTCGCGAACGGGGCGCAACACCGAGGCTTCTTTGTCGCCGACGTAGAGTTGCACCACCTCGGCTCCCGCGACTTTGCCGGTGTTGGTCACCGTCACGCGGGCCACGACGTCTTGGGTGTCCATCACGGCGGCGTTTTCGACCGAAAGTATGCCGTAGCTGAACTGCGTGTAGCTCTGCCCGTGGCCGAAGGGGAACAGGGGCGCAAGGTTGATCGCATCGTGGTGGCGGTAGCCGACGAAAAGCCCCTCGCGGTACTCGACCCGGGTGCCGTCGCCGGGGAAGTTCAGGTAACTCGGCGTGTCTTCCAGGCGGGCCGGGAAGGTCTCGGCCAGTTTTCCCGAGGGGTTGGCCTTGCCGAACAACAGGTCGACGACCGCGCCACCCCAGGCCTGACCACCCAGGTAGCCTTCGAGCACGGCAGGCACTCGGCTCAACCACGGCATTTCAATGGGCGAACCGTTGCTGAGCACTACGACGACATTTTTCTGCACGGCCAGCACCGCCTCGAGCAGGTCGCTGTGGCTGGCGGGGATACCGAGGTGCTTGCGGTCGTAGCCTTCGCTCTCAAACGGGTCGGTAAGCCCGATAAAGACCACGGCCACCTCGGCGTCCTTGGCTACGGCGACCGCTTCGGCGATCAACTTGGCGTCGGGCAGTTCCGCATCCATCACATAGCCGGGGGCGAAGATGATTTCGGTACCGGCCGGAGCTTCCTTTTGAGCCACTGCGACCGCGTCGTCGATCTGAGTGGGGACGATGTGGCTGCTGCCGCCGCCCTGGTAGCGGGGGGTGCGGGCAAACGCGCCGACAAAGGCCACCTTCTTTTGCGTGAGCGGCAAAACGGACCCGTCGTTTTTGAGCAGGACCATCGCCTCGGTGGCGACTCGGCGCGCCAGCGCGTGGTGTGCGGCTTGGTCGTAGCTGGCCTTGGCGTCGAGGTTGTCGAACACCTTGGCGGTGATGTTCAAGATGCGCCGCACGGCCCTGTCGAGGTCGGCCAGGGGCAACTTGCCGCTCTTCACGGCCTTGACGATGTCGGCGTCGGTGATGCCGCCGTTGCCGGGCATCTCCAAGTCCTCGCCCGCACGGAGGCCCTCGACCCTGTCATTGGCGGCGCCCCAGTCGGTGACCACGAAGCCGGTGTGGCCCCATTCTTCCTTGAGGACCTGCGTGAGCAACCAAGCGTTCTCGGCGGCGTAGGTGCCGTTGAGCTTGTTGTAGCTGCACATCACGGTCCACGGTTGGGCCCCCACCACGGCCGTTTCGAACGCCGGCAGGTAGATTTCGCGCAGCGTGCGCTCGTCGACGATGGCATCGATGGTCATGCGCAGTTTTTCCTGGTTGTTAACTGCGAAGTGCTTGAGCGAGGTGCCGACTCCTTGTGACTGTACGCCGAGAATGTGGTGCTTGGCCATTTCGCCCGCCACGTAAGGGTCTTCCGACAGGTACTCAAAGTTGCGTCCGCACAAAGGGCTTCGCTTGATGTTGACGGCAGGCCCGAGGATGACGCCCACCTGGTTGGCCTTGGACTCGCGGCCCAGGGCCTGTCCGACCTCTTCGATCAGGGCCCGGTTCCAGGTCGAGGCCAGGGCGACGCCCGACGGGAAGCACGTGGAGGGCACGCTGTCGAGCAAGCCGAGCCCGTCCTTGGCGACCTGTTTGCGCAGGCCGTGCGGACCATCGGTCATCATCCACGAACCGAGGCCAAGGCGTTCGACCGGTTTGGTGGTCCAAAAGTCTTTGCCAGAACAGAGTCCGGCCTTTTCTTCCAGGGTGAGTTCTTTGAGCAGCGCATCAGTGTTCTTCTTCATGGGGTGTCTCCTTGGGTTGGTCTGAGGCCGTCGATCAGAAGATCGACGAGCGCGAACGTCATCTTTTCCGGTTCGCCGGGCAGGGTTTCGATCAGCAAATCGCCACGCAACAGAACCCGCTGCTGCAGACTTCGCACGGCGTTCAGCAGGGTGACGCCCGTCAGGTGAAGGTCGAGATCGCCGCGGATGCTGCCGTCGATGATGCCCTGGGCGAACAAGTCGGCGAGGCTGAAGTCGCTGACACTCTGGAGATGTTCGTTCAAGGTCGCCCGGAAGCCCGCCGAACCCTGCTTCCCGCCGGGAATGCGGTTCCCCGAAAAGAAGGCGTCGAACTCGGCCAAGAACACGAATTGCTCATGGAACCGCGGCGACAGCCAATGGGACCGGAAGTAACTCCTCAGCGTCTCGAGTCCGTTGGCTCCCGCAGGCAGTTCGTCGCGCCACTCCTCGTCTTGGCTGAACTCCGACAGCGCCTGGTCCATGAGCGTCGCCGCGAGGTCAGTCTTGTCTTGAAAGTAGCGGTACAGGCTGGTCCGGCCGATGCCGGCCGCGTCCGCGACGTCCTTCATCTGGGTGTCGAAAAAGCCCCTTTCGAGGAAGAGCTTCCACGCCGTGTCGAGAATCATCCGGCGGGTTTCGGGAATCTGGTAGATCATGCGGGCGGTGCGGGTTTGGCTCATTTGTGTGGGACGCGCTGTGTAGAACGCGTGTACTATGAGCTTGTTCCCAAATTGCCCGGGCGGTCAAGGGGTTTGGCAGGTAAGTGCATGGATCTGCCGCAGGTTGAGCGAGCGTTCTCGGGCGACTACCAACGCGGGTGGTTTGCCTCCGTTCGCCCGGCTAGTTCCAGCAGACCAGCCGTGAGCCGCTTGAACCCGACCGTGATGGTCGATGGGAAGGAGTTTGTCGTTGTGTTTCAGGAACTGGCGGCCGTGCCGGTGAGTCTCCCCGGGCCAGTCGTCGGCTCCGCCAAGGCCGACCGCACCGGCTTGATCGCCGCGATCGACCTGCTGTTCACCGGCTTCTAGCTACCTCGCTCCAGCACCACACCCACCCTGTCGATGTGCTCCAAGAGGGCCGGGTCGGCGATCTTCTGGCGCACCGTGAGGTCAAACTTCCAGGGCAGGTACAAGTCGTCGATCCGGTCTTCCAGGTTCCCTAGCTGGGAAAGGGATAGCCCGGGCGCATCGAGGCAGATATCGACATCGGACCCAGGGCGAAAGTTGCCTTTGGCGCGCGAACCGTACACAACGGCTTGGCGAACGCCGGGGGTCGCACCGAGGATGGCTTCCACAGCTATTGAGGCCTGGGCAGGCAATCCGGGAATCACGGCGCTTCCCTCTTGGTCATCGACCTGCAGAACGCCAGCAACTCCGGCGCGAAGCGGGTCAGGATCGACGTCGTCAGCTCGTCGGCCGTGGCGGCATTGTAGGTGTGTGACGAGAGGTTTCGCCCCTTGATCATGTCCATCCACACTTGCCCTTCGGCGATGAGCCCCTTGGCAAAGGCTTCTCTCGTGGCGTCCTTGGATCCTGTGATGATGGTGGCTCCCTGGTCGTCGAACCAATCCTTCATCACATTCCAGGCCAGTTCGTGCGTAAACTCAAAAGCTTGGATCAAACCCTGACCTTCGAGCTCTGACAAAGGGCGCGTTGCTGCCAGCTTGGTGGCCGCCTCGAGGTTGGCGCAGGCGCGGCGGTAGTTCGCCAGGCGCTGCATCCAGCGCACATCGGTCTGCACGCTTCTCAGTCCCAGTCCAGCCCACCCGTTTGATATTCGGTCACCCGGGTTTCGAAGAAGTTCTTCTCTTTCGACAGGTCGGTGGCTTGGCTCATCCAGGGGAAGGGGTTTTCGGTGTCGTACACCTTGGTCAGGCCGATGCGTTCCAGGCGGCGGTCGGCGATGTATTCGACGTAGTCGCAGAACTGCTCGCTGTTGATGCCCAAGATGCCCCCCGGGCAAGCATCGCGGGCGTAGATTTTTTCGAGCTCCACCGACTTCTTGATCAGGCGCACGATCTCTTCCTTGAACGCGGGAGTCCAGATTTGGGGGAACTCGCTGACGATGGTGGTGATCAGGTCGCAGCCGAAGTTGAGGTGAATGCTCTCGTCGCGCATGATGTACTCGAACTGCTCGCCGATGCCGATCATTTTGCGCTGGCGCTTGAGCGCGAGCATCATGGCGAAGCCGGCGTAGAAAAAAATGCCTTCCATGATGACGTAGTAGCCGATCAGGTCGTGCACGAAGGCCTGGATGTTGTTGTCGCCGATGGTGTTGAAGTTGGGGTCGAACACGCTCTTGGTGAGCTCCACCACGAAGTCGTCCTTCTCTTTGATCGAAGGAATCGTCTGGTACATCGTGTAGATCTGTTCCGGGTCGAGACCGAGCGAGTCGCAGCAGTAGATGAACGTGTCGGTGTGGATGGCCTCTTCGTAGGCCTGGCGCAGCATGTACTGGCGGCACTCGGGGTTGGTGACGTGGTTGTACACCGCGAGCACGATGTTGTTGGCCGTGAGGCTCTCAGCGGTGCTGAAAAAGCCCAGGTTCCAGTAGATGAGCCGGCGTTCTTCGTCGGTGAGCGCGGTCGAGTTTTTCCACTGCTCAATGTCGTCCTGCATCGGGATTTCTTCGGGAACCCAGTTGTTCGCCACGCCGTCTTTGTAGTGCTGGCGGGCCCACATGTAGGTCATGGGCAGGATTTTGTTGGGGTCGGTTTTGCTGTTATTGATGATCGACATGGTTCGCCTAATGTAGCACTTGAAGGGCGATCAATCCAGCGTATCGAGCAGGGTAGCAACGCCGATTCCGGCGTACACAGTCCAGGAGTCGGGGCTGTAGATGTTGGCCGTCGCGAGAGCCGACCACGTCAGGCCTCCGGGACCCGTGAGCCAGCGCAGCTCGAGCCCGGTGCGCAGGGGCCCTGACGGCGTCAGCCCGTTGCCGATGAGCGCTTCGCCGTTGGCCGAAGTCACCAAGGTGAGCGGGCCGCCAGACCAAGCCAGCGCCGCCGCCCCTGTGGCCAAGGTCTGGCCAGTGGAGGTTGACTGCGCTACACCCGGGGCGAGCGTAAAACGCCAAGGGCCGGGCGTTGCCGCGACAAGTTGAGCCGAGAAGAGCGCGCCCTCGGCCAGTTCAGTTTGAACGGAAGCGAGCGCCTTGAGCGACAACAGACTTCCGGTTGGAAACAGACGCCTGCCGAGCTCGAGACCTGCCCGCCAGAGTCCCGCGCCAGGATTCATCACCGCGGCATCCCACTGAAGCGCCAAATCCCAGCCCGAAAGGAAGCCCGAAGTCAGTCGAACGCCGAAGGGAAGTAGGGTGACGGGTACTCCCTCGACCACCCCGGAGTGCCCTGTGACCCAGGCGCCCACCTGCACGAGCCCCTCGCCCAACACGTCGGGTGTGGGGGCTTCCGAGGGCCTCGCAAGGTAGCTGGTCAGCGCCGCGTCGATACCCACAACTAGCTCTTGCCAAGGGTGCTCCGGGTCTGCGGGCCCGCCACCGGTCAGGCTCACCCGGTAGGGTCCTGGTTCCAAAAGTGCCCCGGCTTCATCGCGGCCGTCCCAAGTGGCGGCTTGCGACCAGGTCAGCGTGGAAAACAGGAACGTACGCACCGGAACCCCCGCCGGCGAAAACACCGTCAGGCGGGCCGAACCCGGACCAGTGGCCGAAAAGCGGAACTTGACCTGCCCCTCGGGCCCCGCCAACTCGGGATTGAACGCACCTCTGCGGCTGGTACCCAAATCGGTGAGGGCAAACTCTGCGGGAGTCAGGTCGAGCGACAATCGGGTGATCTGGTTTTCTCCGACGACCACCGTCTGCGACCGGGGCACCGAACCGAACTGTCGCCACGCGACCGTATGAAAGCCGATCAGCACCGTGTGGGGTCCGGCAGAAACCTCGTTCCCGTCCACCGCGAGCGAGAAGTCCGCATTGGTCACTTCCGGCCGCTCGAGGACCAGGAAGCCCGTGATCGGCTCCAATTGCACGAGGAGCACTTCGTTCTGCCCTTTTGACTCGATCGTCACATGGCGCGGTCGGTACGACTTGGCCTCGACGACGACCTGAGTTGTAGCGCCGGCCACCGAGGTGTCGAGCAGGGCGGTTCCCGTACCCGCGAGGCGGCCATCCAAGTAGATCTTCGCCGTAGGGGGATCGGCCACAATTTTGAGCCCGGCAGCAGGCTTCTCGGGAACTGGTTTGAGTTGGAGTTCCAGCCGCTGCTGCTTCACGTCGCGGGCAAAACCATCACCGCCCGCGGTCGTGCAGGCCACCAGCGAACCGAGCGCTGCGAGCAACGCGAGGCCTGCGAGCGCCGACCCGTGTTTCATGTCAGCCCGGCAACGGCCTTGATGCCTACTCCATGGTACGCTTGCTGGCGAAAACTGGTCAAAATGTCTTCAAAAGCGACCGGGGGAGGGCTCTCCACCTCGAGGAACTTGCCCGACGGGTGCCGGATGCGAAGTTTGTGCGAGTGGAGCATCAGGCGTGGCAGTTGTTCGGTCCAACGGGGCAGGTGGTAGCGGCGGTCGCCCACGATGGGATGCCCGGCGCTGTAGAAGTGCACACGCAGTTGGTGGCGACGCCCGGTCTTGGGCATGGCCTCGACCAGGGTGAGATCCTTCCAGCGTTCAATCACCTGGTACTCGGTCTGGGAAGCTTTGCCCTGATCGTCGTCGATGCCCATGCGGCCCGAGCCGAACTGGCGGATGGGCTTGTCGATGAGGCCCACCGACTGTTCCAGGTACCCCCAAAGAAGGGCGAGGTAGGTCTTGGCCACCCGATGATGCTCGAACTCCATGCTGAGAAACCGGTGGGCCTCGGCCGTTTTGGCGAACACCAGAACCCCGCTGACCTCTTTGTCGAGGCGGTGGACGACCAGAAGCTTCTGGCCGATGGCTTCCTCGACGCTCTTGCGGATGCAGGCCCCTTGCGGGTCCAAGCGTTCCGGAATGGTGGAGATGCCCACAGGCTTGTCGATGACGACGACGGAATCATCTTCCAGGAGTATCTTCACGGAAACCTTCTTTTAGCCCGACATATTAGGGAGAACAGGGGTCCGCGTCAACAATCTTGAGCAGCTTTATCGCGATTTTTGCAAGGGTAGAACGAGAAACCGGCTTCTCCAGGTAGCCATCCCAAAGCCCATCGGCGGCGGTAATGCCAATATCGACGGCAGGGCTTGCCGACATCGCCAGGAGGCGGCACCGGTGGCCGTCCGGAGTAGCTCGGATCCGCCGGGCCACCTCGTGCCCCGAAAGCCCCGGCATGCCGAGGTCAAGGACAACCAAATCCGGCCGGTGCTCCAGGTAGGCCTCCCAAGCCTCGACCCCGTTTTCGCGCACGATCACCTTGGCAAGAGCTCCGAGGTAACTTCTCATCAAGAGGAGACTTGTTGGCTCGTCGTCGGCCACCAAAACCAGCATGCCTTGAGTGTGCACTATTTCGCTGAGGATTGCAAGAATGCTAGCGCCCAAAGGTCAGGTCCGGTTGCGCGCAACCCGGTAGACGACTGCCACAAAAATGAGAACCGAGCCAGTCACCAAGAAGCCCAACCCGGGGCCGCCTTTTTCGACAAGTGCCCCCGCGAGCGTACTGCCGAGCGGTGTCATGCCCCCGAACAGAAGGCTGTAGTACGCGGTCACCCGTCCCGTGTAGCGAGGGTCTGTCGTTACCTGGAGGTACGAATTGGCCGTGGTGAAAAAGGCCACGTTGGAAAAACCGACCAACACCATCAGGCCCCCGATCAAGGGCAGCCACGGCGCAAAGGCCAAGCCGAGGAACAAGACGCCGGTTGCCAAAGGCGCCAACGCCAGAATTGCCACGCGGGGGCCGCGCGAACTGCGGGCAGCAATCGTGAACGCGGCCAGGAAGCTGCCGACGCCCATGCAACTCATGAGCAGACCGTAGGCGGTCTCGCCCAGCCCGAGTTTCTGCTTCACCAGCACGGGAAGCAACACCGAGAAGTTGAAGCCGAAGATGCTCATCAGGCCCACCGCCAGCAGCACACTCCGAAGTCCTGGGAGCGCGAGCACGTACTTGACCCCGTCTTTGGTGTCTTTCCACAGGTGTCGGGGCTCCCCCGTTGCCGGCGGAACCTTTCGAGGCAACCGTGACAAGACGAACAAGGTTGGCAGAAAGCTCACCGCGTTCAGGGCGAAGCACCAACCGATGCCCCACGCGCCCATGACCAAGCCCGCCAGTGCGGGGCCGACGATCCGGGCCGCGTTGAACAGCGAGGAGTTCAGCGCCACCGCATTCATCAGCAGTTCCTTGCCCACCAGTTCGCCCACCATGGCTTGCCGCGCCGGGAAATCCATCATGGTCGCCATTCCCATCACCAGGGCCACCCCGAGCAAGAGAGGGTAGCTCGCACTGTGGGTGAACACCAAAGCCGCCAGGAGTGCCGACCCCAGCATCAGGGTAACCTGCGCCGCGAAAACGACCTTGACCTTGACCTGACGGTCGATGACGGCCCCCGCAAACAGCGAAAGCAGCATCGTGGGCAGGAATTGGAACGCTCCCACCAGCCCGAGCAGGAAGGGGCTGCCCGTAAGCGTGTAGGCCAGCCACGGTAGGGCGAGGTTCTGCATCCACGTACCGGTGAGCGAAACAGTCTGGCTGAGCCAGAAGGCTCGGAAGGGTCGATTATGCAGGGCAGGAAAACGGGCGGGCATTATCGTCCACACTACACCATACCGGGGTGCGAAGAAATGTCTTATGCTTAACACTGATGAAACGTCTGCCATGGTCTTTCCAAAAGGAAGGGATCCCGCTCCGACCCTTTGTCACGTTGGTCCTCACCGGCATTCTGCTTGTCCTCGGTTCCGGTCTGTTTGCGGTGTTTCACGTCATTGTTCAGGCGCAAGTGCGAGCCTCGCTGCACGCCGAGTCGGTCGAGTGGATCGACTCGTTGGTGAGCTCGAGTTCGAAGGTGCTCTGGAACTTCGACGAGGCCGCCGTTCTGACGCTGGGTGACGCGGCCGCCAGCAATCCGTTGGTCCTCAACCTCGAGATCTGGAACGACCAGAAGCTTCTGGCCTACCGGCACGAGCGCTCCGGGCCTACTCTCGAGACCTTGGAACGACCCGTTATGTTCGGCAAGGACGTCGCAGGGTCCATCCGCATGACCACCGACGAGAGGTTGGTAGCGGTCCGAATGGCCGCTCTCGAGGTGCCGGTTTTCTTGGCCGGTGCAGTCTTCCTGCTGTTGCTGATCGTGGTGACGCCGTTCGTTCTCGGGCGTTCCGTGCTCGACCCGATTCACCGGCTAGGGGGTCTGCTGTCGAGCGCCGATCCCAGAACCCTTTCTGATTCCGCCTTGACCACGAAGAGCTCGATCCAAGAAGTCCGTGCGGTCGAGTCGGCACTCCGGATGCTGGCTGCGGCCGTAAGGACCAACGTGCAAACTCTGGAAGAGAAGGTCGTGGAACGGACAGCCGACCTTCGGGCCGCCCGCGACCAGCTGGCCCACGCCGAAGCCCTTGCGACGCTGGGTCAACTTACGTCGGGCATCGCCCACGAGCTCAACACGCCGCTGGGGGCCATCCTGTCGGCCAATCAGACGTTCCGCCAAGAGGTGCTCGACGGAATGCTCCACCTGCTGTCGATGCGCTTGGACCCACAACTTTTGGAAGACCGTGTGGGCTTTCTGCGTCAGGTTACGGCAGCCTCGAGCGCGTTGAGCACCCGTCGAAATCCCAAGGAGAAGGCACGGTTTCGAGAGGCTTGGGTTCGGGCAGGCCGGGATCCTGAAACCGAGCTGTTCGACCTGCTGAGTACCGACGCGCTGTACCCCATTGGGCACCAAGTGGCGGGCTGGCCTGCCGATGAAGAACACGACGCCGTGCTGAAGTGGGCCATTCTGGCGGCCGAGTTGCTCGAGATTGTGCACGTCGCCGGTGAAAAGGCCGCCCACGTCGTGGAGGCTTTGCGCGGGCATCTGCTTCAGGTGTCGGTGGAGCCCTCCGCCTGGTTCAACGCCCAGGCGTCAATCCGGCCACTTTTGGAAACCTTTGCTGCCCAAAAGACGCACCTCAAGGTGGAGTTCCTGAGTCCCCATGGGCTCGCCTTCTACGGGCCCGAAAGGCGCCTGGTTCAGGTTTTCGGCAATCTCATTCGCAACGCTTTTCAAGCCGTGGGACTGGAAGGGTGGATCGTAGTGACCGCAGAGGTCAGCGGTGGTTGGCAAACCCTGCGGGTGGCCGATTCCGGCCCCCACGTGCCCGAGTCGGTGCAGAAGCGCTTGTTTGAGCCTTATTTCACTACCCACACGAGCGCTCTCGGCCTGGGGCTTCACCTCAGCCGGTCCATCCTCGATGTGCTGGGTGGCACGGTGGAGTACAGCGAGGACGGCGGGCAAAAGGCGTTCTTGGCGCGCTGGCCCGTACCCGCCGACGCGGAAGCGAAGCCTCTCAGGGGACCAGTAGGCTCGTGAGGTGTCGCGCGTGGACTTGGGTCTGTCAAATCGGCTAGACTCCGCGCATGGCACAACCCCCCTTGGAACGCTGGCTCCCCCGACTCCTTCAGGTTTGGCGCCGTGGCGCAGCTGCGCCGACCGAGGGCCTTCCCCAGGACGGCCTGACGAGCGCCGAGGCCGACCGCGTCGCTGTTGGTGTGCGCGAGTTGTCGAAGGGCCTCACCGGCACCAGAGAACTCGCCGGCGCCGGCTACCTTGGCAGCGAAGACCTGCTGGGGGCCTACCTGCTGTACTACTGGCCTGTCAGTTTCGCCCAGACCCTCTCGGCCCTGCGAAAAGGCGATATCCGTCGTGGCTCCAGGGCCCTCGACCTCGGCAGCGGCCCTGCCCCCGGCGCGATGGCGTTGCTCGAGGCCGGTTGGACGAAGGTGACCGCCGCTGACCGCAGTGCACCGGCCCTACAAAAAGCCCGCGAGTTGGCTACCCTCGGCGGCTTCGAGCTGACCACACAGGTGTGGCAGGCCGAGGACGCCGCCCTGCCTGCCGGCGGTCCCTGGGACCTGATCTTGCTGGGCCATTTTGTGAACGAGTTGGCAGCCGGGGCCCCCGACCGAAAGGAGCGCCGTGCCGCTTTCTTGGAACGTTTGGCCAGCCAACTCAACCCCGGTGGCGTCGTCCTGCTGATTGAGCCGGCCTCGCACGGGCCCAACGCCGAGGCCTTGGCGCTTCGTGACGCGGTAGTGGCCCGGGGCTGGGGCGTGCAAGGGCCCTGTTTTTACCAGAAGGCCTGCCCCGCGCTGGTGGCCGGGGCCGCGTGTCACGATCTACTGACGTGGAAGGTTCCCCATCTGGTGGCACAGTCCGCTCGCCGGGCGGGAATTGACAAACGCGAACTGCCGTTCACCTGGCTGGCGCTCAGGCCGTCCGGCCCGCCACCGGCGGACTCGTCCCGCTACAGGGTCCTTTCCGAGTCGATGGTAAACAAGGCCGGAAGGCGGCGGATGTTGGTGTGCGGCGAAGCCGGACGTTTCTCGCTTTCCGCGCCTGGGGCCTATCGTTCGCCGCTTTGGTTGGGGCTGCAACGAGGGGATGCGCTGACCATCACCGAGCCCGAGGTTCGGGAATCGGGCTGGGGCATCGGAGCGGCCACGCGTCTGGCAAGTTTACCGGGCCAAGGCCGCTAACAGGTCCTGAACACTCAGCAGTTCGGGCAACACCTGCGGCGGGTAGCCCTTCTTGAGCACCAACGTGAAAGGAACCCCGGCCCGGCCGTAGTCGCTCAGCCACTCGGTGATTCCCGCGTCGGGCCCGGTGAAGTCTCCCCAGAACAGGCGGGTTCCACTCGCGCGTGCCGCGGCCAAAAACTCCGGCGACGATAACGGCCCCGCCTCGTTCACGCGGCAGGTGAGGCACCACGCCGCTGTGAACTCCACCAACACGGGCGCCTCACCCGTCGCAGCCGCCCGGGCCGCCGCCGGTGAAAAGGCCTCCCAGCCCGCCGGGTGCTCCACGGCGGCACCTGCAGCAGGCGAAAAACTCTGCTGCCAGACCACGGTGCCCAGCCAAAGTGCCGTTCCCAGCAGGGCCGCACCGCCCAGTCGTGGGACCCACGACATCCACGCGCCGGGCTTGGGCATCCAGCGAGCCAAAGCGTTGGTCCAACCCGTAGGTAGGCCCGCCATCAGCAAAAAGGGCGACGCCAGGCCAAGGCCGATCACACCAAACACCGCCAACGCCGCCGCAGGCGGGGCCGACAGCGTCAAACCCAGAGCCGTCCCCAGGAAGGGCGCCGTGCAGGGGGTAGCCAATGCGACCGTCAGCAGGCCTGTCCCAAAGCTCTCCCACCACAAACCTTTTCTGGGCCTAGAAATAGTCCCAACCGCGCCAACGGCCCGCGACCACGTCAGTGCGGGCAGTCGCCACACGCCCCACCACTCCAGAGCCAGCGCCACCAGAACCACGATCAGCACCAGGCTGTACCACGGCGACTGGAACTGAAACCCCCAGCCCGCAGCCTGGCCACCGGCCTGAAGTGTCAGCGTCAGGCCCCCGAGAACCAACAGGCCGGTTTCGATTCCCAGTGCCGTTGCCAGTGACGACAGGCGCCCGGGCCGGGCCATCAGCTTGAGCGCCAGCACGGGCAGTACGCACGGCATCAGGTTAAGAACCAGCCCCCCGAGCAAAGCGAGGGTCAGGGCCCAAAGCCAGTCGAACTGTTGGCCCACGAAGAACGTGACGCGCCCGGGGGGCAGGCAAACCCCATCGTCGAAGCAAATCTGCCACAGGGCGGTCACCTTCACCGCCGGAGGCCCATCAGCAGCGCCGACGAGGTCGCGCGAAAGCTCAAACGTTCCGCTCCACGAAGGAAGGCCCAAGATGACCTCGGAATGGTCGGGATAGCGGGTTGGGGCCGCGCTCCAGTCCGGCGGCAATTCGCCCAACTCCAGCCCGAAATAGCCTTCCTGAAGCGTCTGGTGCATGCCCGGTGGAATTACGTAGCGCGCTGTAAGGCGCCACCCTCCGCCGGGGAGCGGCGAAGTTGCCAGAGTCACCAGGGGCTTCTGTTTGGTGTCGCGGTCGCCGAACTGGGCCAAGGGAGCCAAAGACTCGCCTCCCGCCACGGGGCCAAGCAGCACCAGCGCAAGCCAGACCAAGGGGAACTTCCACCATCGCATGGGCTAAGTTAGCCCTTCAGGTTTGGGCTTTCAAGTCGCGCAGACGGAAGTCGACCAACACCCGGTCGCAAAACGCCACCGCGCGCCGGAGACTTTCGGCCTCGGCCTGGGTGTATTCCTCGCGGGTGCGGGACTTTTCTGCCAGCGCGCCGTCGAGCAGGGCCCTCAGCCGATGCAAGAACTGCGCCGCCTGCAGCAAACAGCGGTTTTGGGCACGGCTGAGCTGTGACAAGTTCGAATCGTGTTCCAGCGCATCGACGTAGGCTTCGATTTCTTTTGGAAAGTGGTCGCCTTCGCCGGTGAGCGACACCAGGTCGTCGTCGGCCCTGAACAGCATGGGCGATGGCGTCTTTTTCACGATCACCGGGTAAAGTACGTTCCAGATTTCCCGGCGAAACCACCGAAGCGTGCCGTAGAGTTTGTCGACATCGAGACTCTTCTGAGGAAGTTCCGGGATTCCCAACTCGGGATACGGCGAGATCCGCGCACGGAGTTGGTCCAGCACCCTGTCGGCGTACGACTGGCGCGGCTTGGCCCGGTTGGTTTTGGCTCCTGCTTCTTCCGGGGCAGCGGTCGGAAAGTTCCGCGCGTGGGCGGCTTTCGCGAGCAGAGTCTTGACCACCTGCATCTCGATGCCCAGGAAAGTTGTCAGGTCCATCCGTTCGCGCAGCGCCTGGGCCAAACGGTCGTCGAACTTGTTCTTTGCGTCGGCAGATTTGAAGTAGTGGACGATGTAGTGATCGTACTCTCCCCGGATCTTCGCCAAGGCCCGGTCGATTTCCTGTTCCGTCAGTCGTGCAGCCATTGCCTTTACTTTCGGCATGCGACAGTCCGCGCCTGAGCGCGGGCTTTGACATCGCCATGTCTATACCCTAAGATAATCTCAAAATGCCCATGAGCGACGACGAGTTCCTGCAAGACATCGAAACCCGCCTCAACGACTATGGAAACGAGCTCACTATGACGTCTCTGGTGACCCTCAAGGCCGACTTTCGCAACCTGACGTCGATCTACGTTTCGCTCCTGACGCTGATGAAGAACAAGGGCATTCTGGCCGAAGACCCCTACCAGTACGAAGACAAGATTTCCGAAATCACGCCCATCACTGTAGAGCCCTTCATTGAGGGCTCCAAGGCCACGGTGGTCAGCATTCGAATGCATGCGTTCGAGAGGCAACTCAAGTACCTCAACGACTTCTACTCCTTCAGCCTCGAACACATGACGTTGCCCCGGTTGAAGAATCTCACCCAGTTTCTGCGGTTTGTGCGCTGGGAGGCCTTTTCCGAGGCCAGCCAAGAGACCAACACCCGGGCCGTGGCCGAGTTGGTGTCTAGGGTTCGCAAGGGTGACGATGCCATGTCGGCCGGTCTAGCCAAGGATATCCCAACCCAGATCGCTGTCCAGTCCACCAAGATTCTGGAGTACCTCAAAAAGGTGTCGATCTTCAAGCGGGAAGAGTACAAACTGATGTTGCGCAACAGCTTCTGGAGTCATTTGAACTTGGCACCCGAAGAAGTGGTCGGCAACCCCGACAACGTGCAAAAGAAGATCAAGAAAGAGTTCTCTGGCGCAGTGAAGGGGCAACCCTACATCAGCGAGCTCGTCAAGGAACTGCTCGACGAGGACTTTGCGCCCAACACCGAACACTTCCGCAGCGAGTTGTTGCACCGCATCACCACGACCCAGGTTGTCAAAGAAAAGCCCAAGGTCGTCGCCGACCCCAAGGTGGGTTTGATGGAGGGCGTCCGCACGCTGGGAAGTCTCAACATTGCCCTCGAGTCGGGTCTCAAAAAGCTTCAGGAAAACAGTCTGCTGGTCGAGGTCCCCGCTTCCGGGTTGGGCGAGATGTTTCAGGCGTGGATCCGTGGCTTGATGGGCATCAAGAACAAACCCCGCATCTACGAAATCGAGCTCTTCGACACGGTGAGCAGCACCCAACGCACAGAGGAACTGGATTTTTCCAAGTGGGCCGATGAGCTTTCGGGGCGCATCCGGGTGCTCGTCGCCATGGCGAACCGTGCCAGTCCCCAGTTTGCCAACATGAACGCCAAAACAGAAGACGAGATTCTCGACTGGTTCGACAGGACGCTTGTCGAAGCCAGCAAAACCGTGGAGCGCATGGCCGGTCTCGACGTGTACTTCAAGACCGAAGTCCCCAAAGACAGCCGGGGCCAGGTGAAGGGAATCAAGACCGAGATCACCCAAGTGCGCACTGCCATGTCGAACGCCAACAAGCTCAAGCACGACTACGTGGGCAAGAAAGAAGAGCTGGAGCAGCTCAAGCGGTTGGGAATCCGGGCAAAGTAGTTCGGGCCCCTAAGCCCACAGGCTAGGCCCGGTACTTGCCGAGCAGCCGCAGGTCTTGAGCCACCAGATTCAGCTCGGCGAACGCCGCGTCGAACTGTGCTGCCTCGGCGGGAAGCGCCACATCGACGTAAAACATGTAGTCCCAGGGTCGGCCTTGGATCGGGCGGCTTTCCAATTTTTTCATGTTGACGCTGTGGCTGGCGAAAACGGCCAGACACTTCGACAGTGCCCCGGGTTCGTCGGCGGTAGCGAACACGATGCTGGCTTTGTTCGGCTCAGCCGGCTGCGGCACCGAGCGGGGTGCCAGCTGAAAAAAGCGGGTGAAGTTCTGGTGGTTGCTTTCGACCCCGGCGACCAGGATTTCCATGCCGTAGACGCGGGCCGCCTCGGCGCTTGCAATGGCCGCGAGGGAGGCGTCGCCGGTTTTGGCCACATGCGCCACGCTGCCGGCCGTATCGTAAAAGGGAACCGTTTCCCACTCGGGATGCGCTTCGAGGAACTTGCGGCTCTGTGCCAAACCCTGCGGGTGCGAAAGCACCTTTTTGATGGCCGACAGAGGAGTCCCTGGTCGGCCGATCAGGTTGTGTTCAATGCGAACTTGGGTCTCGGCCACGATGTGCAGATGGTCAAACTCGAGCAAAAGGTCAAAGTTGTCGTCGATGGCCCCGGCGAGCGCGTTTTCAATGGGAACGATACCGAAGTCCAAGCGACCGGCCTCGACCGCCTCGAACACGTCGCGGAAGCTGAACATGGGAACGGCAGTGGCAATCCGGCGGTCGAACAGCTGGAAGACCGCCATTTCGCTGTAGGCGCCGTGCTCTCCTTGAAACCCGATGTTCAGCAACCGGTTCATCGCAAGGCAACCCTGGGGTCATGGCTAAAGTACAGCCAGGCGATGGCATCGCTGTCGAGGCTCTTTTGGTCCTGCAAAATGCGGCCGATGTAGGCCACAGTGGTGCGGGGCAGCGGTCGATCGGTCAACAGGCCGATGCCGGCGTTGTAGTAGCCTAGCGCCTTTTCAGGAGTCTTCAACTTGCCAAGAATGCTCTTGTAGTAGCTCAGCCCGATGCGGGCGTTCTGCACCGGGTCGAACACAACCTTCTTCGAAAGTCCTGAGAAGCTTCGCGAATTGAGCTGAAACAGGCCACGGTCGACCGAGCCCTCATTCTGGTGCACGGCCAACGGGTTGAACTGGCTTTCGTTCCAAGCCAAAGCAAACGCCAGCGAGGGTGGCAGGGCCAGTTCGTCGCAGGCGTCCAGAATCGCCGAGGCCACGGCAGCGTTCTCTGTCAGGTGGGTGTAGAACTCAAGCACGACAGGTCGAAAGTGCTCGCTGCGGTAAAGATTCAGAACCGCGTCGGTCGAAGGTGGGCCGACTTCGAAGGGCTCTGGACCCCCGGAACAGGACGTCAGTAGACAAGCAAGGACTATGGGGGCAAGCAGGAACAGACGGCGAAGAAGGATCGGTTGGGCTCCTTGGGCTCAGCGGACTTACTATCGGCAGTACCCTACACACACCGGAAAAGGTTGTCAATCCTTTCAAGGATGGAGTTAGTGGACATAAAACTGCCATGGAACTCGACAAAATCTCGACGTCATGCACTACACTTACCCGAGGGGCCCACCGGCGTGATGAGAGGCAAAGAAAAAACCATCGCTCAACTTCTCAAAGAATCTCAGGACATGATTCAGGCCTCCTTGAAGTGGGGAGGGCCTGAACAGGGTCCCGATACGGCCGGCGAGGCTCCTGGCAGCAGTCTTGCAGAACTCAACGAAGCGGCCGAGCCGGTGCTCGATGCCTATTGCGAGGTCTTTCTTGAGGAAGACCAAATGTCGGCCGTGGCAGAGTTCCGACCACCCGGTGCCGGCGGCAAACCCTTGGTGCCCGAAGACCTCGAAAGACTCCTTCTCCAAAAAAACATCACCAGCGGGGTCCTTTGGCCCGTCATCCTCGAGGCCATGCAGAGCTGCAATTTGGAGCACAAACTGCTCACCAACGTGGTGATCGCCCAAGGTGAGGCCCCGCAACCGTTTGTTCCCGAGCACCTGGAGTTGGAAGAGCACTGGCAAAAACCGCCTGAGGTGGATCAAAGTGTCGTGGCTATCGACTGGAAGGAGTTTTCGCCCTTCGTGATGGTCAAGAAAGGCGATCTGCTGGCCCACCGCGTGCCCGAGGTTCAGGGAAAAGACGGCACCACCGTGCTCGGAGCCGTTCTGGCCGGAGGCACCTCCCAGCCTGCTCCCTTGCGGGCCGGAGAAACCGTGGTGGAAACGCCCATCGGGCTCGAAGCCGCCGAAGACGGCCGGTTGGAGTTTGAAAAGGGTGTGGTGTCGGTCAGCCCGGTGCTCGACTTGGACCAGGGGGTCAGCTACAAAACCGGAAACATCAAGTTCCATGGTGACGTCATCATTCATAAGAGCGTGGCCGATGGTTTTGTCATCGAGGCCGGGGGCGCCTTGTCGCTCGACTGCGTGCTCGATGCCTGGAAGGTCAAAACCGGCAACGATCTGGTAACCAACAGCGGCATCGTCGGCAAGGAAGGCACCGTCGTCGAGGTGGGCGGCAAAGTCAACGCCAAGTACCTCAACCGGGTCTCATTGAGCGCGCAGGGCGATGTTCTGATCGAAAACAGTATTCTGAACAGCCTGGTCAAGACCCGCGGCAAGCTCAAACTGGGCGACAAGGGCATCGTGGCGGGTGGTTGCCTGCAGACCCTGCGAGGGATCGACACTTTTCATATCAGCACGCCCACCGGACCTCGAACCGAGCTCATCTGTGGCATCGACTTTCAGGGCATGGAGCAGATCACCGCCCTGAGGGAGAGCTCCCGCGACTTTGCCAATCAACTGCACAAGGTCGAGGCCGCCATTCCCCACGCCAACCGCGAGTCGCAAGTGAAACTCCGTGGTCTGGCCGATCGGCTCCGCGAAGAGATTCTCGCCCTCATGGAGCGGTCTCGCGACCAGTTGATGGCTCTCGGGCAGGACGAAGAAGCCAGCGTCGTGGTGCGCGGCAACGTTTGGCCCGACACCCTCGTCGAAATCTGTCACGTCCGTTTTTTGGTCACCCAGAAGATGACGGCCGTCAAGTTTGTGCTCGACAAGCGCAAGGGCGTGATCAGCGTCGTGTCGCTAAAGAAAACTTGAACCGCGCTCCGCCTTCAGGAAGCGCCTCGGCCATGATCTGGCCCCCGTGACGGTCGATGATGCGTTTCACAATCGCCAGTCCAATGCCGTTTCCCGCGTAGTCGGCATCGCTGTGCAGGCGCAAGAAGGGCTCGAAGAGTTCCTCGGCGCGCTCCGGTGGGAACCCGGGACCATTGTCCGTCAGAGCGAACCAGCGGTCGTTACCGATTTTGAGCTCCTCTAACCAGACCTCGGGCTCAGCCGTCTTGGACGTGTACTTCCAGGCGTTGCCCAGCAAATTGCGCAGCGCGATCTCCAGCAGCGCTCTGTCACCTTCCACGTGGAAGTCACCAAGGAACTCAATCTTCACTTTGCGCAGAGGTTCCTTTTCTTCCAGATCGTTCCATACGCTCTTGGCCAACACCAGAAGGTTCACGGGAACCTTCTTGAGGTCGACCCGGGTAACCATCGAAAGGTTCAAAAGGTCCTCGATGAGCTGACCCATTTTTCCCACCCCGCGGTGAATCCGCTTCAGGTCCTCGAGAGCCTGGGCCGAAAGGTCGCTCCCCACGTCTTCGGTCAGCGCATCGGCGTAGCCTTTTATGGCGCGCAAAGGGGCACGCAAGTCGTGCGACACCGAGTAGCTGAAGGCCTCGAGGTCGCGAGTGCGCTCGGAAACCCGTGCCTCCAGCGTCGAAAACGATTCTTTGAGGGCGAGGCGTGTGGCCTCCAAGCTGGCTCCCAGGTGCCCCAGTTCGTCGTTTCGCGTCCAGACAAACGCCTCGCCCAGCTGATTTCGGTTGAGCTGCTGCGCCTGCAGTTCGAGCAGACGCAAGGGCTGCACAAAACGCCGCCTTAACTGCCAAAGCAGCAGCGACACGCTAAAAGCCAGCTGAACGAGCAACAGGGCCAAGGTGACGGAGGCATTGTGCATCACGGCGTCGAAATCGGGTGTGCGGTCCATCGACAACGACACGCTGCCAATCTCTTGGTTGCCGTGTTTGATCGGGGCCTGCACCGAGACGGTTCGGCCGTGGTCGCGCGACAGATTCTGCACCTCGGCCAACTGGGTCCCCGGGATGCTCGTCACCGAAATTCGAACGATTCGCTCGTCGTAGAAGGAGCCGCGCAAGACCGAAGCCGTGTCTGCTTCGTTGAAGTTCCACACCAGTTCCGTGAGGCTCCAGACCAGGGAGTCGAGCGTGCGGTCCTGGTCGGCGGCAAAGCGCCGCTCCATTTGCGAAAAGGCCTCGGACGTCTGCCAGCCGCTGACCAAAAAAGCGGGAAGCAGGAGCGTGAGCACGACCGTCAGGATGAGGCTTCGCTGGATAGACAAAACACGCTCCTACCATAGTTTAGGCCTCGGAAGGTCCCCGGTCAATAGTGCAATGTTTATCGGTATGACACTACCGGTAGTGTGATTAGCCCGCTTTTGGGCCTTTACAGTCGACCAAACTTTGCTATAGTGGTCGAAGGTCAAAAACTGGGAGGTTGATGATGGTGGAGCTGAAAATAGAGGTGCCGACGTTCGGGATCAAGAAACTGGATGGCCGGACCGAGAAGCTGGACCTGAACAAGATCCTGGCCACCTTGGCCCGTGCAGGGGTGGAAAGCGAACCGGTTTCGGTCAAGACCATCGTCAAAGAGACCTTCAAGAACATCTACGACGGGGTTCCCAGCACCGACCTCGAAACCGCCCTCATCCTCGCGGCCTCCACGTTCATCGAGCGCGATCCCGGCTACAGCCGCGTGGCCGCCCGCCTGTTCCGCCAAAAAATCGCCAAGGAAGTGACCGGCAAGTCGGTTCAAGGCGATGCCTACGAAGCCAACCTTCGCCAAGCCTTCATCGATAACATCCGTCTGGGCGTCGAAAAGCAGTACCTCGACGCGCGGATGCTCGGCTTTGACCTCGTCAGGCTTTCCAAGGAACTCAGGTTCGACCGCGACCTGGAACTCGACTACATCGGCATCCAAACGCTGTACGAGCGCTATTTCCTCCACGACGGCAAGCGCGTTATCGAGACTCCCCAGGCGTTCTGGATGCGCGCCAGCATGGGTCTTGCCCTGCTCGAAAAAGACAAAGAAGCTTGGTCGACCGAGTTTTACCACCAGTATTCCCAGTTGCTGTTTGTGAGCTCGACCCCCACGCTGTTCCACTCCGGTTTGCGCCATCCTCAGCTTTCCAGTTGCTACCTGAGCACCGTCGAAGACGACCTGAACAGCATTTTCAAGGTGTACGGCGACAACGCCCAGCTCAGCAAATGGTCGGGCGGCATCGGCAACGACTGGAGCAACATCCGCGCCACCGGCAGCCCCATCAAGGCCACGCAGGTCGACAGCCAGGGCGTCATCCCCTTCCTCAAGATCGCCAACGACGTCACCGTGGCCATCAACCGCTCGGGCAAGCGCCGTGGGGCTACCTGCGCCTACCTGGAAACCTGGCACCTCGACATCGAAGATTTCCTTGACCTGAAAAGAAATACCGGCGATGAGCGCCGCCGCACGCACGACATGAACACCAGCAACTGGATTCCTGACCTGTTCATGAAGCGCGTCGACCAGGGCAAGGATTGGACGCTGTTCAGCCCCAACGACGTGCCCGACCTGCACCACATCTACGGCAAAAAGTTCGAAGAACGCTACGTGCACTACGAAAAGCTGGCTGCGGAGGGCAAGATCACCCACTTTCGCACCATCGAAGCCGTCAAGCTGTGGCGCAAAATGCTCACCCGCCTGTTCGAGACCGGCCATCCGTGGATCACCTTCAAGGACCCCTGCAACATCCGCAGCCCGCAGGACCACGTCGGCGTGGTGCACAACAGCAACCTTTGCACCGAAATCACCCTGAACAACAGCGCCACCGAAACCGCCGTGTGCAACCTGGGCAGCATCAATCTCGCCAAGTTCGTCAAAAAGGACGAGAAAGGCGGCCTGGACAGCGCCAAGGTGGAGCACACGCTCAAAATCGGCATGCGCATGCTCGACAACGTCATCGACATCAACTACTACCCCACCGTCGAGGCCAGCAACAGCAACTTCGCGCACCGCCCCGTCGGCTTGGGCCTGATGGGCTTCCAGGACGCGCTGTTCCAACTTCGTTATCCGTTCGATGGCCCCGAGGCGTTGCGCTTTGCCGACACCTCGATGGAGCTGATCAGCTACCACACGATTCTGGCCAGCGTCGAGCTTGCCAAAGAAAAAGGCTCTTACGGCAGTTTCAAGGGCAGCAAGTGGGACCGGGGGATTCTACCCATCGACACCTTGGCCCTGCTCGAAGCCGAACGCGGCGAAACCATCGACGTGGACCGCTCCACGACGCTCGACTGGGACTTCGTGCGCAAGCAGGTCAAGGCGCACGGCATGCGCAACAGCAACACCATGGCCATCGCCCCCACGGCCACCATCAGCAACATCGCCGACAGTTACCCGTGCATCGAGGCCATCTACAAGAACATCTACGTGAAGGCCAACATGAGTGGCGAGTTCACCATCGTCAACGGCTACTTGGTGAATGACCTCAAGGAGCGCGGCCTCTGGAGCCCCGAAATGCTCGACAAGCTCAAGTATTTCGACGGCAACGTGGGCCTGATTGCCGAGGTGCCCCAGGACATCAAAGACCTGCACAAAGAGGCCTTCCAGCTCGACCCGCTGCACCTGCTCAAGATGACCGCCGTACGCGGCAAGTGGATCGACCAAAGCCAGAGCCACAACGTATTTGTGCAGGGCAGCAGCGGCAAGGTGCTCGAGCAGATCTACATGACCGCGTGGAAGCTCGGCCTCAAGACCACCTACTACCTGCGCAGCCTGGCCGCCAGCCAGATCGAAAAGAGCACCCTCGACGCGGCCAAGTTCGGGTTCACCCAAAAGCGCGTGTACACCACCGCCGAAAACCCCGAGCCGGGCACCCAGAAGGAACTGTTCACCCCCAAGCCGCTCGACGCCGCCTTCGAAACCGAAGTGAAGGCCGACGGAGTGAAGCTTTGCAAAGTGGAAGACCCTACTTGCGAAGCTTGTCAGTAAGAGAAGTGTGCAGTTCTGCGCCTTGCGCGGAACTGCAGGCGTAAGGGCGCGCCAGCGCCCGTCGCCAAGACCCTAGTTGTGAGGCGTGCCAGTAAGCGTTCTCGGGTCGGCGTCGTCAGGCTTCTCCGACCTGCTGCAATGTTCGCGGCTCGAACTTGGTGATCACCTGCTGTAGTTTGCCCAGACGCTCCGCGTAACCGGCGGCTTTGCGCCAGGCCTTGGCTTGGCTCAGGTCCTTCCAGATGCCGAAGCTGACAAACACGCCCTCTTCGTCGTTGGACTTGAGAAGTTTGGCCCCTTTGACCAAGCCAGCTTGGTGGCCCCAGTCGGCCCAGTCGGCCCAGCGTTTTTCAAACTCGGCCTCTTTGCCGGCGATGACGTACCAAGTGGTGTGGGTGTAGATGACGCTCATGAAGGGCCCCCTGTCACCCCAGTTTCGACCCAAGGGCCGTGGATGTCAAAGGGACCCGGCGTCGTTGGTACGCGGCTCACCCCCTCGGCGCGGGCAGGTACTGCTTGGGGACGAGCTGTTTGAGCGTGAAGTAGGCCAGCCCGACGGCAATGCCCTTGTCGATCAGGTTGAGCGGTACGCGCGCCCAGAAGCTGGCCTCGAGCAGTTGCTGGCCGCTCAGGAGGAACCCGGTGATCAGAAAATCGCTGGTGTGCAGGGTGACGCCACCGAACACAAAGGTCGCCGTCACTGAACCGATGACCGAGTTGGCCAGCGTGACACCCGCGATGACCGCCGTGAGAGCCAGCACCGACAAGAAGCGGCCCCGTTCGGCGGCCAGGCCGACGATGAGGGCCGTAGCGAAGCCGCAGAACACAAACGGCAGTGCGGTGCCAAACGGGCCCTGCAGACTCAGCACGGCCTCCATGCCCAGTTGGGTGAGCAAGGCGGCTGCCAGTCCCGGGACGACCCCGAAGACCGCGGCGACCACCGCTGTGAATATGGAATCGGCAAAGAGGGGTGACCCCAGACTCCGGTTGGCCCAGTTGAGAAAGACATTGAGGAGCGCTGCAACGATCGGCGCCAGGATAACTGCCCAAAATGGGAACGACTTGCGCATTGTTTCATGATAGACTATTTCTCGTGTTCCTACGAAAGAATTCCGCCGTGATCTTGGGGATGGCGCTCGTCGTCTCGCTCTTCCTCCTGCTGGGCTCGTTTCTTCAGTCCACCTACGACGCCGAAAGAACGTTGCAAGTGGCCAATACGGAGTTCCAGGACTACCTCGTCGCAGTGGCCCGAGGTGACCCCAAGGAATCCGAGGCCAAACGTCAGGTGCTTGTCGGCCTGAAGGTCTGGGACGCGATGGTGACCCTGAAGTTCCTTTCCAGCGACCAACTTGACGCTTGGATCTCGACGGGAACAGGATCGGCCGAAATCCAAGCCCGGCTGAACGATTTTCTCGCAAGGCAGCGCCTGGTTTACTCGGTGCTCCAGCAATTGCTGTTCATGAGCATTGGCGGGATTGTGTTGATTGCGGGCGCCATTGCCCTGCTCAGCACCAAGCGACGCGAAACCGAAGACCTGTTGCGGCAACTCCACCAGCAGCATCTTGCCGCGAGCGAGGAGGAACGAAAGGCCTTGTCGCGTGACCTGCACGATACCGTGATCCAAGACCTGGCGGCGGCGAAAATCCTGCTCAGCCAGGCCGACCAGGACGTGTACCTGCGCACGGTGGCGAGCCTGAACTCGGCCATCGACCACGTGCGCCAGGTGGCTTGGGGCCTTCGTCCCCCATCGCTCGACACTTTGGGTCTTTTCCGTTCGCTCGACGAGCTCTGCCACTCAGTTTCCTATCGCGCCAAGCTACCCGTTCGGTTGGTGGGCACACCCTTCGGCGGTCCGTTGGACGAGGAAATTGCCGTGAACCTGTACCGGATTGTTCAAGAGGCGATGACAAATGCGCTTCGGCACGGCCAGCCGAAATCCATCGGCGTCGAAGTGATTACCGGTAACGGCGTGCTGTGCGTGATGGTCCATGACGACGGAGTGGGCTTCGTCGTGAACGAGACCAGCGCCCCCAGTCAAGGAGGCCGCCCCGGCTTGGGCATGGTTGGCATCAAAGAG
This sequence comes from Spirochaetales bacterium, assembly GCA_037142615.1. Classification (GTDB taxonomy): domain Bacteria; phylum Spirochaetota; class Spirochaetia; order JABEVK01; family JABEVK01; genus JAIFLN01. Next base: position 104,168 of record JBAXAI010000005.1, on the reverse strand, counting down.
CGAGCACGCATGATCGGTGCCTCGCTACACATCGAGTCCAGCCCTGGTCACGGCACCCGGGTCAAGGTCGAGGTTCCTGTTTGACGGTTTGGATCGCCGACACGGTGGTTGATCTGGTCCATTTCGCCAAACGAAACAAGCTCATCTGATTGGACGAACGGCCGCCCAGTGCTATCATGGAACGAGGAGACCTTGCATGCTACGAGCTTTCTTGTTGTTCTTGCCTCTTCTGGTGCTGTCGGCCTGCACCACCGTGCCCGCAGCGCCACCAACCCCCCCGGGCGATATCGGCGGCGAATGGTCCTACACCGTCATCGATGTGACGAACGGAAACACCTGGGATAAAGGAACCATCCGGTTTCACGGCGGTCCGGACTCCGGAGAATGGGACCTCAGCAATCTTTACGACTACCCCGAAGTGGGAACCTGGACGCGCAACGAGCGGGGAATCGACCTGAGCGGTGACAACCACTGGGTGCTCCGTGGTCAGCAAGGCAACTTAGTTACCGGTGACTGGGATGCGGGCGCCTCTGGGCACGGCACGCTGGGTCTCGTGAAGCGATGAAGGCCGTAACCTTTGCCGTAACCGGCCGGGTGCAGGGTGTTGGCTACCGTTGGGCTGCCCAGGAAGAGGCACGGCGATTGGGACTCGGCGGCTGGATCGAAAACGCCCCCGGCGGCGTGGTCAGCGGCTATGTGCAGGGACCAGCGGCTGCGGTCGACGAGTTCGCCAAGTGGCTGAAGAAGGGTCCCAAAACCGCCACCGTGAAAAAAGTGACCACGGAACCGGCCGACGTGGCCGGGTACCGCCTGTTTGTGATCCGCTAGGTATGCGACGCTTTTTGCTTCCGATGTTGTTGCTGAGTTCCTTGCTACCGGCGCAGACGGTGCACCGTGGCTTCATAGACCTGTCAACCTGGAAAAACCCGCAGCCCACGACTCTTAATGGCGACTGGAAGTTCTGGTTCCAAAACCTTCCCGGAGCGGGTCAGGCCATCGACCTGCAGGTGCCGGGATCTTGGACCGCCGCCGAAGGGCGTTCCGACGGGTGGGGCACCTACCAGTTGACCATTCAACTTCCCGATCCTGTGCCGACGGGGCTGGCCCTTTCGGTGCCGCTCATTGGCGCTGCCGGCGAAGTGCTCTGGAACGGCACCAGCGTGTGGAAAGTTGGCGAATGGGACCCCAAGAACTACCAACCCCGCCGCCAAACCACCGTCGTCGAGGTCCCTGCCGTCGCCGGGGCAAACGATTTGCAGATCCGTGTGGCGAGCTACGGCGATGTTAACCCAGGCCTGATCGAGTCGCTGCGACTGGGGCCAACCCGGGCGCTGGTGGAACTTCGCGGGGCCGACATTCTGGTGGCCGTCGCCCTGTTCTGCAGCCTGTTCATCATGGGCCTGTATCACCTGGGCCTGTTCGCCTTCCGCCCCAAGGACCATAGCGCGCTTTGGTTCGGCGTGTTGGCCCTTCTGTTCTCGTTCCGGGGGCTCCTGTCGGGTTCGACCTTTTTTGCCGACCTGCTGCCTTGGTTCCCCTGGGAACCCGAGATGAAACTGTGGTACTGGACCTTTTCGGCCGCTTCGCTGAGCTTCGCCTTGTTCATTGCCCACTTGTTCCCTTCGGTGACGCCCAAGTGGTTCCGGCCTGTCTCGGTCGCCGTGGGAGGTGGCTACAGCGTGCTCATTCTGGTGGCAACGGCCGCCTGGTACACTGCGATGCTGACTTGGTTTTCGCTCTTCGTTGCGGTGCAGGGGTTTGTGGTCATGTGGATTCTCGTGCGGGCGCTGCTCGGGCGGCTCACCGGCTCGCTGTTATTTCTGTCGGGCTTTCTCATCCTGTTTGCCACGGTGATCAACGATTTGCTCAAGTCGAACTTGCTGCTCCCGATGCCCTTCATGGGCTCGGTCGGCCTCGTCGCCTTCTTGATTTTTCAGTCGCTGGTGATGATCCGGAAGTTCACCGTCGCCTTTTCGGACTCGGAGCGCTACAGCTTGCACCTGGCCAAGATCAACGTGTCGCTCGAGCGGTTCATCCCCCGCGAGGTGCTCAGTTACCTCGACAAGAAGAGCATCGTCGACATCGAACTCGGCGATTATTCCGAACGACCCATGGTGGTGCTGTTTTCCGACATCCGCGACTTCACGTCGCTCTCGGAAACCATGACGCCTCAGCAGAACTTCAAGTTCATCAACTCGTACTTGCGGCGCATGGGGCCGGTGATCCGCAAAAATAACGGGTTTGTCGACAAGTACATCGGCGACGGGATCATGGCCCTCTTTCCACGGGATGCCTCGGATGCGATGCGCGCCGCGCTCGAGATGCGGCAAGTTCTGCGCGAGTACAACGAACACCGGGCTCAGGTCGGCTACGTGCCGATCCGGGTCGGCATTGGCATGCACTGGGGCCCGCTGCTGATGGGGACCATCGGCGAGAACCAACGCATGGATTCCACCGTGATCAGCGACACCGTGAACACGGCCAGTCGGCTCGAGGGCCTGACCAAGACCCTGGGGACCGACATTCTCCTCTCCGGGCAGACACTCGAGGCGCTCGACGAAGCGACGAGGTCGCAATTCCAGTTCGCGTTCGTGTCGGAAGAAACGGTCAAAGGACGCAAGGAGTCGTTGCGGGTCTTTGGTCTGCAAAATGTTGCCCTGACCTAAGTCAGGCTTGCCTCACTGCGGCAAAAGTTGATACGCCCTCATGCTGCCGATGCGGCGAAAGAGGCGGAAACCTTCAGCGTAGGCCACTTTGCCCTTGAAATCGCACTGCAGGCCACGGAAGCGGTTCTGAATCTCGGCAATCCGCACCAGATTCTCAGCATTCTGCGAACGGTGTTGCAACAGCGCCTGTCGTTTGAGCTCAAACTGGGCGCTGATATCGACGTACGCGTCGGGTTGAAAGTCGATGCCTCCCATGGTGTCGGCAAAAAACACGGGCGCCCACGCGGCATCGGTGACCACCCGCCCCAGCAGGCGGTGCTCGGGGTGATAATCGTCGAGAGCATGGGTGAGAATCACCTCCGGGTGCCATTTGGCAAACAGGTCGTCGATCGACCGGAACACCTCGCTGTCGTACAACGTGGCTCCGTTGGGAAAACCCAGCAGCGTCGGTTCCAAGCCGACGAGGGCAAACGCGGCGAGGGTCTCGGCCCGCCGAAGCTCAACGTGTTCAGCAGGGGGCGTTCCCGTCCGTCGGCCATCGGTGAAAACGACCGGGTACACCGCATGACCCTGCTCGCGGTACTTGATCAGTGTCCCCAGCATCGACAGTTCCAGGTCATCAGGGTGGGCACCCAGCGCGACAATTGTCATTCTACGGCCTCCTTTCGGGTATCAGCTTAGTCGACTCAGCACAAGAAGTCACGCCGTGACAGGTTGGGTGAATCTGTGCTAGACTGTCAACAACGAGGTGGAAATCGGTGTTGCATGGCGTAGAGTGCACGGAAATCTTCCACTTTTGTGGGGGAGTCCTGTTTGCCCAGTGCCGCCTCTGACAAGATTCTTTTGAGCTATCTGGTCCTGCTCACTCCTGCCACCACCAACGAGATGCGCGTCCTCGCCGAGGTGGACTCGGACCTCTTCGTCCTGGTCTACTGCCACGAAAAACAACAATTGACCCGCTTCCGGTCTTTTGATCGGAGTCACCTCGTGATTGAGAATCTGGAAGGCGTGAAAGAACTTCAGTATGCCGGCTTCACGCTCGAGCGCGGAGAGTTCGGTGACGCCGAAACAATCGTCCATCGAAGGTCGTCGCAAACCGAGGTCCGCTTTCACTTCCATAGCGGTGGTCACGGAGCTTGCGAAGCCAGGGACCTTGGAGGGGCAAGCGCGCGTCTGACCCCCTTGAAATGGAGTATTCTTGCCTGAACGGTTACACTGAAAGCCATGACGCCTTTTTCGCACCGAGACCAACTGACGTCTCTCAGCCCCGAGCAACTCGACGCGTACTGGGCTCACGGTTGGTTCCGCATGCGGCAAAACGTGTTTACCACCCACTTTCTGGAGTTTGCCGACCGCTTTCATAGCGCCCTGTGGTTGCGAGTTGACCTGGCTGCTTGGTCCGGGGACCGTAAGTTCGCCGAACTCGCCAAGCGAAACAAAGCCTTCCGCGTCGAGTTCGCCGTTGCTGACTCCAAGGCCACTTCGGGCGCGCACGAAGCACTTTTTCAGCGCTACCGACACGGGCTGGAGTTTGAGGTTTCGCCCACCTTGCAGTCGCTGCTCTTTGGCCGCCACCGCAGCTCCCGGTTCCAGACGCAAGAGATCAACCTGTACGACGGCGACAAGCTCATCGCGGCCGGGGTGTTCGACCTGGGCAAAGACTCCGCCGCAGGAATCACCAGTTTCTACGACCCAGACTACCGTAAATACAGTCTGGGAAAGTACTTGATCTACTGCAAAATGCAGTGGTGCCGTGGCTTCGGTCTGCAATGGTTTTATCCGGGGTACTTTGCCCCCGGGCACGCGCGTTTTGACTACAAGATCGAAATGGCCACCGAGGCGCTGCAGTATCTGGCGCTCAGCACCGGGGAGTGGCGTCACTTCAGTGCCGACTTCGAGGACCCGCTGGCCGAAATGACCGCCAAGTTGGCGTCGCTGGCGCTGGACCTTCAGAAACGCGGGAACGAGGTCCAGCTGGTTTACTACCGCCACCTTGACGCCAACCTCCACCCCCAACTGGCGGGCATGGACCTTTTCGATATGCCGGTCTTCCTGCAACTCCTACCACTGGTTGTCACCTACGATCCGCGCAGCAACTTGTTTGAGATCGACTACTGCCGCTCGGTGTACCAGTTTGAAGACTCGGGAAGCAATCCGGACATTTGGGACAGCCACCTGCTCGCGGTCGATCAGGTTTTGTTCTCGTCACCGCTGGCGGACGAAGTGGTGGCGCTCGTCGAGTCGGGAATCTTGGCAAGGCGCTGACGTCTACGGGGCCCAGAAAGGGAATGGACATTCTCCGCGTTTAGGCGGACTCTTAATCCATGGAAAACCCGACGCTTTATTCTCCGTTGACCTTGCGTGGCCTCGAAGTTCGCAACCGTCTGTTTTTGTCGCCGATGTGCCAGTATTCGGCCGTTGACGGGCTGGTTCAGCCCTGGCATCTGCGCCATTACGCCGAAAGAGCTGTCGGAGGTGTCGGCCTGGCCCTCGTCGAAGCGACAGCCGTGGACCCTGCAGGGCGGATCACTCCCGCCGACTTGGGCCTTTGGAACGATGCCCAGCGCGACGCGTTGGGGCCACTGGTCGCCGCCGTCCACGCGGCCGGTGCCAAAATCGGTGTCCAATTGGCCCACGCGGGCCGCAAGGCATCGACCTATGTTCCTTGGCTGGGCTCGGGCTCGGTAGTTGCCGAGCAGGGCGGCTGGACCACGGTTTCGTGTACCGACCAGCCGTTCGAAGGGTATTCGGCACCGCGCTCGCTCGACGAGGCCGGGCTGTGGGCCGTGATCGCTTCGTTCGCTGCAGCGGCACGCCGAGCGGTTCAGGCGGGTTTTGACACCGTCGAGCTTCACGGGGCCCACGGCTACCTGGTGCACCAATTCCTGTCGCCGTTGACCAACACACGCACCGACGACTGGGGCGGTACCCGCGACAAGCGGTTCCGGTTTGTCCTCGAGGTGGTGCGCGCCATCCGCAAGGAAGTCCCGGCGACCTTTCCCGTGCTGATCCGCGTGTCGGCCACCGACTGGGTCGAAGGCGGCTGGACGCTCGAAGAAACCATCGAACTGCTGAAGTTGCTAAAGGCCGAAGGGGTCGACTTTGTCGATGTTTCGTCGGGTGGGCTGGTTCCCGGGGCAAAAATCCCCGTGGGGCCGGGTTATCAGGTGCCGCTGGCGGCCCGGATAAGGCGCGAGACAGGTCTGGCCACAGGAACGGTGGGGTTGATCACTGCGGTGGACCAAGCAGAAAAGATCTTGACGGCTGGAGAGGCTGACGCCATCCTGATGGGGCGCCAGTTGTTGCGGGACCCCTACTTCCCGCTCCGCCACGCGCCCGATGCCAAGCATTGGGCACCCGTTCAATATCAGAGGGCCTTTTGAGTATTTCCAGCCTGACCGCTTCGGTTGTTTTGAAGTTTCTGGGAGCCGGTGTGCTCGTTCTCGGGCGCAAGGACCCCCGCATGCAAGACGAGTTGACGGCGTATCCGGTGGGTTATGCCCTGCAGATCCGCGCTTGGGACGGGGGGCCTGTGTTGTGCCTGGCCCACGACGCGGACGGCTGGGCCTCGGTTCCGGCCCGACCACTGGGGCCCCGGCTCGTCGAGGTCGTGTTCAAGAGCCACCGTTCGGCTTTGCTTGCGCTCCTGGGTCGGCAGAGTGTCACCAGGGCCTTTCTCGAAAACCGGGTCATCGTGCGCGGTGACCTGATGGTCACGTTGCCCCTGGTGCGCGCGGTGAACCTCGTCGAGTCGCACCTGTTCCCCCGCTGGTGGACCAAACCCATCGGCCCGCTTCCGTCCCGCCACCTCACCTTGCCCGGAACCTGGGCTGGGGCGGTCGGCCAACTGTTGTTTCCCCGCAAGGAAGGTATCGCATGAAACTGCCCCCCTATTTTGAGTTCACCTCGCCGCCTCGGCTGCTCGCCGGTACGGGCGCGCTCGACCACCTGCCCCACGAACTGAAAGCTCTCGGCTGTCGGCGGCCGCTGGTGCTCCGCGACCCAGGTCTTTCAGTCACGGGCCTGCCTGCCCTGATTGACCGCCTGCTCGAGCAGGGCGAAGTGGTTCCTGGAGCGCTGTTTACCGACCTGCCGGCCGATGCCCCCATGAGCCGGGTGATGGCAGCCGCCGAGCTGTACCGCGAAAAGGGCTGCGACGGGCTGCTCGCGATCGGCGGTGGTTCTACCCTCGACACGGCCAAGGCCGCACTGTTGGTCATCTCTTCGGGTGCCAAGGAGTTTGCCGGGGTCGAGGGGTTCCATGACTTCCACGGGCCGGTGGTGCCTTTTGTGCTGGTTCCCACCACGGCCGGGACCGGGAGCGAGGGCACAACGGTGGCGGTGGTCACCCACGACGACAAGCACGTCAAAATGGAACTCGTCACGCCCCGCATGTTGCCGCAGACGGCCATCCTCGACCCGCGTTGCACCACCACGTTGCCGGCCAAGATCACGGCGGCCACGGGAATCGACGCGCTGACGCATAGCCTGGAAGCCCTCACCTGCCGCCAGGCCAACCCTTTGAGCCGGGTGCACGCCTTGGCGGCCATCGAGTTGGTCCGCGATCACCTGGAAAATGCCATCCTGAATCCTGGCGATCAGGATTCCCGCCACGCGATGGCGTTGGCGGCCTACCTGGCCGGGGTGTCGTTTTCGAACTCGATGGTGGGCGCGGTGCATGCCCTCGGCCATGGACTGGGCGCGGTGGCCCATCTGGCCCACGGCCTGACGATGGAGTTGCTGCTGTTGCCCGTGCTGCGTCACAACCGCCCCGCCATCGAGGCCGAGCTGGCCGAGTTGGCCCGGTTGTGGTCGCCCGAGCTGGCTGCTGCCGAGTTGCCCGATTTCCTCGACTCGCTCGAGGCCTTTTTGGTGGCGTTGCGCAAGTACGCGGGCCTGCCCTCGACGTTGGCTCAAGCCGGGGTGACGCGTGACCAGTTGCCTGCCGTCGTCGAGCGCGCTTGGATGGACGGCAGCCTGCTCACCAACCCGGTCGAACTGAGCAAAGCCGACTTGCTGGCGCTTCTCGAGGCCGCGTTCTAGGTTGTTCTACGCGTTTCGGCACGCCGAGAGCCTCGCGAATGTGGCGGGAGTCATCGCTTGCGACCCGGTTACTTCGGTGCCGGGCTTCGGCCTCAGCGACCGGGGCTTTCAGCAGGTGCGCGACGCGGCTTTGCCTTGGGGAAGTTCGCCACGTCTCCTGATCGTCACCAGCGACTTTCGCCGCGCCCGCGAAACGGCCGAAACCTTGGCCGCGCGGTTAGGGTTGCCCGCTCCAGAAACACCACCGGAACTGGCAGGCCTGCTTCGCGAGCGCAACTTCGGGCCCCTCGAGGGACAGACCTCCGCTTCGTACCAGTCCGTTTGGGACCACGATGCCGCAGGAACCGACTACCCGGGCGTCGAAACAGTGGAACAGGTTTGCTCGAGGCTCGATCAGTTGCTCGCTTGGCTGAGGTCTGACCCCAGCAGACTCACCGGCCCCGGCAAGGGCCCCGACGTCGTCTTGGTCAGCCATGGCGACGTGCTGCAGATTCTGCTGGCCCGCGCCGCAGGACTGCCACCGCGTCAGCACCGCTCGATTCCGCCCATGGGGAACGCGGAATGCCGGGCTATTCGCTGGGAATAGCCCGCTCCTTTGGTGCCGCCGAAGCCTTCGGTTTGGTGAGCGTGGCCACCACCAGCGACCAAAAGCACGCCACCAGATTGAAGACAGGAATCTGTAGGTCGGCGGGCAGGCTGTACATCAGCGCCGCCACAGGAAACCACACCAGCCAGGTGGAGACCAGCAGCACCGGGAGCCGATGCGAAAGCAGGCCTTTCCAGTCGTAGCCACGAAAGGCACTCAAACGGAAGCCCGAGTCCTTCCAGTGATAGGCCAGCAACTGATACCCACCGGCCCAAAACACGTTGTACACAAACTGATCAAACAGCACCTTGGCGGCGATCGACCCCAGCGACCCGTCGTTGCCGAACATCAGGCCTTGCAGGCGGTAAAACGCGTCCATCTCGAGCCCACGGTAGGCCCAAAACACCACCAGAAACACCAGCGAACTCGCGGTGGCCTGCGAGCGGGTTCCCGGCAGCAACCGAAGCACCACCCAAGGAATCAGCCCCGCGAAAATACTGGTCGCTACGATGCTGTATAAAAAGCCACCGCCCGACTTCCAGGCCCCCAGCGTGTCGAAGAACGGTCGGGCTTGGTCCCACAGGAAGTACGAACCGACCACCGTGCAGGCCAGCAACCACAGCACGACGCCAGGAAGGAAGTTGGCCCGCAGCGCACCGGTGACGTCGTGCCACAAAGGCGAAACGGCTTGAGAAGATTTCATGGCACACAAGCTAGCATAATTCCGCCTGCCGGTGTGCAATGAAGGTTCAGGAGAACAAAATGGCGATAGCGAACAAACGTTTGGGCAAACACGGCGTGATGGTCAGCAACCTCTGCCTCGGGACGATGAACTTCGGCTGGAAGACCGACGAAAAGGAAAGCTTCGCCATCATGGACAAGGCGCTCGAGCTCGGGATCAACTTCTTCGATACAGCCGACGTGTACGGCAAAGGCAACGGTCCAGGCCAACACGGTGACACCGAACTCATTTTGGGCCGGTGGTTCGCTCAGGGGGGAGGTCGCCGCGACGCGGTGGTGCTCGCCACCAAGGTCTACAACCCCGTCGAACGTCAGGAAAACCGACGCGAAGTGAACACCGACGGCCGCACGCTGTCGGCCTACAAAATCCGCAAGCACGCCGAGGGCAGCTTGGCGCGCATGAAGACCGACCATATCGACCTCTACCAAATGCATCACATCGACCGCAACTGCGCCTGGGACGAACTTTGGGAAGCTTTCGGCAACTTGAGCGCGCAGGGAAAGATCGTTTACACCGGCAGTTCCAACTTCGCCGGCTGGGACATCGCCACGGCCTGCCAAGAGGCTTCGAGGCGCGGTCAAATGGGCTTGGCCAGCGAGCAAAGCATCTACCACCTCAACAACCGCATGCTGGAACTCGAAGTCATTCCCGCCTGTCGGCACTACGGGCTGGGCCTGATTCCGTGGAGTCCGCTCGGTGGTGGCCTCTTGGGCGGCGTGTTGAAGGGCGTCACCGAGGGTCGCCGTCTCAGCGACGACATGAAAAAGGACATCGAAAAGCATCGGCCCAAGCTCGAAAAGTACGAGGCGCTCTGCCAAAAACTGGGCGAAGCCCCATCCACCGTGGCTCTGGCCTGGTTGCTGTCGAATCCCGTCGTGACGGCCCCCATCATCGGTCCCCGAACGGTTGCTCAGCTCGAAGAGTCGATCCGGGCCACCGAGATCACGCTCGACGACGCCACGCTCAAGGAGCTCGACGCCATTTTCCCCGGACCCGGAGGCGAGGCGCCCAACGCCTACTCGTGGTAGCGCGGACTCAGGCTGGTCCCACCTCTTTGGCCAGCCAGAGCTCTTGTATGCGGTACAGGTGCCAGTTCTCGTGGAACAGGATGTGGTGCAGCAACATGCCAAGGTTGTAGCGGGTGTACTCCGGGTGTTCGGCCTCGTGAGTCCACGCCGCCATCGGAAGTGCTTTCACCAAAGCTACTTGCTGGCTTCGAAGTTCGGCAAAGGTGGTCAGGGCCTGCTCGACCGACGGGTACAGTTTGTCCCTGTCGGCGACCGACTCGGGGTTGTACGGCGTCATCACCGCCTTGGGGCTTGCCGCGATGGTTTGCAGGCGACCGAGAAGCATGGGCTGCAGGCTGGCCACATGGTAGACGTGCTCTCGGATCGTCCACGCGTCGGGCAACCTCCTGACATCGAGGGTGGCTTCGGGAATCTGCTGAACGTAGTTCGCCAGCAGCCGCGTTGAAGCCTCGAACGCAGTCAGGAACGACTTGAGCTCGACGGTCAGGCTGCCACCCGGCACCTCGACAAAACCCAGTCGCTCGTACAGAGCCACCGACGGGTTGCCGTCGGTGACGTACAGGTCGATCTCTTTCAGGCCCAGTTCGCGCGCGGCCTCCATGGCCCGCAGAAGGAGAGCTTTGGCCAGGCCTTTTCCCGCAAAGGCTTTGGCTGTAACGACATGGCTGATGAAGGCACGGCCCTGGTAACGACTGACCAGAATGAGCGAGGCCAAGCGACCGTCGACGGTAACCCCTGCCGAAGCGGTAGGGAGGATCGGGCCATGCTCGGCGTCGAAAACGGCTTCCAGGTAGGCGCGGGTTTCGTCGAGGCTTTCGCCCTCGTAGTCGACAGTATCGCGGTAGCCGTCGAGGAACACCTCGGCACTTTCGCGGTGCAGCTTGGGTTGCAGCGCAACAAACTCGCCGCGGAACTCGGGTTGGGGCAGCAGGGGGAGCGACAGGTCGCGAACCATATGGAGTTTCATGGTTTCACTGTAAACCCAAATTCGACAACCCGGGGAAGCAGATGTATACTCCAATAAAGAGGGAGGCCCTTATGGACATTTCATCCTTGGGTTCTGCCGGTGCTGAAGTGATCAGCCCTACGCCGCCGGCCCGCGATTCCGAAACGACCGAGACCCGTGCCACCGAACGTGACCGCGATCCCGCACCGTTGCCGCCGACTTCAGGCACTGTGGTCGACACCACCGCCTGACAGTTTGCCCACATCCACCCAGCCTGCGGGTTCTGCGAACCTCTCGAGCTCGTCACAGGTCAGTTCGATCGACGAGTTCGGGCTCCCGCACGCAGGGAACACGGTGGCGAAGCGCTTGAGCGACGCGTCGAGGTAGACTTTTGTCGTCTTGAGTACCCCGAACGGACACACGCCGCCAATCGCATGGCCCACCAAGCGAACCACCTGCTCGGGATTCAGCATGCTCGCCTTGACGCCAAACTGGGCCTTGAACTTGGCGTTGTCGACCCGAACATCGCCGGCGGCCACCACCATCACGGCCCCTTCGGGCACCAGAAACGTCAACGACTTGGCGATCCGGGCTGGTTCCACCCCCAACGCCTGCGCTGCGAGTTCTACCGTTGCACTCGACTGTGGCGATTCCAGAATGTCGCCGTCTCGGCCAAAACGCCTCAGGTGTTCCCTGGCCTGTTCGATTCCCATGGTCAGCCCCTTGCCAGTTCCATCACCCGCAGGATCTCGGGCAGAAGTTGCTTCTTGCGCGACAGCACGCCGGGCAGGTGGTACAGGCAGTCGGCACGCTTGTGATAGGCCAGTTCGTGTTCACCCTTTTCGAACGGCGTCATGATGAGCACGCTGTCTTCGTTCACCACATCGGTGACCAACAACATCGCCCAGTCGAGGCCGTTTTCTTTTTTGACCATGCCCAGCGCAGCCTGGTACTTGTGCAGCACCGCGTCGACGCCGTCGAGGCTCACCGTTTCGACCTGGGCAATGCCGGTGCGAAGGCCGAAATCCTGGTAGATCTTGAAGTCGCCCGACACCGTCTTGTGCGGATCGAGGTTCTCGAGCGTGGTCATCTTGCCGAGGATTTCCTTTTCGAACTCGGCCAGATCAACCCCGCCCAAGCGAGCGAGGTCCTGGGCGGCCGCCTTGTCGTCGGGCGTGGTCGTCGGCGACCGGAGGAACAGCGTGTCGCTCATCATGCCCGACAACATCAGGATGGCGTAGGGCCGTTCAATCTCGAGGCTGTGCATTTTGAAGTGCATGTACACGATGGTGCAACTGCTCCCCACTGGCTTCGAAAAGACATAAATAGGAGCGTTGGTTTTTTCGGGGGCCAGCCGGTGGTGGTCGAGGATTTCGCGTACGTCGGCCTCGTGCGCTCCGGCGATGCTTTGGTCCGACTCGTTGTGGTCGATCATGATGATTTTGCGGCGGGGCTTTTCGATGAAACTGCGGCGCGTCACGATGCCCGCAAAGTGCCCATCCTTGAGCACAGGCAGACCTCGCAGGTCGCTCCCGAGCAGGGTCTTCTTGGCGTCGTCGAACTCCTGGTCGTGCTGAAGCACCAGGGGCTTGGTGTTCATGATGTGCTTCACGGGGGCACTGAGCCACAGCAGGCGAATGGTGTCGGTGGTGTCGCTCTCTGACAGGTAAATTGTTCCCTTGAAGTCCTTTAGATCGGCCTCAATCGTGAGTTCGTCACCCTTGTGCACATTGGTGATCACGATGAGCGGGAAGTCGTTGCGCACCGCGTGGGCGATGATGCGCTTGCGATCGCCGACCACCAAGACAGGCTTTTCTTCGGTGATCGAGTCCATGCGGCCAATGGTTTTTTCGTAGTCCTGGCTCCCGATCATGATGGGAGCGTGAATCTCCTGGGCTTTGGACCTAACGAGGAACTTGCCGGGCATCACCTTCGGCAGGTTGCCGGTGTGGAAGGTGTAGCTCTGCTTTTTGTTGCGCTTGTTGGTCTTGATGAAGTACGAGGCCACCTCGTGAATGCCAATGATGCCCAAAAAGTTGTGCTCGGAACCGAACACCGGGATGACGCTCACGGTGTTCTCGTCGATTTCGCGGATGGCCTCGAAGATGGGTTCGTGCTCGTCGAGGGTCAGGCCGTCGTTGTTCACAATGTCGATGACGCGCGGATGCACATCTTTGAGCAGTTCGGGCTGCGGGAGACCGGCTTTTTCGAAAACGAAGCGGGTTTGAGGGTTGAGCGCGCCGCAAACCACACCCTTGTACGTGTTGTGGGGGTCCGACTTGTTTTTGAAATGGGCGTAGCAAACAGCAGAGCAGGCGGCATCGGTATCGGGGTTTCTGTGTCCGGTCACGATGATCTCGGTCAGCGACATGGAAGGCTCCTCGGCACCATCCTACAGGATTTTCCCGCCAAAAGGAAATGTGGTATATTCCTTATCCATGCAAAAGCACCCACTTTCCACCGCTGCCCGCATCCTGACTTGGGTTTGGCTCGCCACCTGCGTGCCGGCTCCGCTGGTGGGGCTCTTCATCGGCTTCGATGGGTTCTGGGCTACCAATTTTGTGACCAACCTGGTATTGGGGCTGGGTGCCTTCTGGTTCGCCCGCGAGTTCTTTCAAAAAGAGCGTTACGACCTGTTTCCGGCCTTCCGCAAGTTCGTGGGCTACGGCGTTGTCGTAGGCTACTGTTTGGTCAACATCGCGTCGCTGGAGTGGGACAGCGAGGTGCTGTGGCTGCTGAGCTCCGTTCAAGGCATTGTGGGCTGGCTGCTGTGGCTGAGCCTGCGCTTCAAGACCACCGAGCGTCACTACGGCTACGCCCCGCCCGACAAAAAGGCCAAAAAGACCCTCGGCGCTTCGGTTCTCGAAAACGTCGATATCGTGGCGCAGACCGTTTTCCTCGTCATCGTGCTCCAGCAACTGCTGTTCCAGTTGTACGTGATCCCCAGCGAATCCATGGTGCCGACCCTGCTCAAGGACGACCGGCCGTTTGTGGTCAAGACCCTCGATGGGCCCGAGATCCCCATGAGCAAGCACAAGATTCCGGTGCTGACCGGTGTGACGCGCGGGCAGATCGTCGTGTTCGAAACCCCGGTTTACGACGAGCCGCCTGTGGTGACGCAGATGATTCAGAAGCTCGTGTTCTTCCTCACGCTGTCGACCGTCAACCTCGATGTCGACTCGGCGGGAAACCCCAAGGTGCAGTTCGTGGTCAAGCGTGTCACCGGCGTACCGGGCGAGAAGCTCCTGATGGTCGACGACCAGCTGTACAGCAAAACGGCCGCCTCGCCCACGTGGAGGCCGGTCGAAATCGACGCCACCTTCCGCCACACCGACCTCTATAAAGAAGACTACAACCTGCTCAAGCGAATCTCGACGTTCCCGCTCCAGCAAGGTGGCCGCGACCTGCTGACCAAGCTCGACGAGCAGCGCAAGGCCGCCGACCCCGAAGCGCTGCGAGTGTCGCTGGCCTCCGACGTGGCCCGCCTCAAGGTCGCGCTGGCCAAACCCGGCGTGGCCACCGTCGAGAGCCTGAACAACGTGGTGAACAGCGGTTTGCCGCCCCAGCCCGTGGGCACGACCGCCGCCAGCCTGTTGGCCTCCCTCGAGGCCCCTGCCACCCTGCCCGCAGCGGCCAATCCTTACGAAAAAGCCACCCGGGTGGTCAACCTGCTGCACAAGCAACTGTTGGCCCAGCGCTACCTCGCGCTGCTCGACAACAAACCCGCCGAGTTCACCGCGCTACTGAACCAAGCCAAACAGTGGGAAGCCTACCTGGTGAGCTTCTTCGACATGCGCAACTTTCCCGAGTATCCGGCCGGTGAGGGCAACTACATTCCTGCCGACAAGTACTTCCTGATGGGTGACAACCGCTACAACTCGCTCGACTTCCGCTTCGACGCGCTGAGCACCTTCAAGAGCCGGGCCCTCGACGCGACCGACCCGACTTCGACCGTGTACCAGTCGATGCTGGCCCCACGCCTGTTGGACCGCGAGCGTATCATCGGGCATCTGGCGTTCCGCATTTGGCCGCTGGATCGTTTTGGTCAAGTGAAGCCGTGAACGAGGTTCTGACCACGGAGCGGCTCACGCTGCGGCATTTTGCGCCCACGGATGCGCCCCGTGTGCGTGACTTGGCCGGGCACATCACCGTGGCGCGAACCACCCTGCACGTGCCATACCCGTACGAGGAAGGCATGGCCGAAACCTGGATTGCTACGCACGAGGGCGACCGTGCCGCGGGGAAGCAGTTTGTGTACGCCGTTTGCGACCGCGTGACCGGCGACCTGATGGGCGCCTGCGGCCTGGTGGTCAACGTTCAGCACCAGGTGGCCGAGCTCGGCTACTGGCTGGGGTTTCTTCACTGGGGCCACGGCTTCATGACCGAGGCCTCGCGCGCGCTGATGGCCGAAGGCTTTGCCAAACTCCCGCTACGACGCATTTTCGCAGCCCACTTTGACAGCAATCCGGCCTCGGGCCGCGTGATGGCCAAGCTTGGCATGCAACGCGAAGGGGTACTGCGTCAGCACATCACCAAGTGGGATGTGCCGCTCGACCTCGTGTACTGGGGAGTGCTCCGCGAGGAGTTCGTCGCCGAGTGGTGACTACTTTTTGGGGACCGGCGGCCAACTGAGCAAAATGCTCACGCCTGCCCGGGTGTTGGTGCTGATCCAGTCTGGTCCGCCAAACAGAAGTTCCTGCTCGGCCTGCACCTGAATCGTCATGTAGTTGTGTGCCTTGAACCGGAAGCCCGTCTGAAAGTACGGCCCGCCGTAGTACTGCGGGTCGCTGAAGTTCAGCCCAAAGCTCACCTGCGGCGCGGCACCCAGCCCGAAAAAGTAGGTGAAGCCGTACAGGGTTGCCGGTTTGGCGCTCTTTGCCTCACTGAGCGGGTACAGAAAGTTGAAACCCAAGTGGGCGGGCACCAGAAACTTCGGTACCAAGGTGCCCGAACTTCGGTCGAGGTCGATGGCCACGGCGGCCCCGAGCTCCAGCTCGAGATCGTTGGGACTCAGCTCGCTGTTCAGTCCAAGCCCCACTTCGAGGTTGGCCTTTTGGTAGCCCAGAAAATTGGAGCCGACGCCCATGTTGAGGGCTTGGGCGGTGAGAGGGGCGAGAACCAGAACGAGGGAGCAGACGGACAACAGAGTGACACATTTCTTCATAGGCTGATTATCGGAAGAAAACCGCCCTCCCCAAGCCTCTGGCGCAAGCAGAACGCACCTATTCCCTGTTAAGCAGGGTAGGAGTGTGCCATGCCAAAGATCCCACTTGACCCCCAAAGCCCCAAGAATTACCCTCGACGTATGACGATCAAGGGATATTCCGACATGTTTATCCGCTGGCTTTTCGGAGCCGAAGAGAACAACGAGTATTTGCTTTCGTTTCTCAATGCCCTGCAGGAGTACCAAGGGTTTGCGCCCCTCAGGAGCGTCATGGTGCGTAATCCGTTCCTGCTGCAGCGCGCGTTCGACGACAAGCTGGCTGTGCTCGATGTGCTGGCCGAATCGGAAACCGGACTGAAGTTCAACGTCGAGGTGCAGGCCAGCAACCACCCAGGCTTTGAGGAGCGCACGCTTTACTACTGGGCGCGGGTCTACTCGGGCCAGATCGATTCGGGCGACCAGTACACGAAGCTGACCCCTGTGGTCGGCGTCAACATTGTGAACTTCGTCCTGTTCCCCGACACATCGCGGCCGGTCAACACCTTTCACCTGACGCACGACCAGAACCCGGAATTGCGCCTGACCGAGCACCTGACGGTTCACTACTTGGAACTGCCCAAGTTGCGGGCAGAAGCGGTCCCGGACCGCAAACTGGAACGATGGATGGCCTTCTTGAAACATGAAGGCGAGGATGGTTTTGATATGAAAGTGCTCTTGCATCAAGACGGCGACCTGCAGAAGGCCCATGACCGCTACCACTACTTTGCGTCCGATGCCGACGCCAAAGCGCGTTGGGAGTCGCACTGGAAGTGGCAGCTCGACCAGAATCAGGCCCGCTACGACGCGCGCCAAGAAGGTTTGGCGGAAGGAAAGGAAGAAGGTCGGGAAGAAGGCCGTGTCGAAGGCCGTGTCGAAGGCCGCGTCGAGGGTCGCGTCGAGGGCCGCGTCGAGGGCCGTGTCGAAGGCCGTGTCGAAGGCCGCGTCGAAGGCCATGTCGAAGGTCGTTTGGAGTTGGCTCGCCAGTTGGTTGAACAAGGCCTAAGCCCGGAACAAGTTTCCGCGATGGCCAAGATTCCCGTGGAGCAGTTGACCTCGAAGACCTGACCTAACCCGCGCCCACGAAGGTGGCTACTTCGTGGTCAGTAGACTTCCGATCCATTTCGGGGTAGAAGGTTTCTACCTATGGACTTGGGTGGAGGCCGTTGATGCGTGGTGTTCTTGCGGTTGTGGTGGTGGTGTTTGTGTCGTTTGGGGCCGTTGCCGAAGCCCGGTTGGCCCTGGTGGTGGGCAACTCGGTGTATGGCGGGAGCATCACGACGCTGGTCAATCCGGCCAACGATGCGGCCGACATGGGCAAGCTGCTGGCGGGCAACGGCTTCAAGGTCACCGAGCTGCACGACCAAGACTACGCCGGCTTCGAGGCGGGACTTCAGAGCTTCAGCAAGAAGGTTGCCCGGGGCGACACGGTGGTGTTTTTCTACGCCGGGCACGCCGTGCAGGTGGCCAACGAGAACTACCTGATTCCCGTCAAAGAGGCCATCACCAGCGAGCCGCAGATCCGGAGCAAGTCGGTGAGCGTTGCCGAGGTGCTCGACTCGTTCAAGACCGCAGGAGCAGGAACCTGTCTGCTGTTCCTCGACGCCTGCCGCGACAACCCCTTCACTGGGGCCAGCCGTTCGGCTACGCGCGGTTTGGCCACGGTCGCTCCTCCCAAAGACATGGAAACTCTCATCGCCTACGCGACTGCCCCCGGCGAGACGGCCAGCGACGGCGATGGCCGCAACGGCGTGTTCACCCAGGCGCTGCTCAAGAACCTGGCGCAGGACGGCGTGCCCATCACCGAGGCGATGACCTTGGTGAAGGCCGACGTGGTGCGCATTTCGAACGGGGTGCAGCGCCCCAGGGTCGATGACGGGCTGACCCGGGCGTTTGTGCTCAACGACGTGGCCACCGCCGCCAGCAAGGCCAAAGCCGCTGCCGACGCTGCCAATGCCGAAGCTGACCTGCTGGCCGCCCAGCTCGACAAAGCCCGCGCGACCTTGGCCAGCGTGAAAAACGACACCGAGCGCAAGACCAAGGAGCTCGAACTGCAGGCGCAAGAAGCCCTGCTGGCCCAAAAACAGCTGATCGCCGAGAACCTGGTGAAAGAGGAACAGAACCGGCAGTTGGCCGTGCTGCAGGCCCAGCGGTTGCAGGCCGCCCGCGAGGCCTCGGCCCAAGACGCGCTCAAGCAACAGACGGCCATGGGTGCCAAAGCCGACGCCATGCGCCGCGAGCTGGAAGACCTGCAAAAGAGCGGGGCTCAGGACAGCCCGGACGCCTTGGTGACGGCGCTCGATGCCCTGGTTCCCCTTGAACGATCGATCAATGCGCAGTTCGACCAGAGCATCGCCGACGTGAGGGCCCAGATCGGCAAAACGTGGCAGGTGCAGATTGGCACGCTCAGCCTGCTCAAGAAGGAACCGTGGGAGTCGAAGGGTGAGTTCAACGCCCGGGTGCTGATCGAGCAAACCAGCTTCGAGAGCCAACGCGACCAGGAAGTCCGGAGCGCCTTGACGGGGCTCGAGGGCACCCGTCGCGTTCAGTTGGCGCAAGTTTCGGCCCGGCGTGCCGACTTGAATGGGCAGTTGGCGGTCAAAACGTGGCGCGAAGAGGGTTCGCAGGTCGAACTCAAGTGGGGCGAGTTCAACGACGAAACCAAGGACTGGCCGTGGACCATCACCAGCAAGATTCCCGGCCTCGAGTGGAGCGACAGCGGCGCGGTCAATCTGGCAGGGCGCAATCTGGCCCGCGACTACACTTCGCTGGCGGCCGCCATCCAGAGCAAGAGCTTCTCGGCGTGGTTTGAGTATCGCGTGCAGTACCAAGCTGGGAGCTGGCACCGGATTGTGATGAACAGGTACGGCGTGCGCAATTTGACTACTCGGGCCAGCCTCCTCGAATTGTCAATTGGCTCGGTCGCGGCCGCTTTCCAAAGTCAAGGCTGGGCGCAAAAAGTGGGACTCCTTGATCCGGAACGTCCACTCTTCGGGCAAGACAACGTGCGCCTGCTGCTTCCTGAGCTGCCCAGCGAACTGGTGCTGTCGAACGGTGCCTCGAGGTTGACGGCGCTGGTTCCACGGCAGAACCCGCCAAGCCTCGTGGCGACGTACCGGGGAGAAGATTTCGGTCTGGTTTCGTTGGTTCCAGCCAGTTTGATGCGAACTTCCCCTGTGATCGATCTACGGCAAGCCGTGCCCGACTCGATCACTCAGCAGGCTCGCGACCGCAAAGCGAAGTTGGTCGCAGGCGCCCAACTCAAAACCAACTTGGGGATCAGCAGTTGGATCACCGGCGGCTTGGGCCTAGCCAGCGTCAGCGGGGCCACGTGGGCTTACACTGCGGGCTCAGCCACTTACTTGCAATACCTCGCCGCGCCCGACACGGCCACCGCCCACAGCCTCAACGTGCAGATGCAGGGGCAACAAGGCTTGTACAACGGGTTGCTGGCGGCCGGGATCACTTTGCTTGGCACTACAGCGGTCACCTGGTACCTTGCGCTCGACCCCGTCACCGATCAGCGGATCCGCACGCTGGGGCTTCTGGTCACCAAGCTCGAGGCGTCGAAATGAAGCTTCGCACCTCTGGCTCCGCAATTCTGCTTGTGGCGACTTTGTCGTTACTGGCTACAAGTTGCAGCAACATGTGGGGGCCGATGAGCAACCCTGTCGACGACCTGAGCCCGGTGTACGAAGGCCTGCCCACCGTCGCGACGGCGGCCGAGTTCAAGCTGGTCGATCCGGTGGTTGCCACGGGAAAGCTGACCCTTAAAGCCACCAAAGTGATTGGTGCCGAAAGCTACGGTTTTCAGGTGTCCGTCGGCAGTGGTTTTTTCGTCCTGGAAACCGATGCGACGCAGGCAACCTCGACCTTGGCGATTGACCTGGCCAATTCCGACGGTGCCGACCGCTGGTACCGCTCGCGCGTCAAGCTGGCTGGCAAGTGGTCCGACTGGACGGCTGCCCAAAAGGTGACCCTGCCGCCGCAAGCTCCGAAGGGTGTTGGGGCCACTGTAGTGGCCACGGGTGGGGCGCTCACCGTTACCTGGACCGCCGCCACTGGGGCCACTAGCTACGACCTGTACTGGTCGGCTACCTCGCCTGTGACGGCAGCGTCCACCACAATCTCTCCCGTGACAAGCCCGTACACCCTGACCGGGCTCACCGATGGCACTGCGTACTACGTGGCCGTGGTGGCCAAGAACGCTGGCGGCACCTCGGTGCTGAGCGCCGAAGCAAGTGCTACGCCCGCGGACACGACCGCTCCGGCCGATCCAATCCAAGTGACCGCAACTGGCGGCTCGCGTCAGATCACCTTGAACTGGACAAACCCCACGGATGCCGACTTTGCCGGGGTGCTGATCAGCTGGACTCCCACCGGCGGCAACCCTGCGCAGCCGATCACCGTGGCAAAGACGGCCACCAGCCAAGTGATCACTGGGCTTGCCTCGGGGACCACTTACACCTTCACCGTCAAAAGCGTTGACTCGGCGGGTAATCAGAGCCCCGGTGTCAGCCTTGTCGCGGCAAACAGGACCCTTACGGTTTCGTTCTGGGCGCAGGGGGGGCCAGAGACTCCCGACTCAGGTGAGGATCTCGAGTTGTTGTACTTGGGGTCGGACTCCAACTGGCATAGCTTGGGACTTGTCCTTCAGGGCAATGGAAGCATCCAGACCGGTGCGACCTACGCCTACACCCTTGATTCTTCCGTGTACCCGGACGCTTTTCACTCTGGCTTCGCCCTTCAGTTCTCGAACTCCTCGAACTCAGGTAGCAGTTGCGACAACTACTTTGTCGATGACGTAGTCGTTTCTTCAGCTGGCAATACCCTCTTTTCGGAGGACTTCGAAAGCGGTACCTTGGGATCAAATTGGCCCACGAGCCAGTATGCTGTCGCATCAAGCCTGTATCACGGAAGCGGATCCTACTCGGCCGAGTTGGACGGTGGAGCACCGAGGTACCTCATTTCACGAGCCATCCCCATCCTCAGCCTTCCGGCCATCGACACCACACCCCCGGCCAACGCCTCGGCCCTCACCGCAACCGCCGGCAACACGCAGGTCACGCTCAACTGGACCAACCCCACCGATGCCGACTTCGCCGGGGTGCAAGTCAGCTGGACGCCCACCGGCGGCAGCCCGGCCCAGCCAATCACCGAGGCCAAGACGGCCACCAGCCAAGTGATTACCGGCCTCTCCAACGGCACCAGCTACACGTTCACCGTGAAGAGTATGGACAACGCCGGCAACAAGAGCGCGGGCGTGACGGTGGTTAGTACTCCACTGGCGGACCTCACCTCGGCCACCATCGGCACCCTCAAAGCCGTAGCCGGCGGCACCTTCAGCAACGGCACCGGCAACGTCACGGTAAGCACCTTCCACATGAGCGCCTACGAGATCACGCAAGCCCAATACACCACGGTGACCACCAGCAGCCCGAGTGGCTTCACCGGCAACACCAGCCGGCCGGTGGAACAAGTCACCTGGTTCGACGCGGTCGAGTTCTGCAACAAGCTCAGCACGCGTGAGGGTCTGACCCCCGTTTACACCATCACAAGCCGGAGCCCGGCGAGCGGCTACCCCATCACCAGTGCCACGGTGACCATGAACCGGGCCAACAACGGCTACCGCTTGCCCACCGAGGCCGAGTGGGAGTTCGCCGCCCGGGGCGGCAACAGCACCCACGGCTACACCTACGCGGGGAGCAGCACTTCCACCACGGTAGCCTGGACCTACGAGAACAGCAGCACCGGCACCCAGACTGTGGGCACCAAGACCGCCAACGAGCTGGGAATCTACGACCTGAGCGGCAACGTCTGGGAATGGTGCTACGACTGGTACGGCACCTACCCCAGCGGTGCGCAGACCGACCCGACGGGAGCGGCCTCGGGCTCGAACCGCGTGTTACGCGGCGGCAGTTGGGGCTACAATGCGTCCAGCGCGACCGTGTCCTACCGGAACAACTACTACCCGTACGCCCGGAGCAACGACTTCGGCTTTCGGGTTGTTCGTCCCTGATCACCTGTCTTTCGAGTGTTCACCCGAGGCCCGCCGGAAGGCCTGCGGCCCCGCCCAGGCGGGGCAAGCCGGCCTGGAGAGCGGGAATCGGGTGAACACGTGAATCCACCGGGGGACAGACCTCCGATGAGAAGCAGAACGCCCAGACACCACGTTATGTACGGTATGAGAAGAGCCCGAATCGTCCATGATGGCGCGAAGCACCACGTGACCGCGCGTGCCAACCACCAAAAACTCCTGTTGGAACACGTGGTGAAGCAGATGTTCCTCGATGTGCTCGCCAGAGCCCACGAAAAGTTCGTTTTACGCCGGGCAACCACTTTCACCTGATCATCCGGCCGGGACGGGCATCGACGCTTGCCACTATCATGAAATGGATTCTGCAGACGTTCGCTATCCGCTACAACAAAACCAACGGTCTTTGGGGCCATTTTTGGGGTGGACGGTATTTCTCCTGGATTATTCCCAACCTTCGCGAATTTTTGCGGGTTTTCACGTATGTTGACAACAATCCTGTTCGGGCAGACCTAACCGTTGCACCGGAGGGCTGTTTCCCTGCCACCAGCTTCTGGCTTTATTGCCTCCAAGCGGAGACACCAAATTCCGAAAAAACTCCGGCTTTACTGAAGCAAGACCACCAAATACCCCGTCTCTTTGCTTGGAGGACGGGAGCGATGCTATTCGAGTGGGACGATGCGAAGGCTGCTCAAAACTATCGGAAACACAAAGTAACCTTCCAACAGGCAGAATGTGTCTTCGAGGATCCGTTTGTCATCACCGTTTCCGACGACAAACACTCGTCCGAAGAGGAGCGAGAGGCCTCTCTCGGGCTTTCGGGGATTTCGCCGGTTCTTGTGGTCGTCCACACCCTGCGAATGACGTTCGAAGGGGAAAAGACGCGAATCATCTCTGCCCGCCGCGCTAACCGCCGCGAACAGGTGGTATACTTCAGTACGAGGAGTCGGTATGAAGAGTCACTATGATTTCACCAAGGGTGTCGTCGGCAAGAGGTACTATCCTCGCTCGGAAAATCGACTGGCTGTTTTCCTCGAAGCCGATCTCGCGGCTCTTTTGCAGCAACAAGCCCAAAGGGCCGGAAAGGACCCCTCGCAGTTGCTTAACGAGCTGGTCCGAAGTCATCTGAAACCGCCACCGGAATGATTCCACCGGGTGACTTCAGGCGTAAAACGAAGGTGTCGTGCGTAGGCGTTGCGTCCCCCCGGTCATGATTCCCTCGGTTCTGTCTTTCTGCACGTCTTCGGTGAACCCGAGGGCCTGCCACTAGTCCACAAACCGCAGCTTCAGCCCCGCGAATTGCCCAAGCTCCTTCGCTCGACAAAGCGGGGTGCCCAGTTTTTGGGCGTGCCCGAAACCTGAGGGCGTAAGCCGCAGAGCGGCGTCGCCGCTCACCAACGGATGGAGGCCTACATGAGGATTGCACCTGAAGTTTATAGCGAGATCCGCCGTTCGATGGTCCTCCACGATATCGCGAGCTACAAGGGCGAGGGTTTCCGTGAGGGCGAAGCCATCGGTGAAGCCCGAGGTATCACCACGCGAAAACTCCACGCATTGCCCATTCGTGATTTGCCGATTCGTCGAGGCCGGAGCGAGGGGCAGGCGCCCGCTGGATTGACGGCACCGATACTTCCGAATATCCTGTAATTCGGAAGTAGTCATGCTGAAACGAAGTCTTGAGTTGGACTTGAAGAAGAACCACCTCCTCTTGGGGCCACGTCGCGTAGGCAAGAGCACCTTGATCAGAGGCCTCGAGATACACTACGAGCTGATCGACCTGCTCAAGACCGATGTGTTCTTCGACTACCGCTCCCGTCCCGCCTTGCTTCGGGAGCAGTTCGGTAACACCGGCAAGTTGATTGTCATCGACGAGGTACAAAAGGTTCCCGAACTACTATCCGAAGTTCACTGGCTGATCGAGAATACCGGCAACACCTTTCTGCTCACCGGTTCCAGCGCGCGCAAGCTCCGGCGCTCGGGGGCTACCAATCTGGCAGGACGGCTCAAGACAGTTCACCTGCACCCGCTGACGTTTGCAGAAATCCCGGGTTTCGACCTGCTGGAACGCCTGCAGTTCGGTGGGTTGCCTCCGATGGTCCTTGGCTCCGATCCGTGGGACGAGCTCAAAGACTATTGCGGCGAGTACCTCAAAGAAGAAGTGTTGGCGGAAGGCTTGGTACGCAACATTCCGGCCTTCAGCCGCTTTTTGGAGTTGGCGGCACTTTCGAACGGCGAGCAACTGAGCTATGCCACCATCGCCCGCGACACCGGCGTCTCGGCCAAAACGGTGGCCGAGTACTTTCAGATTCTGGTAGACACGCTTTTGGGGCACTTGCTGGAGCCGTTCACCAGGACGGTGAAACGCCGCTCGGTGATGACGCCCAAGTTTTACTACTTCGACACGGGCGTAGCCAACATCCTGCTGCGGCGGCGACTTTCAGAAAAGACCGCGGAGTTCGGCAAGGCGTTCGAACACTTTCTGGTTCTAGAGACTTTGGCCGCCCAGTCGTATGGAAAGGGCATAGATCGCGTGAATTACTGGCGTTCTTCGAGCGGTCTCGAGGTGGATCTCCTGATCAACGAAGACACGGCGGTGGAGTTCAAGTCGGGGTCCATTCACCTTTCGGACACCAAAGGCTTGCAGGCCCTTGCCGAGGATCTGCCGTTGAGGCACCGCTGGATCGTTGGCCGCGAAGCTCGGCCCCGCAGGCTCGAAAATGGGGTGGAGATACTCCCGTGGCAGGAGTACCTCCAACGTCTGCAATCCCTCTAGGGCTTACTTCGCCGGCAGTCCGCCCATGAGAAACAGAACGTACAGAGACCCAGTTGTGTACACCTTGAGAAGTGCCAGAATCGTCCACCAGCTCCCCGGCCTCCGAGTTGACTATTTCGCGCGATTCGACCATATTGTGCGAATGCAAACCGTCACCGCCAATGAGGCCAAGACCCGGTTCGGAGAGTTCCTCGATCGAGCCCAGCGCGAACCCGTTCAGGTTCTCAAACACGACCGTGTGATTGGGGTTCTGGTCAGCGCCCAGGACTATGAGGACATGAGGACCTTCTATGCGGCGCGGCTGGCAACGACGCTCCAGGAAACGGCCCGGAAAGCTTCGGCGGCTGGCCTGACCGAGACCGAACTCGACCGGCTTCTGGCCGACGAAAGCTGAACCCGATGGCTGGGTCACTCAGGAACTCGCGGGTCGTTGTCGATACGAATGTTTGGATCAGCGCGGCCCTATCTGCAAACGGCAGTCCCGCCAAAGTGGTCCAGCTTGTGCTGCAGAACTGTGTTCCCGTTTTTTCCCGCGAAACTTTTGCGGAACTCGAGGAAAGGATCCGCCGGCCCAAGTTTGACCGTTACCTTTCCCTCGACGACCGAAAGGGTCTCCTCCACGATTGGAACGCAGCAGCATTTTGGGTTGAGATCCTCGACGATGACATGTTCGTCCAAGCGGCGGTCGCTTCCGGCGCCGTACTTTTGATCAGTGGCGATGCCGACTTGCTTTCGGTTTCACCAATCAAGGGTTTGACCATTGCCTCGCCCCCCGACGCGATTGAGTTGTTCTGATGCAAACTGATCCCACCGGGGGACTTCAGGCGGAAGCCGAAGGTGTCGTGCGTAAGCGTTGCGTCCCCCCCCGTCTGGTACCTTGAGGTACTAAATGCCGTATTCCCCGCTTACTCACGATTCTGTCTTTTTGCACGTCTTCGGTGAACCCGAAGGCCTCCCACTTCTGGAAAGCCTGGTCAACGCTCATTTCGAGGCCGTCGGCCCTCCGTTAGTCCACAAACTCCAGCTCCAGCCCCGTGACCTGCCGCCGGAACACGGCGAGAAGCTGGCTTTGGTCGACATTCTGGCCGAAGATGAAACCGGTCGCATCGTCAACGTTGAAGTTCAGACGACACGGAAGCCCGCGTACTTTGAGCGCGCTTTGTTCTACTGGGCCAGGCTTTTTGCCCGGCAATTGCCCGCTGGTGACGACTACGACAAGCTTCAGCCCGTCATTTCACTCAACTTTCTCGAGTACGAAATCTCCAAGAGAGGGCCCTGGCTGCATCATTGCCATCTGCCTCACACCGCTCATCTGGGGTTCCTTTTCGTAGAACTTCCTAAACTGCTAAAGTCACCAGACCCTGCCACGCAGTTGAAAAGAGCGATGATAGGGGCAGCATACCAACGGATGGAGGCCTACATGAGTATCGCACCTGAAGTCTATAACGAGATCCGCCGTTCCATGGCTCTCCACGATATCGCGAGCTACAAGGGCGAGGGTTTCCGTGAAGGTGAAGCCCGAGGCTTCACCAAGGGAAAGCTAGAGGGGAAAGTTGAAGTCGCGAAGGTGCTCCTTGCCGAGGGCATGAACACAGCCAAAGTTGCCGAACTGACCGGACTTCCCCTTGCGACAGTCGACACGCTTGCGAGTTCCCGCCAAGACTAACCCGACCTGAACGCTCGGAGTTTTCGCCACGCGAAAACTCCACGCATTGCCCAATCGCGGATTGCCGACTCGTCGAGGTCTTGGACCTTTAGCCCGCAAACAACTTACTTCGCCAACAGCGCCTGGTTGATCAGCGCCTCGATCCACTCTTCCCTGCCGCTGGCAAGGTGGAGGTTCTGGTTCGAGGGTGCCAGCGCGGCCAGGGCCTTGAAGTCGAGCTTGCCCTTTTCGAAGTCGGCACCGGCACCGCTGTCGAAGCTGGCGTAGCGATCGGCCACGAACTTGCCAAGTTTGCCCTGGCTGCGGATGCGGTCGGCGGTGATGAGGCCCACGGCAAACGCGTCCATGCCGGCAATGTGGGCTTCGAACAGGTCGGTGAGGTCGGTACTGCTGCGGCGAACCTTGGCGTCGAAGTTGAACCCGCCCTGACCGATGCCGCCGGCTGCCAGCGTGACCAGCATGGCCTTGGTGGTCTCGTACAGGTCGCTGGGGAATTGGTCGGTGTCCCAGCCGTTCTGCGGGTCGCCTCGGTTGGCGTCAATGCTGCCCAAGAGCCCGGCGTCGGCGGCCACTTGCAGGTCGTGAGCAAACTCGTGTCCGGCCAGGGTAGCGTGGTTGGCTTCGATGTTGAGCTTGAAATCCTTGTCGAGGCCGTTGGCTCGCAAAAAGCCGATGACGGTGGCCGAGTCGAAGTCGTACTGGTGCTTCGACGGTTCCATGGGCTTGGGCTCGATGAGGTACACGCCCTTGAAGCCGATGCTGCGGCCGTAGTCGCGCGCCAGCGTCAAAAAGCGCGCCATGTGCTCCTGCTCGCGCTTCATGTTGGTGTTCCACAGACTGCTGTAGCCTTCGCGGCCGCCCCAGAATACGTAGTTGCTGCCGCCAAGCTCGACGTTGGCCTCGAGGCAGGCCCTCACCTGGAAAGCGCCCCGGGTGACGACGCGGAAGTCGGGGTTGGTGGCGGCTCCATTGCGGAAGCGGGGATGGCTGAACAGGTTGGCGGTGTTCCACAACAACTTCACGCCGGTGGCGTCCTGGCGTTCCTTGAGCCACTTGGTCACTTGCTTCAGGTTCTTCTCGTACACGGCGGGGTCGTCGGCATCGGGCGAGGCGTCGACATCGTGAAAGCAGTAAAAGGGCGTGCCGAGCTTGCTGGCAAACTCGAAGGCGGCGTCGGCCTTGTCGTGTGCGGCCTCGAGCGGGTCCTTGTTATCGTTCCAGGGGAAGACGCGGGTGCCGGGGCCGAAGGGGTCGGAGCCTTCGTTGGTGAAGGTGTGCCAGTAGGCCACCGCGAAGCGGAAGTGCTCTTCCATGGTCTTGCCGGCGACCTTTTGGTCGGCCTTGTAAAACCGGAAGGCGAGGGGATTGTCGGTGGCGGGGCCTTCGTAGGCGACGGCCTTTACCGTGGGGAAATAGGTCTGTTTGCCGGTCCAGATGCTTTTCATAGTCGTTCTCCTGTCGGGTCGATGCCCGTTTTGGCTTCAAATAGTGCGCGGAGTTGATCGAGGTAGCCGCCGGGGGCGTGCAAGGCTGCGACGTCTTCGGGGCGGGGTTGCACTTCTTGCGAGGTCGGCACCCAGCCGACAAGGGCAAGTTGGTCAGATCGCAGCCGGTCGCCGACAGGATCGGCCAAATGCGCACCTGCGGCGGCCCCAAGCGCAGCACCGGCGGCCCCGGTGACGCGCACCGGGCGGTTGGCGAAGGCCGCGATTCGGCGCACCAGGGCGGCGCTGCCCGACGGACCTCCGGTCACCGAAAGGGCGTCGGTTTTGCCCTTCAACCAGGGACGGCTGCCCAGGAACAGCAAACCCAGCGACGAATCGACCGCAGCGGCCCATTGGCGGTCAAAAGATTCCCCGGCGACCATGCAGGTAATCGCCGGGGAAGGAGGAAAGCTTTCGTGAAGCGGCTGGTGCAGGGCGAGCACCGAGCCGGGGGCGTTGGCGTTGAGCGCGGCTTCCGCTCGGGCAAAGTCGGCGTTGTGGGCCTGGCGTAGTTGGTCCCACACCAGCGCGCCGTTGGTGCGGCAACCGAACACAAAGGCCTGGCCACGGCCATCGTACATGGCGTTGCCCCAGCCCCGAGCGTCGAGCGGCGAAGCCTGGCCCTGCTCGGCCATCAGCACGAAGCTGGTGCCCAGGCTCAGCAGGTCGCCCGCCACAGGAACTTTGGACTGCGGGTTGTCGCCCGAGCCGATGAGCACTTCGCAGGCCGGAGAGAAGCCGAACTGCCGCACGAACCACGGCGCGATGGTGCCCGCCACCGTCAGCGGGGCCACGAGACCCCCCAGCTTGGCCGTCAGGGCCGCCGTTCCGCCGGGGAGGCCGTGCGCACAGGCCTCGAGGAGCGCGGGGCTCCACACCTTCTTCTGGTAGTCCATCAGGCTGGTACCGCTGCCGTTTCCCCAGTCCACGGGAACCTCGACCGAGCCGGTGAGCAGCATGGGGAACAACTGGCTGAGCAGGGCCACCCGGCTGGTCTTTTCGTAGCGGTGGGGGTGTTCCTCGCCGAACTTGCGGATCATCGCGCCGGTGAACCGGAGAGGGCTGTCGGACCCGGTAAGCGAGATCATCGCGGCCGAGCCACCCGCAGCGCGGCGCAGGGCGGCGGCGTAGGGTTCGGTATCGCTGGTCATCCAAATGGGGCAACGCGGGTGGCTGAACAGGGATTCCGCGAGAGCGTCGAGCACTTTCGGCGAGGCTTCCGGCTGTCGAAGGGTCGAGAGCTGACTTGCGGCGTCGGTTGCCAAAAAGGCGCACCCGTGCTGCTGGGCGCTGACCCCGATGCGCTCTACGCTGGCAAGCGGGGCTCCCTTGTCGCGCAGCGCGGCCAGCACTGGGCCCAGGGCCCGGACGAAGACGGCAGCCGACTGGTCAGCCTGGCCAGCGTGTTCCACCGACATCCAGACTTCTGCGGGGTAGGAAAGGCTGTGTTCAGCCACCACACGGCCGGTGGCGCGATCGACAAGTACGGCGGTCAGGCTTTGGGTGCTGGCGTCCAGACCCAGAACGGTAGGTTGCGACATGCCCTCAGCCTATACCCTCGCGCCGATTTCGGGGGTGCAGTCCTTATGCCCTTGTTTGCCCTGATATATCGGAAATTGATCTCGGCTCGCTAGTGTCGAGGATCTTCAGGTGATACTTGTCGGTATTCCCGGCAAAGTACAGGCGCTTGTATTCGGTGGGTGGTACCCCCGTATGGGCCCGAAAATTGCGGCTGAAGAGGAACTGGTTGGGGTAGCCGAGCTTGTACGCGATCTCTTTGACCGACAGGCTGGTATTGAGCAGCAGCGACATCGAGGTCTCGAGCTTGAGCACTTGCAAGTACTTCATGGGAGTTAAGTTAAGGTGCTTGCGGAAGAGCCGGATGAGGTGCTCCTCGGTTAGCTGGAGCGGCCCGCAGATGTCGGCCAGCGAAAGGTTTTGGAACACGCCCGCCTGCAGCAGACCCAGCGCCTGTTCGACGTGCAGGTTGAACGGCCCCGAGGGGACCAGTTCAGCGGGCGCGGCCATATCCGCGCGCAAGTCGTGCACAAAGGCCTCGAGGCGCAAACTGGCCGCCCGCCCCCGCGAAGGGTTGTCATGCAGCGCGAACTTGGCCTTCGCGTCTTCGAAAAACAGCCGCTGATTGGTGCCGATTTTCACCGGGAACGAGGCCCGGAACGCGGGCTCGGCCAGTACCGGGGCCAGCTCGTCGTCGGGGCTGACCTGAAAGAGCAGGGCATAATAGCTGATCGGGTGGGCCAGATCGGTGACGCGGATTTCGTGAAACTCACCGGGACACGAGAGGAACAGTTGGCCACCCTGCAGCGGATGCGAAAACCCTCCCTGCTGGAACGACCCTTTGCCTCCCACGAAGTAGTGAAACTCGTACTGGCCGGCCGGGTGCGCGTGGCGCCGCGAATGCCAGCGCACCATTTGGTCCTCTTTCAACTGGTAGAGAAAAACGACATCGAGGATGGTCATTTCGGAATGGCAAACCAGAAGCGCGTGCCGACACCTGGGGTGCTTTCCACGCGAAGCTCTGCACCGAGCATCCGCGCAAAGTCCCGGCTGAGGGTGAGACCCAGGCCCGACTTGAGTCCCACTTTGAACAGGTCTTCTTGCTCCGAGGGCGTCATTCCCACCCCGGAGTCGCGGCATTCGAAAAGGACCAACGCGGGCGTAGTGCCCTCGACTCTTGCTTCGAGGTCGATTCGGCCGCCAGGCGGGGTGAATTGGACCGCGTTCGAAAGCAGGTTCCGCAGGATGGTCGCCAGAACTTCGGGGTCGACCCGGCAGGTCAAATCCGGTGCGCACGAGATGTTGACCTGCAGGCGACTGAGCGCCACAGCCCCCTCCATTGGCCGCCACACCGACTCGAGGAACGGGCCCAAAACGACCTCAACGGGCCGTACCACGATGAGATTCTGCTGCACTTTGGACCACTTCAGCAGGTTCTCGAGCAGGCCGAACACAGCCACCGAGGAGTGACGGAGCAGCTCCAGCGCCTCGTCGTATTCCTGCTTCGAGGCCTGACTCTCTTTCTCTTTGAGCATTTCCAGCAGTGCCATGAACCCGCCCAGCGGGCCACGCAGGTCGTGGGCGATGATGGAAAAGAGCTTGTCCTTGGTAGTGTTGATTTCCAGGAGTTCCTGAGTCTGCCGCTCGATCTTCTTATCCTGCAGGATGCGGTTTCGATTCACGCGCCACAACAGCACGTTGAGGAAGATCCCCACGCCCAGCGCGGTGAACCCCTGTACCTGGTTGGAAAGCAGGACGTTGTGGTCTGTCTGCACCAAACCCAGCAATCCGGCGAAGACGAGAAACGACACCGTGTGGTAGACGATGGGTCCCCGGGGCGGGAGCTGCACGACGAGGGGCACCAGAAAACTCACCACGATGTAGGGCGTCACTGCCGTAGCGACAAGCTGATCGACGAGCGCGATGCCCACACCGGCCAAGAGAAAGACGAAGTAGAACGAGTGGACGAAGAGTGTCGCCGCCTGTTGGTTCGAGCTTGGCCTGCTCTTGCGCCGCCACGAAAACACGCCGACCGAGACAAATAACAGGCAGAGAACACTGTGGCAGACGATGATGCCCCACCGCCACAGGTCCTCGATCGCGGTCCCGGTCCCAAGGCCCAGGGCAAATAGTACGACGTGAACCAGATCGACGGTGGCACCGATCCCGCTAGCGAACCGGAGGCGGCCGAAGTTGGACTCACCGAGCGCCGAGAGCACGAAGGGGGCCTCAGCGCTGGGAACCCCAGGGAGTTGGAAGGTGCCTTTTTTCATCGGTTTTGCCCCGATTCTAGGGGATTTGGCCCCTATTGTCCACTGGGTGGCCTTGTTAACCTCAGCCGAGGGTGATTTCGACCACGTGCTGTTGGCGATCGTCCACGCAGGGGATGAGGTTGCCGGGGACAGACCTCCCATCCAACGTCATCGCCACCACGCCCTTGCTCACACCGCGAGGATTTTTCACGGTGATGTGGTACCTCGCGCCCCGAAACTGCCGCGTCACCTCGAAGCCCGGCCACGCCTTGGGAATACACGGATCGACGCGCAGGCCTTCGATCTCGGGCCTCACACCCAAAATGAACTGCGTGCTGGCCACGTACGTCCAGCTTGAGGTGCCCGAAAGCCACGTGTTGCGGGCGAGCCCGAACTGCGGGTGCTCGTCGCCCAGAATGTTCTGCGGGTAGCAGTAGGGTTCGGCCTCGTACATCCCAATCACGTCGTTTTTGGCGGCTGGGTTGATTGCCGTGTAGTACTGGTGGGCGCGGTCGCCATTGCCCATCAGCGTTTCGGCGATCATGGCCCACGGGTTGGTGTGCAAAAAGATGCCGCCGTTCTCTTTGGCTCCCGGCGGGTAGGTGGTGACGCCGCCGATGTCGCGGTCAAAGCCGTTGTAGCCCGGCGCCGAGAGTTTGAGGCCGTACTTGGTGTTCAGGTGCTTGTTGACCGATTCGAGGGCCGTGGCCGCTCGGTCAGCCGAGGCAAACCCCGACAGCACGGCCCACGTGTTGCTGTTGATCCAGATTTTGCCCTTGTCGGCGTTGTGGCTGCCGATGGGCGAACCGTCGGCCTTGAAGTAGCGCACGTACCACTCGCCGTCCCAGCCGGCCTTCTCGAAGGCGTCGCGCATGGTGGTCCACGCCGCTTCCAACTCGGTGGCGTAGGCGTGGTCGCCACGCGCGCGGGCGATTTCCTGCAGGTCGCGAACGGCCTTGCCGTACTGGTTGGCAATGAACAGGCTTTCGGCGCCCGTGGGCAGGTTGACGGTGTCGTTCCAGTCGGCGAACCCCAGCAGGGGCAGGCCGTGGGCGCCTACGTGAGTGCGCGTAAACTCGACGGCGCGTTTCAGGTGCTCGTAAATCGAAGCCGCCTCGAAGGGCTTCTTGGCGGCGTCCTTTTCGTAGAAGGGCAGGCTCTTATCGAGCCACGCTAGGTCGCCGGTTTCGCGCAGGTAAGCGGCCACGCTGAAAACGGGCCACAGGTGGTCGTCGCCGTACCAGTGGGGGCGGTCGGGGTACTCGTGGCTGTCGCCCACCGACGCTTCCATGGTCAGCGGGTAGAACTGATGCATGGCGTTGCCTTCGCGCTTCTGCACCGAGAGGATTTTCTCGATCAAGACGCGGCACTCGCCGGGCATGAGCGTCATGGCGCCGAGCACGTCCTGGCTGGAATCGCGGTAGCCCATGCCGCGCCCGCCCAAGCCGAGCTGATAGAGCGACAGGTCGCGGCTCCAGTTCTTGGTGGTGTGGCACTGGCGCGGGTTGTGCACGTTGACCATGGAATCAAACGCGGCGTCGGGGGTTTTCACCGTCAGCACGTCGAGGAAGGTGGCCCAACCGGCGGCCAGGGTCTTCAGGTTGGCGTCCAGGTGGGCGAGGTTGCTCAGCTTGGTGATGACCGCCGCGGCATCCGCAATTTTGGCGGTCTGGCCGAGTAAGGCGGCGAACCGCTTCGAAGAACCGGGCGCAAGAGTCCCGAGACTCACTTGCAAGGCACCGATGTTGTCGCCCCGCAACGCAGTGGAGTTGTTCAGTTGCGGTTGGTCGAGCGCGCCGGGGTGCGCCCAGCTGCCGTACTCGTTGTGGCCCAAAAAGACCTTGCGGTCGCTGTCGAAACTGGTCGCCGGAAGCGTGGTGGCAAACCAATTGACGGCGAGGTCGCGCTTCATGAAGGCGTACTGCTCGAGCACCGTCACGCCCGCCAATTGGTGGGCCTTCACCGTCATGGTTTGCGGTACCCAGTCGGCGTTGGTGAGCTGTTTGAGCGCGTCGAAATGGGTGAACTCGACCACGGGAATCACATCGATGGTCAGCGGGCGACCCGCAATGTTCTCGACGGTGACGTCTTGCACATAGGTCCCGGGCGACGCGGCGTCGCCGCTCGCGACGTAGACTTTCACCGTGAGCCGGACCCCGCCGCGCTCGGCGACCCAGGTGTTGTACCCGAGCCCCACGCGGCACTCCCACTTGTCGAGCTTCGCCAGAACCGGCGTATAGAAGGGACTCCAGAGGTCTGTCCCCACGCGCACGTAGATCGTGCTTCCCCGGAAGTCCGAGGCCGGCAGCTGCGGAAGGTACTTGGTGAGCCGGTTGTTGGCCGGGTCGCCCTGGCAGATCAGCGCTCCCCCCGTGTGGTCCACGATGCCACCAAAGGCCAGCGTGCCGACATAGTTGATCCACTTCACCGGCGTGAAGGGCGTAGTGATCACATACTCGCGTTTCGCGTCGTCAAAATAGCCGCAGTTTGCCATAGGTTCCTCCGGGAATAGGCTGTTCAGCCTAAGTTGATTTCGACCTTGTGGGTTTTGCCGTCGCCGACCACGGGGATCACATTGCCGGGGACAGACCTCCCGTCCAACAACAGCGACTTCACGCCCTTGCTGACGCCCTTCGGGTTCTTCACCGTGATGGCATACGTGTCGCCGCGGAATTGGCGGGTCACCTCGAAGCCCGGCCACGCCTTGGGAATGCACGGATCAACCTGAAGTCCGGCAAAGGTCGGCTTGATACCGAAGAGACCCTGGCTGACCACCACAAACGTCCACGCCGCCGTACCCGTCAGCCAGCTGTTTTTGGCCTCGCCGAAACAGGGGGCATCCTTGCCCGCCGTCATCTGCGCGTACACGTAGGGTTCGGAACGGTAGGTGTCGATTTGCTCTTCTTTCTTCGAGGGGCAGATGGAGTGGTAGTATTCCAGCGCCCGTTCGCCTTCGCCCAGCAAGCACCAGCCCAGGTGGATCCACGTGTTGTTGTGGCTGAAGATACCGGCGTTTTCCTTGACCCCCGGCGGGTAGCTCGTCACTTCGCCGAGGTTCTTGTCGTAGGTGGAGTACGCCGGCTGCTGAAGAACAACTCCATTCTTGGTATACAGATGCTTGTGAACACTCTCCATCGCTTGGCGGGCACGGCCATTGCTGGCCCCCGCGCCACCAAGGACGGCCCAGCCCTGGCTCTCGATGAAGATCTTGCCCTCGGTGTTCGACTTGCTGCCTATGACGCCACCTTGCGCGTCGTAGGCGCGGGTGTACCATTCCCCGTCCCAGGCGACGCTTTCGAGAGTGGCCAGCATTTCGAGCCGCTGCTTCGAGATGCGCTCGGCATCGGCGGGGCGCTTGAGGGCAGTGTAGAGCTCGGCGAGGTCGCGCGCGGCGTACAGAAACAGACCGGCGATCATCACCGACTCGGCCTTGCTGTCTTTCACGTCGCCGGCCGTCTGGAAGCTCTCGTTGGGTTCGGTGCTGAAGCAGTTGAGGTTGAGGCAGTCGTTCCAGTCGGCGTGGCCGATGAGGGGCAGACCGTGGGGGCCACGCTTTTTCATGGTGTACGCGATGCTGGTTTCCAAATGGTGCAGCAAGTTAGGCTGGGCCGCATATCCTGCGGCCCCCGGGGTGATAGGCTGATCAGCATATCCGCAGCTGGCCTCGAGAATCCCGTAGTCGCCCGACTCCTTGATGTAGCTCACCACCGACAGCACCAGCCACAGGTGGTCGTCGTAGAAGTCGCCCCCGATGTCGGCGTTGCCCTTCTTGGTCAGCGGCTGGTACTGGTGGTAGCAGGTGCCATCGCTGAGCTGCGTGGCGGCGATGTCGAGGATGCGCTCGCGGGCTCGGCTGGGAATCATGTGCACGAAGCCCAGCAGGTCCTGGTTCGAGTCGCGGAAGCCCATGCCGCGGCCGATGCCGGTTTCGTACATGCTGGCCGAGCGGCTCATGTTGAACGTGGCCATGCACTGGTACTGGTTCCAGATGTTGGCCATGCGGTTGGCGTGCGGGTCGGGGCTGGTCACCTGGAACTTGCCCAAGTTGTTGTCCCAATACGCTTTCAAGCGACCCAGCGCCGCATCGACCGCGCCCGGCGTGGCGTACTTCTTCATCACGTCCTTGCCCAGGGCTTTGTTGATCACGAACGGCGCGGTGAACTTCTCGCCGGCGAACTTTTTGCCGTCAGCGCCGGGCAAATCGTGATCCACGTAGGCCAAAATGTAGGCGTACTCGACCGACTCGCCAGGCTTCAGGCTCAGCGTCACCTCATGGCTGCCGATGGGGTTCCAGCCAAAGGCCATGGAGTTGCCCGCCTTGCCGGCAAAGGGCACTTTCGCTTCGTGGAAGCCTTCGTGTACCCCCACAAACGCGTCGCGGCTGGTATCGAAGCCGGTCACGTTGCCCGTGCAGCCAAACAGCGTGTAATGGTTGCGTCGCTCGCGGTACTCCGTCTTGTGGTAAATGGCGCCGCCCTCGACCTCCACCTCGCCGATGGAATAGGTGCGCTGGTAGTTGGTCATGTCGTTGAGCGCTTCAAAAAACGCAAACTCTTGCAGCGAATAGATTTTCGGGGTCTTGGCGGTCTTGCCGGTGTTCTTGACCACCACCTTCCAAACCTCAAGGTTTTCACCCGGCGGGACGAACATCGTCTGGCTCACCGACAGACCGTCCTTTTCGCTCACGATGGTCGTGTAGCCCATACCGTGGCGGCACTCGTAGCGGTCCACCTTGGCCTTCACCGGCTTCCAGCCCGGATTCCACACCGAACCGGCATCGTTGACGTACAGGTAGCGTCCGCCCAGGTCGTAGGGCTGGTTGTTGTAGCGGTAGCGCGTCAGGCGGCGGAGTTTCGCGTCTTTCCAGAACGTGTAGCCACCGGCGGTGTTGGTGCACAGGCCAAAAAACTCGTCCTGCCCCAGGTAATTCAGCCACGGCAGCGGCGTGTCGGGGCGAGTGATGACGTATTCGCGGGCAGCATCGTCAAAATGGCCGTAGGGGTTGGTGGTGCTTTTTATAGTTGACATGGCGGGACTCCTCCATCGATGGAGTCCAGCCTAGGACGAAACTTCTCGGCTGTCCAGTTGCTTCATTGCGTCAATCAACTAGAAAACCGGTTAACGAAACCAACTTGAGGTGTGAGATTTGAAAGCGGGCCCCCAACCACCGTGGTCTGGGGCGCTCCCCTCGTTCTACAAGCTGGCGAGCCCCTTGCGGAATTGGTCGCGGAACCCGGTGAGTTCGGGCCAAGCGTAGAACTGAAGGACCTTCTGGTCCTTGAGGTCTTTCCCCTTGGGCTTGTCGTTGGTGACAAACCACGCGAACGACTCAGCAAAGTCTTCCAGGGGGCCGGTGGCAGCGTACTCGCTGACAAAAGACGCTGGTGCCGTCAGGTACAACTTGGTGCCTTCTTCGTCGCTGGTGGCGTCGGTGCCGTGCTTCGGGTAGGTCTTCTTCCAAAACTTCTCGTAGAACACGTTGAGGTACCCGTCGGACTTGAGGGTGCCCTCTTCGATCTGCAGCGTGCCGGTGGCGTTCTCGTCCATCTGACTGGCCCGGAAACTGAGCACATGGCCAAACTCGTGGATGATCGTTTGCTCAAACTCGGGGAGTCCCTGCTCGTCGCGGTCGACAAATGCCAGCTTGGCACTGGTGATGCTCAGGCCGAGGGTGAAGCTCTGGCTGTCGTCGGACTGTAACGCCCACCCATCGGTTTCGGTGGCGGCATCGCTTTCGGGAACCTCGAAAAACTCGAGCCGGGTGACGAGGTTGAGCAGCGCCGGTGGAACCAAAGTGGTCACGGCCTTCCAAATCGTCGCTTGGTCCTTTTTGTCGGGCGCGGTGACGGGGTACTCGGAATCCAGGGTCAGCTTACCCTTCGCAACGGCGTACGCCGCGATGGTATTCGACGAATCGTCTTTGGCTTCCTGGGCTGACAGGAACGAAACCAACAAGAACAGAAGTACCAGGGCCGTTGCCCGGAAAAGTTGGGAGTTACGCATAGGCTAAATATAGGACTGGCCCGCACAATAAGCAAGAATGAATAAATTGGACATATTTCGCCTCTTGATGTCCTGTGGACTCGGTCCTTGTTTATGCCCCTACGTAAGCCTATGGTTGGAGGGGGGCCTTATGCGTTTTTCCATCCGACTCAAACTTCTGGGGTTGCTGCTGCTTCCTCTGGCGGCCATCTTTGCCTTCAGCTTGCTACTGAGCTTGCAGTCTTTTGCGTCGTGGCAGCAGGGCCGCGAAGCACAGAAGAACGCCGCACGGCTTGGTGAGCTTTCAGCGTTTGTTCTTGAGGGCCAAAAAGAGCGGGGGCTGACCCTGACCGCGCAATTGTCCAATGGCACCCTCGATCCGGTTCAAAAACAACGGGCCGTGCTCGATACGGCGGTCGGTGCTTCGGCACTACCGGAAGTCGTCACGCTCCATCAGCAGATCGTCGCCCTCCGATCCAAAGTCGATGCCGGCAGTATTTCCGCGCTCCAGGGCTTTTCGGCCTATTCCGAATTGATCGGTCAGGCCGTGTCGCGCTTTGGAGCTGTCAGCC
The DNA here is from genome assembly GCA_037142615.1 of Spirochaetales bacterium. Lineage (GTDB taxonomy): Bacteria > Spirochaetota > Spirochaetia > JABEVK01 > JABEVK01 > JAIFLN01. The sequence goes on along the minus strand of JBAXAI010000005.1, from coordinate 65,676 downwards.
TTGAACCCGCGCCCGCCCTTTTGCGCGACGGGTTTCAGACCTGGCATCAACTCGAGCTGGCTAAAGAAAATGCCGCCGCCTTTCGGGGCCTTGGCGCAGGCCTCATCGGCCGCAACACCCCGCTCAACCCCGAGGAGTTGTCTCGGCTCGGCACGTTGCATGCCAGCGTGTTCGCCTCGATGCAGTTGACTTTGGGAAGACTTTCTACCGCCGACGCCGGGCTTTGGTCGTCTCACACGGCAGGGACCGCGTGGTCTTCCATCGAGAACGACTGGCAGACGCTGCAGTTTCTTTCGTCCCAGGGTCAGTTCGGCCTCGATTCCGCAGCCTTTTTCACGCAAGCCACGACGACGGTCACGGTCATCCAGGGGTTGATCCAGACGGTTCAGAAGACCGTGGTGAGCGGTGCCCAAGCGGAATTGACGGCGAGCCAGTCAGCCTTTTTTGGCCAGCTTGCGGTATTGTTGCTCGTGCTGGTGCTGTCCATCGTCACAGCCATTTTGGTTGCACGCTCCATCCTGAGGCCCCTGGTGCGCATTGTGGCGTCGCTGGAGCAGTTGTCGAAGGGCGCCGGCGACCTGACGGTGCAAATTCCCGACGGACCGGCCGACGAGATTGGTGACCTTTCGCGACACTTCAATCGTTTCATCATCCGGCTCAGGGAACTGATCGAAGGGCTCAAGGGCGAAGCCAGCAGGGTTGCCGAAGTCAGCGCCGTCCTGGTGGCCGAAACCTCCCAATCGGCCAGTTCGACCGCCCAGATCTTCTCGTCGGGTGTGATGGTCGTTCAAAACAGCCAGGTGCAATTGTTGGCCCATCAAAAGGCCAAGGAAGTCGTCGAGAACTTTGTGAGCCAGATCCGAAAAATCGACGAGACGACGGCCGAAATGCGGGCCCAAATGCAGTCGGCCGCGTCGGGTGTCGAAGAGATTTCGGCAAGCTTGGAGACGACCACTTCGCTGTCGGAGAAGACCCGCCAGAGCGCCGAAAAGGCCGGCGAGGCCAGCGGCTCGGGTACCGAGTCGGTCCAGAACCTGAGCCAGACCGTCGAACTCGTGGCCGGCTTGGCCGAAAGCATTGGCGAAATGACGTCGCTGATCGCCGACATCTCGGGGCAGACCAATCTGTTGTCGATGAACGCGGCCATCGAAGCCGCCCACGCGGGCGAGGCCGGCAAGGGCTTTGCGGTGGTGGCCGAAGAAATTCGCCGTTTGGCCGAAACCAGTTCCGGCGGGGCCATGACCATCCAGAAGACCGTCAAGGAAGTGCAGAGCGGGATCGTGAAGACCCGCGACCTGACGCTGATTACCGTGAAGGCTTTCGACATTCTGCGCGACGAAATTACGGGACTGCAAAAGGCCGCCCGCGAATTGGCCGCTTCGATGGCCGAGCAGAGTCACGCCAACCGGTCGGTTCTCGAGGCCGTGGGCGTGGTCAGCCGGTTGGCCGACACCACGTCGGAGGCCTTGGCCGAACAGTCCCAGCAGGGTGCCGAGGTTTTGCGGCTGCTCGACGAACTGGGCCAAGCTTCGGAAAAGAACCGCGAGTCGAGCATGGAGCAGGTCGAAGGCCTTCAGGAGATCGACAACGCGTCGCGCCAGCTCAACGCCATCGCTTCGGACCTTCAGTCGAGCGCCACGCGCATCCAGACGAACTTTGGTCAGTTCCATACCGAGCTCGGGACCATCGACCTGAACAAGGCCATCTACGCGCATGAACAATGGAAGGTGCGGCTTGCCGACCATTTGAGCGGCAAGAAGGCCCTCGAGGTCGCCCTGGATGTGGTAGCGCGCGACGACAAGTGCCCTTTGGGCGAGTGGATCCATGGCGAGGGCGAAAGCCTTTCGGCCAACCCCGTTTTTCAGCGGTTGGTCACCTCGCATGCCGAGTTCCACCGGTTGGCAGCGGATGCCGCTCGCAATGGCTCGGCGGCCACCGCCGACCGGTTGTTGGCGCCTTCGTCACCTTTTGGAAAGTCCTCGAAGCGAACCATCGTCTCGATCAAGAAACTTCAGATGCTGATGTTGAAAGCGAAGTAGAAAGCAAAAGCTGTATATTGACGAAATGCTCACCCTGAATGTCAAAAAGACACTCCCTTGGATCCTCTACCTCGTCTTCTTTTCCGTGCTGAACGAAACCGTGTTCGGCGTATCGACCCCCGCTATTCTCGCCGAGTTTCACCTGACCTCCACCGAAGTCAGCTGGATGGGCACCATGTTCATCCTGTTTTTTGGGGTGGGAACCATCATCTTTGGGCGGCTATCGGACCTGTTCAGCATCCGGCGCCTTCTGTCCATCGGCATCCTTGTCTACGCGGCCGGTTCGGTGCTGGGGTTCGCCTTGCAGGGGTCTTACGCGACCGTTCTGTTTTCGCGGGCCCTGCAAGGCATCGGTGGTTCGGCCCTGCCCGCGCTCGTCACGGTCATCATCGCCCGCTACTTCGCGCCCGAGGTGCGCGGCCAGCTGTTTGGCTCGCTGGGGTCGGTCATTTCGTTCGGGGCTGGCATTGGCCCGGTGTTGGGTGGGTTGGTCACCGCTCGCCTGCATTGGGCCTGGCTGTTCCTGATTCCTGTGCTCACGTTGATTGCCTTCCCGTTTTTGCTCAAAGTATTGCCCAAGGAACCTACCAAACCCGGCAACCTCGACTACCTGGGTGCCGCCCTTCTGGTATTCGGGTTGTCATCCCTCATCGTGTGGCTCACGTATCCTCACTGGAGTTTCTTGGTCGCCGGTCTGCTGCTGGTGACGGGCTTTGTGGCCCGGATCCTGACGGCCAAAGAGCCCTTCGTTGACCCGAAATTGTTCCAGATCCGACCGTTCCGGGCCGCCGTGATCACCACCTTTGTTTTGTTTGGAGCCTTCGTCGGGCTGAACTTCCTGATTCCCTTGATGCTGCACCGCGCCAACGGGCTCGACTCGCAAGGAATCGGCCTGGTGCTGTTTCCCGGCGCTATCAGCGGGGTGTTCCTCGGGCCGTTTGCCGGTCGCCTGGCCGACAAACGGGGCAACCAGCTGGTGCTGACCGTAGGGCTGATTTTTCTGTGCGGCAGCCTGCTGGCAAGCCCGCTGGCCCTTGGCCAGCCGTTGTGGGTGTTTGCGGCGCTTTTGACCGTGCTGTTTGCCGGGCTGACGTTTTTCAACACGGGGTTGGTGAACGGTGTGTCGCGCATTCTGCCCGAAAGCGAGATCGGTGTGGGAATGGGCGTGTTCAACTTGTCGGGGTTTCTCGCCGGCGCCGTTGGTGCCGTTTTGGTGGGCAGAATTCTCGACGCCCAGGCGATGACCGATGGGGCGCTGTTGCTCGCCATCGGGGCCATCGCCACGGTTATTTGCGTGTTTTACGCGTGGACGGTCCGGCCGCGCCTTCCTCGGTAGTTCCCTCGCCCAAATCGGGCTCGAACTCGGCAGGAATCGGCCCTGGCCCGGCAACTCCCTCGGCGAGCAGTTCCGCACCGGCTTCTTCGGCTGCGGGTCGGTTGGTCTTGCGCAACGGGATCTCCTTCAAAAAGAACGTCACCAGAAGCGCCGCTGCCACGATGAAGATGCTGATGAAAAAGATGTGGTGCACCGAATCGGCAAACGCCTGCTTGAACGAAGTGAACATCGTGTCGACGAGGTCTTTGCCGCCGGGAAAAGCCGCTGCCTTGGCCTCAAAGCTAGTCTTGGTCGAGGGGCTGAACAACGCCTGCGGGGTCAAAAACTGGTCCCTCTTGTCGGCGGGGATCAGTTTGGCGATCGAAGCGGGGAGGGCGGCGGCGGCCTCGACTTTGAACTGGCTGTTGAGCAGCGAACCCATCAGGGCGATTCCGAAGGTGCCGCCAATGGAGCGGAAGAACTGAAGGCTCGACGTGACGACCCCGACTTGTTTGTGCGGAAAGGCGCTCTGGCAGGCGACGACGAACACCGGCATACACAGGCCGAGCCCCAGGCCCATCACAATCATGTCGATGGAAACGGTCAGACCGTCGGACTGCACCGTCATCAGTGAGAACAGGATTTCGGCCAGCAGCATCAAACTGAAACCCACGAGGCCGACGATTTTGTACCGGCCCGTCCGGCTCACCAGTTGGCCACCCACGGCCGACGCGATGATCAAGGCGACCATCATCGGCGCCATGGCCAAGCCCGAGTTGGTGGCGGTTTGGCCCACCACCCCCTGCAGAAACATGGGCAGGTACATGATTCCGCCGAACATGCCGATCGACATCAAAAAACCCGTGATCACCGAAACGTTGAAAATGCCGTTCCTAAACAGGCTCAGGGGAACAATCGGCTCTTGGGCCTTGGATTCCACCACCAAGAAAATGACGACCATCACCAACGAAAACCCGAGCAAGCTGAGGATTTCGGGCGACAGCCATTCGTATTTGCTTCCCGCCCAGCTGAAGGCGACAAGCATGGGGGTGAACGCCAGAATCTGGAACACGATGCCCCACCAGTCGATGCGGGGCTTTTGGGCACTGGGCGTCAGGTAGTGTTTGTTCACCGCTGGCAGGCCGAGCCCCAGGATGACGAGAGCCGTGATTCCCACCGGAAGGTTCACCCAAAACACCCAGTTCCACGTCATGTTGTCGGTGATCCAGCCGCCCAAAAGGGGGCCGATCACGCTGGCGAGTCCGAACACGCCACCCAAGAGTCCCTGGTATTTGCCGCGCTCGGCCGGTGGAAAAAGGTCGGCAATGATGGTCATGGCGATGGCCTGCATGATTCCCCCGCCGATACCGGCGACGGCCCGAAAGGCGATGAACTGGGTCATGTCGGTCGCAAAGCCACACAAAATGGATCCCACCAGGAAGATCGCGATTCCACCGAGGTAGAACCATTTGCGCCCATACATGTCGGCCAATTTGCCAAAAATGGGCATCGCCAATGTGCTGGTGAGCATGTAGGCCGTCATCGCCCACGAGATGTATTCCATCCCCTGCAGGTCGGCCAGGATGCGCGGCATGGCCGTGCTGATGATGGTTCCGGTGAGCGAACCGAGGAACATGCCCACGAGAACGCCGATCAGCACCCAGCGTTTGCGCTGGGCCGAAAGTTCCCCGGGGGCCGGTAAAGTCTGGGTCATGGATTTTCTTCCTTGAAGACGTGTCGCTCCATGAGAAGTCTCAAGGAGGCGAGAGCAGTATGGAGATCAACGATCTCCTGGGCGGAATACGCTTGAAGGCCCCGGCGGGCCACTTGGCGCACGGCCCCTCGGTACTCTTCGAGTTGAGCCTCTCCCTTGGTCGTGAGCTGCAGTCGGACCACCCGCCTGTCGGCAGGGTCGTTTTGGCGATTCACCAACCCCAGCGATTCCAGCTTGTCGACCAGGACGGTGAGGTTGGGTTTGGCGATGGCCTGCAGCTTGGAGAGCTCGGTCATAGTCTGGGGCCCGGCAAAGTGCAGTCCAGAGAGTACCGACATATGCGCCTTGGTCAGCGAACAGCCCTCGAGCAAATGCCCACCCATGGTGCGCAGGTGACGCGAAAACTGCGGAATGACCACAAAGATTTCGTCGAGGACGGACTCAAGGGAGGGCTGTGTTTGATTACCACTCATAACAGTTACAATCTATAACTTTATGAGGACGAGAGCCAAGCCCCGGCCCACAACCGAGCCAGAAAGTCGTGCACAGGCAGCACCACGATGCCGTCGTCGGTTTGGCGGGCAACCGGTTCCTGGCACACTACGACGCGCGCCTTCCACGGTCCCTCGTGGGCGATCTCGCGCAGGCCTTTGAGGTCGGGTTCGGTTACTTTTCGCGTTGCTTTGACTTCGACGGCCAACTCGTCGCCCACCACAAAGTCCACTTCGCGGCCATCGGTGGTGCGCCAATACGTCAGGGGTCGGTTTTGCCCGTCGTACGCCACCCACGCGCGCAACTCCTGAAAAATCAGTTGCTCCAGCGCCAGGCCCCACTCGCGCGACTCGGCCTGCGCGGGCTTGCGTTGCGCCAACACCCGGGCCACTCCCACGTCAAAAAAGTACAGCTTGGCGCTCGAGACCGGTTTTCGCTTGGTGCCTTGGCGCCACGGTTCGAGTAAAGTGGCCACCAGCGTGTCGGTCAGGATGGACGCGTATTCGCGCACGGTGCGCGCGGGCACCCCGCAATCGCGGGCCAGCGACTCGAAGTTCAGCTCGAGCGCGTTGCTGAGGCTCGCCACTTTCAAGAACCGCGAGAATCCGTCGAGCCGACGCACCAAGGCTTCGGCTTGGATCTCCTCTTTGAGGTAGGTGCCACAGTAGGCTTCCAAATCTTCCTGCGGCGCATCAGACAACCACACGGGCGGCAACATTCCGTAAGCAAGGGCTTTTTCGAGGTCAAAGCTCGCGGGAGAGTTGGTAAGATTGGCTACCTCGCTCGACACAAACGGGAACAGATTCCGCAAGCGCGCCCGCCCGCCCAGCAGGTTGGCTCCACCGGCCTTCAGTTTGCGCGCCGACGATCCCGTCAGAATGAACCGCCGGGGGCCGGTATCGATCATCGCCTGCACTTCGTCCAGAAGAATGGGAAGCTTTTGCACTTCGTCGATGATGATGGGTTCGTCGGAGGCGGGGAGCTGACGGATTTCCTGCCGCAGACGGGAAGGGTCGGACTGAAAGCGGAAAAACACGTCGGTGTGCAGCAGATTGAAACTCGGTGCGTGGGGAAAGGTTTCGCGGAGCAAAGTCGATTTGCCGGTTTGACGGGGTCCGAGTAACAGGATGCTCCGCTGGGCGACCGCAGAGCGAAGGTCAAGGCGGCGTGAAAGAGTCATCGTCCAAGTTTCGCATCAAATCCGGATTTCCGCAAGTCTGCTGCGGAAAAATGGCAGTTATCCGCAACAGACTTGCGGGAAACTGATCACACCACGACGAGGCAGTCTCGATACTCGCTTGGGCCACGTTCGGCGATGCCCCCGTCGAAGGTAACGAGCGCTCCGGACTTCGAGGCGGCCAAGGCGAGCAGGTACGCATCGTTCACCTGGCGGTGGCCCGAAATGTTCCGGTAAGCGGCCAGCGCGGACAGGGGCAAGTCGTCGGCCAAGAAACGAAAGGAGAACTTCGCCTGATACTGACCCAGTAGCTCCAGCGCTGCCGAAAGCGACACCTGCTGACCAACCACCAAAGGGTTCATGGAAAGGCGGACAAAGCCTGATTCTGTGATCGGGCAGGTGGCAAAGGGCTGGGCCCGATGCTCATGAAACCAGGCCCGGGCCGCAGCGTGGCTGGTGTGGTTGGGCCACGCCAAGGCCACCAGAAAGTTCACGTCCAACAAGTAAGCTGTCGGCACCGTCAAAGGTCGTCCTCGGCGGCCTGCACCTCGCGAAGGCCAAAGACCGGGGCCTTTTCCGAGACCGAGAACGTCGGCAGGTCGCCTTCGGGGTACGAGGTCCGTTGATTCAGGCCCGCACGGGCCAGCTCGCTCAGAGCGGTACCGAGGGCGATGTTTTTGAGCAAAGCCATGCTTTTGGCGGCGGCAAAAATATCATCGTCGATACTGAGGGTGGTTCGCATAGGAACATCATGACATCATCGCATCATGGTGTCAAGGCTGAGCCACGGGGCTGCCCCCTTCGAAGTTCGCTCAGTTGGTGTAGTTGGCAACGATCTTCTTGATCTCTCCGGAAGCGGTCATTCTGCCCAGAATGCCCTGCATCTGCTTGGCGAAGTCGTTTTTGAAGGGGAACTTGGCAGTGGCCACGTTGGTCAGGGAAAGGAAGGCCTCTTCGGTGCTGACTGTTGGGCCGATCACGAACGAGGTTTTGGCGTTGATGGCTCCCGCGGCCCTGAGTTCCTTGATCGCCAACAGGCCCACCGTTTCGTCCATCAAATAGGCATCGTTGCGCTTTGCCTCCAGTTTCAAGAGGCCAATCTTGTTGGACTGGGCGAACTCGATTTTGACTTGGCCCCTAAAGGCGTCAAGATTGGCCCACCCAGCGGCTTCCCCCACCGTCTTGCCCACAAAATCTTGGGGCCACCGTGTCATTTTAGGCCCCTGGGCGTTTAGGAACAGCACGATCTTCTCGTCGTACAGCTTGAGCTGGTAGTCCATCCACGGCCTCAGTCCAGGACGCTTGTAGGGGGGCAAAATGGCAAAGGCTTCGCCCCGCTCCATCAGGTTCAGACACCGTTTCCAGGGGAGCGGTACGATCTCGACCGTGTAGCCTTTGAGTTGGGCCGCTGCCGCCAAGACAATGTCGATGTAGGCCCCCCTCGCCGAAGTCCCTTCCATGTAGGAATAGGGGAAATAGCCGTCATCGGCATAAACCGTGACCTTGGTCTGCCCGAAGACGCTACCGGTGACAATCAGCCCCAGGAGAACCAAAAGGATACGTCTCATGGAACCTCCTTCAGGTTCAACTTTGAGTTCCAGGAACGCTGTTGTCAACTCAATCTCCGCTCCCTCGGCTCTCCAGATATTCCTCGTAGCGGCCTTCGTACACGCGCAGCGCGCCGTGGTCGATCTCGAACACGCGGTTGGCCAGGTGCTTCAGGAAGTACCGGTCGTGGCTGACGATCATTACGGTGCCTTCAAAGTCTTGCAGGGCCTCGAGAAGCACCTCGCGGCTGGCGATGTCGAGGTGGTTGGTGGGTTCGTCGAGCACCAGGAAGTTGACGGGGCTGGCCAGCAGGCAGGCGAGCATCACGCGGCTCTTTTCGCCGCCGGAGAGCACGCTGATGCGCTTGTCGGCATCGTCTCCACTGAATTGGAAGGCGGCAGGAGAAACGCTCATGGACGCGCACATCGGCTTCGAGACCGCCCAACCCTGCCAGCGACGAGCTGATTCCCAACGTCAGCAAGGCCAAGACCGTGCAGCGGGTGGACCAAGCCGCCGGTCGGGTGGAGTTTGAAACCCCCACCAGCAAACTGGTCGTCACCGGCTTCCCACCCGAAGCGTGGACGTACAAACTCGGCCACCGCAGCGCCGTCGACCACCTCGACGAAGTTGTCGCATGACTGGGCAAAGTGACGCGTGTGAGCGTGGTGACCATGGCTGTGGTGGAAAAGTTGAAGAAACTGGGCTGACGTTGAAGCAGGAAGGTTGATCACCCCGTTTCTCCTTGCGGAGGACGGTATGCCAAAACTGTATGAGTACTTCGGGCTAATCATCATGTTCTACGCCAACGAGCACGACCCGATTCATGTTCACGGAAAGGCTCAAGGGCGCGAGGCCCGGGCGGAAATCACGATAGTCGGCGGCGTGGTTTCTGGCATCGAGTTTCGGGAGGTGACTGGCAGACCTTTCCTTGAGCCTCAGGAAATGCGATACTTTGAGGAGGTTGTCAGGGCCCGAGCCAAGGACATTGTCAGCAAGTGGATCGACTTCTTCGTGCTCCACAAATCGGTGCGCCCGGTGACGATCAACAGGAGGCTCAAGTGACTGCTAGTCTGATTTCCGTTGTTGCGGCAGAACCCGCCGAAGGTCTCCAACTTCGCCTTCGCTTTGAGGATGGCACTCAGAGACTGGTCGACTTTGCCCCTTTCCTTCGCAAGTCGATCCATCCTGACATCAGTAAATGGTTGGAACCAGCCGCATTTTCCAGCTACCGCATCGTGCACGGTGATTTGGTCTGGGGCGATTACGAGCTCTGCTTCCCGGTGGCGGATTTGTACCGAGGGGTGATCGAGTAGTTAAGCCACAGAATAATGTCGTTCGACGGTTGGGCGGCACGGGGATCCATCAAAGCTCCTGCGCGTCTCTGAGTGCGTTTTCGCGCACATGGGGCTTGAGGTCAGACTGCATGACAAGGTCGACAGGGCCACCCATTTCAGCGGACAACTCCTGCTCAAGACTGATGAACTTCAGGAGATCAAACCGGAAAGGGCGTTGGAACTCAACCAAAACATCAAGGTCACTTTCGGGTCCTGTTTGGCCGCGCGCCGCACTTCCAAACACCGCCATCCGGCGAAGGCCATAATCAGCCTGCCATTGCAGCTTCTTTGCGATAAGAATGTTGCGCCAATTGGGATTCACCATCTTGTCATCATGTTTCAAATCTGTGGTTCCGGCAAGTCCGGGGCGTTGCGGGGTGGAACCCCGCTCGGGGGATACGGTGGTACCGCGTACCACCGTAAGGGGGTCGCCCCCCTTCCTACCCTCGGCTCTCCAGATACTCCTCGTAGCGGCCTTCGTACACGCGCAGCGCGCCGTGGTCGATCTCGAACACGCGGTTGGCCAGGTGCTTCAGGAAGTACCGGTCGTGGCTGACGATCATTACGGTGCCTTCAAAGTCTTGCAGGGCCTCGAGAAGCACCTCGCGGCTGGCGATGTCGAGGTGGTTGGTGGGTTCGTCGAGCACCAGGAAGTTGACGGGGCTGGCCAGCAGGCAGGCGAGCATCACGCGGCTCTTTTCGCCGCCGGAGAGCACGCTGATGCGCTTGTCGGCATCGTCTCCACTGAATTGGAAGGCACCGATGAGGTTCTTCAGGCTTCCTACCGATTCGCGGGGCAAGCGGTCCTGCAATTCTTCCAAAATGGTCCAGTCGTTGTGCAGCAGGTCGCCGGAGTACTGGCTGAAGTAGCCCATCTGCACGCTGGCGCCGAGGGCTGAGCTGCCGCTGGTGGGGTCGGTCTGGCCGGTGATCACCTTGAGCAGGGTTGACTTGCCCGCCCCGTTGACGCCGGTGACGGCGATTTTGTTGGTGCGCACCACGGTGCCGTTGAGGCCGCTGAACACGGGGTGAGTGCCCCCCGCCGGGAGCTCCCAGGCTTTTGCCAGGTGCTTCATGTCGACCACGATGTCGCCCGAGCGCTTGATGTCGCCGAAGTTGACTTTCATCACCTTGGTTTCGCGCGGAACTTCGATGCGTTCGATTTTTTCGATCATCTTGACCCGGCTTTGCACCAAGGAGGCGTGGCTGGCGCGGGCGGCGAACCGGGCGATAAACTCGTTCTCCTTGGCGAGCATGGCGTCCTGGCGGCTCTTGGCGGCGATCAGGTTGTCGCGGCGGATCTCTCGTTCGCGCAGGTAAAAGTCGTAGTCGCCCGAGTACGTGGTGATGCTTTGGTTGGCCACTTCGACGGTGCGTTTGCAGATGCGGGTCATGAACTCGCGGTCGTGGCTGGTCATCACCAGCGCGCCGGGGAACTCCTTGAGCCAGCCTTCGAGCCACACGATGGTCTCGAGGTCGAGGTGGTTGGTGGGTTCGTCGATGAGCAGGGCGTCGGGGTTGAGCAACAAAATGCGGGCCAGCGCGATGCGCATTTTCCAACCGCCGGAAAAGGTCTCCACGGGGTCCTGCCAGCGGCTTTTGCCCACGCCCAAGCCTTCGAGGATGGTTTCGGCGCGGTTCTCGAGCTCGTAACCGTCGCGGGTCATGAACTCGTGCTGCAACTCGCCGTACAGATCCATCTCTTTATCGCTCAAGGGGTTGCTGGCGTCGCCCATACGGTGTTCCAGCTCGGACAACTGCTCGCCGATGGCCGCCACTTTGCCCGCGCCGGCGAGCACCTCGGCCAGCACCGTGCGGCCCGACATTTCGCCCACGTCCTGACTGAAGTAGCCCACCACCACGCCGGGGTCGATGCTCACGCTGCCTTCGTCGGTGTGCTCCTCGCCGGTAATCAGGCGGAACACCGTGGTTTTTCCGGCGCCGTTGGGGCCCACCAGCCCGATTTTGTCGCCGGGGCGCACCAGCAGGTCGGCGTTGCGGAACAGCACGCGGCTGCCGTAGGTTACTTTCACTTGGCCGAGGTTGATCACGGCGGGGAGTTTACCGCAAGGCCCCGATGGGCGACAATACGAGGCATGAACGAAATCCTTGCCCGCCGCGAACAGTTGGGTGTCCGGTTCTCGCTGATTTTCAACCTGGGGATGATGGTCTTCTTTGTCTACGTGACGTTTACGGCGGCGCAGTCGACCTTCGAATTGCTGTCCGAGCTGGCGTTTATCGGGTTCGGCGTGGTCACGATGGCCTTCTTTCTGTGGCAGAACTACCGGGGGGGCTGGGTGCACTTTTCGGGCTGGACGCTCACAGGCACCTACGTGGTGATCGCCCTGCTGCTGCCGTTTATCTGGTACCAGTCGGTGGGCGGTGATGTCGTTCCCCGGACCTACTTCCTCAAGGTGAACATCTTGCCCCTCGATTTCATTTTCTTGGTGTTGTGCTGTCTGCCCGGGCGGCCGATTTACCCGGCGGTGTTTGCCACGGCGGCCATCGGCGGCCTCGCGGTCATTTACACGCTCGCCTTCACCGACCCGCGCCTCGTGCTGACCGACAGCATTTTGTCATCGACCCAAGGACCAGGTGCCAGCCTGGTGCTGACGCTGATCAACACGACGATGTTCATTGCTTCAGGGATCCTGCTTACGGTTTTGCTCACCCGCTTTCGGCAGACAGTTCTCGAGGCGTCGCGGGCCGAACACTCAACGGCCCAGCTCGGGCGCTATTTCTCGCCCGGAGTCGCCTCGCACATCGCCAGGTCCGACGCCGCCTTTCTTCGGCCCGGGGGCCAACTGCAGAACGTCACCGTGCTTTTTTCGGATCTGCGGGGGTTCACGGCGCTGAGCGAAGGCCTGGAACCCGCCCGGGTGGTCGAGCTGTTGTCGCTCTACCAGGAACAGATGGTAGCCGCAATCTTCGAGCATGGCGGAACGCTCGACAAGTTCATCGGCGACGGCATCATGGCCACGTTTGGCACCCCGCACCCAGCCCCCGACGACGCCTCGCGGGCGTTGCAAGCCGCGCTCGCCATGCAGACCCGTTTGCGCGGGCTCAACAACACCCTCTCGGGCCGAGGCTTTCCGCCGTTGCGCCAAGGAATCGGCATCCATTCAGGACCGGTCATCGCAGGCAATGTGGGAACGGCTTCGCGGTTGGAATATACGGTCATTGGCGACACCGTGAACACGGCCAGCCGTCTCGAGGCGCTGTGCAAACAGACCGGCGACGAAGTTCTGGTTTCGGAACAGTTGGTGGCAGCGCTGGGAGACCCTCGCTGGACCTTTGAGCCTCGCGGTTCGCTGGAAGTGCGGGGCAAGGCGAAGCCGTTAGCGGTGTTTACGCCGTCCTGAGTTTGTACAAAAAGCCCCGATTGTCGGGCACGTCGACGCCGTTGCTGCGCAGGTAGTCGATGAACAGGTCGACCAGCACAGGATCCAGCTTCTGTTTGGCGGCCATGGTTTCTTCCAAAAAGACCACGGCCTCAGCCGAGCTCAAAGCCTTCTTGTACGTGCGGCTGGTATCGATCATGGCATCGTACACATCGGCAACCGCCAGCATTTCGACGGGAAGGAAGCCCAGCGCCTGACCCGAGACAAACCCCTCCATGGTGCTCGAAAGGGCCCTTTCCAAGGCGGCGGGCTTGCGGCGCCCCTTTTCGCGCTCCAAACGGGTGACGCCGTACCCATCGCCGTGGTTCATCGCGTTGTGATGGTCACCGGCCAACAGCCGTGCAAGGTTGTGGTCGGCTCCGTAGTTCATCAGGATGAGACCTGCGCTGAGAAAAACGTGCTGACGGATCTGCGCCGGATCATAGCCGGAGTCGCTTTCGAAGTAGTCCAGATTGCCCATCTTGCCGATATCGTGCAGAAACGCACCGAGAGCGAGTTCCTTCATGTCTTCCGGCTTGAACTTGCTCAGCTGAAGGAGGTTGTCACTCGTGAGCAGGCTATCGGCGGGCAACAGTTCGGGCTTGAGCGCAGGGACAAACTCACGGTAGTGGTCCAGATACGTCCTCGGGAAGATCCGCCGCAAGCTGGGTACCAACCCCGCCTGATGCTGGTTGTTGTAGTGCTTTACAAAGCCCGAGTACGTGGCAAACACGCGCAGCACATGATTCACGGTCTGGCCGTTCGACAGGCTTTGAAACCCCGCAAACAGGCCCTCGACCAGCGCCGGGTCGTCGGCCATTTCCATCGCTGACGAGATAATCGACTCCGTGTCCTTTGCGACAGACTTTTCGTGCTCCGACACTTCCGCCGGTTTGAGCTTCAGCGAGGCCTTGTTGAGCAAAAAGACGTCCTTGACCGAATCCATGATGGCCTGGGCCTTTTCGCCGGGGTCGGCCTGCTCGGCCTTCAGTTGGGCGATCACCTGCTTGAGGGCCGAGACCGCGCGGGCCCTTTCTTCGGGCGACTTGCCAGCAAAGGGGGCCAGTTGGGCGTTGAAGGTATCGCTCGAGGTGAACAGGGTCCGCTTCCAGGCCCGGTCGACGAGGAACAGTTTTTGACCGCGCTCGGCCTCGGGAACACTGGCCGCAAGATCTGGTTCGACACGCTGGGGCTTCAGGTCGCCGTTCGCGTTTTTTAGCCCACGGAATACGGGAACCGAGTTGCGCTTGAGCGCGTCCAGGTTGTCGAGGACGTACTGCACGGAAACGGCTTCGATTGTACCGTCTTTGGAGGGCTGAATGATCTGCACAATTACCATGATACGGCTCGGCCGTGTCAGAAGCAATGGTGAACAAAGTTCTGGTTGACACCGGGGCCATCCGGGCCCACTATGGGCTGGGTGGCAGTGGAATCGATTCCACAGGTGTTCACCCGGAGGAAATCGCGGTGAATGGGCAAAAGGCGGACAGGCATAGGGAAGACTACGAGGCAAAACTGCTGCGCCTTCGGGCTTGGCTGGTCCAAAGATCGGCCGACGGCCTGCTGCTCACCACCGTCACGAACTTCGGCTGGCTGACCCATGGCCGCTCGTTCGTCAGCCTGGCCAGCGAGGGCTCGGTCGCCAAGGTCCTGATCACCGCCGACCGGGTCGTATTGTTCACCACCACCAACGAGGCACCCCGTTTGGAGCGGGAAGAAGTGGCCGGCTGGGGCCTGGAGCTCGTGGCCTGGCCGTGGTACGAGCGGTTCGAAACCCACTGGCAGAGCTCTGGGTTTTCCTCCCAGTCCATCCTGATAGACCGCAATGTCGAGGCCGAGTTGTCGGTTCTGCGGCAGCAGTTGTCGGGGCACGAACAGGAGTTGCTGCGGCAACTGGGCGCCGAGTCGGCCGAGCTCGTAGAGCAGTTCGCGCTCGGGGTGCAGCCGGGCCGCCGCGAAAACGAGCTCGCTGGCGACCTGGCCCGCGCCGCCTGGAGTGCAGGCATGGAGCCGCTGGTGCTCAACCTGGCAACCGACGAACGGGCCTTTGCGTTCCGCCACGCGATTCCCACCTCACGGGTTCTGGAACGCTACGGCGTCTTTTCCGTTTGCTTCCGCCGGTTTGGCCTGCACGTCACCCTCACGCGGTCGGTGCACTTTGGGCCCCTTCCCGCCGACCTCGCCGCGCGACACCTGGTGGCCTGTACGCTCGAGGCCTCGGTACAGGGCAACAGCGTGGTCGGTGCGCCGGTGAAGACCCTCGTCGCCGCGATGGTGCGAGATTACCGCGAACTTGGCTGGCCCGAAGAATGGAAGCAGCACCCCATCGGTGGCGGCCTGGGGTTTCAACCGCGCGAGTTTGACGTCACCCCCGATAGCCAGGGTGCCCTGTTTGACGGGCAGGGGTTCTGCTGGAACCCCACCATCGCCGGGACCAAGTCGGAGCAGACCTTTTTGGTGACCGCTTCCGGACCGGTGCCGGTCACCGCAGGTCGGTCTTTCCCTCTGGTCACGGTTCGTTTGGGTGACAAGAGGTTCGAGCGGCCCGCTATTTTGCAGAAGTAAACTGCCACCGCTGGGTGGCCAACAAAAGGAGAAACGCATGAAGTTCGGAATTTACTACGCGTACTGGGAACAGGAATGGATCGGTGACTTCAAGTACTACATCGAAAAGGCCCACAAGCTCGGCTTCGATGTGCTCGAGATCGCTGCCCACCAAATCACGACTTATAGCGACAAGCAGATCGACGAGATTCGCACCGCAGCCATAGCCAACGGCATCATCTTGACCGCCGGCATTGGCCCCACCGCCGACAAGAACCTTTCGTCGGCCGACCCCGCCGTGCGCGAACGCGGCAAAAAGTTCTTCACCGAAACGCTCACTCAAATCGCACGGCTCGACGTGAAGGCCATCGGTGGTGCGCTGCATTCCTACTGGCCGGCCGACTACACCAAACCCGTCGACAAAATGGGCGACTGGCAGCGCGGGGCTGATGGCATCCGTGACATTTCCAAGGTTGCCGAAGACCTGGGCATCACGCTGAACATCGAAGTGCTCAACCGCTTCGAGAACTTCGTGCTCAACACGGCCGAAGAGGGCGTCGCGTTCGTGAAGCAGGTGGGTCGGCCCAACGTGAAGGTGATGCTCGACACCTTTCACATGAACATTGAGGAAGACTCCATCGGTGGTGCCATCCGTACGGCGGGCAGCCTGCTGGGCCACTTCCACACCGGCGAGTGCAACCGGCGCGTACCGGGTCAGGGCCGCATGCCCTGGCGCGAAATCGGCGAGGCGCTGCGCGAGATTGGCTACAACGGCAACGTGGTCATGGAGCCCTTCGTGAAAGCCGGCGGCGCCGTCGGCAACGACATCCGGGTGTGGCGCGACCTGAGCAACAAGGCCAGCGAGGCCAAGCTTGACCGCGACGCGGCCGAAAGTTTGCGGTTCTCGCGCTTTATGCTCGAAGGCTAATGGAACCCAAAGGCCCACAACTCCGCCTGCTCGAGGTCGCCCGGCAGGCGGGGGTTTCTCGCACGACGGTGTCCCGGGCGCTGGGTTCTGGTCCCGTGTCGCCAGAGGTTCGCCAGCGCGTGCTTCAGGCGGCCGAAGCGCTGGGTTACCGCAAGAACCTGCTCGCGCAAAAGCTTCGGAGCAACCGCTCGCACTTTGTCGGGCTGCTCATCCCCGACGTGTCGAATCCCTTCTTTGCCACGTTGGCGCAGGCCGTCGAGCGGGTGTTTCGCCAACACGGCTATGGGGTCTTCCTTTGCAACTCGGAAGAAGACCCTGCCACCGAGGATTTCTACATCCACACTTTGCTCGACAACCAGGTCGATGCCCTCGTGTTGACCCCGGTGACCGGTCAACTCAATCCACGGCTGCTGGCTGCCGGCATCCCTGTGGTGCTGGCCGACCGCGTGATCGAGGCACCCCCGGGGCTCCGGCTGGCCTCGGTCACCTGCGACAACCACCGGGGTGGGCAACTCGCTGCCAGAGCCTTGCTCGACCGTGGCGCCCGCCGCATTGTGGTTCTCAGTCCGCGTCACCCTGGCTTCAGCAGTTCGCTCGCCGCGCGCTTGGCCGGCTTTGTCGAAGAACTTGCTCTAGCAGGAGTAACCTCCCGGCAGCAGGCGCTTGAACCCGAGGTTGCTGCGGTCCGGGCCTACCTCGATTCGTTGCCCCGCGGCAGTTTCGACGCCCTCTTCTGCACGTCGGACCTTGTGGCGTTCCCAACGATCAAAGCCTTGCAAGACCTGGGGTTAGCTGTACCAAACGACGTTCAGGTGGTTGGGTTCGACGGCTTGGCCCTCGGCGAGGTCCTTGAGCTATCGACGATTCGGCAGGACCTCGACCGGGTAGGGCAGGCGGTGGGCGAAGCGGCCTTGGCCCTGATTGCGGGAAAGGCTTACCCCCGGGACTCCGTAGTTCCCGTCGAGCTCGTCGCGCGCCGCAGCCTTCGTCAACTCCCGTCAGAGTTTTGACGAGGGCTTTCGTTGCACCAACAGCAGAATCAGCAGAGCGGCCAGCCCCACCGGTACCGCCAGAAGCGCCACAGAGAGTCCCCACTGGTCGGCCATAAGGCCCAGGGCCAGCGGAGCGGTCAAAACAGCCGAACCGGAGCCGACGGTGCTGTACGAACTCCCCTTCGCCGCCTGGGCACCGGCGATCCCGATCGCCCGCGACAACCCCAGCGGGTAGAAGAGGGCTACGGCCATGCCGCACAACCCCAGCCCTACGATCGAAGCGACAGGTGAGGTGAGCGTCCAGTACAGGGGAAAGCCGATAGCGGCCAGAACAATCGCCGCCAGCAACATTCGCGTTTCGCCCACCCGCCGCGTCAAACGACTCGAAATGAGCCGACTCGCCACCGCCGAAAGCTGAAACACGATGGCACCGGTGACTGCCACCGAGTCGGAATGCCCGGGCAGTTCCTTGAGGTACGAGGTGGCCCAAAAGCCCAGGCACCACTCCACCGACACGCCGACAAAAATAAACAGCCACGCCACAAAGAAGGCTTTGGGGAGCTTTTCGTCCGTGTGTTCTTCTTCTACCGAGCGTTGGGGCAACTTCTGCGACAGCGCCCGGAACCCGAACGCGAAGACCGCGACCAGTCCCACCACAAACACCGGCCACAACGTCCGCCAACCGGTGGCCAGCCCCGTGCCGACCAACAACACGATTGGCGCGACGGCGCTGGTCAGGCTGGTAGCGATGTTGGCCTCGAGGAGCGCCTGGCTGCGGCGCTCGCCCGCCAGCAGCGAAATGGAAGCCTGCACAGCGATCACGCTCGTGGTGCCCGCCAAGGCCGCCACAAAAATAGCCGACAGCGTGAACCACGCGTTGGGTGCGATCACCAACGCCGTGAACCCGGCAAACAGGCCTAACTGCCCGCCCCAGAGGCTCCAGCGGACGCCCCAGTGGGCCATGATGCGGGGCGCCACCAGACCGGCGAGCACCATGCCGGCGGCAAACGCGCTGGCGTGGAGCGAGGCCATCGTGTAGTCGAAGTGAAACTCCTGTCGCAAGAAGGGAACCGCCGGACCGATCCCGGTTTGAAGGTACGCGTACAGCGCGGCCAGGGCGTACAACGTGAACATGGCCGGGTTGCGGAACGAGGTTTTGTTCACGCGGGGGTGCCCGTCCACGATGACTTGCGCACCTTGAGTTCAGCCGCGATGGTCAGGTTGCGCGGGGGGAGGCCGGGATTCGCGACCCGCGACAGCATCGCGCTCAGCGCTACCTCGCCGATTTCGCGGCAGGGTTGGTGCATGGTGGTTAGCGGCACATGCGCCAGACTGGCGTACTTGAGGTCGTCAAAACCGGCCACCCGGACGTCTTCGGGCACCCGGAGGCCCAAACTCTCCAGCGTGATAATGAGAGTGACGGCCGTCTCGTCGTTGACGCAGATGATGTCATGGGCGCCTCCTTTGATCATTTCGGCGACAAACTCCGCGTCGTGGGGTTTGCCCCGGTGTTCGTAGGCCCGGCTGGGCTCAATCCCCGCGCGCTGCAAGGCCTCGCGGTAGCCGATCAAGCGAACCGCATAGGTTCCTGCCGTGTTGGGACGCCACAGAAAGTCGATCCGCCTGGGGACTTTTTCCAGGAAGTGGGTGCACAGCACCAGCCCCGCCTGGATGTTGTCGATGCCTACCAAGTCGTGGGCGCTTCGCTCAGGGTAGAGCAGATAATCGCTGTCGAGCAAGACCAGCGGAATGCCGGCGCTCTCAAACATCGAGGCGAGGCGGAGGTTCTTGTTCGAAAGGCCCGCTTCGCGCTCGACCGGCTGGAGAAACACGCCGTCTACCCCGCCTTCGATGAACCGCTGCGCCGTCTGGTACAGCCGTTCCTCGGTGGACTCATCGTGGCCGCTGGGGATGCTGCCCCAAATGAGCGAGAAATCGTATTCGTGCGACAGCTCGGCGATGCGGGTGCAGATGGGCTCGAAGATTTCGCCGCGGCCCAGCCCAGGAACAAACAGGCCGAAGGTTTTTTGCGTGCCCTTGCGTTTGCCCGATTGCGACGACAGATACGTGCCAGAGCCCACGATGCGTTCGATCAGGCCCAGGTCGCGCAATTGGTCGAGCACGCGGCTCACCGTGGGGCGCGACACGCCGTAGCGTTCCGACAACTCGCGCTCGGTGGGAAGTTTGTCGCCCGGCTTCCAGGTTCCCTGCTCGACCTGACTCAGCAACTCCGCATAGATATCCTTGCTCTTCATGCAATCCTCCGAACTTGGTAAAGGAATAATAGCCAAATGGTAAACTTCGTGCAAGACAAATCGTATCCAAAGTTAAATAATTGGTATTGACAGATTCGGAGAGTGGCGCGAATATGCACTATACCAATTCGCCTAGGAGGCATGTATGATTCTTAAAGTGGTGTCGCGCATCGCGCGGCTCGCCGTTCTGTCCGCTCTGGTTCTCGGTCTGGTTGCGGCACCGTCGTTGTCTGCACAGTCGATCCCCAAGGCCAAGATCAAGCAGTTTTCTGTGATCTTCGTTCCCAAGCTTGTCGGAGTGCCGTGGTTCAATGCCATGACCCAAGGTTTCAATGACTTCGCCAAGGGAAGCAACATCAAGTACACCGTCAGCGGTGCAGCGACCACCGACCCCGCCGCTCAGGCCCGTCTGATCGAAGATGCGATCGCCAAGAAGCCTGACTGTATTCTCGTTGTTCCCAACGACACCGCTGTCATCGAACCTGCCATGAAGAAAGGGATGGCCGCCGGCATCCTGATGTTGACTTCGGAAGCTTCGACCATTGTGAACGCTTACGCCGACATTGAGTTCTTCATTCTTGCCAAAGAAGGCAAAGACATGGCTGACATTTTCGTGAAGCATGCCGGAACCAAGGGTGGCTACGCTGTCATGGTCGGTGGCTTGACCAACCAGGGCCATAACGCCCGCGCCGATGCCGCTGTCGAATACCTTGCCAAGAACTACCCCGACCTGAAGCAAGTGACCAGTCGCTTGGAAGGTTCGGAAAACGTTCAGGAAGCGCATGACAAGACCCTGCAGTTGATCACCGCGTATCCCGACCTGGTCGGCGTGCTGTACGTCGGTTCGGCCGGTCCTATCGGCGGCGCCCAAGCTGTCACCGAAAAGGGTGTGCAAAAGCGTGTGGCCATCGTTGGTTCGGCTGTTCCCAGCCAAGCCAAGAAGTACCTGCTCGACGGCAGCCTCAAGGCCAGCTACATCGGTAACCCCTACCTGATCGGCAAGGATTCCGCCTACATCATCGAACGCATGCTTTCGGGCGTGAAGCTCGAAGATATCGGAAACCTGCCTCAGTTCGGCGCACAGTCGGTCTCGCCCAACGCCAGCAAGGTCGGTGTGATCACCTTCCATGCTGACGCCGAAGTTTCCGCCTCTAACGCCGACTCCTTCGGGTTCTAGTAGTTCCCGCTCTCTTCTCTGACATAACGGCCGGGCAAGATTCTGTAGTACACTTGCTACGGGGTCCTGCCCGGCCCCCTTTACACCACCCGCCCAAGGAAAACACCGATGTCGGACTTCATAGCGATGCGCCATGTTACAAAGAACTACGCGGGAGTGCAGGCGCTCAAACAGATCGATTTTCAGCTGAAACGGGGCGAAGTGCACTGCCTTTGCGGTGAAAACGGCTCCGGTAAGTCCACTTTGATCAAAATCCTTTCAGGAGTGGTGAAGCCCGACGAAGGTAGCGAGATCACCATCGACGGGAAGGTCTTTCCCCATCTGACCGCCCAACAAGCGCTCGAACAGGGCGTGCGCGTCATCTATCAGGACCTGGCTCTCTTTCCCAACCTGACCGTCAAGGAAAACATTGCCTTCCAGTCGTTCAGCGACAAAGGCTCCTTGCTGGTGAGGTGGCGAAAGGTTGAAAAGACCGCACGCGCTGCCATGGACTTGATCGGCCTCGATCTCGACCTCAACCGCCTGACGGGTTCGTTGCCCATCGCCCAGCAGCAACTGGTCGAAATCACCCGCGCTTTGATTGGCGAGCCAAAACTGCTGGTTCTCGACGAACCGACGGCCTCGCTGACCCGCAAGGAAGTCAACGCGCTGTTTGAAGTCATTGCCCGCCTCAAGGCCCGCGGCGTGACCACGATGTTCGTCAGCCACAAGCTCAACGAAGTGTTCGAGATCGCCGAGCGCGTCACCGTGCTCCGTGACGGTGAAAAGATTGGCGAATACACGCCCGCCGAAATCGATCACAAAAAGCTCGTCTTCTTGATGACGGGCCGCAAATACGAGAGCGCTCCGCCCGCGCCCCTCGACCCGGCTGCCGAAACCTTGCTCGAGGTGAAGAACCTCACCCGCAACGGCGAGTTTTCCGACCTGTCCTTTACCGTCAAGAAGGGAGAGATTGTCGGAATCACCGGCCTTTTGGGTTCGGGCCGAACCGAGTTGGCGCTGTCGATTTTCGGTATGACACATCCCGATTCCGGCACCATTCTGCTGGAAGGAAAGCCCATCAAGCTTCGCACCAACAGCGAAGCCAAAAAGTTGGGGATCGTTTATGTTCCCGAAGACCGGCTGCGGCAGGGGGTCATTCAGGCCCAGACTATTCTCGACAACATGAGCCTGACGGTACTCGACAATCTGCTGTCCAAGCTGGGCCTGCTCGACAAAAAGCGGATGAAACACGACGGCGAAACCTGGGTCAAAGACCTGCAAATCAAGATCCCCTCGCTCGATTCGTCGGTGAAGACGCTCTCGGGTGGAAACCAGCAAAAAGTGGTCCTGTCCAAGTGGCTGGCTACCAACCCCAAACTCCTCATCCTGGATGAACCAACCATCGGTATCGACGTGCTGGCCAAGAACGGCGTCCATGATTTGGTAAAGGAATTGGCTACAAAGGGAATCGGCATCATCCTCATCTCGGATGAGATTCCCGAGGTGCTGGCCAACTGCCATCGAATCCTCGTCATGCAGAAGGGAAGGTTCGTGCACGAGGTTGTTCCGGGGCCCGACGCCGAGCGCGACTTGTTCGAGAACTTCAATCTTTCGTAAGCCAGGGATGGTACCGGTATGATCAATAGTAGCCCCACAGTCCAACTTCGCCTCCAGCGCCTCTTCGGTCAGAACGAAATGGTTCTCCTGCTGGTCCTCTTGGGAATGGTGACCGCGATCACCATCGTCAGCCCGCGGTTTCTCGGGCCCGAGAATCTGTTCTCGATCTTGCTCAGCGCCTCATACACCGGGATCTTTGCCATCGGCTTTTTGCTGGTGCTGGTTTCCGGCGGCCTTGACGTGTCCTTTACGGCGGTTGCGACCGTCGCACAGTACGTGATGGGCACAGTCTTGATCGCCAACCCCGATATTCCGCCGGCCGTCGCCGTCTTGCTGCCCCTGGTGGTCGGAGTGGCTCTCGGGTCGCTGAACGCCCTGCTCATCCATTACCTGAACGCACCGCCCATCATCATTACCATTGCCAACCTCAACATCTTCTTTGGGTTGCTGCAGTTCATTACTGGCGGCGAGTGGCTCAACGGCTTTCCCGAGTGGTTCGACCACTTTCCGCAGACCTACGTGATCTCCTTTCAGAATGCCGACGGGGTGAGCTACGGCCTTTCGATCATCGTGGTGATCTGGATCGCAGTCGCGGTCGTGGCGGGCCTTTTAATGCACTACTTCAAGGCCGGCCGAAAGCTCTACGCCATGGGCGGAAACCTGGAAGCAGCCCGACGCGCGGGAATCGACATTCTGCGCTACCGGATCTTCGCCTACGGCTTTTTGGGTTTCTGCGCCGGTCTCGGTGGCTTGGTACATACCTTCATCACGCAGACCGTGGTGCCCAACACGCTGGTGGGCCACGAGTTCGACGTCGTCGCGGCCGTCGTCTTGGGCGGTGCCAGCATCTTTGGCGGTTCGGGCACGGTGGTCGGAACAGTTCTTGGCGTCACCCTGCTCGCCGTTTTGGGGAACGCACTCACCATCATGAAGGTGCCTACCTACTGGCACGAGGTGTTCGTGGGGGGCATTGTCATCCTCAGCATAGCGATTACGACACTGAGCGCGATCGCTGCGCGCAACCGGGAGAAGAAGTACCATGCTCAATAAGATTCTCGAAGCCTCACGAGGCTGGGGCCGCCGCAACGCTGAAATGGCGGCTCTGCCGTTTCTGTTGCTCGGGGTGGTCGCGGTTCTTTCCATCGCCACCGAAATCGTGTCTGAGGGCAACATTCACTTTCTCTCCGTCGAAAACTTCGGAGCCATGGCGGCGCAGATTCCCGAACTGGGCCTCTTGTCGCTGGCGATGATGGTGACCATGCTCACGGCCGGCATCAACCTGTCGATCATCAGCAGCGCCAATTTGGTGGGCGTGGGCATGGCCGTGACGTTCGTCACCTTCGGCCCGGGAGCCGCCGCCGCCGGAATGACGATCCCGTTGATTGTTGTCACCATTGTCGGCGGCCTGCTCTTTTCGGTGCTGCTCGGCTGGTTCAACGGCCTCCTGATCGCCAAACTCAAAATCACTCCCGTGTTGGCAACCCTGGGAACGATGATCCTGTACGAGGGGCTGACGCTGGCCATCACCAAGGGCTACGTGATTTCGGGCATGCCCGAAGAGTTTCTCAACATCGCGGCGGGTTCCTTTTTTGGGATACCCTACGCGCTGATCTTGTTTGTTGTTGTCGCCATCGTCATTGCCTATGTACTACAGCGTCGCCCGTTTGGACGCCAGTTGTACATGCTGGGTTCGAACCAAACGGCGACCAGTTTTTCAGCCGTCAACATCGACCGTGTCATCATCAAGACTTACATGCTCTCGGGCCTTCTGGTCGGGTTTGCCGCCATCATCATGCTGTCTCGCTTCTCTTCGGCCAACGCCCGTCAGGGCACGTCGCTCCTGCTGGTCACCGTGCTCATCGCGGTGCTCGGCGGCACCGACCCCGACGGCGGCTTTGGCAAGGTCCTGGGCCTTGTGATGGCGCTTCTGATCATGCAGGCCATCACCAGCGGGCTCAACCTGCTGTCGATCAGCTCGTTCCTGACGCTCGGCTTGTGGGGAGCGTTGCTGATCGGCGTCATCGCCTACCGTTCGTACCGCGCCAAGAATCCCGGAAAACGCGCTAAATCTCTCGCAGCCTAGACTACCACCGCCCAGACCCCAAAAGGAGACACCCGTATGAGCCGCTATCAGGAACTAACCAAGATCGTCGTCGACGAAAACCGAAAGGTCCTCGAGGCCGTTTCGGAAAAAGAAATCGCCCAACTGATCGAAGAGATCGAGAAGGCCAAAGTCATCCAGCTGTTCGCCATGGGACGCATGACGGCCTCGATGCGCGGCTTCGCCATGCGCCTCAAGCACATGGGCTTCGACGCCTACGTGGTGTTCGACACCACTACTCCCGTGATCGGCAAGGGCGACCTGCTGATCGTCAACTGCGCGGTCACCGAGATCGACCTGGGCATCATCCAGCGGGCCAAAAAGGCCGGCGCACGAGTGGCTATCATCACCGCGCACCCCGAGTACGAGCAGGGCAAGTACGCCGACGTCAAGGTCACCGTTCCAGGCCAGATTTTCGGCACGCCCCCCGAGATCGCCTCGGTGCAGCCGATGGCCTCGTTGCTCGAGCAAGCGCTGTTCCTGTTTGAAGATATTATCGTCATGCTCCTCATCGAGAAGCGCAAAGTCTCCATGGACGAGATGCAGAAGCGTCACACGAACCTCGAAGGAGTGATGGGGTCGTTCGCCTAAGGCGACCATGAACCACCTCGGCATCGACCTCGGCACCGGTTCGGTCAAACTTCTCCTGTTGTCGTCCGACACCACCGAGCAGACTTGGGCGCAACCGTACCTGGTTAATGCTCCCAAGCCTGGCTACGCCGAGACCGACACGACCGAGTGGCTGTCGGCCTTGCGGGTGCTGACAGCCAAGCTCCCTGCCCAGCGGCTCGACTCGATCGGGCTTTCGGGGCAAATGCACGGCGTCGTTGCCTGCAGTTGGAAGCGCGGGGCGTTGTACCCGGCCATCCTTTGGGCCGACCAGCGAGGCAAAGATGTCTTGGGCCGTTTGACACAGCTAGGGCCCGAGCCCCTGCGCCGGGTGCGCAACTCCTGGGCCAGCGGCATGGCGATCACGTCGATCCTTTGGCTCAAAGAGAACGAGCCCGCGCTCTACCGCGAAACTGACGTTTTTTTGACTCCGAAGGACTACCTGCGCTGGATCTTGACTGGCCAGATCGGCACCGACCGCTCCGACGCCAGCGGCACGCTGATGTACGACCTGACGCGCGGGGTCTGGATGAGCGACCTGCTGACGAGCCTCGGCCTCGACGTTGCCAAGTTGCCGCCCATCCTCGATAGTGCCGCGCTAGCCGGAGTGGTCAGCCCCGAGGGAGCCCGCCTCACAGGTCTGCGAGCCGGAGTAACCGTGGGCGTTGGCGCAGGCGATACACCCGCAGCCATCTTTGGTTCAGGCTTGCCTGTGAGCGATACGGTGCAGATCAGCATCGGTTCGGGTACTCAGGTGGTCCGCCTGCTTCACGAGCTTCCCCCCTTCCATCCTGGGCTGAACGTGTTCGAAAGCGTGCGTTCCGGCGTCTTCTACCAGATGGCTGGGATGCTCAACGGGGGCGTCGCCCTAGAATGGGTGCGCCGAACCGTGGGCCTTGACTGGCCCGAGTTTTATGAGCAGGCCAGCGCCGCGAAGTCACCACTCGACCTGTTGTTCTTGCCCTACCTTGCCGGCGAGCGCACGCCGCACCTCAATCCCAACGCCCGCGCCGCTTGGTCGGGGTTGGGCCTACACCACCAACCCGTCGACCTGTTGCATGCGGCCCTCCTTGGCGTGGCCTGCACCGTAAGGCTTGGGCTGCAGACCATGGGAACCGAAGGGGTGTTGCACTACCGGATTGTCGGCGGCAGCACCCGCTACAATTACTGGAACCAGATGCTCGCCAACGTGCTCCAGGTGGAGTTGTCGGTCTCGACGCAAGGGGACATCTCAGCCCGCGGTGCTGCCTTGTTGGGCGCCGAAGCCGTTGGCGTCAGCCTGACCCCGCACGAGGAGTTCACACGTTTTCTACCGTCGCCCTGGCCGGTGATCGACGAGTACTTTGACCGCTTCACCGGGCTTTACCGGGCGCTGTACAGCTAGCCTTGAGCTAACTCTGGTGGTGTTACTTCTCGTCATTCCACGGGCGTAGTTTCGCCGGATCGGGCGGAGGCAGGTCCTTCCCCTTTCGGATGCCGCGGACTATGGTGGTGACGACCCCGCCGATCAAAGCAACTATCCCCAGCAGGAACCAAATTGTGGCTGACATAACAACAGAATACACCCAGAGCGTGCCCTCGTCGCGCGCCTTTACTTCCTTGGCGCTACCTTCCGGCTTTTCCGGGACGTTGGCACAGTTGGGCTTCACCACCCTGACGCCCATTCAGCAGGCGGCTTTGCCCTCGGTTCTGGGCGGGCGTGACCTGATCGGCCAGGCCGCCACCGGCAGCGGCAAGACCGCGGTCTTTGCCCTCGGGTTGCTCACCCGCCTCAACCCCCGCTTTTTCGGCGTGCAGGCGCTCGTGCTGTGCCCCACCCGCGAACTGGCCGACCAAGTGGCCATCGAAGTGCGCAAACTCGGCCGCAGCGTTGCCAACCTCAAGGTCGTCACGTTGTGCGGCGGCGTGCCCGTCAAAGGCCAACTCGATAGTCTGGCTCACGGGGCGCATGTGGTGGTGGGAACCCCGGGGCGGATTCTGGATCATTTGAGGCGCGGCAGTTTGAACCTCGACGGGCTGCGCAACTTGGTGCTCGACGAGGCCGACCGCATGCTCGAAATGGGCTTTGCCGACGACATGGCCGCCGTGGCCCGCGAGTGCCCCTTCGACCGGCAGACTCTGCTGTTCTCGGCGACGTACCCGCCCGAAATCGAAGCGATCGCCGCACCCTTCTTGACCGATCCGGTGCGAGTGAACGTCAGCGCTGCCGACACCGCCACCACCGTGCAGTCGTTTTACGAGGCGACCCGCGAGGCCAAGCCCACCTTGCTGGCGGCTCTGTTGCTGCAATACCAGCCCGAGTCGACCCTCGTGTTTGTGAACACCAAGGCCACCGGCCGCGAGGTGACGGCCGACCTGCAGCGTCGGGGGTTCTCGGCCCGCGACTTGTCGGGCGATTTGGAGCAGCGCGACCGCGACGAGGTGATGGCGCTGTTCGTGGGCCGCTGCCTGAGCATCGTGGTGGCCACCGACGTGGCCTCGCGCGGGCTCGATGTGTCAAAGCTTGACCTGGTAGTGAATTACGACGTCAGCCCCGACCCTGAAGTTCACGTGCACCGGGTGGGCCGCACCGGGCGAGCGGGCGAGGCTGGCCGTGCCGTCAGCCTTGTGTCACCGCACGAGGTTGCGTTGGTGCGCCGCGTGGAAGACCTCACCGGCTTGCGACCGCAATGGGATTCTGTGCCGTCGGCCCCCGCCGAGACCGGTCCCGAGCGTTCGCGCCTTCCCCGTCCGCCGATGGCCATGCTCAAGTTCCTCGACGGTAAAAAGGACAAAATCCGTCCCGGCGATGTGCTGGGGGCGCTCACCACCGGCTTGGGGCTGAGCCGCGACCAGGTGGGCACCATCAAGGTCACGGAGTGGGGCACGTGGGTAGCCGTGCGCGCCGACGTGGCCGACCAGGCGTTTGCCGGGCTGACCACCACCCCCGTGAAGGGCAAGGTGCGCAGGGCGGTGAGGGTCGGCTAGCCGTTCATCATGTGGCCCGACTTGTCTGCCTTGGTCTTGAGGTAGAAGTCGTTGTGCGGGTTGGGCGGAATGATCAAGGGAATGCGGCCGGTGACGTTCACCCCGAGGGACTTGAGGCCGTCGATCTTTTTGGGGTTGTTTGTCATCAATTGGACGCTGTTGATGCGCAGCGAGCCGATCATGTGCGCCGCAATGCTGTAGTCGCGCTCGTCGTCGCGAAAGCCCAGGGCCAGGTTGGCCTCGACGGTGTCCATGCCCTGGTCCTGCAAAGTGTAGGCGCGGATCTTGTTGAGCAGGCCTATGCCCCGGCCTTCTTGGCGCAGGTAAAACAGCACGCCGCGCTCCATTTTGCCCAGCGCGATCAGCGAGGCCTCGAGCTGGTCGCGGCAGTCGCAACGCAGGCTGCCTATGGCATCGCCGGTAAGGCACTCGGAATGCATACGGATGGGCACGTCGTCTTGATTCAGCACGTCGCCATGCACAAACGCGGCGTGTTCCTTGTTGTCGCGGTTGTTCCAGAAGGCGACCACGGTGAAGTCGCCAAAACGCGAGGGAAGCTTGGCGGCCGCGACGACCTTGATGCAAACGTGGTCTTTTCCGACCCCGGCGCACTCGTGGGATTTGTCGCTCTCGACCAGTTCGGCGAGCGTTTGGATTTCGAGGGTGTTCACGGCGGGCCTCCGGTCGGAGTATACTTCCCGACGGTCGGGAGGGCAAATTTGTGAAGCACGAGATTGTCATTGTCGGGGCCGGTATCGCAGGGCTTTCGTGTGCACGCACGCTAGCCGAGGCCGGCCAGGTGCCGCTGATCCTGGAGCGCTCGTATCAGCCCGGGGGAAGGCTCGCCACCCGCGAGCTGCACGGCCAAAGTTTCGACTTCGGCGTGGTGTTCGGGGCGAGTTCCAAAGCTGACTTTTTGGCGTGGGCTCGTGACGCGGGCGGCGACGCCTGGAGGTCGTGGCCCCAACTTGTCGAGGGCGAGGGCACTCCCTGCCAGCCCAGCTCGTTTCACGCCAACACGACCCGTTTTGCGCTGCGCGGAGGCCTTAACCGGTTGGCTCAGGCCGAGGCCGGGCGCGCGGTGGCCGCCGGGGCCGTTCTGCGCTGCAACGCCGAGGTGACAGCGCTGGCCCCGCATGCCGAGGGCATCGAGCTGCGCTTGGGCGGTGAGACCCTGGTGGCTCGCCACGTGATCTTGGCCTTGGCTCCCGGCCAAACCCGCCAACTGCTTGCCACTGCTGGAGCCAACCCCGTCGCCCTGGCGCTCATCGCCGTCCTCGACTTGTACCCCTCCTTGCCGTGCCTTACCGTCGCGGCCGTCTATCCCGAGGGGGTGCCGGTGCCAACCTGGGACGTCGCCTACCCCTCCGACAGCCGGATTTTGCAGCTGGCCAGCAACGAAGGAGCCAAGCACGCCTCCGGACCAACACAAGCGGGACCGACCACGCTGGTGTTCCAGGCTCGGTCGGCTTGGTCGCAACAACATCTGGGCGACGAAAAGGCCACCTGGACCCGCGAGCTCTTGGCCGACGCCGCCCGCCTGTGGGGTGACTGGGTGTTGTCACCTATTGCCGCCCGTTCGCACCGCTGGCAGTACTCGCGCCTCGACGGAAGCGGAACAGCGCAGCGGCCATTGGTTCAGCCCCTGGGCGGTGGTACCCTCACGCTGATTGGCGAATTGTTCGGTCCCGAGGCGGGGCTGGAAGGGGCTTGGCGCTCCGGGCGACTCGCAGCGGGGCAGTTGCGGAGTTGAACTGTCGCAAGTCTCTGCGATATAATCTTTTCACTCTAACCCTCCGAAGGAGATTCTCCGTGTCGAGAACGATCAAAAGCTTGCTGTGCGGCCTCCTTGTGGCGGCTCTTTCGATTCCTGTTGCCTCCGCCGCCCCCTTGGTCATCAAGGTCGGTTCTGTCGCCCCGGAGGCCACGCCTTGGGGTGAATCGCTCAACAAGTTGGCGGCCGAATGGAAACGCGTTTCCAACGGCCAGGTGGAACTCAAGATCTACCATGGCGGCATCGCTGGCGGAGAGTCCGACTCGATCCGCAAGATGCGCTTGAACCAACTCCAAGGGGCGGTTGTGACGTCGTTCGGCGTCAATGAGCTCACCAAGGACTTCCTGACCCTCAGCATCCCCTTCATGATCCGCACCGACGCCGAGCTCGACTACGTTCTTTCGAAACTCTCAGACCGTTTCAAAGCCGAAGTGGCGGCGCAGAAGTTCCACGTCTTTGCCTGGTCCAAGGCCGGTTGGGTACGCTTCTTCAGCAAGACGCCGCTCAAGGTTCCGGCCGACCTCAAGCCTCTCAAGCTCGCTTCCAACCCTGTCGATCAGCAGATGTTCGAGGCCTGGCAGTCCATGGGCTACAACCAAGTACCGGTCGAGTTGCCCAATACGCTCACCGCGCTCAATTCCGGCCGCATCGACGCTCTGTACGCCAGCCCCATCGCTACTGGCGGTTTCCAGTGGTTCGGCATCGCCAAGTACATGGCCTCGATCCGGATTGCCCCCTTCCTCGGGGGAATCCTTTTTACCCAGGCGACGTGGGACAAGATTCCTGCGAACCTCAAGCCTGCCCTGGAAGCCGCCGCCGCGCCGATCATGCAGAAGCTCGACGGTGACATCCAGCAGATGGAAACCGACGCGATCAAGACCATGAAAACCTACGGGCTGATCGAGACGACGGTCACCCCTGCGGAAGAACTCGTTTGGAAGGCAGAAGTGGACGCCGGAATCTCGGGCTTGCTCGGCAAGAGCTTCAACAAAGAAGTCTACGAAGTCATGGTCGCCTCGCTCGCAGAGTTTCGCAAGAAATGAGTGATATCCTCCGCGCCCCCGCAAAGAGCAAGTTCTTCCGATTCTTTCACCGCGCCGAGGAATGGGTTGGCATCGGGAGTCTGTTCCTGCTGCTCCTGTTGCCGCTCGCTGACTTCCTTTCACGCAAGTTCTTAAACGAACCCATCCCTGGTTCCCTGATCACGACCCGCCACCTGATGCTCTACATCACCTTCATCGGTGGCATGCTGGCGGCCCGCGAAGGCCAGCACCTCGCGATTGGCACTTTCATCAGCTTTGCCAACGAACGCCTCAAGAAACTCCTCCACGCGGTCACCTCCTTCGCGGCGGTTACCATTTCCACAGCGTTCGTTTGGGGCTCCCTGTCTCTGTTCCTTACGGGGTTCACCCCCGGCGCGCTGGTTGGATTTCTGCCGCTCCAGGTGTTTACGGTTGTCCTGCCGATCGGGATGACCTTCATCACGGTGCGCTTCATCACCAAGGCCGAGACGTCGCTTACCGGAAAGCTGATCGCCATCTTCGGGGTGCTGCTTGGCACCTACCTCGCGCTTCAGCCGTTCGCCAACGTCCTGACCGCCCTTTTCGGCCAGCCGGACTGGTACGACAACGCCGTCGCTTTCTGGGCGGCGAGTCTGACGCCGCTGGTGATCCCCGGGATCCTCCTGCTCATCCTCCTCGCCTTCGCCGGCCTGCCGTTGTTTGTCGTGCTGGGAGGAATCGCCTGGTTTCTGTTCCTACCAACCGGAGGCGCGCTCGAAACCATTCCCAGTGAAGGGTTTACGCTGCTGACCGACGGCTCCATGCCTGCTATTCCTCTGTTCACACTCGTGGGTTTTATTCTGGCCGAAGGCAAGTCGGCCGAGCGGCTCATCCGGCTGTTCCGGGCGTGGTTTGGGTGGATGCCCGGGGGACTGATTTTTGTCACCGTGGCCGTTTCTGCCTTCTTCACGACCTTTACCGGGGCTTCGGGCGTCACAATCCTGGCCCTTGGGATGATCCTCTATCTCATTCTGACCAAAAGCGGTTACAGTCCGCTGTTCGCCATCGGCTTGCTCACGGCCAGCGGCTCGATTGGCATCCTCTTGCCCCCCAGCCTTCCCATGATCCTGTACGGCAGTTCGTCGCGGGTGTCGGTGCTCGACATGTTTCTCGGCGGTCTGATCCCGGGTGCCATGATGATTGTGGCGATGACGCTGTTTGGGGTCTTTACCTCCCTCAAGAACAAGGTGGAGCGGACTCCTTTTCATCTCAAAGAGGCGCTCAAGGCCTTTCGCGACGGCCTGCTCGATATCCTATTGCCTGTCCTGATTGTCGCCGTCTACTTTTCGGGGGCCATGGACCTGACGGAAACGGCCGCCACCGCTGCGGCCTACGCGGTCTTCATTCAGGTCGTCGTGCTCCGGGACCTCAAGTGGCGTGATCTGTTCCGAGCGATGACCAAGGCCATGGTGATCATGGGGGGCATCCTGGTCATTTTGGCCTTTGCGCGCGGGCTTTCGTACTACATCGTCGATACCCAGCTTCCCACGCAGTTGGCGGCTTGGGTCAAGACAAGCATCACAGAACCATGGGTGTTCTTGGCGTTCTTGAACTTGACCTTGCTCGTCGTCGGTATGTTCATGGATATTTATTCAGCCATCGTGGTGGTTGCGCCGCTGATCATTCCCATGGGTGCCGTCTTTGGGATCGACCCCATCCACCTCGGCATCATTTTTCTCGTGAACATGGAAATCGGCTTCCTGACGCCACCAGTGGGGCTCAACCTGTACCTGGCTTCGTACTGCTTCAAGCAGCCACTCGGAAAAATCACGGTTTCGGTGCTCCCGTTTTTGGCGATTCAGCTCGCTATCCTTATGCTCGTGACCTATGTGCCGTGGTTCAGTACGGCGTTGGTGCAACTTGTCCACGCTGTTAAATAACGCTCTCCGGGGCCTCGCTGCACGGCCAGCCCCGGGAGCGCTTGGTGTTGTCCTGCTGGTGTTGGCAACCTTGGCGAGCCGGCTTGCCAATGACTTTGTCAACAGCTTTCCTGCATCGACCGAGACCTTGCCCGACCTTGTCCATCAACTGATACCTCCGGTCAACCTCAACTTACTGGTCTCGGCGGGCGACCAGTTGGCCCTCGTGCTTATCATCGCCTACCTCCTCTTCTGGGATACCGAGAACTTCCCTTTGGCGCTCATTCTGCTCGGCGTATTCTTCCTCATTCGGGCCGGGTTCCTCTTCTGCACCGTTTTGCCGACCCCTTTTCCTCGAATCGACGATTCGGCAACGCTCAACGTCAGCCTCGTCTTCTACGGCACTCGCGACCTGTTCCCTTCGGGTCACACGGGTTCCTTGTTCATCCTCGCGTTCCTGATCAAAAAGAACCTATGGGTGCGGGGGCTCGTCTTCGTCTTGGCCACTGTGATGGGTTTGGCCGTGGTGCTGATGCACGTTCACTACACCATCGACGTTCTGGGGGCCGTTTTCATCGCCTACGCGGTCTACGCTTTTTTCGAGAAGCACGTGGCACCGTGGGCCAGGGAGCCACGCGGTGGTTGAAGGCTTGCTGAACTACCGGCTGGTGGGTAAGGGGGAACCCCTGCTGCTCATCCACGGTTGGGGAGTCTCATTCACCATCTGGCGTGATTTGGAGCCGCTGCTGGCTCAGCAATATCAGCTCATTATTCCCGAAATGCCCGGCATCGGACTGTCCCCACCCGCGGAAGGCAACTACTACGAAGCCTGTGCGCAGTCGCTGGAAGTCCTGCGGGTCCACCTCGGGCTTGAGCGGTGGCACATCCTCGGCTACTCCCTCGGTGGTTGGGTGGCGCGGACCTTCGCCCGCAGCTGGCCGAGCCGCGTCAACCGGCTTGTGCTGCTTTGCATCGCCCGGCCGTTCCCGCCGGCCGCCCTGACACTCACGTTGCTGCTTGCCCTCGACAAGCGCTTCCCTGCCTTTGGCAACTGGGCCGCCACCCGCTGGCGTTTGCCACTCCTGGTCCAGGCCCTTGGCTTCAACGGGCAGCCCCATCCGCTGGCCGCCGTTTGGACCCGCGAGATTCGAACCCAGTCCGTGCCGGTCATCAAGCAATCGCTCCACGACCTTCCGCGTCAGGGACTGACCCGCCTCCGGCTTCCTCCGCTCCCGACCCTGTTCATCTGGGGCCGTATCGACACCATCGGCGTCGCACCTTTCTGGTCTGGAGACGCCGATGTCATTCTCAGTGGCGGGCACTCGCTCCCCATGACCGGCGCTTCGCAGGTCTACCGGATTGTCCGCCGGTTCCTTGGTTGGGCCCCCTCACCTTAACAATTCGGCTTTGACTGTGGTATTCTTTCGGCGCTATCAGGAGGTTACGTTGCGCATTGCCCTCTTCACCGATGTTTACCACCCGCTCATGACGGGCGTTGTCACCTCGGTCATGCAACTCCGCGAGGGCCTGATCGCCTTGGGTCACGAGGTCCTCATCTTTACCGTACGCTACAAGGGTTTCCGCAAAAATGAGCCGGGGGTCTTCCGTTATCCTAATATTCCGATCTCGTTTGGCAAGCAGAAGTTCGGCTTCGGCATCGTCAGCGCGCGCCACGTGATCAAGGTGCTCGAGGAACACGGGGTGGACCTCATTCACGCCCACAGCGAGTTTTCCCTCGACCTCGCCGCCCTGAAGGCCGTCAAAAAGCTGAAGGTCCCCTACGTTCACACTTTTCACACGATGTGGGGCGACTACGTGCACTACATTCCTGGGGGCTTCATTACACCCGAACTGGTCAAGAAGCTCTACCGCAAGCGACTCTCGCTCGCGTCGGCCGTTGTGGCACCGTCGGTGAAAGCCCACGACTACGTCCGCGCTCTTCTTTCCGACCTTCCGATCTCGATCATCCCCAACGGCATCAACGTCGACAAGTTCAAGAACGTAGAAGTCACCGAGGCCCTCAAGGCCGACTATCGCAAACGCTACGGTATCGCCAGCGACGACAAACTCGTGCTTTTCGTCGGCCGCATCACCCCCGAAAAACGTGTAAAGGAACTCCAGCAAGCCGTTCTGCCGGTACTCAGGGCAAACCCTCACTGCAAGATGGCGTTTGTCGGCAATGGTGGCGACTTGGAAGCGTTGAAACAAATCGCCCAGGCCGAGGGCTTGTCGGCGCAGTTCGTGTTCCCTGGTTTCATCGAGTGGAAGGATATCTTCGGAGTCTTCAGCATTGCTTCGGTTTACGCTACCTGCAGCCTTTCCGAGGTTCATCCGATGACGGTCATCGAGGCTCTGGTCTGTGCCCTGCCAGTGGTTTCCCGACGCGACGACAGCTACGTCGACCAGGTGCTCCCCGGGGAAAACGGCTACCTCGTCGACACCGAGGAAGAAATGACGGCCGTTCTCGGCGGCCTGCTCGCCGACGACGCCAAGCTCCGCGCCTTCTCGGCCCGCAGCAAGGAACTTTCAAGGCGCTTTACGGCCGACGGCCATGTCGCCTCGATGGAAAAGATGTATGCCAAGGTCATTGCAGCCTATCCCGGGCGCATGGCGCTCGAGTCGTAGGAGGAAGTATGCTCCGCAACACGAACAAACTTGGGTATCTGGCGGTCGCGCTTCTGGCCTCGCTCACCTCGTGCGCCACGTTCGATGGCCTTACGCTGGGCGCGGCTGGTGCCGGTTTGCCCCTGCTGATTTCGATGAACGAGTCTGCATCTTCCGGTGACCCGGGCAGTGTCGACAAAGCCCGCGATGCCGGCATGTACAACATCATGTACGCCAACGCGTTTGTCGCTGGTCGAGCCGACTACCTTCCTGTAGAGCGGTTTGAAGACAAGAAGGCCGCGAAGCTGCACGCCCTGTCGCTGTACTTGCGAGGAAAAACCTACGAGCTCAAGGCCATCGACCTCCGGTATCCCGGCTTCCTTGGCGCCTGGAAAGAAACGGGAATGGCCAACTTTGGCCCTTGGCTCGAAAGGTTCACAAAGGCAGACGTGCCCCTGATGTACTGGCTTGTCGCCGCCCAGTTGGCGTCGTTCTCGACTCAACCGATGAACCTGGAGTTGGGCGCCGACCTGAACAAGTCTCTGGCGCTGCTGCATCGCGCCTACGAGCTCGATCCTGACTTTCAGAAGTCCACGCTCGACGAGCTGTTGCTCACGGTGAACGCCTCCATCCCCGAATCGCTGGGTGGCGACCCCAGCCAGACCCAGCTGAACTTTGACCGCGCGCAGCAGAAGTCGGGTGGCAACTCGGCGGGCGCCTACTTGGCTTGGGCCACCGGAATCGATGTGCCGACCCAGAACCGCGAGCACTTTGTCGAAATGATGAACAAGGTTCTGGCGATCGACCCGGCCGGGAGTTCCGACAAACTTCCCCTGCTCTTGAGTCAAGAGCGGGCGCGGTGGTACCTGACCCAGCTCGACGACCTGTTTATCTGAACTGGAACTTGCCGGTGTGGAAGGTGTGCGGCACTCTGTCGAGCACCTTCTGCAGGCGAGGCATCCAGTAGTTTGTCCCCAGAACCAACTCCACCCACACCACGTCGGTGTCACAAGCCAAGCTGTGCGGTAGGCCGTCCTTGCCGCCGCAACGGAACCCCAGCTGAATCAACGGAACTTTCTCGGTCGCTACCAGGGTTTTGACTTCTCGGATGAAGTAAGGCATGTCACCCATCGGAAGCGCAAACTCGACGTTGCGATTCGTTGCCAGCGCCGCCGAAAAACGTCCGAAGTGCCCCAAGTGCGTCCAGGGGCCCAGCACCTTTTGGCTCTTGTTCACGGCTGGACGCAAGAGCCCGGCGGGGTGAAAGCGGTTGAGAACCCACGGAGTGTGATGGAGGTAAAAAGGAACGCCCGTGCTTCTCCGTGACGACTCCACAGGATTGATCTTCCAGGTCATCACTTCGTGGTGGTCAGGATACCACTCCATGGTGCACGAAAGGTTTTCGCGGAAGTTCCTTTCCAGCACCTGCTCGAAATCGGCGTCGGAGTTCCAGCTGATCTGGCGTTCCACCTTGTATTGATCGACGCAATCAAAGGTGACCTCGACGAAGATGAGCGGCCGCGACCGGTTGTAGATCAGCTCGGAGAAACCTGGTTCTCCGCGAACGGCGACCTTGGTCTCACCGTCTTCGAGGTACTTGATGCGGTTGGCCAAAGCCGCGACTCCCGAGTGCTTGATGCTGCTCCCATGAACCTGAGTCATCAGGGCCCCACCCGCAGAAGCCCCAAGAAACTCGGGGACGGCTGCCAAGGTCAGGTTGTGCTGGTCGAGATAATCGAGAATCTGGTAGATCGGCGCGCCTGCTTCTACCGTGACTTGCCGGTCGGCCAAGGCCAGGATGCGGCTGAAGCGTTGGAGGTTGATGGAAGGCTGGGGCGAGCGGGTGTTTTTCAACAAATACGAGTAGGACCCGCCGTTGACCACGAACTGGCGGTAACACTGCCTCCAAGCCTGCAGGATCTCGGCCTCGGTGGTCGGAAAGAACGCGCGGCGTGAACGGCCTTCGCGAAAGGCCCTGAGGTCAACTTGGGGCTCAAGACCCGTCGCTTTTCGAATCTTGCTCGAATCAAGCACCAGGTTCTTTTGCATGAACCACAAGCAGGCCGGCACAAAAAGCGCCGCAAACGACGCCAGCCAGCGCGGAAGGGCAAAGGTTCTTCGGCCGATTACCTCGCCGAGCATGGCGAAGTAATCCCGGGCGGGGACGTCAAAGCCCCCCAGGTTGTAGATCTGGTTGTAGGCGGCCGGTCGATCGACCAGGACGGCTAAGGTCCTGCTGAGCTCTCCGACATCCATCACGTCGATGTGAGTCGCGATGAATTGGACGGGAAAGACTCTCAGGAGCTCCAGAATACCAGTGTACCAGGCCGCTACCCGGTCGCCGAGGACGATCGTCGGCCGAACGATGACGTAGGCCATCTGGCTGTTGCGGCAGGCTTCCAGCACGATCTTTTCGCCCTGGAGTTTCGTGCGGCTGTACGGGTCCAGGTGCTTGGCGACCGGCAATTCCAGGTCTTCGGTTAGGCGGGTCTCGTTGGGCAGTGCCGAGTAAACGGCCATCGAGCTGACGTAAACGAAGAGCTTGCAACCAGCCTCCTTGGCAACTTCGACGAGCAGCTTGGTTCCCTCAACATTGATCCGCTGCATGTCAGTGGTCTTGAAGGTCACCCCGGAGTGAACGACAGCGTCCATGCCCGCAACAGCGCTTGCCAACGAGGCCTGATCGCCGAGGTCGCCGACAGCAAAGGTAGTCGACTCGGGCAGAACCTTGCGGTTGCTGGCAGGACGAACCAACGCCGTGATCGCGTGTTGCTGGCTCAGGGCAATCACCAGCTCGCTCCCGATACCCCCGGCCCCTCCTGTCACGAGAATCTTCATACGTCCTCCGAAAGTATGCGCATTAACTTTGCCCGATTTTGCCCCGGATGCGCCGCTGGTGTCAACAAATGGCCGCTAGGGTGCCCCTTCAAGCTCCCTTCGGCCTCCGCCTCACCACCAGATCGTGCTTGACGGCCTGACGGTCGAGCTCGGCGGCTTCGCGTATGCGACGATGAAAGACCTCCTGGGCACGGCGGTCTTCTTCGAGCACCCCGTTTTCGTCGAGGCCGGGCTGGCTCCGCTTCCAGGTGCCGTCGCTCTGCAACGTGTGACTCTTTTGGTTGTCGCGAAATAGCACCTCGAGTGCGCCGGTGACCTTTTCTTTCAGGTTGGCAGCCAAAACGGGGAACATCAGCTCGACGCGGCGTTCGAGGTTGCGGAACATCCAGTCGGCGCTGCTGAGGTACACGTCTTCGATCTCTGCACTGCGGAACACAAACACGCGGGCGTGCTCCAGGTAGCGGTCGACAATGCTGATCACTCGGATGTTTCGGCTGAACGCCTTGTCGGGCACCAGCATGCAGATGCCGCGCACGTTGAGCCGGATCACCACGCCGGCCTCGGAAGCACGGTAGAGCGCCTTGATCACGTCGTCGTCGGCCAGCGAGTTCATTTTGGCCGTGAGGGAACAGGCGACCCCCAGTTTTGCCTGTCGCGTCAGCCCGTCGATAAGCGCCAGCAGACGGCCCTTGAGGTAGTGGGGCGCCATGATCAGGTGGCGCATCTTGCTGATGGCCGAGTAGCCGGTAATCGCGTTGAAAAACTGCGCCACCTCGTGCGTGTAGTCGGGGCGGGCGGTCAAAAGGCCAAAGTCGGTGTACAGGCGCGCCGTCTTGTCGTGGTAGTTGCCGGTACCGAGATGGGCGTAGCGGCGGATGCCATCGCTTTCGCGGCGCACGATGAGGCAGGCCTTGGCGTGCACCTTGAGCCCGGCGATTCCGTAGATCACGATGCCACCCGCCTGCTCCAAAGTTTGCGCCCAGCCGAGGTTTTGCTGCTCGTCAAAGCGGGCCTTAAGTTCTACCAGCACCGTAACTTGCTTGCCTTCCATGGCGGCCTGCGCCAGCGCCTGCACAATGGGCGAATCGCCAGAAGTGCGGTAGAGCGTCATGCGAATTGAAAGCACATTGGGGTCAATGGCGGCCTCGGACAGCAGGCGCACCAGCGGGCTGAATGACTCGTAGGGATGGTAGAGCAGGCGGTCTTCTTGCCGGATGAGTTCCCACACATCCTCGTCGTCGGGCAGGGTACGGCGGCTGTTCCAAACGGGGTACTTGAGTTCGTCGTGACCGGGCATCAGCGCCAGGCTCATCAGGTCTTTCAGGTTGAGAGGGCCGTCGAACGAATAGACCAGCGAAGGCTCAACGTCGAGGGCCTGGATGAGGCGCGACAGCAGTTCCGGCGAGCCCCCGTTCACCTCGAGCCGCATCGGGTTGGAATGCAGGCGGCCTCGTAGAATCTTGGTCATGGCCTCGACAAAGTCTTCTTCTTTTTCCTCGTCGACGGGGATGTCGGCATCGCGCGTGATGCGAAAAGTCAGCCGATCGACGATGCGATAGCCGGGCACCAGGTCGTTGGCCAGCGCCGCCACCACGTCTTCGATGAACGTGAAGCTGCGGCCCCCCCGGGTTTCGGGCAGCCACACGATACGGCTGAGGTAAGGGGGAATCTCGACCACGAACATTTTGCACTCGGCCGGGTCGAACTGGATGTCGGCGATGGGGGCCACGAGGAAGGCCAGGTTCATGCGCAGGTTGCCGGTGAACGGGAAGGGGCGCTTTTCCTCGACCTTGACCGGCGACAGCACGTTGAACAGTTCCTTGTGGTGAAACTCGCGCACATACTGCAGGTGCTCCTGCGTGAACTCGCTCGGGGTCACGTACCTGACGCCGAGATTGGTCAGCTGCGACGACAGCGCACTCCACAGGCCGTATTGTTCGCGATAGGTTTCGCGGCACCGGTCCTGCACATTGCGCAAGGTGATCGACGGCGCCTCGGCGTGGGCATTGGCGGGCCGATCCCCTCCCTTGATGGCCCGACGCAGCGAAGCCACGCGCACCATAAAGAACTCATCGAAGTTACTGCTGACAATCGACAGGAACTTGATCTTCTCGAGGACCGGGACCCCGGGCTGGCGCGCCTCGTCGAGCACCCGGCGGTTGAAGTCGATCCAGCTCATTTCACGGTTCAAAAACTCGTATTGTTGTTCCATGTTTCCCTCAGATCAACGTGACGCGGTAGCCGAAAACGTCTTCGAACATGTCGGCCTTATCGGTCAGGCTGAAGCGCTCGGGAGCCACGTCGATGGTGTAGTCCGCGTGAATGCGCATTTCGTCGTCCTTGCGCTCGAGCCGCAGGTTGCGAATCTTCTGGGCGTGGCCCCGGTCGAGTGAGTCGGCCAGCCTCAGGATGGCTGCCAGTTTCAGGATGACCAACCGGTCTTCCCTCGGTAAGTTGAAGTACTCGATGTGGCTCGACGTGGGCGGGCTCTTGCGGTGGTAGCGCACCACGTTGCCCACGATGGTGATGTCGCGCGCGTTGAGGCCAAAGATTTCGCTGTTCTGCACCAAGTACTGGCCGTGCTTGTGGTGGCCGGAAGGTTTGATGTAGGTGCCGATGTCGTGCAAAATCGCCGCCACTTCGAGCTGAAGCCGGCTGCGCGGGTCGAGGTTGTGGTCCTTTTTCATCTGGTCGAAGATCTCGAGGGCCATGTCGGTGACGTGTTTGGCGTGTTCGGGGTCAAAGTGGTACTTCTTGCCCAAACTGAGCGCGCCGGCGCGGACCTGCTGCAAAAAGCGGTTGTGAATCTCTTCGTCGACGCCCGGGCCCAGCTCGACCAAAAGGCCCTCGCTGTACCCGACGCGCGGAATGAAGACCTCTTCGGCGGCGGTGTCTTCGAGCAGGTAGTAGAACGACAGCAGGGCGCTGCCAAAGCCCTCGACTGCCGAGGCCGGGATGCCGTAGCGACGCACAATTTCTTCGGTGGAAAGGCGATGGATCACGTGAGTCAGCTGCAACCACTGCGTCTTGTTGATGCGCCAGTAGCGGTCGCTTTCGGCGGCCTCGCTGATTTCGGCGGCCAGGCGCGCGTAGTTGCCCACGGCGATGAAGTTTTTCACCGTGCTGAGTTTAAGCTCGTCGTCGAGCAGTTCCTTGGTGGTGCCTAAGCTCTGGCGCAGCGTCTGCGGGGTGATGGCCTCCATCTGCTTGCCCCGATAGGCGGCCTCGAGGCGCACGGTACCGAAGTTGAGCGAATGCACGGCGCAAATCATGCCTCGGCGCAACAGCAGCAGTTCGGTGGAGCCGCCCCCGACCTCAACAATCATCGAGTTGTACTTGGCAATCTGCGCCCACTGGTCCTTGAGCGCGTACTGCACCGCCATGTAGCTCAGGCGGTTTTCTTCAATGCCATCGAGCACTTCGATGCGGAACCCGGTGCGCACCTCGATCCGGTCGATGAAGTTGTCGCGGTTGCGGGCCTCGCGCAGAGCGGCCGTCCCGATAACGCGCACATCCCGAGGCGGCAACTGGTAAGACTCCAGCAATTCCTTGTACTGCAAAAAGATCTGTATCGCCTGGGCGATGGTCTTCTTCTTGATCACGCCGCCGGTGTACACCTCTTGCCCCAGCCCGATGAACTTGACGGCCGACTCCACGGTCTGCATGTCGCGGCCTTCGGGAAACTCGGCAATGGTGAGGCGCACAAACGTCGAGCCGACGTTGATGACGGCAAACAGGCGTGGACTCATAGGCTGCGGCGGGCCAGATCGGCGCTACCGATGAGGCTGGCGTTGTCGCCCAGGGTGGCGGCCTTCACCTCGGCATCAGCGGCCACGAAGGCCCACGCCGTCTTGCGCATGGCCTTTTCGACGCGCTTGAGGTAGTAGTCGCCCAGTTTCTCGACCAGACCTCCGCCGACAAGCACCAACTGCGGGTTGAGCAGGTTGATGCACCCGCCGATGTGCACGCCCAGGAGCTCGGCCGCACGGTCGATGATGCCTTTGACGTGGGGGTTGTCTTCTTTGAGGCCCTGCGAGAAGAACTTGGAGCTGATGGCCTTGAGGTCGGCGCCGTTTTCGGCATACACGCCCGTGAGTGTGCCATTGGCGACGAGGCCGGCGGCTTCTTTGCTCATGGCCGCACGGCTGGCCAAAGCTTCGATGCAACCCCGCTGCCCACAGCCGCACAGGGGGCCCTCGAGCTGCACTACCATGTGGCCGATTTCGCCCGCATTGCCGCCCGCGCCCACGTACAGCTGGCCGTTGGCGATGATGCCGCCCCCGATTCCGGTCCCTGGGAACACGCCGAGCACGTGCTGGTAGCCCCGGGCGGCCCCGGCGACAAACTCGCCCCAAACGCCGGCATTGACATCGTTTTCGAGCACCACGGGAAAGCCGAACTCGGCGCGCAGCCGGTCGACCAGCGGAAAGTCGTAAAAACCCATGTTGGGCGAGCGCACCATGATGCCCTTTTTGCGGTCCATGATACCGGGAACCGACATCCCGAGGGCCTTGATGTCCGAGGCCTTTTTGCCGCTCTCGCGCAGCACGTCCTGGATGGTCGCGACGATGTCGTTGTAAACGGTCTCGGGCCCTTCCTGGGTCAGGCTCTTGCGTTTGACCTTGCCGGTCACTTGTTGGTCCGCGGAGACTAGTCCCGCGATCATTTTGGTTCCGCCCAAATCAAAGCCGATGAATTGTTCTGGCATGCTTGTCTCCCTAGGGTTCTGCCCTTAGTTTCTCATGAATAGTTCCACCCGGCAATCCTCCCAGGCAGAGCCGACGATGTTCTGAATCAGGGTGCCCGGGCTCGACGAGCGCACATAGACGAGCACATCATTCCCGCGCGCTCCCGCAGCATAGGTTCCCAGAAGCCTCAGGCCCCAGTCATTGCCACGGGGTTCCTTCCAGACCAGTTCGACCCGGGGCTCTAGCTGGAAACCACCCAGGGTTTGGTCAAAGAACACCTTGCTGGCGACATGAAAGTCGGTGCTGGCCACGTACAAGAACGGAGACAAGCGGAACGCGCCCGTGACCGCCCAGCCCGGGGTGTCGGTCGGCGCGAGGTACCACGTGTCCTGAAGGCCCAAATAGGGTGCCACGCTGATCTGGCGGTAGGTGATCACCATTCCCCAGAGGTCGTAGTACACCGGCGTGATGGTGGTGTCGATGGGCGTCCAGATTTGCTTCGCACCCTGGCTGCCGGTCCAGCTTTCCCACGCAAGCTGGCGTACCTGAACGCCCAAAAGACCCGACAAGCCGGGCGACTCGGGCGCGAAGGCCCACCCCTGCTCGAGTTGAAGGCTTACGTCCTGCAAAAGAAAAGCGTCAGTGGCCGAGAAGACGTTGTTCAGCGGATGGTCAGCATCGAGATACACATTCCAGTCGCTGTCGGTCATCGTGCCCTTCATGAGAGCCACCGATCCACCCAAATCCAGTTGGGTCCAAAGGTTAGGTGACCAGTTGATCTTGCCTTTCAGGCCCAGCGTCGCCGACAACGGCCGGGGCCACACCAGTTCACTGAGGTAGGTATTGTAGTCCGCTTGAGCGGGGTCGCCCTGCACGTACACGATTTCGTGCACCTGCCCCAACAACAACCCGGAACTGACTTCGACGTGCAGGTCAATCGACCACGCCCCCACACTGAGGAGCAAGAGGAGTCCCGTGGACCCGAGGCGTTTGTGCATCGCCCCAGCTTAAGGCAAATGCCGACGAAATTCAGCCCCCACGAGGGCCGTTGCTGCGGCAACATTGAGCGATTCGCCTCCCGCACCAAAGCGGGGAATCGTGAGCCGGCGGGTTATTTTCGCCGCCAGTTCGGGCCGGATTCCATGTCCTTCATTGCCCAGCACGACAACGCCCGAAGCTGGAAGGTCGGCAGTGAAAAGGTTCTCGCCTTCCAAAAAAGTGCCAAACACGGGGGTTCCCGGCGGAAGGCCGTGCAAATACAACAAAGGACCGACGACCGGGCAGTCCAC
This sequence comes from Spirochaetales bacterium, assembly GCA_037142615.1. Lineage (GTDB taxonomy): Bacteria > Spirochaetota > Spirochaetia > JABEVK01 > JABEVK01 > JAIFLN01. Next base: position 21,392 of record JBAXAI010000005.1, on the reverse strand, counting down.
GCGCAAAAAGGCCCCCATGGTGGCTTGGATCGCCTTGGGCTGCCAGGGGTCGGCGGTATCGGGGCTGCAGACCACCTGGGAAATCCCAAACCAGTCGGCTGTACGCACAATGGTTCCCACGTTGCCGGGATCCTGCACGCCATCGAGCAAAAGCACCAAACTGCCCGGAACATAGCCCGAAGCCGCAGCCGGCGGGCGCCTCACCACGGCCAATTGGCTCGCCGGAGTTCTCAGACCGCTCACGCGGGCCATCTGCTCGGCGGTAACCTCAACCGAGTTCGGCGCGGAAGGCTCGACCTCGAGCAACGCTTCCAGGGCCCAACCTGCGGCAACGATGTCGGCGACTAGTTTGACACCCTCGGCCAGGAACAGGCCTTGCTCGTCGCGATCCTTTCGGTTCTTGAGCGCGGCCCATGCCGTCAGCTGCCTCTTGGTTGCCGTCATGGGCCCGAGTGTAGCATATTGGCGGTGGATCACTGGGATCCAGGAGGGCGAAGATGACGATTGCCGTTTTTGGAGGCACTGGTAAGACCGGTCGCTTGGTTGTACAGCTGGCTTTGGCCGCCGGTCACAAGGTGAAGGTTCTGGCTCGGGATCCCGACAAGATCCCTCCTGCCTTTGGCCTCGAGTTTGTCGCCGGCGATGCCCTGGACGGCGGCCGTGTGATGGCCACGCTGACCGGATGCGAAGCCGCCGTGATCGCCCTGGGCAATGTCAAAGGGGGTCCGGTCGATGTGTGTTCGCGCGTCACCGATCTCATCGTCCAGGCCGCCAGCAAAACAGGAACCAAGACTGTCGTCGCCATGACCTCGCTCGGCGTGGGCAACAGCCGCAACGACGTGCCTTGGGTCTTTCGCGTGATCGGTGATCTGTTCCTGAAGAAGATGATGGACGACAAGGCCGTGCAAGAAGACCAACTTCGCGCCAGCGCCCTCAATTGGGTGATTGTGCGGCCGTCGGGCCTTACGGATGCCCCGGCCACCGGCCAGGCGCTCAGTGGCACGGGCAAGATGATGACTTCCTTCCCTCAAGGACGCACGCCCAAGGGCCAAGTAACCCGGGCCGACGTCGCGGCCTTTCTGTTGGCCACCGCCACCGACGGGAAGTACGCGCGGCAGACTTGGTTCCTCAGCGAATGATTGTGAACTTCCTGCTCGTGGCTCTTGGTGGCGCGGTCGGATCCGTGGCCCGCTATGGCCTCAACGTCGCGATCCCCCGCGACAACCCCACGGTGGTTGCCTTTCCCTGGGGCACGCTGGGGGCCAATGTGCTGGGCTGCTTCTTCATCGGGCTCTTCACCGAGTGGGCAGGGACCAAACTGGGCTTGTCGCCCGAAGCCCGGCTGTTCCTCACCACCGGTTTTTGTGGTGGGTTCACCACACTCTCGACGCTGATGCTCGAAATGAACGACTTCTTCCGTGACCGGGAATGGGCCTTTGGCGGCCTGTACTTGCTGGCCTCGCTGGTGCTGCCCTTCGTTGCCCTTTGGTTGGGCATTGGCCTGGTCAAGTTGCTGGTACGGACTTAAGGCGGGTCGGGGCATAAAAAAACCACCCCGAAGGGTGGTTCTTTCGACGTTCAGCACGCTGTCAATTCAGGAGTGGCCCGGAGAGTCGCCTCTTGGGCCCCCGAGGTAGTTTCAGCGACCTTTCGCCGAAACTACCAGCGACCGCCGCCGCCGCCGCCGTTGCCACCGCCCTCGCGGCGGGGCTTGTCGTTGGCTTCGTTCACGCGAAGCTGGCGACCGTCCATTTCCTGTCCGTTCATGCCAGCGATCGCGGCATTGGCGGCCTGGTCCGAACCCATTTCCACAAAGCCGAAGCCCTTGCTGGAACCGGTGTAGCGGTCCATGACGATGTTCGCCGAAACGACTTCGCCAAACTGGGCGAACCCGTTGCGAAGCGAGTCTTCGGTGGTGTGGTAACTGAGGTTACCGACGTAGATTTTCTTGGCCATTTGATGGTCCTTGGTTCTGGAACTCTTGTTCCAGGGGTCAGTTCTGCTGATCAACGATCAGCCCTTTTCCGTGCTGGGGGCTGATCAGATCAAGAAGCGAACTAACGTTTCCAGAAGACAGTGCCGTGCGGTAGGAAAAGATTCGATTAGTCCTTTCGGATGAATCATCTTGGTGGACGATAATTCAATTGCCACCACACGTCAAGGGTTGCCCCCCAATTTTGTCGAAAAAAGAGCTATTTTCTGCCGAGAAGGCAAAATACGTCGCATCGGCGGCGCTTCAGACGCTTCGGTCAGGGAGTTCTCGACTTGACAGGGGCCCCCAAAAAGCCAAGACTGAGATGGTTGTTTGATAAAACAACCAAGCTGGCGGAGGGATCCATCATGTCGTGGGTGAAGCAAACCAAGGTCAATAACGCATCTCGAGTTCTCTGGACCATTTGGCAAAGCTCGAAGATCAGCCGAATCGACATAGCCCAGCGCTTGGGGCTCGACCCCTCGACGATTACCAACATCGTTTCGGAGTTGATTGACCAGCGTCTCGTCGATGAAATCGAAGAGGGCGAGGGTAGCCGGCAGGGAGGCCGAAAGCCCATTCTGCTTTCGATTGCCAAGGACTTTGGGTACGTGATCGGGATCGAACTGCAGCCGACCTCGTTCATCGCCTTGGCCACTGACCTTTCGGGCGAAATCCTGCATCGTGTTTCGGGCCCGGGAGCCTTCCGCGAGTCCAATCTTGTCGATGCGATGGCCATATTGTACCAACAGCTCCAGACCGAGTTTGCCGGCATTACGTGGCCGCTGATCGGGATCGGAGTCGGTGTCAGCGGGCTGGTCGATCCGATCAATGGCGTCATTCTCAGCAGTCAACCGCTCAATATCCTCGAACCTACTTCGCTTGCCAGGGAGCTTTCGCAGCGCCTGGGGGTGCCCATTCACCTCGAAAACGACGCCAACTGCTGCGCGTGGGGTGAACTGGCGTTCCACAAGAGTCAAAACCTGCAGGACTTCCTGTTTGCCCTGGTCGAGTTTCGCAGTGACGCCATTTCCCATCATGATGCGGGCGGGCTGGGCATTGGTTTCGGCGTGGTGCTCGACGGCAAGGTGCGGCACGGAAAGGAATACACCGCCGGAGAGTTCCGAAGCGTGTTTGCCTCGAGCCCTTCGCGGTCGCAACTGGCGCTTCCCAACGAAGAAGTGTCGACGGTGGTCACCAACACGTTGGCGCAGGACAAAGTTGTGCGCGAGTTGTGTTCCAACATCGCGCTGATGGTGAACACGTTCAGTTTAAACCAGGTGATTTTCGGTGGAGCAATTGAAGGCTTTCAGGTCGACACGCCCGCGCTGATGTGGAAGGCCATCCGCGATAATTGGACGTATGGCAACAATCCCGACGTCACCATTCGCTACTCGTCGCTGGGTACCGAGGCCGTGGCGTACGGAGCCGCGGGTATGATTATCGACCACCTGATGGTGACCAGCCAGGTCTTGGCCCGGCGGTAGCCGGCCCTCGCGACAGTCGTCGCGGGCCGAGAGCCCCTACTTGGGCGGGGCGGTCATAAAGAGGCGCTTGATGCGCTTTTTGACCAGATCGGGGTCGAAAGGTTTGACAATGAAGTCTTTGGCCCCAAAAGCCAGCGCCTGAAACACAATCTGCTTTTGCCCCACGGCACTCACGATGATCACCTTCGCTTCGGGAAACTGCGTCAGGATCTGCGACAGCGCCTGAAGCCCGTCGACCCGCGGCATGGTAATATCGAGCGTGACAAAGTCGGGGCGGTGCTCGCGGTAAAGGCTGATGGCCTGTTCGCCGTCCTCCGCTTCGGCTACGATCTTGAAGTCGAACATGAGGATGTCTTTGAGCCGCATTCGCATGAAGGCGGCGTCATCCACGATCATCCCGGTCTTCATAGGTCGTCGTCCGTCTGAAGGGCGATGTTGACTTCGAGCTCTCCGATAGACGACAGGAAGGTCAGCGCCAAAGTCGGGATGTTCAGAAAGTCGATCATCACGTCCATGCCCGAACACACCGCCGGGGGTGTGATGTTGATCATGTGGTCTTCGCCGGCCAATTCGATGCTCGCGCGCCCCGTGACCATGTTGGCTAACTCGCTGACGGCCGAGTTCAGCATCTTGCGCAGGTCGGGCGAGAGCTTGTTGGGCAACATCTTCTTCGTCAGCTCATAGGCGAAGGCGTCGTCCATGCTGTAGACCACCTGACCGCGCACGTGCCCGGTGGCTCCGATGATGATGGAAATCGGGCGGCTGGGCTGAGGCGAGTTGCGGATCTTCAGGTCCTTCCGGGTCAGCTTGATGTCGGCCTCTTTTTCGAAGACTTCGACGACGGCTTTGATGAAGGGGTTGGCGAACTCGGCTCTCATGAATGGTCTCCTTGGACAGGCAACATAATATCAAACGACGTTCCGCGGCCGCTGCGCGTGTGGGCCGTAATGGTGCCCCCCAGGCGGGTGATCGCGTCTTTGACGGCGGAAAGCCCGACACCGCGGCCCGAAATCTCGGTAACGGTTTCGGCCGTCGAAAAACCTGCCAGAAAAAGTAAGTCCAGCAGGGCTTCGGGGCTCACCGACTTGAAATCCGGAAGAACTCCCAACGACCTGGCCTTGGCTTCCACCTTCGACAGATCGATTCCTTGGCCGTCGTCAGAGAATACCATAAAAAGCGCGTCGGCTTCTCGGGATATTCGGATCTGAAGCAAACCCCGACGGTCCTTGCCGGCCGCCTCGCGTTCCTCGGGCGCCTCGATGCCGTGGTCCACCTGATTGCGCACCAGATGAACCAGACTCGAGACCAAGGCCTCAAACTGGTCGGGCAGCACAGGAAAATCGCCACCCTCGACCGTCACCGGGTGGAGTTCCTTGCCCAGTTGGCGGGCGAGACTGAGGCTCATGTCGGGGAAGCGGAGGAACAGGTCGCGGAACGGAACGGTACGGAAGCGCTGCAGCAGGCCGATCATCGCCTTTTCTTCGGGATGTTTTTGGCGAAACCAAGCTTCGAGCTTGAGGTAGGAGTCGAGGGGAACGGCGACCGAGTCAATTTCCTTGAGCCAGCGCTCGCCCAGAAACGACGTGATCGACCCCAGTTCCTCGTAGTACGCTTTTTTCAGGGCCAGAGTGTACGGTTTGAGCTGGGGATGGGCCCCGAGGGCGGCGTTGTCGGCCAGATGCTGTTCAAACTGATGCGCGGCGGTAGCGGTCTTGTGGAACTCAAAGAACCCCGCGTTTCCTTTCATCGTGTGAAGGTTCAACGCCAGTTCCTTCGTTTTCTCAACGGAGCCCAGAGTTGACCCCAGATCGGCAAGCAGGGTGAACAACTGCGAAAACTCGCGCGTAAACGCCCCGAACGCGATGCGGTGGCTCACGGTCTTGAGCAGGAGGTTGCGGCGGTCGTCGTCGGCCTTGCCCAGCTCAGCGATCTTTTTTTGCGCGCTGACGTCGGTCAGCGAAACGAGAACCTTCTGGGGGGTCAGCAGCCGGTACCTCAGCTGAAGGGTTCGCGCTTCCACCGTAGTTTCCGATTCGAGAAGATCGAAGATCACGTCGGGGTCGGTTTTTCCCGTGAACACCAACGTCAGCCCGTGGAGAAAGTCCTCTCGCTGACTTTCGTGGGCCCAGAGCACCAGATCGACCGGCTTGCCCACGGGATCGAGGCCGAGAAGCTGCTTGCAATTGGCTGAGGTCCGGCGGTCGACCGCAAAGTCGGAACCAAAGGTCAGAAAGCCCTGATCGGAGAGTTCCAGCACCGCCTGCAAGGTTGCGTCGAGGAACTCGGTGTCGCCCGAGTTGGGGGAAGTTGGTGTCGGTAGGGGGCTAGGCATGATCGGGTCGGCAAGTCTGCAATCGCTATGAAAAATAGCCCGCGACGGGGCCTCTGTCAATTGATTCGAGTGCGGGCCGGCGTTAGGCTGACCCCATGAAGACCACGGCCTTTACCCCCGATTCGCGGCTCCGGGACGTGCTTGCCCACCCGGTGGGCAACGACGTCGTTACCAAAGTTCTGCTGCAGTTGGGAGCCCCCGAGTGGGTGGTCCTCAATCCCGTGGTGGCGAGCCTTCGCCTTAAGGCCCTGCCTGGGCTCAGTCGGGGCTTGGTCGACCGCCGGTTTGTCGACGACTTGGCGCGCTTTCTGAATCAGCATCCCGACCGACCCGGAGATTCCAGCGGCGAACCCGAGCGCTTGTGGTGGAAGCAGGCCGTGGTGTACCAAATCTACCCCCGCACGTTCTGCGACAGCAACGGGGACGGCATTGGTGACCTTCCGGGCATTCTTTCCAAACTCGACTGGTTGCAGGAACTAGGCGTCGACGTCGTCTGGCTTTCGCCGGTGTACGATTCGCCGGGTGATGACAATGGTTACGATATTCGCGACTATCAGTCGGTGCTCAAAGAGTTTGGCACGCTGGAAGACCTGGATAGCCTGACCCATGCGCTCCACGAACGGGGCATGAAACTCATCCTTGACCTGGTGATCAACCACACCAGCGACGAGCACCGCTGGTTTCAACAGGCGCTCGCCGAACCGCAGTCGCCCTACCGCGAATACTACCACTTGCGCGAGGGGGCCGCCGCCGACGGTCCGCCCAACAACTGGACGTCGTTCTTTGGCGGTTCGGCCTGGCGGCACTTTCCCGAGGCCAAAACCGCCGGCGGCCAAGGACTCTGGGGCCTGCACCTGTTTTCGAGCAAGCAAATGGACCTCAACTGGGAAAGCTCGGCCATGCGGGCCGACGTGTATCAAATGGTGCGTTGGTGGTTGGCCCGGGGCATCGATGGCTTCCGCCTCGACGTCATCAACCAGATTTCCAAGCAGCCCGGACTTCCTGACGGCTCACCCACCATCGGCGCGATGATGGGCTACACGGGCATCGAGCACTACTTCTACGGACCGCGCCTGCACGAACACCTGAAGGAACTCCGCCGGGAAGCCTGGGACGGCCACGACGTGATGGCCGTCGGTGAAACCCCCGGCCCCGGGTTGCAGATGAGCCGGCTCCTGACCGCGAGCGAGCGGCGTGAGCTCGATCTGGTGTTCAACTTTGACCACTTGGAAAACCCCGGCAAAGTGCGCTTCGACACCTATCGCTACAATCTGCGGTTTCTCGCCCGCCAGTGGAGCCGCTGGCAGTTGGGTCTGGGCAACAACGCCTGGAACTCCCTGTTCCTCGAGAACCACGACAACCCGCGCATGGTGAGCAAGGTGGAGCCCGAACTGACACACCGCGAAGACATCGCCCGTTTGCTCGGCCTCTTTCAGCTCACGTTGCGGGGCACGCCCTTCCTTTTTCAGGGGCAGGAGCTGGGAATGGCCAACACGGTGTTCACCTCGCTCGATCAGGTGAAAGACATCGAGAGCCGAAACAAGTACGCCGAACTCCTGCCCCAGGTGGGCCACGAGAAAGCGTTGCAGGCTTTGAACAGCGGCTCGCGGGATCACGGCCGAGTTCCCCTGCCGTGGAACGAGGAAACCAACTCGGTGAGGGAGTTCTTCCGCCGCGTGATTGCGCTGCGCCGAGAGCACCTCGCCCTGGTTTACGGACCCTTTGTGCCGCTCACCCGACCCGGGAGCAACGTGTTCGTCTACCAGCGCGAAGCCGAGGGTGAGGCCTGGGTCGTGGTGCTGAACCTGACAGGCAAACCGCAACCCCGGCCTCGACTCCCTGGCGGTCTGAAGCTTGTGCTGGCCAGCCCCTCGGCCACCTCGCGTCTGCCGGCCTGGGCCGCCGAATTGTGGGGACCGGTCGGGTTGACAAACTCACCTGACTAAGAGAAATTGGACAAGCATCGGGGGGGACTTTGGAAAAGCCTGTCATCATGTGTGTCGACGACGATCCCAGCGTCCTTTTTTCGCTGAAGACCGAACTGAGAAGCCGTTTTGCCTCACGGTTTCAGTACGAAACTGCGGAAAACGCCCATGAGGCGCTCGAGCTTATCGCCGAACTGGTCAACGGTTCGGTCAAGATCGTCTTGGTGGTGAGCGACTGGCTGATGCCAGGCATGAAGGGTGACGAGTTCCTTACCGTCGTGCGGCGCCAATACCCTGAAATCCGCGCTATCATGCTGACCGGTCAGGTTGATCCGCTTTCCTCCGACAATGTGCTGAAAAACGGCCTGGCAGAGGCCATTATCGCCAAGCCGTGGAACTCGAAAGACCTGATGGATACCATCGAAACGATCTGCGTACCGGCCTAGGCCGAAAACCCGAACCCCTGCCGGGTCACCTTGAAGCTGGAGGCGTTTGCCATGGACGGTTGGGTCTTGTCGGGGATCTTGCTCTTTTTGGGACTGGCGGCGATAACCGTTGCTGCGTTCCGTCTGCGCTCTTGGCGCGGTGTCCGCGACGCTAAGGCGTTTCACGAAGCCACCTTTCACACTAGTCCCGACGCTGTTTTGATATCGAGGCTCGACGATGGTCATCTCGAAGAAATCAATCAGGGCGCCGCGAGGCTCTACGGCTACACCCGCGAGCAAGCCGTCGGTCGCACCACGGTCGAGTTGGGGCTTTGGGAGAACTCTGCCGACCGCCAGGTTCTGGTCGAGGCCCTCCGGCGCGAGGGCCGTGTCGACAACCTTGAGTTTTCTCTGCGCCGCCAAGGGGGTGAGCTGTTCACCGGGCTGGTCTCGGCCTGCCTGTTGCAGCTGAAGGGGATCCCGTACCTGGTCAGCGTCACCCACGACATTTCGGACCGCAAGAAGGCCGAAGACTCGCTGCGGGCCAACCGGCAGTTCCTGTCGGGTCTCATCGAGAACAACGGGGCCCTGATTTACGTCAAAGACGCGGGCGGGCGCTACGAATTGGTCAATCGCAAGTGGGAAGAGACGACAGGCTTGGTTCGGGACGAGGCGATGGGAAAAACCGACGTCGAGCTGTTTCCTGGCGAACTCGGCTCGCGCTTTCACGCGTCTGACTTGGCCGCGCTCGCCAAGGACAGCACGGTCGAGCAGGAAGAGTCCCTGACCGATGCGACCGGCACCCGTTGGTTCATCTCGATCAAGTTCCCCATGCAGGGAATGGGAGGGGTGCGGAGCCTCTGTGTGATCTCTACCGACATCACCGAGCGCAAACGCCTGGAAAGCCGGATGGAGCAACTGGCCACCACCGACGGCCTGACGGGCATCACCAACCGCCGGCATTTTTTGGAGCTGGCCGAGACGGAGGTCAAACGGGTGTCGCGCCGCTCGTCACCGTTGATCCTCGCGCTCATCGATCTGGACCACTTCAAGCACATCAACGACACCTTGGGACACCAAGCGGGGGACCAAGCCCTCATCCTGCTCGCCCGGGTGTGCCAACGGAACATCCGCGAGCTGGACCACTTTGCGCGGTTTGGGGGCGACGAGTTTGTGCTGTTGCTTCCCGACACGACGGTCGAGAACGCCCAAATCGTCCTGGAACGGATTCGGAACGATCTTGCCCGCGAAACCAAACTGTTCACCCTCAGCGTGGGCGTGTCGTTTCTGCATCGCGACGACAAGCTCGAAGCGCTCATCGAGCGCGCCGACCAAACTCTTTACCGCGTCAAAGGAAGGGGCCGCAACCAGTTGCTCGTCGAGGGAACCTAGGCTTGGCCCGGTTCTTCGGCCTTGCGCGACCCTCGCGCCAGCGACGCGGCGATGCCCAGCGTGCATAGCAGGGCAGAAAGGCCGAACCCCCAGCGCTGAGCCACAACGAAGGCCCCTGAGGTTTCGGCGCTGATGGCGGCTTTGCCCAGAATCAGCGACAGCAAGACGAGGGCCAAGCCCATCGAGGCCATTTGCCCCACCACCCGCATGGTTGCCACGGTTGCGGAGGCCAGACCCAGGTCGCGACGTTCGACCGACCCCATCACGGCGTTGGTATTGGGCGACGAGAACAGCGCAAACCCCAGCCCGATCAACACCAGCGCCCCCACCAGAAACGGCAGCGGGGTCACAGCATCAAGGAAAGCCAAACCCACCAACCCCAGAGCCGTCAGGGCCATTCCACCCGAAGCCAGCCAGCGTGGCGACAATTTGTCGGAAAGCCTGCCGGTCAGCGGCGAAAAGGCGGCCTGGACCAGCGATTGGGTGACGAGCACCAGGCCCGTCTGGGCCGGCGAAAAGCCCCGCACCACCTCGAGGTACAGGCTGAGGAAAAAAGCGACCGAAAACGTCGCGCTGTAGCTGAACACGGCGGCCAGGTTGGAAAACGCGAAAATGCGGTTCTTGGTCAGCAGCGTGACGGGGAGGACAGGATGGGCGGTTTTCGACTCGTACCACCAGAACACCGCCAGCAGGGCAAACCCCGCGACGAGCAGGCCGATTCCCAGCAGCTGAGGCAGGTCCGAAACCCCTACCAGCAGGAGGGCCAAACCACCCGCGTACACCAGTGAACCCACGAGGTCGAACTTGCCAGGCTGGTGTTGCTTGTCGTTGCCATGCAGCCAGCCGACCACGAGGCCCAAGACCGTGAGGCTCAGCGCCGCGTGCAGACCAAACAGGGCGCGCCAGCCCCACAGTTGTGTAAGAACCCCACCGAGGGCGGGGCCCACCGAAATCCCCAGGTAGACCATCGCGACGTTGATGCCCAGAATTCGCCCGCGTTGTTCGGGAGGGTAAGCGGCCACCAAAACAGCGGTGATGGTGCCCGTGGCCATGGCCATGCCGACGCCGCTGAGGGCCCGGGCGGCCAAGAGCAGTTCCGGAGTAGGAGCCAACGCTGCCGACAGGCTACCGAGCGTCATCACTCCCAAGCCCCACGAAAACACGCGCTGGCGGCCGTGAAGATCGCCCAGGCGGCCCATGGGCATGATGAGGACCGCCGAGGTGAGCACGAAAGCCGTGACAACCCAGTTGAGGGTGACGGCGGCCAGGTGGTACTCCAAGCCAATGAGAGGAAGGGCCACATTCACCGAGGAGGCGCTGAACGACGAAACAAAGGCCCCAGCGGTGGTGATGATCAGCACCATGAGAGGGGTAGCGCGGCGCGAGGGTTCGGTCATACGGCAGGGTAGCGTGCGGGCCCTGCGGACAGCAAGGCCTTTTGCGCCGCTTGTTGCCCGGCCGCCCGACCGGTTGCCCAGCAGGCGGTGAGCAGGTACCCTCCGGTCGGGGCCTCCCAGTCGAGCATTTCGCCAGCGCAATGCATTCCCGGAAGGCCGCGCAATGCCAGGCCGTCGAGCTGCGACCACGCCACCCCGCCGGCGCTGCTGATCGCCTCGTCGAGCGGGCGAGGGGCGACCAACACCACGGGGCAGTTCTTGACCAGCGCTGCGAGTGCCCCCGCCGAAGTGGGCAGCGTTGGCCAGCTTGCCTCGCGCAGCAAACCGGCTTTGACCCCGCGGACTCCCAGAGCCTTTTCGAGGTGAGTCGCGACCGAACGACCCGCCGGTGGCCTCGTCCAGCGCCGCTCGAGCTCGCCCTGAGCCACGTCGGGGGCCAAGTCGAGCACCAAGGTGGCGCTTCCACGAGCCTCGAGCTCGTCACGAAACGCGGCGGCGAAGGCGTACACCAGGCCACCCTGCAGGCCCTCCTCGGTGATCAGCAGTTCGCCGGGCTTTCGGGTGCCACCGTGGACCAAAGCCACCGACTTCAACGGTTGGCCGGCATACTTGTCGCGGAACACCGCGCTCCAGTTCACCAGGAACCCGCAGTTGGCGGGCCGAAACGGCGCTACTTCGACCCCACGAGGGCGCAACAGCGACGTCCACTCGCCGGTGGAACCGGTTTGTGGCCAGCTGGCACCTCCGAGAGCCAACACGCAGGCCTCGGCTTGCACGGCCAGCAGGCCTTCGGCTGTCACAAAGGCCAACAAGCCCGCGCTATCCCAGCCGCTCCAGCGGTGGTTCCAGCGAAACTCGACCCCTTGTCGCGCCAGCCTCGCCAACCACGCGTGCAGCAGCGGTGCCGCCAGCTTTCCTTCGGGGAATACCCGGCCCGACGTGCCCACAAACGTGGCAATGCCCAAGTCGGCGGCCCACTTTCGCAGCGTTTGGGGCCCAAACTCGCGCAAAAAGGGTTCCAGCGCGGCTCTCGCCTCGCCATAGTGGTCCAGGAATTGTTCCAGCGGCTCGTCGTGGGTCAGGTTGAGACCGCTGGAGCCCGCGATAAGCAACTTGCGTCCGGCTGAAGGCATCGCGTCGTAGACGGTGACCAGTGCACCCGCCTCGGCCGCCGCTTCGGCAGCCATCAAACCAGCGGGACCAGCCCCTACCACGGCCACCGGAGGCTTCAACTGCGTACGAACTCGAGCAGCAGTTCCAGGTGGTGACCATCGGCCGCTCGCAAGGCTGCCAGATACCGCGAACGGGTTTCGGTGTCTTCGATCAAACTGTCGCGGCCCCACGAAAAACGGCAGTGACCCAACCGCTGGATCAGCAGGTCGGTGGCAAACCGGGCCCAGCGGCCATTCCCGTTGGGAAAAGGATGGATGAACACCAACCGGTGGTGAAAGCGCGCCGCGATCTCGTCGTTCGGGAACGTGCGATTGTCGATTTGGTAGCGCACGTCGTCGGCGAGGTCCTTGAGCTTCATGGGAATCTGCGCCCAAGGCACGCCGATGTTCTTGTCCGACAGGCGGAAGTGGCCGGCCCACGACCACGTTTCACCGAACATCTTTTCGTGCAACCGGCGCAAAAAGGTCTGGTCGAGCAAATCCCCGTGGTACCGCTTGGCCCAGGTTTCTCCTTCGAGGATGTTCAGCTGTTCCCATTCGTCGAGCTGGTGCTGGGTCGTGAGGTGCAAAGGTTTCAGGCCGATGATCTCGTCGGCGTTGAGGTGGGTGGCTCCCGGCAAGTCCTCGAGGTTCATTTCCACAACCCCCGTTTGGCCCCACGCGTCAGCTCGGCCTCCAACTCCTGGACCAGCACGTTCCGCGCCTTGGCGGAGGTGTTTTGGGCTTCGAGTGCCATCGTGTGCGCCACGTCGGCCACCTGCGCTTGGGCGACGGAATGAGCCCGGTGCTCGACGATCTCGCGCAAAGCCATGCGGGGCACCAGCGCGTACTGCACATCGCAGCCCAGCGCGTGCGCCGCCCGCTTGAGGGTTGCCAGCGTGATCGAGTCGTCGGCTTCCGAGTCTTCCATGCGCAGCACCGACGAGGGGACGACCCCCAGGCGTCGGGCCAGGAACGAGGCCGGCATCCCCAGGGCTTCGCGGATGGCTTTGATCCACCCTGAACCCGGCGGAGTCGGCAGCCGGGCCGCTCTCCAATTGTCGAGCACGGCGTCGAGTTGTTGGCGTTGCAGGCTTACAAAGCGGGGGTTCATAGAGTTACTATGCGCTATGATGCATGAATTGGCAAGGTAATTATGCATCATAGCGCATTATTGGAAGCTGAGCACCTGCACGGTTGTCTTATTGCCGTCGCGTACCGTCCAGGTGAAGAACTCCTGACTGCCAGCCCGGTTCACGGAAAGACCCTCACCAATGAACTCTTGCCCGTCGATCACAACCACCGGGTAGTCGCCGGTTTCTGTGAGCTTCTGCGCCCCGAAACCCCAATGGCGCCCCGAAGCGGTGAGCAGAAAGCCCTCGAAATGCAGGAAGCTGGGAAGGGTCTTGCCGTCCACCACCACGGTCTCCTCTTCCTCGCTCGTGCGGACCGAATAGGCCCAATGGGGTGCCCGGAAGTCAAGGCCGTACACGTTGTACTCCTGGACGGACGGAAAAACTTGGTCTTGGTTGACGAACACCAGCGTCTGGTCGTCTTTGTCCCCGGCGAAGCCCCAGAGCTTGCCGTCGGGGCTCATCCAGAGGTTGGAAACCGACTGAAAGGTGCCTTGGGGCTTGCCATTGAGCATCACCGTGTACTGGTCTTCGGCCACCTGCACCGAGGCAATCCACGAGCCGCCCGAGTCGGCGAAGTCGAGGGCCGCCACGCTCAGGTAGGGGCCGTAGGTTTTGCCATTGACCAGGAGTTGAGCTTGCGTGGAACCGGTCGTGTCTTCCCCCTCGGTCTGCTCCGGGTAGGCGACCAAACTCACCGCCCAGAACTTGCTGTCGTCGGCGACCCAGACACTCTCTTCGGAAAAGCCGGCCGCAAAGGGGCCCGTTTCTTTGCCTTGCGCGAGCACGTAGGTTTTGTCGCGTTTGTTGACCAAGAAGATGGCCGTTTTGCCGTGCGACGAGTAAGTCATGCTCAGCACATCTTTGTAGGGACCAAAGCTCTTGCCCTCGACGACCAAGGTATGGCCGGTGGTTCCCGCTCGGTCGTCGTAGCTAAAGGCAGCTTGGGGGGACTGGGCAAAGGCAACTCCCACAGGGAACAGCAACAGAAGAGTGAAGGCGAATAGGCGCATCGGAACTCCTTTTTTCAGAGCATCGCACCGGTGGACGAAAAATTCCAGACAAACGCAGGAGCCGCCCAGCGGCCTTCTCCTTGTCCTCGCGGCAAGCAACTGGTACTTTGGCGATTGGTGGCCACGCGTTCTCTCGGCCCTGATGCTGTTGAGCCGGGACTTTGCGCCGTTTCCGTAGCGCTAGGCTTGACTTCTGACCCGCCGAGGAGGCCAACATGCCCGAGTTCGCCTTCGACCACAGCCCCTTTCCTCTGGCAGAACGCTACCCTGTCAACTCCCCGGAAGGGAAAGTCCTCCCGTGGGTTGAGGCAGAGTTGCGCGTCGGCCCAACGCTGGTCGTCACCGGGTTTTCGTCGCTTGAGTTTCTGTCCCGGACCTTGATGCAGACCAAGGCCCGCCAGCCGCGCATCTTGATCGGCCAGGAGCCCTTGGTCCATCGTCAGTCGGCCAACGGAGCTCCTGCAAGGCTTTCTGACGAGATGAAACAGTGGTGGTTGGAACAGGGGTTTTCCATCCTCTCGGGCAGTGCGGTTCAGGACCTCGTGGGCAAAATCGACCGGGGAGAAGTCCAGTTCCGACTTCTGGATAGCCTGCACGCCAAAATCGTGGTGGGTCCCGGCGCGGCGCTCTTGGGGTCCAGTAACTTCTCGCACAGCGGCATGACGCTCCTCAAGGAGGCAAACGCCAGGCGACTTGTCGGCACCCACGAGTACAAAGAGATCCAGTCGATTGCCGAAGCGTACTGGGACCTGGGTGTTCCCGCCAACGACGTGATCCGCGACTTGCTGCTACAACTGCTTCGACCCACCACCTGGCAAGAGGTTCTCGCCAGCGCCGGCGCCCTGTTGCTCGAGGGCGAGTGGCTCAAGCAGGTGCCCGAGCTCTCCCGCAGGTTTCAGGACCTGGCTTTGTGGGAGAGTCAGAAGCAGGCGCTCAGCCAGGCGTTTTACCTGCTCGATACCTTTGGCGACAGTCTGTTGGTCGCCGACCCCACCGGCTCGGGCAAGACTCGCTTGGGGGCCGGGCTCCACCTGCTGCTGCTGCTGCGCCTCGTCGCCTTGGGCCAAAGCGATCGGATGCGTACGCTTATCATCACCCCGCCACAAGTCAAACCTAGCTGGGAAAAGGAGTTCGAGGAGCTCGATGCCAACCAGCCCGACGTGATTTCGCAGGGCATGCTGAGCCACGCCAGGGCCAGCGAAGGCGTCTCGATGGCCGACAACCTGAAGCGCTGCCGGGTATTGTTTCTCGATGAGGCTCACAACTACCTCAATCAAAAGTCCAACCGCTCGACCAGTTTGCTCGGGCACGGCGCCGACCACGCGGTGCTGTTCACCGCCACACCCATCAACCGCAAGGTGGAAGACCTGTTTCGCGTGCTCAACCTGATGGACCCCGACAACCTGTCTGACGCTGCCCTGAAGGTGTTCGACGACTGGGGGATGCATCGGCGACCGCAGAGTCAGCAGGACCTCACCGAGATCCGCCAGCAGTTGTCTCTTTTCACCATCCGACGAACCAAGGGCGACCTCAACGCCTTCATCGCGCGTAACCCGGATGGGTACACACGCACGAAAACGGTCAAGGGAGTGGACCAGAAGGTCTACTGCCGGTACCCCAAAACCCTCAGCCAGACCTACGAGCTGAACGAGACGGAAAAGGACATCGCGCTGGCCGCCGAAATCGAAGCCCTGTCGTGGCAACTGCGCGGACTGGTCTACCTGAAGAAGCTGACAGTCAGCCCGGAGGACCTGAGCACCCCCGACAAACAGCGCAAATTCCTCGACAACCGGATCAAGGGAGCCACCGCCCTGGCCGCGTGGAACGTGCGCGCCATGCTCCGTTCCAGCCGTGCTGCCCTGCTCGAGCACATCCACGGCACGCAGAAAGCCTGCCAGCATTTTGGCTTGAAGGTGGACGACAAAGCCACGGGAAACCTCGCCGGCAACCTGACCAAGAACGGCTTTGCGCTACCCGTCCACAAGCTCGCCATTGACTTGCCAAGCTGGATGACCGACCCCGACGAGCGGGCGAGGGTACTCGGCGCCGAGGTGGCCACCTACCGCGCCATTGCCGAAAAGTGCCTCCAGATTTCCAGCGCTCGCGACGACGCCAAGCTCCAGTTGCTCCGGCGGTTGGCCAGCGAGAAAGACCGTATTTTGGCTTTCGACAGCCGGGTCATCAGTCTGGAGTACTTCCAGAAGCGGTTGAACGAGCCCGGTTCCGGCCCGCAGGTGCTTCTGGTGACCGGAGGCCGCAAGGACGAACAGCGCCGGGCGCGCGAACTGTTTGGGCTCGACAGCCAAGAGGTGGGCTGGATCGGGCTGTGTTCGGACGCGATGGCCGAAGGCGTCAACCTGCAGGGTGCCCAATGTCTGGTTCTGCTCGACATGCCCAGTGTGATGCGGTTGGCAGAGCAGCGCATTGGCCGCATCGACCGGATGAACTCGCCCTTCGACACCATCGAGGTCTGGTGGCCCGAGGATCACAAGTCGTTCGCCCTCAAAACCGACCAACGCTTTTTCCAGACAGCCGACTCGGTGAACATGCTTCTGGGTTCCAACATCGACATTCCGACCACGCTGACCGAGCGGTTGCAGATGCCGGCCGTAACGGGTTCGACGGCCATCCGCCTGTGGGAAGAGAACGCCAGGAACGCGAACCAGACCTCGAGTCCCCTGGCCATCAACGACTCATTCCAGGACCTCAAAGGTTTGTTCTGGGGTCGGGACGCGCTGGTGCCCCGCGAGGTCTACGACAGAGTCGCCAACCTCAGGGCCAACACCGTGTGGTCCACCGTGGCCTCGTCCGAGCCATGGGCGCTGCTAGTCACCAACGAAGGCATCAAGGCTCCCCGATGGACTTTGTGGCACAAGGGCAGGGTGACCATCGACCTGGGCGAGATCGTGGCTCACCTTCGCCGGTTCCTTCCACCGCAGGACGAGGCGACTCCCAAACTCCCCAGCGCTCAGCGCATTTTGCAGGTTTGCCGCGAGGTCGAAAGCCACGAGCTGCAGCTTCTGCCACACAAAAAGCGCCGTGCGCTGCGGCTTCTGGCCGTGCTCCTGCGGGCTTGGGACCGCGCCGACAAGATCCCTCGTGACTACCGGACTGCGTTCCGGGCGTGGGCCGACTCGGTCGACACCAACGGAACCCTGTTCGCCGAGCAGAGCACCGAAGCGGCCCGCTACCATCAGGCCAACCTGGCCCGTCGCTGGCTGGAGATTTCCGAGCCGCACTGGGCGGCCCTGCGTGCGTCGTGGACCAAACGACGCTTCCTGTCGTGGGGGAGCCCCGAGGTCAAGAAGGCCCTGGAAGGCATCACGCTGACCGACCGCGAATGGGAATTGCTCGCCAAGGAGTTGGTGTCGCGTGAGCCCCTGGAATTGCGCATCAAGGCAGTGCTGTGGGCGGAAGTGCGGGGGTGACGGGTGGGGCGGCCCGGGATGCAACTCGCCCCACCCAGTGTTTTGACCCTCAGCTGTTGTTGCTTTCTTCCCTTGCGTCGGTGTCATCACCCCGATACTCGTCGTTGTTCGGGTTCAACTGGTCTGAGTGGTTGTCGAGCGAGTCCCAGTACGCCTCGTTGTTGGGGTTCATGGAATCGCTTCGATCATCGTTCGCCGATCTGCTCATTGGAATCTCCTTGTGGACTGAATCTAGTAGCGGCAGTCGGAGCTGTCAGGAGAAAGAAGTCGGACATCTAGTGGAGGCTCACCCGATAGCCCCCAGCATCGCGGATCAAGCTGGACAGATCCGTTCCAGCTTCCCTGTCGATCTCGAGGGCAAAGTCGAGGGGATACCGTTTTTGCAGGCGCTGGAGCCGGTTGGGGTCGGCACCGCGTGAAAGCAACGTTCGGACAAGGGCCAGGCGTTCTTCGCGGCTCGATTGTTTGGTCAACTGTTCGGCAAGTAGCCGACTTGCCCGTTCCGATCCACCGGGCATTTCGGCCTCGATAATCCGCATCAGGAGTGAGCCCGGCAGGGGGGCGTTGAGGCGAGTCAGATTCACCGAGTCCCGGCTGGCAAGGTGGAGGTCGGTGAAGAACTCAGGTTGGTGTTCAGCGCGGAACGCAAGTAGGAAGTAGTTCATAACCAGGTAGAGCGGAGAGTCTTCATCACCGCCGACAGGACAATCGACGTCGGCACCCCGGTTGAGAAGCTCAACAACGCCCCACGAGTCGCCGGTTTCGATGGCCTGGCTAAATGCCGAGCTGTTCGTGGTCGTCGTCCTGGCGTTGACTGAGGCTTGCACAACCTCGGGTGAGCGTTTGTCCAGCGCCTCGAGAATCAATTTGACCATGGACCTTCGTGCCAAGGCGTCTTGTCCGAGGACTCGAAATGCCATCAACAGGGCCGTCGCGTTGTCGCCCCCGTCGATTACCCTCACGGCAGGATCCGCACCGTGATCCAGAAGACGCCCGACGATCTCGGCGTCCCGCCTTGAGACGGCGACCTGAAGTTGAGTGCGAAGGTAAAGCCCTACTTTCCGAAGTTCATTCCTGTGAGCACGGCCGAGATCCCGGCTCCACGTCACATCGTCCGAGGAAACGATGTACGGAAGGGGATTTCTCTGGATCTCCCTCCAGTTTTCCGAACTCTTGAACTTGGTGCCGAGGTTGCCCAAGACCAACAGTTGTTTGTGGAGAGGCCGCTGCCGGGCATCGTCAAGGTCGCGGGCCATGTCAAAGGCACGCGTGACAGTTTGGTGCCATACCCTGCCAAAGCGGTACCAGCCAGCGTCCGCGAGTTCCACCAGCACGGCAAGGTCGTCTGGCAGTTCCAACCCCTGGAGAATCCGCGCCATCGCTGGGTCCGTATACTTGTGGAACAAGGACCGTTCCCATTCAACCAGTTCGGGACTCCCCTCTGCCAGAAGCGACGGCAGCAAGGGGGGCGAGTATTGGGGGCGCTCCAGCATCAGGGATGACATGGCCCAGATTTGGCTATGGAGTTCCTGCAACTCGTCAGTCAGGTTCTCTTTTTCCAGGAGCAGTGCCAATTCGCACCCCCAAAAGAAGGAGAGCAAATCCTGAGTAGCGGCCTTTGCGGCGGCTTCATCAAGTTTTTTGATGTTTGCGAGGATCAATGCTTCGAAACGGGACCAGTGAGGCACAACCGCGCCGTTGAACCAGTTTTGAAAGGTCCGTTCAGCCTTTTCGCGGGAATTGACGCTCTCAAAATCGTCGCCCGCGAAAAGGCAGGCGGCCAAGCTGTGGGCCGTGCAGGTTTCAAGCCTGAGGTGCTGACAGACCCTCGCCATAAGCTTCGGCAGCGAGTTCTTCGCGTCCTTTGCTCCCGGGAGAAACCAAAGGTCGTCCGACTCCAGCCGTGTTCGCCCATGGTCGTCGCGGAGCCATTTGAAGTAGTACTCCATGGAAAAGGCGGCGAAAACCCGGACGAACTCGCGGACGGCGCTTTGTTGGGTGACCGGTGGGCAAGGAATCGTGGAGACGAACCACTGATACGAGGAAACCACGTTCGCGAAGGCAGCCCCCGACAGCCAATGTCGTGAGCAGCCCTCCGTGAGGTTTTCGAGTCGATCAGCGATCAATTGGAACTCGGCGAGGTAGAACTCGACTCGTTCGTCGTTCTCGTCCGCGACACCACGGACGTACTTTCGCGAAGTCCCCGTGAAGTCCTGATCCTTTTCGCCGAGTCCTGCGGTGTCGAAGTATATCCTGAGGAGCGTCCCAACGGTTGGCCAGTGTGGGACTTCGGAATACTTGGCATCCCCGTGCGTAGGATCGCTCACCTTTCCAAAGTAGCACTGGTTCGGAACGGCAACAAGGCGAGGTCCAACCTATCGCCACAAGTCGCACACTCCCGCTGATTCCTGTACTATAGTGGTCTCATGTTCGACCACGCTGACCTCGACGAGATCCTGCTGCTTCAACTCACGGTAGCCCGCCTGGGCGAGAAGGAGCTGATGAACTGGTGGAACACCGACATCGCCTACCAGCACGGCGGTTACGACTTTCTGACTCGGCTCGTCGGGGCGGCGTTCGCACCTTTGGCGGCAGGTGAGGGCATCCTGCTGGCGGCACGCCTCAAAGAAGAACCCCTGTTGGCGGCGGCACGCGACGAGGCCCTTTGCAGCCTCTTTTTGCCCGAACCCAGCCTTCGGACGGCCCTTGCCGAGCGTTACCGCCACTTCAAGACTTACCCCGACGACTTGCCCGAAACCCTCCGTGCCGTTCTCGATCCGACCAAGGATTTCAAAGCCCCCGAGTTGCTGGCTCGCCTGGAGAGTTCCACCAAGGCCGAGTTTCAGGGCACCAGCTTCGGGCGGTTGGTTACCCTCTCGCCCACAGCCTCGCCGAAGGTGGCCATGCACGCGCTGGCCGCCACCTTCACCCTTGCCGACAAGGGGCGCTACGCCATGCCCTACTACCGGAGCGCTCATGCCGACTGAAGCCTACCTGACGGCGCATACGTCGGACCTGCACAAGATCGGCGCCAACCTGCCCGAGGCCAGGGAGTTTTTGTTGGCTTATGACCCCGCACTGAAGTCCGAGGTGAACGTCGAACGTGCTTTTCAGAACCGCTGGTACGGCAACGCCTCGATGGGCGTGTGCGGTCGTACCACGCGACACCTCGCACGACGCTTCGACCGTGCTCCCGGCTACCTGCTCCTGCTCCGCGCGTTTCTGGGCAAGATGGACAGCGCGCAGTTCCCCCAGTTGAACCACTTTCACATGGTGCTGGCCGACAAGTACTACCGCTGGGCCGCCAGCGACTTCCTGGCCGCCCGGTTCAGCGACGGTCGGCTCGAGGTGCCCAAAGCTACCTTTGACGACGCATTGGCCACCCAGCTTCCCACCACAATTTCGCGTGGCGGCGTGGCCCGTTACGGGCGCAACCTGCTCACCTCGCTGCGCGACAACGGCTACCTCGAGGGTCGCGCCGAAAAAGAGATCCGCAGCCCGGCCATCGACGTGCGCACCCTCGGCTGGTTCCTCTACGCGCTCCAGGCCTTGGGGCAGGGAAGCGGCGATTTCGACGGCTCGCCGGTGTACCGCGCTTTGCTGAAACCCCGAAACTTGCTACTACCAACCTTCGTTGAAGGCGAGCGCCTGGGGTGGTGGGAGTTTGCCGGTGACCGGAACAAACTCTCGGTGCACCTGAAGCACGCCGGGCTTGCTGCTTGGTTGGAGGCGCTGTC